>NZ_NEJP01000018.1 GCF_002113125.1 Pseudomonas sp. B20(2017) | reverse complement strand
TAAACTTGCTCGGGTCGTATTCGCACTACTAAAGGGGCAGAGCGAATACCAGCCGAAAGCAAGTTGAGGGTTGCCCCTCAACCATAGAATCTCCCACAGGGTCAGTTGAATGCCGATCCAATGTGGGAGCGAGCTTGCTCGCGATGAGGCCATCACAGCCACCGTTGCAGTGGCTGAATGAATCCGGTCAGTCAGTGACGATCCGCGAATGTTTCTGGGTGTCTTTCATGGTGATGTACACCAGCAGAGACACCGCGATGCACGCGGTCACGTACCAGTAGTAACCGGTTTCCATGCCGATGCTCTTGAACCACAGCGCGATGTATTCGGCGGTGCCGCCGAAGATCGACACGGTCAGTGCGTACGGCAGGCCGACGCCCAGGGCGCGGATTTCGGTCGGGAACAGCTCGGCTTTCACCACGGCGTTGATCGAGGTGTAGCCGCTGACGATGATCAGCGCCGCCATGATCAGGAAGAACGCGCCCCACCAGGTCTGGATGGTGTGCAGGGTCATCAGGATCGGCACGGTGAAGATCGTCCCGAGCACGCCGAAGGCGATCAGGATCGGACGACGACCGATTTTATCGGACAGGCCGCCGATGATCGGTTGCAGGCACATGAACAGGAACAGCGTCGCTGCGGAAATGGTGGTGGAGTCGGAGATGCTCATGCCGACGGTGTTCACCAGGTATTTCTGCATGTAGGTGGTGTAGGTGTAGAACGCCAGGGTGCCGCCCATGGTCAGGCCGACCACGGTCAACAATTCCTTCGGATGGCGCATCAAGGTGCGCATGGCGCTTTCCTTGGACTTCTCTTTCTTCACGAAGGATTCGGTTTCTTCCATGCCGCGACGCAGGTACAGCGCGACGATTGCGCACAGCGCGCCGATGGCGAACGGAATACGCCAGCCCCATGCGTACAGTTGCTCGGTGGTGAGCATCTGTTGCAGCACGATCAATACGCCCAGCGCGATGAGCTGGCCCGAGATCAGGGTCACGTACTGGAAGCTGGAGAAGAAGCCGCGACGTTCCTTGGTCGCCATTTCCGACAGGTAAGTGGCCGAGGTGCCGTATTCGCCACCGACCGACAGGCCTTGCAGCAGACGGGCGAACACCAGCAGGATCGGCGCGCCGATGCCGATGGTTTCGTAGTTCGGGCTGAGGGCGATCAGCAGGGAGCCGAAGCACATCAGGTACACCGAGGCCATCAGCGCCTTTTTACGTCCGACCTTGTCGGCGTACAGGCCCATCAGCCAGCCACCGATCGGACGCATCAGAAAGCCCACGGCGAAGATCGCGGCGGTGTTCATCAACTGCGCGGTGGTGGAGCCGGCGGGGAAGAAGGTCTTGGCGAAGTACAGCGAGAAGGCGGCATAGACGTACCAGTCGTACCACTCGACCATGTTGCCGACGGAACCGCTGAAGATCGACTTGATGCGACTGGCGGTGGTTCGTTCTTTGGCCGGCACGGCAGCCGACCCAAGAGGCAGGGCGTTGGAGTTATCCATTGAAGGATCCTTCGTTTAATTGTTTTTGTGGAGCGCGTCGAAACGCAGCCTGCGGGTGCTATAGCAGGAGCTGTGCCAACGGGGGGAGGGCCGGTTTAGAGGGGGTGGGGAAGTTTATTGAGCGGAAATCCGCTCATGTATGAGTTGTATTGAGCGGAAAATTGCTCACCCCTGACGGATAGATCATTGTCGTCTGTGCCGGCCTCTTCGCGGGCAAGCCCGCTCCCACAGGTTTTTTGTGAACACAGAATCTGTGAACACTACCGACCACTGTGGGAGCGGGCTTGCCCGCGAAGAGGCCCGATCAGGCACTGCAAAAATCAACTGCCCTGCACAAACATCTCGCGAGTCAAACCATGGCGCTGCATCTTTTCATTGAAGGTGCGGCGCGGCAGTTGCAGTTCTTCCAGCACGGCTTTCACATCGCCCTTGTGCCGCGTCAGTGCAGCCCGCAAACATTGTGCTTCAAACGCCTCTTGCTGCGCCGCCAGCGACTGACCCGGATCGATACCCTGCACCGGTTCATCCAGCCCTAGCACCTGCCGTTCGGCAACGTTCGCCAACTCCCGCACATTGCCCGGCCAGTCATGACTCAGCAGATGACTCAATTGCGCGCCACTGAGCGGTGGAAACGTCCGGCCCAGGCGCTGGGCGGCGCTCTGCGCGAACGATTCGAACAACAGCGGAATGTCTTCCCGACGATCACGCAACGGCGGCAATCGCAGCTCGGCGACGTTAAGGCGATACGCCAGGTCTTCGCGAAAACGCCCGGCCCGCGCTTCATCCAACAAGTCGGGTTTGGTCGCCGCGACGATCCGCAAGTCCACCCGGATGCTCTGGTTCGACCCCAGCCGCTCCAGCTTCTGCTCCTGCAACACCCGTAGCAGTTTCACCTGCTGGGCCAGCGGCATGCTTTCGATTTCGTCGAGAAACAGCGTGCCGCCATCGGCGTATTCCAGCTTGCCGATGCGCTTGCCGGAAGCCCCAGTGAACGCGCCGCTCTCATGGCCGAACAACTCGGCTTCGAACAGCTGCTCGGGGATCGCCGCGCAGTTCAACGCAACAAAGGGTTTGTCGGCGCGCGGGCCGAAGTCGTGCAGGCAGCGGGCGACCAGTTCCTTGCCGCTGCCGGTTTCGCCACGGATCAACACGTTGACCGGCAGCGTTGCCAGATCCAGCACCTGCCGGCGCAAGGTCTGCAAGCCACGGGACACACCGAGCAGCGTTGCATCCAGTCTGGCGCGGTTGTCAGCCTGTTCGTGCAGGGCGCGGTTTTCCAGCACCAGCCGACGCTTGTCCAGCGCCCGGCGCAGGCTGCCGAGCAGGGTCTCGGGGCTGAAAGGCTTTTCCAGAAAATCGTAGGCGCCGTCGCGCATCGCTTCGACCGCCATCGGCACATCGCCGTGGCCGGTCAGCAGAATCACCGGCAGATCGGCATCCCGGCGCTGCACTTCGGCCAGCAGTTCAAGACCGCTGAGGCCGGGCATGCGCACATCGCTGAGAATCACCCCGGCAAAATGCTTCGGCAGCGCCGCCAGGCATTCCTCGGCGCGGCTGAACAGCTGCACCTCGAACCCGGACAGGCTCAGCCATTGCTCGACAGCATTGCGAATGCTGCTTTCGTCATCGACCACCATCACCGCATTGAGCATCAGATGTGCGCCTCCAGATCGATCGGCAAGGTCAGACTGAACACCGCGCCGTTGTCGCCATTTTCGGCGCACAGACGTCCGCCGGATTCATGGACGATGGCGAACGATACCGCCAGCCCCAGACCCAGCCCGTCACCCACGGGCTTGGTGGTGAAGAACGGATCGAACACCTGACCCAGATGTTCTTCGGCGATGCCGCCACCGTTGTCGATGACGCTCAGACGCCACAATTGCTCGTCGGTTTCCAGACGGATTTCCAGACGTTTGCACGGTTTGCCCTGCATCGCATCGAGGGCATTGCGCAGCAGATTGATCAACACTTGTTCGAGACGGATCGCATCGCCGCGCACCCAGGCCGGACGGGTCAGGTGCAGCACCAGACTGACCTGTTCATCGCGCAGACGCGCATCGAGCAATTGCAGGGCCTGATCGACCACCGTCGCCAGATCCAGCCGCTCGCGCAAGCCGCTGGGGCTCTTGCGGGCGAAGGTTTTCAGGTGGCCGGTGAGGGCGGCCATGCGCGTGAGCATGTCATCCACCGGTTTGAGCGCCTTGTAGGCGTCATCGACCCGACCGTGATCGAGCAGCAGTCTCAGAGTTGCAAGCTGCATGCGCTGGGCGGTCAGCGGCTGATTGATTTCGTGGGCCAGCGCCGCCGACATCTGCCCCAGTGCCGCCAGTTTGGCCGACTGCACCAGTCCGTCCTGGGCGGTGCGCAAGTCGCGGGTGCGTTCTTCGACCAGTTGCTCAAGCTCTTCGCGGCTGCGCTGGCGCATCTTCGCCAGACGCCAGCGCTGGTTGAGGAACAGCAACAGGAACACCAGCGCCAGCCACACCCCGGCGGCGGCGAGGCCGGCGTTGCGCTGATCCTCGAAGGACACTTGCGGGCGCCGCAGCAGATGCAGCGTCCAGCCTTCGGCGGTCAGCGGCAGCGATTCCCATAAGTAATCACTCGTGCCTTGCGGGCCTTCGACGCGGCGCAGATCACTGTTGTCGTCGAAGCTGCGCAGCGCCAGATGCGTCAGCGGCACCAGCGACTGTTTGTCGTATTGGCGGGTGGCCTTGATCTCGCGGTAATCAGCCGGGCTCAGCGGGTGCAGCAGGCGATAGCGCCAGCCGGGCTGGTTGGCGATGAAGATGATCCCGCGCGCATCGCTGACCAGCAGGGTGTCACTGCCCTGGCTCCATTCGCGTTCGAGTTCGGGAAATTCGAGCTTGACCACCATCGCCCCGAGGAACTCGCCGTTGTCGCCGAGCACCGCGCTGGACAGGAAGTAACCGGGAATCCCGCTGGTCACGCCGACTGCATAGAAACGCCCGGTGCCCTGAGTGCGGGTCTGGCTGAAATAGGGGCGAAAGCCATAGTTGTGACCGACGTAACTGCTGGGCAGACGCCAGTTGCTGGCCGCCACCGCGAGGCCGGTGTGGTCGAGCAGTTCAAGGGTCGAGGATTGTGCGGCGCCGTTGATCTTTTCCAGCTTCAGATTCAGCGCAGCCTGCTGTTCGGCATCCACGGGACCTGCCAGCGCCGCACGCAATTGCGGGTCCAGCGCGAGCACGGCGGGCAGGGCGCGGTAACGGTCGATCAGGGTGTGCAGGGAGTTGGCGTACAGCGCCAGCTGTTGATTGGCCCGAGCGGCGTCTTCTTCCAGCGCCTGGCGCTCGGCGTGGCGAATGGCAAGCGTCGCGGCGAGGGCGGCGCCGGCAATGATCAGCAGGGTGTACAACGACAGACGCAACGTACGGGAAGTCGGCAGCATGCTGGGGCAAACGGATGGCAGGACGGGCGGGCAAGATAGCATGTGCCCGCCCGGTCCGGCGTATTGTCGAAGCGACTCAGACGTACGTTTCGCTCGTCGTGCGTTGCACTCGATGCTGCATTTTTGTCCTGGGCTTGGGGATCGGTTTTTTCAGTGACTCGTCACTGACTTGCTGTGCCAGTTGGGCCAGGCGTGCCGTTACGCTGTCGGCTTCGCTCGGAGAGTCCTTGAGCTGTTGCGCGGAGTTCAATACCTGATCAATGGCATCAAACGGATCGACCCCGGTTTTTAGCAATTTCATGACTTCGCGTTGTTGATTGCCCCCCAGGTCATCCAGCTGTCCATAGAACATGTCCTGAAGGCGTTGCGGATAGGCGCTGAGGTTGTCAGTGGCATCCTTGATGCTCTGCAGGAGTTCACTGCCTCCCTTGATCAGGTTTTGCGCCCCTTCAACGGCGCTGGCGGTGGTCTCGGCGGCAGCTGTCACCGTCGCGGCGATTTCCCGGGTACGCAGGGTTTGCACGGCCTTCAGGCTTTTTTTGAAAAAGTAGTAACGCAACAGCGGAAAAACGATGGCCCCGGCGAGCGTGCCCACGCCAGTGCCGATCAGGTTGCCAATACCCGGTACAGCGGTGCCTATAAGTCCACCGACACCCGCACCTTTTATCGCACCGTAGAGGGCCGATTTGATCCCGTGCCGGGACTTCATGAAGGTGCCAAAGGTGATGCTTTCGCGCAGTTCATTGATGTCGGCGTCCTCAGGAACAAGGCCGTCGAATTCGCTCGCCAGGTTGTGCAACTGACCTGCTGCGGTTGCTGCTCTGTCGAGCACGCCGATAAAGCCTTTCGCCACGTCAAAAAGTGCCTTCGCGTTGCCCGTTTTGTCGACATGGATGATCGGGTTGTTGCCCACGAACGCATACAGATTCAGCCCGTCGACGGTTCCTGACGGGTCGGCAGCCGTCCAGCGCCCCAGCCACGGCGCGTAGTATCGGGCGCCGTAGTAATAACAGCCGCTGACATCCATTTCCTTGCCCGAATAGCGCAAGGTCTTGTAATCGACTTCGACGGCGGAGCGCGCAGTCAGTGTCGCGCTGGCACCGAACGGCAGATAGGTTTCTTCGCTGATCAATCGTGCTTGTCCATCCAGCTCTTTCACGGCCGAGCCCAGGTGATCCTCCAGCCGGAAACGCAACTGATCGGCTGCAATGTCCGGCGGTTTGCCGGCCACCCAGTGCAGGCAGACTGCGCCGCCCAGGTTGATCCGGTGCAATTCTTCACCATTGTCCCGGGTGCGGATTTCCAGTCCGGGCAGATAACGGACTTCATGGAAGTGGGTCATTGTCGTCGTGTGGGTCTCGTGACGTTTGTAGACCCGCTCGCCCTGGCTGTAGCGGTAATATTCTTCGTCGTTGGCACTGCTGCCGTTGCGATCGACCAGGGTTAAAGTTTCCAGTTCTCCCCGGATGTTCCAGTGCAACGGCATGCCCGGTTGCAGGGCCAGCAGATTGCCGGCCCGACTGTACAACCGATCGAAATCGGGTGTCGGATCCCCCTGTTTCCAGCGCACCCCCCGGTTGCTTGCGGGGTCGACGAAGATCTCGCGGGTATGGTTGGCGCCTTCGCGTACATGGATGGTTTTGATCAGATTGCTGCCGTCGTCGTATGCGTACGTTTCGGTGTACGGGCGTCGATCGTTCGGGTCCGTGGGCTGTGGCCTTGCGGGATTGTCCGAGGGCGGTGCGTCGGCATGGCCGCTGGCACTGTGCAGGCGATACAGCGAATCGTAAGTGAATGTCCGATCATTAGTGATGTGTCGATTGGCGAAAAAGCGGGGCGTAAAGGCGTGATCGAGGATGGCGATGATGTTGCCCACCCGGTCGTATCGGTATTCGAAATCCTGATGCACCGTCGCCGGGCCTGATTGTGCGATCTGCCGGTGCAGGCGCCCGATGGCCGGATCGTACAGCCAGCGGCTGAGGACGCCGTTGCCTGCGAGTCGCTCGATGATCTGTCCGGCGGCGTTGTACCGGGCATCCTTGAGCACAGGATGCAAGTCGGGTTGGCCGTTGAGCTGCAGCTGAGTGTGAATGAGCTGGCCGGCAACGTCGCAACGTGATCGCTGCGTGTGACCGCCGGCATCGATCGTCTTCAGCACCACGCTTAACGGGCTGAATGTATGGCGGCTGACAAAGGCTTTACCATCGTGAAAAGTGCGAGTGTCATGCAACACGCCGCCCGTCAGTCCGATGCTGTGAAATTCGACGTTGCCGGACGGGTCGCTACGTTCGACCAACTTTCCGCGCAGGTTGTGGCCCGGGTTGTGGTTGACATCGGCGTACGTCATCGTTTCGACGTTTGGTGTGCCGTTCTCTTCAATGGTCAACGGGCGCAACTGGCCATCGTACGTCACGACTCGGTGATTCCCGTTCGCGCTCCAGGATTGTGCAGGCAGACCGCCCAGCCCATGCAGGATGACGTCAATGCCGGCGTCAACGCTGGCCGTCCTCAGCGCCTGACCATTGAGTGCGAAGAGCGCGAACGTATTCGGTGCGGGCAGACGGGGATCGCGATGGGCCACCAGTCGCCCGGCGACGTCATATTGCTTGCGGGTAATGAGCGCCTGCACGTCTTCACCGGCCACCGTGCGCAGGTATTCGACCTTGCGGATCCCGAGGGCACGCGGGTCATGAACCTGCAAGGTGGGCGTGTGCCAGTTATCGGATTGACTCACAGAGCTGCTCCTGACGTGTTCAGCGGCGTGCAGCGCGTTGCCGCGTCAGGAATTGATTGTCGGTAGTGCCCATCTCCTTGTACCAGGCCATGCCTGCTTGCATTCGGTTGATATAGTCCAGCGTCTTTGCGGTCTGTTGTCGCAGACCTGAGCGAGTGATCGGCGCGAGCGTTTCACGGGACGTCATGTGAGTGATGTTGGGAATATGATCGGCGGGATAGATGACATCTGTACCCAGTGCGTCTAAGCCCGCCTCAGCCCAGGCAGAGCGTTGTTCCACGGCCTCTTTCCATTCACTGAGCATCGTCTCGATCTTGCCGATCTTGACGGGATCGAGACGGTTCTTGATGTCTTCGGCCTCCACGGCCCGGGCAAACAGATTGAACGCGCCGCCAAGGATCGATATCCACGCCCCCACCAAACGCCCCATCACGAACTCAGGGTTGAGCACCGAATTGAGTGCCGGGTGGATCAACTCGTCCTTGATGCTCTGCCAGTCGCCGTGGATGTCGTTGACGACTTCCGGGATTCCCAATGCCTGATCGATCGCGGACACGGATATTTTTGAAGTCTGCGGTATGAGTGCGCCGACCAGCCCCATGCCTGTGATTGGCGCTGCCACGCCACCCGCCACATCACCGCCGACGTTGCCCCCCGTCACCGCCTCGACAAAAGGCAGACGGTTCACTTTGCTGTTGGAGACGTAATGCTCTACATCCGGGATGAACTGGCTGATCTGTTCTCCGCCGATGTTGCCTGCTTCATAACCGAATACACCACTGGCCACCTCGCCGATGGTATTCGCCAGCAGATTTCTCTTGATGTTCTTTTGATGGATGACGTTGTCGATCTGAACCATCGTTTGTCCGGCAATGCCTTCCAGCGTCGACAAAAAACCCGAGTACAGCATGATGACACTCTCCGCCTTTGCACCTCCTGAAGGGTCAACATAGCTAACCGGGTTGTTGGAGACATAAGCGTAAAGATTCAGCCCGTCCACAGTGCCCGCACGATCGGCACTGACCCACCGTCCCAACCAGTTGGCGTAGTAACGGGCGCCGTAGTAATACAGGCGGGTGACATCCATTTCCTTGCCCGAATACCGGATGAAGCGGTAATCCACCTCGATCAGGGTCCGCGCCACCATCCATGCGGTGGTTCCGAACGGCAGGTAACCTTCTTGGCTGATCATCTGCGCCTGCTGATCGAGCTCCAGCGCGACCGAGCCGAGATGATCGCTGAAGGTGTAGCGCAACTGATCGGCAGTGATGCCCGTCGGTTTGCCGGCTTTCCAGTGCAGGCACACCACGTTGCCACTGGGCAGCGGCAGGGTGATCAGGTGCAACTCTTCGCCGTTGTCTCGGGTACGAATTTCCAGCCCCTGCAAATAGCGTACTTCGTGGAAGTGGTTGACGTTGGTGGTGTGGGTGTCGTGGCGTTTGTAGACCCGCTCACCCTGGCTGTAGCGGTAATACTCATCGTCGTTGGCGCTGCTGCCATTGCGGTCGACGAGGGTCACCTTGTCCAGCTCACTACGGTTGTTCCAGTTCATCGGTACGCCGGGTTGCAGGGCTTGCAGGTTGCCGGCGGGGTCGAACAGTTTTGTGAAGTCCGGCGGCGGATCGCCCTGTTTCCAGCGCACGCCACGGTTGCTGTTGATGTCGATGAACATCTCGAAGGTGTGGCTGGCACCGTCGCGCATGTGGATGGTTTTGACGAGGTTGTTGGCGTCGTCGTACTGGTAGCTTTCGCTGTAGTTGCGTCGGTCATCGGGATCGGTCGGTTGCGGTCGGCCGAGGTGGTCCGAAGGCGGGGCGTCGGTATAGCCGGTGGCGTGGATCAGCCGATAGAGCGAGTCGTAATCAAAGGTGCGGTGGCCATCGACCTGCTGGTTGCGAAAGAAGCTTGGTGTGTAGGTGTGGTCGAGGATGTGGGTGATGTTGCCCACCCGGTCGTATTTGTACTCGAAGTCCTGAAGCGCCGAATCTGATGCCTTTTGTACGGAGTGGCGATGCAGAAGCCCGTCGGCGGCGTGGTACTGCCAGTGGCTGGTCACGCCATTGCCGGCCTGTTGCTCGAGAGTTTGTCCGGCGGCGTTGTACTGCGCAGCCTTCAGTACGGGTTGCCAACCGGACTGTCCGTTGAGCTGAAGCTGAACCAGCGTGAGCTGCCCGGCAACGTCGCAGGTCATTTGTTGCCTGTGACCGCCGGCGTCGAGGGTCGCCAGTACTGCGCCCAGCGGGCTGAAGATGCGGCGGCTGACAAAGGCTTTGGCATCGTGGAAGGTACGGGTTTCATACAGCCCGTTGCCCGTCAGCCCGATGCTGTGAAACTCGACGCTGCCGGACGGGTCGCGCCGTTCGATCATCTGTCCGCGCAGGTTGTGTCCGGGGTCGGCTGTGGCATTGGCGTAGGTGAAGGTTTCGACGTCAGGTCTGTTGTTTTCTGCAACGCTCAGCGGGCGCAACTGATTGTCGTAAGCCGTGAGTCGATGATTGCCGTTGGCGTCCCAGGATTGCAGGGTTTCGCCCGCGAGTCCCGGTAGCGTGACATTCGTGCCGGAGTCGACGCTGAAGTTTTTTAGCGCCTGACCGTTCAGCGCAAAAATGCTGGTTGTATTCGGCGTGGTCAGACGTGGATCGCGCTGCGCCACGGGAAGACCGGCAACGTCATAGTGCTGGTGGGTAATGAGTGCCCGTACATCTTCACCTGCCAGCGTGCGCAGGTATTCGACCTGGCGGATCCCGAGGGCGCGCGGATCATGAACCTGCAGAGTGGGCGTGTGCCAGTGCAGATGGGTGTTCATGATTTAACTTTTTTCGATGGCTTTTTCGCCGGTCTGACAGTTTTTTTCAGAGACAGCCTCGCGGGTTTGGAGGGGGGCGTGTCATCTGTGTCATTGAAGTCGTAACTGAGTTTGAACCACGGATGCAGAAGGTCGAAAGCCAGATGACCGAGCGCATTGATCGTCTGGATCGGCCGTCCCAGGGCATCGTAGAACATCCGGTCGTGGTAGCCGTGCTCACGCATCGCACTGTCATTGATGCAGCGATGGGTATTGAGGAAGTAAGCGCGGTAGACCCGGATGGTTTCACCCTTGTGGTTGTATTCCACGCGACTCTGCACCCGCCAGCGCTGAAGGGCTGGCAGTTCGATCGGTTTGCCATCGGCGCCGGTCGTGAGGTCGTCCTCGGCTTTGGCGACTAAGGCTTGGCCCGGCGGGACGAGCTGTTTGCTTTGCAACTCGCGGCCAAAGCCGTCGACGTAGCTGATCCTCATCTGAATCTGTTGCAGCGAGTCGGTGTGATAGCGGTCGGCAACCAGGCTCAGGCTGTGCACTGGTTGTCTGAGGGCGGTGCGGATGATCTTGAGCAGGGTCTGTTCACTGGCGGTGCATTTTTTTTGCTGGTTCAGCCAGCGCAGTGCCGAGGCGCGTATGCGGCCGCCGGGCAGGATCAGGCCGTTGGCAATCCATTGCTTTCTTTTGAGACGCATCATTTTGAGCGGGAGCAACGGCATCCAGCTGAACAGCTCTGTGCGCACCACGCTGGCGGCAGATGCCAGCACGGTTTTTGGATTGGCAAGGGCGAACTCGACGCTCAGATCAGACTGTGGCGGATAAACGGACAGTCGTTCGAAACCGGCCGGCAGTCCCTCTTCTGTGCCATGAAAACTGTGTGCAATGGGGTGACCACCCGCTTCGTACAGCGCTTCCTGAATATTCTCGTTGGGGTCCGTGACACTCTTTGGGAGCAGGGTGTGCATGTCGTAGACCATTGTCGTGATGCAGCCGTCCGGCAAAGTGATGGCAATGGTCAGCAGATGGACCGCGTCCCAGGTGATGTGCGTCACGCCATGGCTGGTGGTCTGCTGCACGGCAATGGGGTGGTAAAAACCGCTGGCATCGTCGTAGGTGAAAAAACCGCTCTGTGCCGACCACAGGTTTTTCAGCAGGTCCTGTGCCGGATCCTCCGGGAAGAACAGCTTCATCGGGGCATAGCCGATTTTTGCCAACTCGTCCCGAATGACAATCGGGACATCGTCGTAGGCCGCCAGTGCCTTCTTGTCGAACACAGCCTGTTCGGTTGGCCCTGCCAACGGCGGATACAGAATCTTGCCGGCCGCCTCCAGATAGGTTTGCTGCGAGAGCGAAGTCAGTTCGCGTGACGCAGTCCATTGCGCGCTGTCTTTGTGCCGGTCGAGGTTTTCGAAACTGATTGCGCCCGCCGTCAATCCGTCCGGCAGTGTTCCCTTGGGCAGCATCAGCGCATTGCCGCGCTGGCGCCAGGGCAAGCCGAGCAGCCAATGGCCGCCAGTGATCAGGTGCGTGTGCTCGGCAAGGGACTCTGCCAGATAGAAGTACCGCTGTTGCTCGTCGTGGCTGTCCAACCAGGCAAGCCGCTGATCCTCTTGATCAAGGGGCGGTTCGTCGGTTTCGGTACGACGGCGTGCGCAGGCGACTTTCAGACTGTGAGTCAGATGGCCGAACTCGTTCCACGCTAGATTGACCACATGCTGACAGTTAGGGTCGTCCATGAAGCGTTCGTATTGATGGCTGCGGCTTTCCAGTTCCAGCACCAGCAGGCTGGATGGATTTTCTTTGACCACTCGTACCCGATAGCGAAATTCGCTCAGGGAGAACAGGCGTGCCGGGGCGGGGTCGTCTGCCTGGCAGACTTCGGTGCGCAGCAGACGACCGGCCAGGGCGTCGGCGATTTCCAGATCATTGTCCGTCTTGCGCCGCTTGCGAATTTGCTCCTGCTGGCGTTTGGCGTCGAACGTTGAAATAACCGTGGGCCCCAGCGGCGTGATTTCGTCGTCGAGTTCGCAGATGCCTTTCAGGACGAGATCGATGCTTCTCCCGGTATGAAACCAGTGCGTCACCCGCATCGGCGCCGTGTGGCCACTTTCGGCCTTGCCCGGTTCCAGCTCACTGTCGGTCTGACAGACTTTGCCGAAACCGCGAAACTCGCGTTCGTAACCGTCGTAGTAACCCTCGAAATATTCGTGGAACTGCATCAGGTAATTGCCGGTGATTTCATCGTCCTGGCGCAACCAGTGAAGCACCATCTGGGGAAAGGGCAGAAGACAGACCGGACGTCGACGCGCCCTCAGTTCCAGACGTTTCTCATCCAGCCAGCATTGCGCACTGCTGCGATGGTTCAGGGTGGCGCCATAGCCCATGTTGTTGTTGCAACCGGTGAGCAAGTAGGGCCGTTCACTGACGAAGTGATACACCCAGTGCTGCGGTTTCATGTGAGGTTTGGTGAACAGCAGGCTGGCGCAGCCAATGCCTCGCAGGTCGGCGAAGGTCACCTGGCAGAGGTTGTCGTAGCGAATGCCGGTGGGCCATGGCACACGCACGGGTGTCGAGGCCAAGCCATTGCCACCCTGGTTGAACCAGATTTCGAAGTAGTCCGAAGACAGGTAAATGAAGGCCGGGGCACCAGAGCCGTCGAGATCGGCGATGCGCACCTGGTCGGCATCGAACTCGTCATAGGTGAATGGCAAACCGTCCAGCTTGAAACCCTCTGCAAACCGACCATGCCCGAGACTGATCCAGCAACGGATTTCATCGTGGCGGATCCGGCACAGCTCCATACCGCTGGCGCCCATGCCACTAAATGACACCAGTTCGCTACGGGCATCGCTGAACAGCGGTAGTCTGTCCGGATCATGCAGCACATCCTGGCCGGGAGCGAAGCCTTTTTCCCTGAGGCTGGCATACACCCGCACGCTGTTCGGGCCGATGAGGGCCATGGAGTCCAGTCCATCGCCTTTCAAGTCGCCCAGTCGGGCCATTTGATGGAAGTACTCCACTGGAAACTGGCTGAATGGTTTGAACAACGACCAGGTGCCATCCGGATTGAGCGTGTAATAACCGCTGCCGCCGGGTTTGGCGACGACCCAGTCCAGACGTCCGTCGCCCGTGAGGTCGGTGAGGATCTGCACCACCGGTTTGCTGCTGTCGGTGTTAGGGATCAGCGGCAGCAAGGTCCAGGGGCCGTAGATGACTTCGTCTGTACCGGGTGTACCGCGCAAGGGTTCGCGGTAGTACCAGGCGTTGTCGTACTGGCAGAGAAATCCGGGCAGGCCTTCGCCATACAGATCGACGCAGTGGTATGGCTGGCCGTCGTTGAGGCCGGGCATGTGATCAAGCGGTAAAAAAGCCTGGGGCAGGGTGTTGAGTACGAGGTCCTGATAGAAATACTCGAGCGGAGGAGAGTGCTTGATCCTCCCGGCCGCGTCATAACTCATGTAGTGCGCCGCTTTCAGCTGACTGTAGCGGTGTGCTGTTTCCTCGTACTCCAGCAGCAGACGATTGACCAGCACCTTGTCGGAGCCAACGTTGTTGTACAGCAGGAATTGTCTGCAACGGCGTCGGGTTCCGAATTCAAAACCGAAGCGATGCATGCGAAACGGGTCGGGGCGAGGCGGCCACGCGTTTTCGTTGGCGGCTGCGTAAGGGGGAACATCGTCATAACCGGCGACGCGTTCGCCGTAGTCAACGATCAGTTGGAACAGCCAGTCCAGCAGCTCTGGTTGTGTGTGATCGAGGCAGTACAGATCAGTGCTGGCGGTCTTGTTGCAATAACAGACCTGCCGCAGATAGCGCTGCGCCTGGTAATCAAAACGGGTGTCGGCGACTTTGTCATCGGCCTTGTATTCGTAAAAGATGTTCTCGCCCACAGGGTTCCGGACTTCCACCAGTAACCACACAGCAATGTGGGTCGGATCGGCCGGGTCGAAGATGCATGACTGCAGGCTGTTGCCGTAGCAATGTTGCGAACCGTCGGCGCGCAAAACGATCCAGAAGGGGTTGCCGTCGGCAGGAGTCCAGAGTTCGTAGAGGTCGAACGTGCTTTCCAGACGCGGGAGGTAGCGCACGACCGAAAACGTTTTGGCTCGCCGGCCTTTGCCCCGTGTACGCCGGGTAACCTTGATCTTGCCGCGAGTCGTCTGCTCAGGTCGCAGGTCGGTGCCGTCAGCTTGCATAACGTCATCGGCTTCGTATTTCGGTACGCCCTTGCTGGTCTTGCGCGAGATCGCGCCCGGAGTGAAATCCCAGCCGAGGCCACATTTGCCGTTGCCCGAGTTGCCGTCGTAGACCAGATGCAACTCGGGATTGAACGTGCGTGCATTCAGGAACGGCACCGGCAATGAATATGCGCGCTGGCCGGTTACACCCATTTCCCCCCAGGTGCGTCCACCCGTGGCAATGGACGCTGTCTTGGCGATGGAAGGCGGGGTGACAAGCGCATCTGCATCTAGAGCCATGGCAACGCAACCGGTGAATGCCGAGATTGCACGCTAACAGAGCGCCTTTAATCCGACACCTGTCAGATTTGACAGGTGTTTTATCCTTCACTTTATGGCAGGCGAAAAAAAGGCCGGGATGTCATTGCTGACCGCCCGGCCTTTTTATTGACGGATGAAGCGCTTACTGCACTTCCACCGCCAGGCTTTCGCTGATCTTCTGTTGCCAGATCGCAGGACCGGTGATGTGTACCGATTCACCTTTGCTGTCCACCGCAACGGTGACCGGCATGTCCTTGACCTCGAACTCGTAGATCGCTTCCATGCCCAGCTCGGCGAACGCCAGAACCTTGGACTTCTTGATCGCTTGCGCCACCAGGTAAGCGGCACCGCCGACGGCCATCAGGTAAACGGCCTTGTTGTCCTTGATCGCGTCGATGGCGGTCGGGCCGCGCTCGGACTTGCCGATCATGCCCAACAGGCCAGTCTGCTCGAGGATCTGACGGGTGAATTTGTCCATCCGCGTGGCGGTGGTCGGGCCAGCCGGGCCAACCACTTCGTCACCGACCGGATCAACCGGGCCGACGTAGTAGATGAAGCGACCCTTGAGGTCTACCGGCAGGGTTTCGCCCTTGTTCAGCATCTCGACCATGCGCTTGTGCGCAGCGTCGCGACCGGTGAGCATCTTGCCGTTGAGCAGGACGGTTTCGCCCGGCTTCCAGCTCTGCACGTCTTCCGGGGTCAGGGTGTCAAGGTTGACGCGACGGGCCGACGGGCCGGCTTCCCAGACGATTTCCGGGTAGGCGTCCAGCGGTGGCGCTTCCAGCGAAGCCGGGCCTGTGCCGTCGAGCACGAAGTGCGCGTGACGGGTAGCGGCGCAGTTCGGGATCATGCACACCGGCAAGGAGGCGGCGTGAGTCGGGTAGTCCATGATCTTCACGTCGAGCACGGTGGTCAGGCCACCGAGGCCCTGGGCGCCGATGCCCAGCTGGTTGACCTTCTCGAACAGCTCCAGACGCATTTCTTCGATGCGGTTCTGTGGGCCACGAGCCTTGAGCTCGTGAATGTCGATGGATTCCATCAACACTTCCTTGGCCATCACAGCGGCTTTCTCGGCGGTGCCGCCGATGCCGATGCCCAGCATGCCCGGTGGGCACCAGCCGGCGCCCATGGTCGGAACGGTCTTGAGTACCCAGTCGACGATCGAGTCGGACGGGTTGAGCATGGCCATTTTCGACTTGTTCTCGGAGCCGCCGCCCTTGGCCGCCACGTCCACTTCCACGGTATTACCCGGAACGATGGAGTAGTGGATGACCGCCGGGGTGTTGTCCTTGGTGTTCTTGCGAGCGCCCGCCGGGTCGGCCAGGATCGAGGCACGCAGGACGTTTTCCGGCAGGTTGTAGGCGCGGCGCACGCCTTCGTTGATCATGTCGTCCAGGCTCATGGTCGCGCCATCCCAACGCACGTCCATGCCCACACGCACGAACACGGTCACGATGCCGGTGTCCTGGCAGATCGGCCGGTGGCCGGTGGCGCACATGCGCGAGTTGATCAGGATCTGCGCCATCGAGTCACGGGCCGCTGGCGATTCTTCGCGCAGGTAGGCTTCGTGCATCGCCTGGATGAAGTCCACGGGGTGGTAGTAGGAAATGAACTGCAGGGCGTCGGCAACGCTCTGAATCAGGTCGTCTTGCTTGATCACGGTCATGAGTCGCGCTCCTCTAAAAGACGGGAACATTCAATAAGGTGCCTGCGGCTTGGGTGCATCGGTCGGTCGCAGACACCTTTCAAGGCACGCCGGGGCTGCTGGCGCGACGCTAAAAAGGCGCGGCAGTATACCGCGCCTCGGTGGCGGGCACATCTGCCGGGAGTCATTCGTTGGTCGCATGGCTGCAGGTTTTTGACGCCAAATACCCGGCCCGAAAATCAATGGTCATTTATCGACCGGGCCACTAAAGTGGCAGCCGGTCTGTAGAGTAGGACACTCGGTCAGCCTCTTATCGCACGGTGAGTCAACGATTGACCCATAACGCCATTCAACGTCTTTTGCTCAAACGCTTCGCCCTCGCTGCAGCCACCTATGGATTGGCTTTGCTGCTGCTGTGGCTGGCGTATTTCACCGGTCACTACGACGATTCGCTGACCGGCGTCGCCGTTGGCAGCGCGCTGGTGGTGATCAGCCAGGCGGCTTTGTTCGCCCTGTTTTTTTCCGGCCTGAACCTGCGTTTCGCCGATCCGAGCCTGACCGAGGCTCAGGTTCTGCTCGGTCTCGGCTGGCAAACGTGGCTGATCGCGCATCTGGATGAGGCCCGGGGCGAGTTCCTGGTCTTTTACGTATTGATCCTGCTGTTCGGCCTTTTCCATCTGTCGCGCCGGGCGTTTGTGCGCTGCGCGATGCTGGTGTTCTTCAGTTTCTGCGCCATTACCTTGTGGGACGCTTACCACTTCAAACTGCCCGATCCGGCACTGGCGGCGTTGCAGGTGTGCATCCTGCTGATCGTGCTGGTGTGGCTGGTGATCTATGCACGTTTCGTCCAGACCTCACGGCAACGCATGCGCCAGCGCCGGTTCGCCTTGCAGGCGCATCAGGACACCCTGCGCGGGATGATGCGTCAGCTCGAAGACCTGGTGGCCACCGATGAACTGACCGGGCTGTTCAACCGCCGGCATTTTCTGCGCCTGGCCACCCGCGAGCTGAATGCGATGGAAGCCGACGTAGTGCACGGTCTGGCGCTGATCGACCTCGACCACTTCAAACGTATCAACGACCTGCATGGCCACGCCGCCGGCGATCAGGTGCTGCAAGCGTTCGCCGGGGTGGCCGGTGCCTGTCTGCGCGACGGCGATGTGCTGGCGCGTTATGGTGGTGAAGAATTCGTGGTGCTGCTGCCCGATTGCAACGCCGAGCGCCTGACCGCTTGCTGCGAACGGCTGCGCATCGCCTTCACCGACGTTGAACTGGTGGGCCTGAATGTGAAAAACCTGAGCCTGTCGGCAGGCATGACCCTGCTGGAACTGGGCGATGATCTGGACGACGCCTTGCAACGCGCCGATCAGGCGCTGTACCGGGCCAAACGTGACGGGCGTAACCGCTGCGCGGCGGCGTGGGAGAACGTCGATGCCTGAACTGCGGGTTGGTGAACGACAGTGGTCGGTGGCGGCGGGCAGCAACCTGCTTGATGCCCTCAATCAGAATGGTGTGGCGGTACCTTATAGCTGCCGCGCCGGCAGTTGCCACGCGTGCCTGGTGCAATGCGTGCAGGGTTTGCCCGCCGACAGTCGTCCCGATGCCTTGAGTGCCGAACAGCGTGATCAGGGCTGGCGGCTGGCTTGTCAGTGCCAGGTGATCGAAGATTTGCAGGTGCACACCTTCGATCCCGTCACCGATGGTCGCCCGGCCACGGTCGAAGCGCTGGACTGGCTCGGTGCCGATGTCTTGCGCTTGCGTCTGACGCCCCAGCGGCCGTTGCGCTACAGCGCTGGCCAGCATCTGGTGCTGTGGGCCGGCCACATTGCGCGGCCGTATTCGCTGGCGAGCCTGCCGGAGGAAGACCGCTTTCTTGAGTTTCACCTTGATTGCCGCGAGCCCGGCGAATTCAGCGATGCCGCGCGCCGCTTGCAGATCGGCGACCCGATCCGCCTCGGCGAACTGCGCGGCGGTGCGCTGCATTACGACCCGGACTGGCACGACCGGCCGCTGTGGCTATTGGCCGCCGGCACCGGGCTCGGCCCGTTGTTCGGGGTGTTGCGCGAAGCCTTGCGTCACGATCATCGGGGCGCCATTCGTGTCATTCACCTGGCCCATGATGCCGACGGGCATTACTTGGTCAAACCCCTTGAGGCACTGGCCGCGCAGCGGGAAAACCTCAGCGTCGAATGCTGGACGGCGGCCGAGTTGCCGGGCGCTTTGGCGCAACTGCGCCTTGTCTCCCGACAAACCCTGGCTTTAGTCTGCGGCTCGACTGCCAGCGTCGACGCGTTTGCCAAGCGTCTGTTCCTGGCCGGACTGCCGCGCAATCAACTGCTGGCCGATGTCTTCCTGAGCCGTGGTTGAGCGCTGAATTCTCAGACGCGAGACCTGCCATGCCCGAAGCCATCCTGCTGCACCGCGAACGCGGCTTGCTGACCCTGCGCCTCAACCGCCCGGACAAGAAAAACGCCCTGACCCGCGCCATGTACAGCCAGTTGGCCGAAGCGCTCAAGCAAGCCAATCACGACCCCGAAATCAACGCCGTGCTGATCACCGGCAGCGCCGAGTGCTTCACTGCCGGCAACGACATCGCCGACTTCATCCAGCAACCGCCGAGCGACCTCGACAGCCCGGTGTTTCATTTCATGCTCGAACTCCTCGAATGCCGCAAACCGGTGATCGCCGCCGTGGCCGGGGCGGCGGTGGGCATTGGCACCACGTTGTTGTTGCATTGCGATCTGGTGTACGTGGCGCGGGATGCGCGGTTGCGCATGCCGTTCGTCAATCTCGGGTTGTGCCCGGAGTTCGGTTCCAGCCTGATCCTGCCGCGATTGCTCGGGCAGGCCAAAGCGTCCGAGCTGTTGCTGCTCGGTGAGGGTTTTACCGGTGAGCAGGCGGCGCAATGGGGGATCGCGACCGAAGCGTTGGGCAGTGGCGAAGCCGCGTTGGCCAAGGCGCGGGAGATGGCGTTGCGGTTTGATGAGCTGCCGGCCGAAGCGGTGCGGATCAGCAAGCAGTTGATGCGTGCGCCGGATCGCGAGTTGATTCGCAAGGTGATCGAGGAGGAGGGGGCGCTGTTTACCCAACGGCTGAGATCGCCGGAGGCGCTGGCGGCGTTGACCGGGTTCATCAAACGGCATTGAAATCTTTGCCGACTGCCGACTGCCGACTGCCGACTGCCGACTGCCGACTGCCGCCGCGCACCTATCGCGCTCGCACTCCGAGCACTGATCGTTCCCACGCTCTGAGTGGGAACGCCTCAATGGACGCTCTGCGTCCGCTTCGGCATGGGACGCGGAGCGTCCCGGGCTGCATTCCCACGCGGAGCGTGGGTACGATCAAATCGAACATCACCAAAAGCAAAAAGCCCCGCCATTCACATGGCGGGGCTTTGCGTTTTCAGCAACCGGTCACTCAGACCTGCGGGTCGCCCACGTGCAGGATCTTCATGCCGTTGGTGCCGCCGGTGGTGTGGTAGCTGTCGCCCTTGGTCAGGATGACCCAGTCGCCTTTCTCCACCACGCCGCGCTTGACCAGCTCGTCGATGGCTTTCTGGCTGACTTCGTTCGGGGCCAGCGAAGCCGGGTCGAACGGAACGGTGTACACGCCACGGAACATCGCCGCGCGGGCCTGGGCTTCGCGGTGCGGGGTGAAGCAGTAGATCGGCACCGACGAACGGATACGCGACATGATCAGCGGGGTGTAGCCGCTTTCGGTCAGCGCGATGATCGCCTTGACGCCCGGGAAGTGGTTGGCGGTGTACATGGTCGCCAGCGCAATGCTCTCGTCGCAGCGCTCGAATTCCTTGCCGATACGGTGGCTGGAGGTCTTGCTGGTCGGGTGCTTTTCAGCGCCGACGCAGATGCGCGCCATCGCCTGCACGGCTTCCAGCGGATACTGGCCAGCGGCGGATTCGGCAGACAGCATCACGGCGTCGGTGTAGTCGAGCACGGCGTTGGCCACGTCGGACACTTCGGCGCGGGTCGGCATCGGGTTCTGGATCATCGACTCCATCATCTGGGTCGCAACGATCACCGCTTTGTTGTGGCGGCGTGCGTGCAGAATGATTTTCTTCTGGATGCCCACAAGCTCGGCGTCGCCGATTTCCACGCCCAGGTCGCCACGGGCAACCATTACAGCGTCGGAAGCCTTGATCAGACCGTCGAGGGTTTCGTCATCGGCCACGGCTTCGGCGCGTTCGATCTTCGCCACCAGCCAGGCGGTGCCGCCGGCTTCGTCGCGCAGTTGACGGGCGTAGTTCATGTCGGCAGCGTCACGCGGGAAGGACACGGCGAGGTAGTCGACTTCCATTTCAGCGGCGAGCTTGATGTCGGCCTTGTCTTTTTCAGTCAGGGCCGGAGCGGTCAGGCCGCCACCGCGACGGTTGATGCCTTTGTGGTCAGACAGCGGGCCGCCGATGGTCACGACGCAGTTCAGCTCGGTCGCGGTGGCGGTTTCAACGCGCATCACCACGCGGCCGTCGTCGAGCAGCAGTTCGTCGCCCACGCCGCAGTCCTTGACCAGGTCCGGGTAGTCGATGCCGACAACCTGCTGGTTGCCTTCGGTCAGCGGATGGCTGGTGGAGAAGGTGAACTTGTCACCGATCTTCAGCTCGATGCGCTTGTTGGCGAATTTGGCGATACGGATTTTCGGGCCTTGCAGGTCACCCAGCAGGGCGACGAAGCGGCCGTGCTTGGCAGCGAGGTCACGCACCAGCTTCGCGCGAGCCTTGTGCTCGTCGGGGGTGCCGTGGGAGAAGTTCAGACGGGCGACGTCCAGGCCAGCCAGAATCAGCTGTTCGAGAACTTCCGGCGAGTTACTGGCCGGGCCAAGGGTAGCGACGATTTTGGTACGACGGACGGACATGCAAAGACTCCTCAGGTTCAAGCGCTCGCAGAGGCTACTACGCTCTTTGGGTGTAGTCATTGTTCGTTTGCACTACTTATTGTTTTCTTTATTGAACACGGCAACTTTGGGACAAACGCGCCTGAAGATTTTCGACCAGAGGTCGATACAGAGCACAAGACAGGAGAACCCCCATGCGATTCGTGCCCATTGCCGCCCTTGCCCTCAGCGTCCTCGCTGCTTCGGGCTGCACCCGTTGGTCGATGAACCATCATTTGAACAACGCTTACAGCGCCTATGACCGCGGCAACTGCGAGCAGGTGATGCTCGAGCTGTCCAAGGTCGAACGCGCCAGCCGCGCCCGGCCTTACGTGTGGCCGGAAGTGTCGATGATGCGCGGCCAGTGCCTTGAGCGGCAGAAAATGTTCGTCGATGCGGCGCAGACCTATCAGTTCATCATCGCCTCGTACCCCAATAGCGAATATGCCTACCGCGCCCGCGCGCGTCTGGAAACCCTGCAGAGCCTGGGTCACTACCCGACCCGCAGCGCAGCGGCCGTGGTACGCCCGACCCGCTTCTGATGGCAGTTGTCATACAAAAGCTGGCCGGCTGTATAACGTGGGCTATAGTCCAATGACACCGGTGCAGATCGATATCTGTACCGGCGCAACACCTGCGACTGGCATGAGAAGTACGTGGCGAGCGCCACACCGGAAGCGGGGAGAGCGGGCCTGACGGTCAGGTTCGTTCCGAAGCACAGTGCGGCCCGGGCATCGGGCCATGCATGGCGATACGCTCATGTTTACCGACCGTCGAATCGAACGGCATCAGTTGCCGTATTTTCTGCGTGTGTTCAACAGCGTCACCGACAAACCCATCGGCTTTCTGGGCAACGTCTCCGAAGACGGGCTGATGCTTATCAGCCAGTTGCCGATGATGATCGGGGCTGAGTTCAAATTGCGTCTGAAAATCCCGCTGGGCCAGGATTGTCAGCAGGTGATTGACCTCACCGCCTGCTGCCTGTGGTGCCACGAAGACGCGACCCCCAGACATTACGACGCCGGCTTCAGCCTGTATCGGACGCCGCCCGAGTATGGGCAACTGGTCGAGGCGTTGAAGCAGTACTTCAGTTTTCAGCCACTTCCTGCCTCGGCCTGAAAGCTGTGCTGACCTTACTATTGCTTTCGCGGGCAAGCCCGCTCCCACAGTTTTCGGCTTCGTTCACAAAAGATGTGTTCGCCGCAGATCCCTGTGGGAGCGAGCTTGCCCGCGAAGGCGTCAGCACTGACACCCTTTACTCAACGGCTAGGCAATAGCAATCGCCCGCTCGTTATCCAGCGTTCTCTCCGCCAGCAACAACCCCATCTCGCTCAACTGATAGATCGCCATCGCCAGATGCCGCGGCTTGTCGTCCAGGCTGTCGGCCAGGTCGAGCAGCAGGATGCTGACCGAGGAAAAGGTTTCATAGGTCTGGATAGCGATTGCCTCGGGATTGATGTCGGGATCGACCTTGAACATCTGCATGCCGCGATCCACGGAGTTGCGCGGTTTTTCGGCCTTGGGATTGAGGTAGAAGTCGAGAGCCTTGTGGGCTGCGTCGTGGAGCTTTTTTGAATCGATTGAAGCGTAGGGGGAGACCGGATCGGGTTGATCGGTCGGGTCCTTTGGATCGTTGTCCGAAGGGGGATTTGGAACTGGCTTTTTCATGTATTCGCACACTCTTCGTTAGTGCTACCACCTGAGTCGCGACTAAACGAATTAGGGTGGTGGCTGTAAGCAGGTTAGTCGACCGGGAGTGTACGAAACCGGCGCGCCCGAGGGCGCCCTGCGAACAGCCACCATCGAGTGCGGGGATAGGGAATACCCGACTGGATGACGCTTATGCGCAGTACACATGACCCGGGCGACTAAACCCGGCCGCTGATTGGCAGCGACACGGATCAAGTTACGGGGCAACGCCAAGGCGCACAAGCCGGCGGATTCTGAGGGATTTGTAGGCAATGGCACAAGGCGTCGTAGCCCGCTGTTACGACTTGCAGGACGCTGCCGGGCTGCGCTGTGGGAAAGGTTACCGTTTGTCGGGACTGTCAGAACTGTCAGGTGTGGCAATGAACGCTATCGGCGTTCAATGGTTTCAAGTCTCGCAGTTAGCAATATGGCCCGCTGAGGAGTGGATGATGGATAAGTCTGAAAGTGGTGTTGGTGACGCCATCGATCCGAGAACGGATAAGTCATTCCCGGCACAATTGGATGGCGAAAAGGCCCAGATACTGCAAATTGATTTTCCGCCTGATAATGCCTTATTGGGCAGTAAAGTCATTGTCCGAGGACGGGCGGTTCCGCAAAATCCTTCCGAAGAGGTTGTAGTTGAAGTAAACCAAACGTTGTATCCGCCCAGAGACGCTAATGGTTATTGGCAAGTAGAAGACGACCTTACGAGCTTGCCTTATCCGACCATAATATTTGCCGCCATGATCCGTAATCCGATGCTAAGAGTGTCGAAGAGTGTTACCTGGGAAAAGAACTGTCGATCGTTCATTGGTTTCCCCGCTGGCGGAACAGTTCTTCCTCAGGGGCAACCTTTTACCATAACGGGCCAAGGTATAACGGGGTCTACTGTTACGGTAACAAATGTTTCTACTGGGCTCATTTTGGGCACTCGCATTCCTGGTGCGAGAGGCTACTGGGAAATGCAGATCATCGCTCCTACCTCGGGCACATCATTCATCATCGAAGCTGTTCACGACGGCCTGGGTGGATCTCATGTTCCCCACCGAGTCACATATGTATTGGCTCCAAACAATAAGACTCCCGAGATTACTTTGCCTTTAGCGGGAACTGTCCAAGACCAAAAATTCAGAGTTTCAGGAAAAAATGGTGTGTCGGCATCTACCATGCAGGTGTTCATCGACTTGACGGAGACTAAAGTCGGTGAAGCGGCGGTCACAGGAGATAACTGGAGTGTTGAAGTGAATGTTGACCCAGGACGACTTTCACTCGTGGCCAAGCAGATATTGAATAATTATCCACCCGGAATCAGCCTGCCCCGATTCTTCGACATCCGCCCTCCCGCATTGACCAAAGTCAACGTCACTGTTCCAGATGCAATCACCGTGAAGTTTGACGGTGACGGTCATGAAGGTGCCACGGTCGCGATAACGGTGGTCAGTGGTCCGGGAGGGGCAGCACCGGGGGAGGCAAAGGTCGTAAGCGGCAAGTGGGCAACCAGCGCAACGAACTGGCCCGATGGCCTCTACAAGATGCGTGCGATCCAGAAGGTTTCCAACAATGCGGGGGCCTGGATCGAGTCGGCGCCAATTGAGTTTGAAGCCACTTATCTGTTTCCACCTCCATCCGACGTGAAATCCACTGCGGAGTATCAAACGACCATTTCAGGCAATGGGCTTTTGGGCGCAACGGTGTCGGTGCTGGACTCCGACAAACTGACGAAAATTGCCCCGGATGCACCGGTAAGGAGCGATAACACATGGTTCACCAAAGCCTATGTGTCATGGGGGCCGACATTGGATCGGACCATTTATGTGCACCAATTTATTGGTATCCAAAAATCGGCATCCGTCGAAAACAAAGTCCGCATTCCACCGATCGCGCCTGGCATTGACAGCGTTTCGCCGGACGGCCTGTCACCGACGTTCACCGGCACCTGCGAGCTGAACGCCCAGGTCAACCTGGTGTTCAGCGGCAGTGCCACTTCATATCCTGCAGTGGTGACCGGCACGAAATGGTCGTTCCAGCGAACGCTGCCATTCACCCCGGATATTGAGCACACCGTCATTGCAACCCAAATCGCCGCCCAGCAGACATCCCCTGAGGCACGTCGACCGTTCAAGCAACAGAGGCCAATGGTGGCGGTGGTTATTACCCATCCCGCGCAAGATTCCGAGATTGGTCATGGTGATGTGACCTTCAAAGGAACGGACGGTATGAAAGGCGCCACGGTGTCTGTGTGGGACTACGTGAACGGTGGCACTTTGGATTCTGTAAAACTGGATGCCGATGGTCCGTGGGAAATTACTGTGCGAATGACGTTTGGTCGTTGGGTGGTTCGCGCCAAACAAGTTATCGATGACCGGGAGTCGGCGCACTCTGATTCGCGCGTATTCCATGTGGTGCTGTTACAACCCGAGATCGCTGAACCGGCGGAAGCCGGTACTCTGACACGAACCTCGACGATCAGGGGCACGGGCGAACCGTTTGGGTATGTCGATGTTTTTCTGGAAAGCGCGACTACGCCTTTTCTCGAAAAGGTACGGATTGGAGGCAACGGCCGATGGCAAGCCGAAGCGACCATGCCCGTTGGCGATAAAACCATCCGGGCCAGACAGTACTTCCAGAGTCAGATATCCAGAGACACGCAGCCGCGCTCCTACAAGGTAGTACCGCATTCGCCGATTGTGGAAACGCCTGCTGCAGGCGACCACGCTGGCAGACACACGATGGTCTCGGGCTTCGGCGTGTGGGGTGACAAGGTCAAGGTAAAACTCGGCCCTGGCACAGGCCCGGCGTTGGGTGAGGCGCTCGTGGCTGAAGACCGCACATGGTCGATACCAGTGGAAATCCTTCGCGCGGGACCGGCGGTCTCATTCGTGGCCACTTCCTCGGAGGGGGATTTCGAGTCCGCTGCATCTGCGCCTCGCTCGGTGCTGGCCGGTATATTCGAGCCCACCATCCAGTCTCCTGCCGAGGGAGAGGCGGTTACCAATCCGGTGCCTTTCGCAGGCACGGGCCAAGACGGTGAAGCTCAGATCTGCAGCTGGTACAACCCGGACGTCATCCAGGCATCGGGTTTGCGCGTAACCACTGCGACAGGCTGGCAAGGGGTGGCACGCATTGCTCTTTCGCCGGGCGGCAACTGGAGCGTGATTCAGCAAACCCTCACCAAGGATCAGGACGGTGCGACAGTTTCCGACAAAGTCACGAGCCATCGATTCGAAGTTGGCCCTGTGCCTTCAGAGGGCAAATCATCGGATATTCCCGATAAGTGGTCACCCTGACTGTCATTTCTGACAGTAGACGACTACCGCCCTTTAGCGCCAAATCTAACCTTGCAAACGAATGGCCAGACAACTGTGTCGGGCCATTCAGGACTGTTTTCGCCTCAGGAAACCCGCCATGGCCAACACCCGCTTGCGTCCAGCCGAAGAACTCTACGAGCGACTCTTCGCTACGCGCACGCGCCGCAAAAAATACCCGGCCCTGCATACCTACCTGACGAAAGGCGGTTCGATTTTTCCTTTGGTGGAAAACGGTATCGATGGCTTGGTGAAAGATTATCGGATGAGCCGCGAGGACGCGCAGGCCTTCTTGCGCCAGGCCAGCAGTATGGCGATCTACATCCGGCGCCAGTTCATAGAACACACCTTGACGTGTACCGAGCAGCAGAAACCCGGCAAAGCGTTGAAAAAAACAGCATCGAACGCGGTGAACTCGCTGGTTGACGGGCCCACGTTCGAAACGTTGTTCAAGCCCAACTTCATCGGGTCTTGCCCGCCGAATGCGCTAGAGAGTGTTTGGGGGCCGGTCGCTTATCTGGTGGAGTTGTTCCAGTGGATCAGCAAGCGTATAGAGCCCGTCGGCGAAATTGCAACGAAGTACAAGCTGCACGAACGGCGCAGTGACTTGAATGAACTGGTGGTCGACGCCAACGCGGTTTTCCAGCCGGTATCCGCCGTCGAAATCATCAACAACGCGCTGGAAGCGTTCATCAAAAAACATGGGACGCTGACAGACTTGGTGGAAGCCTTGCTGACGGCGCGCTACCCCAATGACCTGCCCTGGTTTCAGCATTGGAGCACCCTCGATGGGGTTGCAGAACATCTGGGCATGTCGGTAGGCAACTTTGCGTTCACGGTCGATTTGCTGTCTCCCTATTTTTTGCAACCAAAGGCCTGGGATGCGAACGCCGGTCGCGCCTTGGCCCACTCTTCACGTCTTGGGCCGTACCAGAGAACCTTGTTGACCGAGACTCGGGTGGCCCATGCAGCCCGGAAAGCATTCTTTGACGAAAACTACGGTTGCGAAGGCGTCGACGGTTACAAGACTCTCAATGAAGTGCCGACATTCGGCGAGCAGACCGGCCTGGACCCCACCGGTATCGAAGCGCTTTTATCGATTCAAGCTTCCGCACCGCGGCGTTCCGTGAATGTGAAGTTCGCTGAAGATCCGCCAGAAGATCTGGACAGCAATCGCTTCGGATCGGCTTACATCAATGCGGGAGCGAGTCCTCCGGTTGGTATCACCGAGGGGAGTGATGGTTTGCAAAAACTGACAATCAAGCCCGAGTCGCTAGCTACCGACACAGACTTTGAACGCTTCGACCGACTGAACCGCAAGATACGCCTCGACAAATGGTTCGGCCTGCGCAGTTTTGAGGTGGACTCATTACTGGTCGCCGCGATCCGCGCGGAAGAGCAGGGCGGGCTAGCGCCAGGCAAGTGGTGGATCACCGACAACGTGGTGCATGCGCTGGGACTGTTCCAGCTAATGCGTGAGAACTACGGCTGTACAGCGATGGATTTCGCCGCTTTCATCCACGAAATGTCGGTCTACGGCGTCGGCGACGAGCTCTCGCTGTTTGATCGGGTCTTCAATGCAGACGGCGACTATCGTCAGCCCTTGGTGCTCGACGGTGCCAGCTTTACCGCGATTCCCGCAGTGGGTAGCAGCGATCTGACCGCCATCCAGTTGTGCAATGGTCTGCAGATCGATCGGCTGACATATGGATACCTGGCCCTCGCCATCGTCAATGCTCAAGGAGATGACGACAACCTGAAGCGCACGCCGGCGGTGGTTACAGCCTTTTACCGGTTGGTGAAGCTGGCGCGCTTGTTGAGCATCACACCGATCGAGCTGGTCCTGATGCTGACCTTGTTGGGAGGCGACGATAAATGGCTCAACGGGCTGGCGGGGGTGCCTCAAATTCATGGTAAACCCGGCGAAGCGCCGGATGTGTTGCACATCATCTATGCCGTGCATGACTGCGTTCGCTGGTGCAAGGATCGGCAGTTGCCGGTGCTGAGCATGCTGCAGATGGTGGCGCAGCCGCAGGTGAGTGGCGTCGCCTCCGAGACGCAACTGCAACTGTTCGACAAGGTGATCAGTCTGCTGCCGGCGGCTCGCCTGACTAATGCCGGATTCCTGGCGGCCGATGTTCCGTCAGTTCCAGCAGGCAACTGGCTCGATTTTCTGAACTCGGTGGCTGATCACTCTGGTTTGGTCCGCCCCCTCGGCGGCAATGAAGCGGAATACCTGAGGGAAGCACGCGCGAAGCTCAACCAGGCAGTGCTGGATGGGCTCCCGGCGATGGCCGACGAAGTGCGAGCCTCCATCGTAGAAAAAATGCTCGGTGTTCTGCTGCAAGCCAGAGAGGCACAAACCTCGGTGGTCAAGGAGGCATTGGCGGTATTCACCGGTCTGGACTCCGAGCGCGCAATGGTCGTACTTGCCTGGGCTAACACGACGGTCTATCTACTGTTGCGCGAAATCACCGCCCACGCTGGCACGAGTGCCCAGAATGGTCGACGCACGCGTGTTGTCGACAATCCCCTGCTCGGCAGGTTGGCCAATGTGCAACGCCTTGGCGAGGTCGTGACACAACTGCGCCTGAGTGCCGCAGTGGTGCGCGAGTATCTGGATTACGGTTACAGAGCCTGGCTCGGCCAGTTGGACAAGTATCAGTTCTCGATGAGGACGCTGTATGACCTGACGGTGTTCGGCCGAGCGTTAGAGATGAGCGATCAGCCGGAGGAAAAGCTGCTGGCCTACCTGCGTACCGTCGATCAGCTGCCAGCCGATATCGCCGGCGATTCGTTGTGGCTGGCCCAAGAGGCAGGCTACATCCTGCTGGCGGTTTTTTTCCAATGGAGCGTTGCACAGGTGCGCGAGTGCGTCCATCACATCGATCCGTCCGACAAAAAGATCTTGAAAACCCTGCGTCAGCTGGATCTGTTGATGCGTATTCGCACACTGGCGGAGCACAGCGGTATGGATGCCCAGACGATTTTTCGGCTGGGCAAGTTGCCTGCGAGCATTGACAAGGCAGCCTACGCTACCGCCGCCGAGCTTGCCCTGCTGAGCCAGTCCGAGACGCGCGTACTGGATCGGCAGCCTCCCGGAGAAACAGAGCAACTGATTGTTCGCACATGCACCGTGGACAACAGTACCGTCGTGGCAAACAAACCAGGCGCGAAAGCCATTTACACGGTGACGCTCACGGATGCCGGAGGATCGCCGTTGAAAGGTGTCCAGGTTTTCTGGCAAGCCACTCTCGGCACCATCGAGACCTTGAAAACCGATGAAAACGGTGTGCTCGAAGCCGAGTTCATTCCAGGCAAGGTACTGGGCAGCGAAACGCCGACCTATTGGCTGAATCTGTTCCAACCGCTTGATGCGCTTGAAATACAGGTTGTTCCTGACCCGGACACGCTGTTTTTCCCTGGCCCGTCGGCCTCGACCCTACCTCTGGACAGCGTACCCGCAGGCGCAGAAGTGCAGTTGTTTGCCGAGCTGCGGGACGGTTACAAGAACCGCGGGCCAAACCAACTCGTCAATTGGTTCGCCCAAGCTCTCCCTGGGCATGAAACCAAGCCGATCGTTATCCGGCCAGCCGCAGACGTGTCTACCGATCAGCAAGGCCTGACACAAGTATTTGTCCATGCACCCGAAGGCGGAACGTTCGTGTTTGAAGTGCGCAGCCAGTCCAGTAATAAAAACCTTCTACTCGGCCCCATCACGTTCCTGCCGCCGGTGTGAGCCTGGTCGCTCGCCAGACGTGCACTTTCGTCTAATGCTCCAGGAGCAAGAATCATGGCAACGATCGACAACATCGGCGGGCTGCAGGAAAAGCGTCAGCGTGCGTTGCTTGCTTATGCCATCGGAAAAATCCGTACAGACAACGTCAAGAAGTACGAGTCTGTGGCAACACCGCAAGATCTGTCCGAGGTATTGCGGCTGGATGGGCAGGATAGCTACGCGGTGCAAAGCTCCCCGGTTGCCGAGGCGGTGAGCTGTGCGCAGCAGTACATCAGTGCTGTATATACCAAGCGTGAGCCTGGCTTTGAGGCTAAAGAATTCGACAGGAAAGATCTGCAAGCGTGGAGATATACCAGTAATTATCCGGACTGGGCGTCGTTGAAGATGCTCCAGACCTATCCGGAAAACTTTGTCCAGCCCTCGGTGCGCCAGGGCACGACCAGCCTGTTCAAGACCCTGCAAAACGATTTGAACCAGACACGCCTTACCCCAGACAGTGTGCAGGCGGCGCTGCAGGCCTATCTGGAATCGTTCGAGAAAATTTGCAATCTGGACGTGGTCAGCGGTTGCATGGCCGAGGGGCTGCCGGAATCGACGGTTTATTATTTGCTCGGCCGAACACGCAGCGATCCGCGCCAATACTTCTGGCGCATGGCTGACGTTGAACTGGGTGCCACTGAGGAAGTCATGAACCCGGCGGCGTGGAGCGAATGGCTGCCCTTGGATATTCCGACTGGCGTACAGGTGGTGGATATGCGTCCGGTGCTGTGGAATGAGCAGCTGTGCATCGTGTGGGCTGCGTGGCGCGACCGGGTGGATCACGAGGAAGAGTTTCTACCCGACAGACTGGAAATCTTCGTGGCGTTCAAGCGCCAGAACGATCAGTGGTCGCCACCGACTACTTTGTTTATCGAGGAATTCCCGAAAAAAACTCAACCTATCGGCGCCCGGCTGATCGCAACGGTGTGGAAGGATTATCAGAATCCCAAAGGCAAACTCGGAGTATTGCTGACCAATGGTAAATCCGGCTCCGTGAATGTCCTCACCGTCCGGGATGTATTTCTGCGTGACATGCCCCATGACGATGGCGCCTGGCTGACGTCGGCGGCTGAGCATCGCTTTGCGGACGCCGCCATGGTTCAGCATCCGCTGATGAATCAGCCGACGGTGGTTGCCAGTGATCAAACACCCGGCGCTCTGCCGAGGTTTCTTGGGCTGCATGCCACAGCCCATCGCGTAGGCGATCAGGATGTGTTGTTTGTTCAAGGCTATTGCTGGGTGACCGGGCTTGCCGGAGGCAACGTTTCCCTGACATTGAACATGGAGGGCGCCCTTCCAGGTGACGGGCTTCCACTGACCGATGACTACCCGGTGACAGGCGGCTGGAGCACCGTCTCCAAGCAACTTACTCGCAAGGCAGGAAGCTGGACTCAGCCAGCTGTTTTCACATTTGGCAGTGCAGCCCAAGGGCTGAAACGCTTCGAGGTGCGGGTCAAGGATCTGACGGATTTTCGAGTTCCGACCCTGCTCAAGAACACTCAGAATGCGGCGCAATTCTTATCGCTCAACCAGGCGCACCTTGTTCTGTGGGGCACCCGGCTCAATACCTTGTTCAGCCCCGAGCTCGTGCAGCGCGCCAGCAGGTCCGTCGATTTCCTGCTGGACTGGTCCACTCAGTTCCTTGAAGAGCCAGGCCCTCAATCCGGCCCGGCGGAATTCAAGGAGATCAACGGCGCATTCGACAGCGCGAACGGCCGGAATTTCTGGGAGCTGTTTTTTCACCTGCCGCATCTTGTCGCCACCCGCCTGCGCGATGAGCAGCGTTTTGATGAAGTGTATGGATGGTTCAAGTACGTGTTTGATCCACAGGCGCCGGCGGACAAGCCGCAGGTCCCTCCTGAAGAGGATGAGCGACCCGCGTACTGGCGGTGCCGGCCGTTGAACCGGGACAAGGGCAACCCGGGATATGAAGCCCTGAATCCGGGCGATGTGGATTCCATCTGCTATGCAGCACCCAGGCACTATCGGATTCTGATGTTCTGCGAGTACGTCCGGACCCTGATCGTCCAAGGTGATTGGCACTATCGCCAATTGACGCGCGACAGTCTGGTGGCAGCCAAGCTGTGCTACACCCGAGCGCAGTCAATGCTGGGTAAGCCACCTTCGGTTCGCGCCGTTAACCGTTGGACGCCGATCAAGCTCGGCAATCTGTTGGCTGTCAGCGAGTCGCGATCCAGGCTTGAGGCATTCGAAAAAACATTGGCGTTCAGCCTCAAGGATTTTCCTGTCGCCACCGATGCCGATGCGCGGTCGGGGTTACTCGGCTCCGACTTGTTCATCAATCCCCTCAATGAAGATCTGCTCGGTTTGTTTGCCTTGCCTGACGCGCGACTGAATAACTTGCGCAACAACCGCAACATTGACGGGGTGTCGATGCTCATTGATTTGTTCAGTCCGCCCACCGATCCTAATCAGATGATGCGCGATCTGGCAGCCGGAAGTGGTGGCGCGCCCCGGCCAATGGGTGGGCGCCTCAAGGTCAACGCCTTTCGCTGGCGTATCTCGTTCGAAGTCGCGTTGCGCGCGGCGCAGATGCTCTCGGAGTTCGGCGCGCAGGTGCTGAGCTTGCGCGAACGCGGGGATCAGGCAGAGCTGCAGGAAATACAACAACGGCAGATGGTGGAGCTGGGCGACTACGCACGCGCAGTGCAGGAGCAGACCATCGAGCAGTTGCACTTGCAGGTCACAGCGCTGGAGCAGAGCAAAGCCGTGGCGCAAGAGCGCGCTGACGCCTATGCGCAACGCTATGACGAGCACATATCGACTGCTGAATACGAGGTCATGGACAAGATCCAGTCGGCCAAATTGTATTCATTGATTGCGTCCAGCATCAAACCGGCTGGCGCATTGCTCGCCGCAGTACCTAATATTTTTGGTCTGGCGAATGGTGGGCACAGGCTGGATAAAATCACCGATGCAGTGGTGTTCGGAATGAGCGTTGCTTCCTCGGTCGAGCAGATGGAGGCCGATAAACTGGCAACCACCGAAGCTTACCGCCGCCGGCGTGCCGATTGGGGCCTGCAACGTAATCAGGCGCAGGCAGAAGTCCGCGCGCTGGATGCACAGATCAGCGCACAGCGGCAGTCTCTGCTCGCAGCGCAGACCAGTCTGGTGCAAACCCGGCTCGCCAATAGCCATACCTTGACGGTTTACAACTTCCTCAAACAACGAGCGACCAATTCCGAGCTGTTTCGATGGATGCTGGGCCAGCTCAGTGCGCTGCACTATCAGGCACACGATACGGTAGTGAGCCTTTGCCTCAGTGCGCAGGCCTCGCTGAATGCCGATACCGGTGATTACGATACGGTCCGCCCGTTACCCGGGGTCTGGCTGGATAATCGCAATGGCCTGACCTCCGGTGAGCATCTGCGGATGTGGCTGCTGAACCTTGAGCGCGACTATATGCAGCAGCACCAGCGACGGCTGGAGCTGCGCAAAACCGTATCCCTGCGTCGCTTGTTCGATGACCCCGTTGCGCCCCAACTCGGCCTTCACAGCTGGACGCAAGCACTGGCGCAGTTACGGGACAAAGGAACACTGGATTTCTGCCTGACCCAGTTGCTGTTCGATCGTGACCATCCGGGGCATTACTGCCGGCAGATCAGCTCGGTCTCAGTCAGTTTGCCTGCGGTCAATGGCCCGTACGAGGATGTGCGTGCTTCCCTGGTCCAGATCAACAGCAGAATCGCCACCAGGGCAACGGCACAATCGGTTGTTTATTTGCACGATCCGGCAAACCACGTGGCCCCCCCGGATGTGTTGATCAACTTGCTTTCCGGTCAGCGGATCGCCTTGTCCTCCGGGCTGTCCGACAACGGTCTGACCGCCAGCAAACCTGACGAAGGCTTGCTCAATCCGTTCGAAAACACCGGCGCGGTTTCCTGTTGGCAGTTGAACTTCCCTTGGCCGTTGAAAGAACCGCAGCGTGGCACGCTGGCCTCGCTGACGGACATCATCGTGGAGATCTGTTTTACCGCCAGGCCCGGTGAGCCGACCTTTACGCGCCAGGTCGAGGACATGGTGACGATTGCCGAGACACTGGAGAAAAACAAAAAGCGCAAAGGAGCGAGCAACCATGAGTAATCAAGGCGTTCTCGCCAACCAGAATCTGGTGATTAACGGTTCATTCGAGTTGATCTTGACCAACTGGACTCGGTATCCGAGAAACAGTCCGTGGATTACTGTTTCCTCACAGATGTACAACGGCACGCCGATCAACACGCTGGCGGCCGGTTATGGGGCATCGATCAGCCAGGAGATCGTCGCACCAATAACCCCGGGCCAAGCGGCGCGATACGTTCTGAAGTTTCTGTGCGAGTCGCGCCATGAGGGCATCGCGTTGGTACGCCTCGCCAGTGCAAACATGGCACCCGTAGACATTCAAATTCCCCCCGGTAACCAGCGCAATACAGGGCAGCCATTGGACTTTGTTCCAGTTGAGTACGAAGTCGTCCTGCCCTCGACGTTCAGCGCCGAGGATATTCTGACATTCAGTTTGACCAGCCCGCCGAGCAGCCCTGATGACTATCATTTGCTGGTTTATCTCAGTGGCGTCGTTATCGAGTTGCACCTGGGACCTTTGAAGCTGAAGGAGTTCGTGCTTGATGGGCAATCCCATTCACCGGCATCTCTGGTGCCGCTCTGCCTCGGTGCGGAAAACACCGAAACGCATACGCTCGGTTTTCAGGTAGAAGAGGGCAATATCTGGGAGCGCACCGCGTACTCTCTCGAGTTCGGCAGCAATCCTGATGGAGCCGTTGTCGCCTATCCCGATGCGTCGATCGATCACCCGCTGCACGAGGGCCGGACACTGAGCTGCCCGGCACTCAGCCTGTCTGCGCCCCACCCGATGACGCTGACGTTGTGGAACCAGTACCACGCCGATCCCTATGAGTTACAGGCATCGCTGTGGCATCACCGGCTGGATTTTCTTGATGTGCTGCATCCGGCGTATTTCCCGGTACTTGCGCTCAATCAAAGCGTCCGGTTGGGCGTGCAAGCGGCCTCGTTTTACACAGGGCAGACGCTTGAGGGGGTGCCGGTTACCTGGACTGTCGCCGGGAGTTCGATCCAGGTCAATGTGACCACCGATGCCAATGGCTGGGCGTACCTGGATTACCGGCCAGACGCTGCGGGAGTCTTCAATATCGTCGCCTCGGTTCCGAGTCTTTACTACACGTCGGGCGTTGTCACGCAGAACCTCGAAGTGAAGGTGCTGGCGACGGATCCGTGGGCCGAGGTCATGGCGGTTGTCGCTGACAAGTCAGAGCCTTGGGCATTGAAGACGGGGTGGCCGAATCGGGGGGCGGATTATGATCTGCGGATAACCGTGCCGGCGGTCCTTGTGGAAACCGATTTGTCGCTCGGGTGGAAGGGCGATTCCCAGGAGCAGCTTGAGGTCGATGTTAATCCACAGATCGATGAAGAAGTGCCGGTAACGCCAAGCCTTGAATTGCTTTGGAAGATGGCGAACGGGGATGAACTGGACGGCAGATTCCAATTGAATTTGACCTGCTCGAAATTGCTCCTGCCGTCTGCAGACAAAGCCATGCGCCTGGCACGCAACGAGCTCGAAATTGGCCGGGTGCTTGAAGCGGACAAAACGTGCGTCGTTGATGAACAGGAAAGTGCGACCGTTCAGGTCGAGGTTTTGCACAAGGTGACGTCCGGCAACGGTGATCCGGTGCTGGGAGCCTTGGCAAAGTGGATGTTGCCGGACGGAACCATTGTTCACTCGACGACGGGTGCTGGCGGCTGGACCAGCATTACGTATCAACCGACCAGTGCCGGCGATCATGTAATCGTCGTACATATCCAGGCGCACCCGGATGCGATGCCGATTGAACATACGTTCTTCATATCCGCGATCGCGACCAGTCCGTGGAAGAGCGAGGTCACATTTTTACTCGATGGTGTTGAAGTACAGCACAACATGCTTGGAGTACTTTGCCGCCGGGGACAGACACATGCCTTGAAAGTCTTGCCGAACGCGGGTAGCGCCTGGATCGGGAGAAACATCAGTGTGAACTGGCGCGGTGGGGATCCCGATATCGGGCTTGCCATCAGCGATTTGGGTACGTCAAAGACTTTGGTGGCAGAGGGAGTGGAGTGGACCTTTGCCTCTGAGGCAGCCAGCAGTCTAAGCAGGCAGTTCCAGGTCGAATTTGGTCTTGAGGGCGAGCCAACAGTGCGGGAGCTTTCCGGACGTTTGATGCACGTTGATCTCAAGGAGGAACTGAGTCTGTCACTCGATCAGGTTCCTCGACTACTGAGCGGCCAACAGTTTGATCCGTGTCTGGGTGCGGTTCATTCGTTCAACGTACTGCCCTATGCGCTCAGTCCTCTGCTGGGGCTGAATATATGGTTGAAGTGGACGGGCACGTCTCCCGACCAGTTGGGCGCTTCGATAAAACCGGCGCCGGATCAGCCTCATCGACTGAACGCCAGCGGGGTGCAGTGGGCTCTGGACTTCACTGCTGCTGTGGCCGGCCTGTTCAATTTGACCGTGTCTGTGCCTGAGCTGAATTTCGTCGCTGTCGCCACGCCCATGAAGCTGGATCACAACAAGCTCCGCTTGATCAGACTGCGCGATCCGGCAGTGGATCCGGTCATCGGGCTGGACACGGCCTGGATCTGGGCGTGGGTGGTGTCTCATTTCACCGGCAAGCCGGTTGCGGGCGCGCCCGTCATTTGGGAGGCCGAAGGCACACCCATAGAAGTCAAGACCGATGCCGAGGGTGTGAGCGGTTTTGCCTATATCCCGAAAGCGCCGGGCGAGCACAGAGTCACTAGTTCAGTCGTCAGTCCTTTTGATGACTTCAAAGAATCCCTCTCGACATCGGCCACCGCTTTGCCCAGCGACCCCTGGGATGAGGTTCGCAGCAGTATGGACGGACTGACCACCGTTCCTGTCGGAAAACAAACCTACTTCCCGCGTCGCAAGGCCCAGCACTCCCTGGAAGTGTCGGCACCCGCAGGCAATGCGTTGATTGGACGCCATTTGACACTGGGCATGGGCGGGAACGCGCCCAGTAAGTTGGGGTTCGTTTTTGCCACGCCCAACATCCTCGGATTGGCGCAAGCATTCCACGGAAATTTGCGTTACCCGTTTTCTGTAAGTGATCTCAGGGACGGCAGCTGCACATTTCGCCTGGGTGCCGAGCGACTTGCACGTCTGTCGCCGCCGATTCACATGTCCGTGGGGTCGAGCGAGCAACTGCTGAAATTTGCCCCGGCCAGCCGTGTAACTAACACGCTTTTTTGGGGGCAAGTGTTCAAGGCAGAGGTGGTGGTGAATTCGTCCATCAGCGCTAGACCCGTAGTGGGGGCGTCAGTTGGCTGGTCCGGTGCGGGGCGGGTGAAGTCGACTTCTGACACTGATTATTACGGCAAGGCAACGATAAGTTTCATCCCGGACGTACCGGGGCCGGGCGAATTGAAAGCAACGGTTGGCCAAGGCGAGTTTTCTGACTCGGTAACGCTCCCCTATACCATGCTAGATCCACGACTCATCGAGTCGCTAACCACGCCGAACTCTCATGTTTCGCCAGGACAAAATGTTGTAGGAAACATAACGGTGGTATCCGCATTGGATGGCAAGCCGCTGCGTGACGTGAAAGTTGATTGGGCGTTTGGCGATTTGATAATACCCCCTACATTCACAGATGCCGCTGGCAAGTCACAAGTGCAGTTTATGGTGCTGGGTTTTATTAGTGAATTATTGATTGCAACTGTGCAAGGAGGGATGGGCGGGGGGCAGTATAAACATATTGAGTTTACAGGCTTGGCCAATATCTGAATTGCAGTGTGGTGTCCGTTATCGATTGAGGCTTCGTTAGTTTGAGTTTTTTCAATAATTAGTTGTGGGTGTTGTATCGAAATTGTTACGGTTGACTATCCCGGTGTTAATTAACGGTTTGCAAGGGGAGTGGTGAAAATGTCCAGTAATTATAATTTATCGACTACGTGGTTGCAGAACTTCAGGCCTTCCGTTGATGGAGAGAAAGTTGAAGATTGGCCAACTTTTAAGTTGAATTTGGCTGCGGGTGCAATCACTACAATAACATTGGAGTACAAGTACAGTAGTTTGATTGGTACATCGCAGGGTGTGATTGCTGTAGATTTGCAGGCTGCTGTGCCAGGTCTCAAAATTTCGCCTCCGCCGGGGCAGTTGATCGAGATGGCGACAGGGACCACGGAACTGAGCTGGGTTATTACTGCACCTCGTGATTTTAGTGGTCCAGTTGTTGTGTTTTTCAGATTGCCGAATTATTCGGTTGCAGGGGATTCTCCACCGTTTCCGATTCAGATATTTGATTTGTCGTGGTTGACAGATTTTCAACTTCTTGTGAATGAAAAAGAAGTAAGTTGGGCTGAAGCGTATTTGCCTGTCGTAGAGCGTGGCACTTGCAAGCTGACGCTTAAATATCCTGAAAGTCCTCCGCCCGGGTCACCGGAAGCCCATGTGCTTTTGGACTTCGCCCCCGAGGGGAAAGTGGACGGCTTGCATGCTGATAAGCCGTTCGGAGAGTTGGTTCCCATGGAGGTTGGGCGTGATTCTATTAGCTGGGATCTCATTTCGGATGCTAAGGCAGATAGCGCGACCTTTAGATTGCAGTTTTATATGCCTAAGTTTCCTGGAATGCCAGTCTCACAATCCTTGTCGGGTACTATATTGAATGACGTGTGGTTGCGGGAGTTTACTCTCTTTGTGAATGATGAATTAGTAGGTTTTGATAACATTTTCTTGCCTGTAGTGGAAGGTGGAATTTGCAAACTGACGCTGAACTATGAAGGAAGCTCATTAGTTGGTCTGAGGGGCGCGGCTGTAGCTTTGCAGTTCAAACCCGGCGCAGGCGTCGACGGTTTGGTGAGTGACAGGCCGTTGGGAGAATTGGTTCCGATGGCAGTTGGGACGAAATCTATCAGTTGGAATATCTCGTCAAATCCTGATGCTCGTAACTCTTCTTTTGAATTGCAGTTGAGCATGTCTGAGCTTCCCGAGGTGCCACTGTCACAGTCCTTGCCGGGCACTGTATTAAATGACGTATGGCGGCGAGAGTTTACTCTGCTTGTGAATGATGAGTCAGTAGATGTTGATAACATTTATTTGCCTGTAGTGGAAGGAGGGATTTGCAAACTTACGCTGAACTATGAAGGAAGCTCATTAGTTGGCCTGAGGGGCGCATCTGTAGCTTTGCAGTTCAGTCCCGGCGCAGGCGTCGACGGCTTGGTGAGTGACAAGCCGTTGGGAGAATTGGTTCCGATAGCAGTTGGGACTAACTCTATCAGTTGGAAGATTTCATCATTGCCGGACGCAAGTAGCGCTCCGTTTAAGTTACAGCTGAGCATGCCTGAGTTTATTGGAATGCCGGCGTCCCCTCCCTTGGAGGGACATATTTATAATGCTGTGTGGCAGAGAGAGTTTACTATTCGCGTCAATGGTGAGGTACAAGATTGGTCAGCAGTTAATTTGCTTATGGCGGCTGGGCAGTCTTGTACTCTGACGTTGGACTATGAAAAAAGTTACTTGATCGGCGACTCGCGATCTGCTGTTTGTCTGGTACCTATGCCGGGTGAAGATTTAGCAGGTCTGGTCAGTGATCCGCCTTTTGAGGCGCTGCTATTGTTGGATGAGGGAACCAGATCCCTGAGTTGGACTCTTTCTACAGACAAAGCCTCAAACGGCCCTTTCAAACTGAATTTTCAGATGCCTTTGTTTTATGAAGGCACGCCTGACTCGCAACCGATAGCGGGAACAGTCATTGATTTCGCTAAAGAAGTGGATGTTAAATTTGACTTTTTCGCGGCTGCTTTTGATGAAGGTAATGCCTATCCCTGTCATGGTGCAAAGCATACGTTAACCGTTCGACCAAAACCTTCCAGTAATTTTCTTAATGCCAACGTAAAATTGTTGTTGACCGGAGAAGGTTTGGGGGTGGTATTCAGACCTTCGGTGGTGACCGAGCAACGGCTGACGCAGGAGGGAGCTACGTGGGAACTTAATTGTTTTAATACTGTTTTGAATGGATCGTTTTCCTTGCAGTTGGCAGTGGTTGAGTCCGGTTTGACGTCTTTGCCACTTACAATGAAGCTCGCGCATAACTGGGTGAGCGCTGAGAAGTGGTTTACGGGGCCTCATTATGTATGGCCAGATACAGATAATCCGTACTATCAAATTTATATTCGCGCTACCTCCATATACTTGAATGTTCCTGCATCTAATGTTCCAGTGTATTACGGTAATAACCCGCCTTCGATGTTCACTAACTCTGCTGGGCAAAGTAATAGAAGAAGCAATAGTGACTTTCTTGATCTTCGTATTCTAAATCTATATAACGGCACAATTGTCTGATGTTTGCTTGCGGATTCCATTAGCAGTCGGCGCTTTTTCAATGAGAAAAGGCGTCTTTTTTTCGTCTTATAAAACCCCCGCCTTCTTCAATTCCAAATACCGTGTCACCAACTCAGCCCCCAAACCACAGGCGCGGGAGTCCAGTACCGGGGTTCCTATGGTAATCAGTCGCTCATGAAGGTCGGCCCGCGCATTTAAATACCCCACTGTTTCGCAATAGGCCAGTGCTCCGGGCGATGTTTGCACCGACATAAGGCATAATCCCTCGAGTATCTCCTCACGCAGGCTGGCCACCAGCACCCGATGTTGCTGATTCAGATGTTTGACTGAGGTCAGCATTTCTTCATTAGTGTCGTCGCGCAAATTGGTGACTAAGATCGCCAACGCCCGACGCTTTTGTCTGGCCAGCAAGTGATTCACCGCGGCCAGATAATCAGCGGGACGTTGCGTGCTGTCGAGATCATAAACAGTGTTAAGCAACACTTTGAGCTGTCCCATCCCTTTGGCCGGTGCGATGTATCGCGGCTGATCACTGGCAAAGGTCACCAACCCCACTGCATCCCCCTGCCGTAACGCCACATAACTCAACAACAGACAAGCATTCAACGCATGATCAAAATGCGACAGCTCGCCGTCCTGATTGCGCATCTGCCGTCCGCAATCGAGCATGAAGATGATCTGCTGATCCCGTTCGTCCTCGTATTCCCGGGCAATCGGTGTGCGGTGGCGGGCGGTGGCTTTCCAGTCGATCTGGCGCAGGCTGTCGCCTTCGCGAAATTCGCGCAGTTGATGGAATTCCATGCCCTGGCCACGGCGTTGGCGCTGGCGCACGCCGAGCTGCCTGAGCCAGTTGTCGACCGCCAGCAACTGGCCGCCGTAGAGGCGGGCAAAGTCGGGGTAGACGCGGGTGTGGTCGGTGATGTTCAGCAGGCGTTTGCCGGACCACAGGCCGAAGGGGCTTGGCAGGTTGAGTTCGCAGGTGTCGAAGGTGAAGTGGCCGCGTTTGAGCGGGCGCAGGCGATAGCCGATCAGGCTGCGCTGGCCGGGTTGTAGCTCGGTGTCGAGTGGCAGGTTTTCGAAACTCAGGCCATCGGGTACGTGATCGAAGATCTGAATGGCCAGTGGTTGGTCGAAATCATGTTCTACCTCCAGCCGCACTTCGCTCCAGCGACCTAATGCCAGGCTGCCGGGCATCTGTCGTTGCACGCGGGGCGAGGGCAGGCGCCTGAGGCGCAGCGCGTCCAGCAGGCTCAGAGCAAACAGCGCCAGCAGCAATCCCCAGTTGATCGACAACAGGCTCGATGGCACCTCGACGTCCAGCGCCTGCAACGTGCCCAGCACTATGCCGATGGCCAGCAGGATCGCCAGCCAGATCAACAACAGGCGCGAGGGTTTCACAGGCGCGGCGCCGGGATCTGGTCAAGCAGTTGCTGGAGCACCTGATCGACTTGCAGTCCTTCGATGTCCAGCTCCGGCGCGAGGCGCACGCGGTGGCGCAGCACGGCCAGTGCGCAACCTTTGATGTCGTCGGGAATCACGAACTCGCCGCCGCGCAACAAGGCTCGGGCGCGGGCGCAGCGTACCAGTGCAATGGAGGCACGTGGTCCGGCGCCGAGGCTCAAGCCTGGCCAGGTGCGGGTGCTGCGGGCGAGACGCACGGCGTAATCGAGGACCTGATCGTCCAGCGGCAGATCGCTGGCGATGCGTTGCAGGGCTTGCACGTCCTTGGCCTGCAACACGGTGCGCAGCGGTTGCACATCGAGCATGTCGGCGCGGGTCGAGCGGCTGACCTGGCGCACCATGTCCAGCTCCTGATCGGCGTCGGGGTAATCCATCCGTACCTTGAGCATGAAGCGATCAAGCTCCGCTTCCGGTAACGGGTAAGTGCCTTCCTGTTCAATCGGGTTCTGCGTGGCGAGCACCATAAACGGCTGTGCAATCGGCAGAGCCCGGCCTTCGAGGGTCACCTGACGTTCCTGCATCGCTTCGAGCAGAGCGGCTTGCGTCTTGGCCGGGGCGCGGTTGATCTCGTCAGCCAGCAGAAGGTTGGTGAACAGCGGGCCTTTGCGCAGTTTGAACTGCTCGGTCTGCAGGTCGTAGACCGCGTGGCCGGTCACGTCGCTGGGCATCAGGTCCGGGGTGAACTGGATGCGGGCGAACTCGCCGCCGAAGCACTTCGCCAGGGCGCGCACCAACAAGGTTTTGCCGAGGCCGGGAACGCCTTCGAGCAGCACGTGGCCGCCGGCGATCAGTGCGGTCAGTACGTCGTCGATCACCGGGTTTTGGCCGATCAACGCCTTCTGCAATTCACCGCGTACCGCTTGCGCCAGCTGACTGGCTCGGTGACGTTGCTGGGCCGCGTGGCTGGGCGAGCCGGGTTCGATGTGTTCGGTCATAGCGAGTTCCTCAAGGCTTGCAGGTGGGCGACCTGACGGCAGAATTCGGCGCTGGACAGGCGTCGTTTCGGTGCCGGGCTCAGGGCCTGGCTGATGGCACGGGTCGGTTGGCGGGTCAGGCGTGACAGGGCCAGCCATTGTTCGGCGACGTTCAACTGGTCGAAACCGGGGTGACGATGGCGGGCGCGGCGCAGGACGTCCTGCTGCAAGGCTTGCAGCAAGGCCTGTTGGCCGTTGTGGCGCAGGATGAAATCGGCACTGGCGCGCAGGTGTTCCATCAACTGACGACGACCGCTCGGGGTAGGGGCCTGCACCGGGCCGTGACGCACGCCGACATGCCAAAGCCATAGTCCGATCAATGCGAGCAGGGCCACAAGGGCTTGCGGGAAATAGCGCCAGAGCAACGTCAGCAGACCGTCATGTTCGGTGTTGTACAGCAGCGTCACGGCGGTGTCGGCGCTCAGGTACCAGAGCAGCCAGGCATTGTCGTGTTGTGCGATGGCCGGGGTTTTCCACAGATCGGCATCGGTGACCACAGTGATCGTGCCGACGCCGTAGGGCAGTTGCATCATGTGCGTGGCCCGAGCGCTGTTGGCCCAGGCCTGGGCGAGGTTTTTCGGGTCGTCGAGGTGGAACGCGGTGTCGAACCCGGCGTAGGCCGGGGCGTCTTCGTCTTCCAGATAGAGCTTGGTCAGGTTGGGCCAGGGATCGTCGTTGGCATCCGGTGGCGGGTCTTTCAGATCCTTGCTCAGGGACTGATGCAGTTGCACACGGTCGAGCAGCAGGTCATTGCTCTGGCCGGTCTTTTCATCCCACAGCGACTCGGCAACGAATACCAGTCGCCCGCCGGCCCGGGCCCAGTTCAAGACCTGATCGACCTGACGCGGGGTCATTTTTGAACGGTCGTTGAACAGCAGCAGCGTGTGTCGGCGAGGGTCGATCTCGGGTAACACGGCAAGGCTTTCGGCATGGCTGACGGTTATCCCGTGACTGCGTAGAAACATCTCCGCCGCCAGATAAGGATTGGCTTGTGCGGCGGGGGAAGGGCCGTGATCGACCTCGGCCTGGTAAGGCGTGGCCTTGAGGTACAGATAAACGCCCAATGCGCCGAACAGGGCGACGATCAGCGCGCCGATCAGCCAGAGTGCGCGCCGGTTCAACGGGCGGCTCCGTGGCCGAACAGGGTGCGCCAGCCCTCACACAATTCCTGTTGCAGATGCGCCGCCGGTACGCGGTGCCCGTAGGCCATATTCTGCCAGTGGCCCGTGAGATGACGGCTGTAGGCGAGCAGATCCGGACGCTGCAAATGTTCGATTCGCGCCAGCACTTCGCTCTCGGTGTCGGCGGGTTTCAGGGGCAGGTTGAAGTCGTGCAGCAGATGACTGAGCAGCGCCCGGTACAGCAGACCCAATGCTGCGCGCGGTTCGTTTTGCCAGAGCTGTTCCGCGTGGCTGGCGATGTCATCGGGCAGGCTTTCCTTTTGCAGATCCAGACCGAAAGCCTGTTGCGGCAGAGGCCTTTTGATCCGTTCAGGCAGGCGCGGACGGCGGCCGACGAACGCTTGCAGAAAATCCCGATAGCGCCAGACCAGCCAGCCGAGCCCCGCGATCACCGCGCTCCAGAGCAGCACCTCAATCGCCTTGGCCAGCCCGTCGAGATGCCGACCGTCGAGCCAGCCGAGCAGGGTTTTCAACCATTGCGGTGCTTCGCCTTCGTTGGGTTTTTCGTCAGCAGCGGGATCTTCGCCGAAGCGATAACGGGTGACGGTTTCCTTGTTCTTGAACGGCGGTTGTTCGAGCAAGGCCTTGATGCTGTTGCGGGACGCCTCGCTGGTCAGTGGCTGATTCAGGAGACGCGGTGCATCCGGCGCGGTGTCAGGTTCGGCGGCCCATGCCGAGGGCACTCCCGGCAGCAGCAGGCACACCACCAGCAGCAAGCCGATCACGCTGCTGTTCAAACGCTGGCGCAAACGGCGGAACACCAGTTCGATGTCCCAGGCTTCGAGGACGGTGCGGCGGTTCAGATACAAGCTGAACCCGCAGGCGATATATATCGGTTCCCAGATCACCAGGATCAGCGCATAGAATGCATTGGTCAGATGCTCCAGCCAGCGCCATTCGTAGTCGGCGGCGAAGATCAGGCTTTGCCAGTCCCAGTCGGTTTCGACCTGTTGCGGCAGAAGCAGGTAGAACAACACCATCAGACCGATCCACAGCGCCGTTTCCAGATGGACACCGATGATTGTCAGCCACTGGGCCGCGCCGGCATTGCGTTGCAGCAACACGTGCAAACGCTGTTGGCGCGCGCTGCCGTTCAGGCCTTCGAGTTGCATCACCGGCATCAGGAAACTGCGACTGAAACTCAAGCGGCGCCAGGTCAGGCTGGCCAGCAATTGCGGTCTGAGCAGATGCGGCCATTGTCGTAACGCCTGTTTCAAGGTGGGCGTTTCGCCGAACAGGGCTTTGGAAAGAATGTACAGCGGCAAGCGTTCGTAGGCCGGTTTCAGCCACCAGAAGATGAACACGGCGAGCGACGGTGAATCCCACAACAACAGGCTGAGCACCGCGAACAGTGGCAGGGTGACGATGGCCCAACTGGTCATCAGCAGGCGCCGATATTGCTGGCTCATGAGCACGCCCAGATCCATGGCTTCCCAGGTGGTGCGCGGACGGATTGCCACAGTTGCATCACTCAGGCGCATGGCGGGTCCTTCCGGCAAACAGCAGGTAGATCGCCACGCCGAGCCAGAGCCCGGCGCCGACCAGGTATTTGGTCTGCGGCGAAACCCCGATGCGTGACGACCAATAAGCCTCGATAAACGCGGCGATCAACAGAAACAGCATGACCCCACAGATCAGCAGTACGCTCTGGCGCGCCGAATGTCTCAAGGCCTCGCCGCGCGTCAGGCGTCCCGGTGCTATCAGCGCCCAACCCAGTTTCAACCCCGCTGCACCGGCCAGGACAATCGCGCTGAGTTCAAATGCGCCGTGGCCGATCACGAACGGCCAGAAAGTCTGGCCAAAGCCGATCTCGGTGAGATGCCCGGCCACCGCGCCGATAGTCAGACCGTTGTAGAACAGGAAGAACGCGCTGCCCAGGCCCAGCAGCAAACCGCTGGCAAAGGTCTGAAAGGCGATGCCGATGTTGTGCATGATGTAGTAGCCGAACATCACCCAGTTTTCACTGGCGGCGCGCTCCGCCGAGCGCCCGAGGTGGCCGGCGACCGGATCGTACATGCCTTGCATCTCGCGCACCTGCTCGGCGGGGATAAGGTTGTAGATCAATTCGGGATTCAGATACACCAGTACCCCGAAACCGGCCAGGCTGCCGAGAAACAGCAGCCCGGCAACCAACACGAAAGGCCATTGCGCGCGAACCAGCCGGGGGAACCCGGCGAAGATGAAGCTCAGCAGGCTGGAACCAGTTTGCCGGCGATGACGGTAAAGCTGTTGATGACCGCGCAGCACCAACTGTTGCAATGAGTCGACGAGAAAACTGCTGTAACCACGTTCCTGCGCCAGCGCCAGATGCTGGCAGATTCGGCGATAGGCCTTGGGAAATTCTGCGACCTGCGACGTGTCCTTGCCTCGTTCGAGACGTTCGAGGGCGAGGGTGAAGCGCTCCCATTCGGCCTTGTGGCGGGTTTCGAAAAGGCTTTGCTTCATGTCGGACCCAACAGGCCGCGAGCGATGCCGTTAAGTTCGCCAACGGCTTTCGGCGCGCTGATGTGCAGCGGTTGAGCGAGCAATGCAGCGAGTTCATTGACCCGCGCCGTCGACAGTTCCCCCTGGCGTTCGGCGAAAGCGAGCAGGGCGCGTTGTTCAGTCAGGGTCAGCGGAATCGGCGAGCGGCGGGGTTCGGCATCGGGCAACTGCGGGCGCTGGAGCGGGCGTTCGCTGTAGATCACCAGCGTGCCGGCAGCGATGTCGCCGAGGCGTTTGAAGGTCGGGTGTTGCAGGCAACTGATCGCCCCGAGGAAATAGCCGAACGGCATCAGGTCGACAAAACGCAGCAGGTTGCGCAACAGGGAGGCTGACCAGCCGACCGGCGTGCCATCGTCGTGCACCACCCGCAGGCCCATCCATTGCTTGCCCGGCGATCGGCCCTGACGCAGCACTTCAAACAGCACCATGTACCACCAGCTCACCCCGAACAGCAGAAGTGATCCGAGGCCTATGCCGAGTTTGCCGAGCAGCGCCAGTAAGATGAAAAGCAGCCCCAGGATCAGCCCGCGCAGCCCCAGATCGATGGTGAACGCCACGGCGCGCACCATCAGGCCGGCGGGGCGCAGCGGCAGGTCGATGCCTTCCGGCGTTTCGACCTTGTGCCGCGTGTCCAGTGGCGGGGCCAGCGATGCTTTCCTTCGCGCTGCTGTGGTCTCGAGCATGGGCTACCTGATGTTGCCGGATCGGGATGCAAGTGCGTCCGATGCTAGCAGCCTCTCGGGGGGAAACGACATAACTATGTCATACACATTCTTCAACCAAAGGTGACTGAATGATGCGGTGCTGGCCGCGACGACGCTTGAACGCCTAGACTTTGCCGATCATCAGTTCAGGAACCGCCCGTGACTTCCATTTTCTGGTACGACTACGAAACCACCGGCATCAATCCCCGATGCGATCGTCCCTTGCAGGTGGCCGGGATCCGCACCGATCACGAACTCAACGAAATCGACGCGCCGGTCAATCTCTACTGTCAGCCCAGCGAAGACATCCTGCCGCATCCGGCGGCATGCGCGATCACCGGCATCACTCCGAGCCGCCTCGCCGAGCAAGGCTTGAGCGAAGCCGACTTCATGACCCGGGTCCATGCCCAGCTTGCAGCTCCTGGCACTTGCGGTGCGGGATACAACACCCTGCGCTTCGACGACGAGATGACCCGCTACAGTCTGTACCGCAACTTTTTCGATCCCTATGCCCGTGAATGGCAGGGCGGCAACAGTCGCTGGGACCTGATCGATGTGGTGCGCGCCGCCTACGCATTGCGCCCGGACGGGCTGGTGTGGCCGACCGACGACGAAGGCAAGGTGACGCTCAAGCTGGAACGCCTCACCGCCGCCAATGGCATCGATCACGGCAATGCCCACGAAGCCTTGTCGGACGTGCGCGCCACGATTGCCCTCGCCCGGTTGATCCGCGAGAAGCAGCCGAAGTTGTATGACTGGCTGTTCCAGTTGCGCAGCAAACAGAAGGTCATGGACCAGATTCGTCTGTTGCAGCCGATGGTGCACGTTTCCGGTCGTTTCTCGGCCGCTCGCAGCTATGTCGGCGTGGTGCTGCCGCTGGCCTGGCATCCGCGCAACAAGAACGCGTTGATCGTCTGTGACCTGCACCTGGATCCGCAGGGGCTGCTCGACCTGGATGCCGAAACATTGCGCCAGCGCCTGTATACCCGGCGTGACGAGTTGGCCGAAGGCGAGTTGCCGGTGCCGCTCAAACTCATTCACATCAACAAGTGCCCGGTGGTGGCGCCATTGTCGGTGTTGCGTGCCGAGGATCAGCAGCGTCTGGGTCTGGACATGGCGTTGTATCAGGCGCGTGCATTGCGACTAAGTGACGCACGACAAGTTTGGAAAGATAAAGTCTCGGCGATTTATGCCAGCGAAGATTTCACCCCGAGTGAAGATCCCGAACAACAGTTGTACGACGGATTTATCGGTGATCGCGATCGTCGTTTATGTGAGCAAGTGAGGATGACCGATCCTGCTCAATTGGCGCGAGAGCAATGGCCGTTCGATGACGAACGTTTGCCTGAATTGTTGTTTCGATATCGAGCACGTAACTTTCCCGATACGTTGAATTTCGAAGAGCAAGAACGCTGGAAAATCTTTTGCCGGCAACGCTTGTCCGAGTCGGAGTGGGGAGCCCCTAATACCTTGCAATCTTTTGCCGAGGCGATGGAGCAATGGCTGCTTAGTGCTACGCCGATGCAGGCCGAGGTGTTGGTTGAATGGCAGAACTATGTCCAGGCATTGCGCAAACGTTTGGATCTTTGAAATCGAACATGTGCGGCGCTTGAATGCCGGGCATAAAAAAACGCCAGCATTCGCTGGCGTTTTTTTGTGTCGCAGAAGCGCTCTGCGACAAGGGTTGCGGCTTAGCCCAGCAGGGTAGCCCAGCCTTCAACCACGTCACCGCCCCACTTGGCTTTCCACTCTTTCAGAGTTTTGTGGTTGCCACCTTTGGTTTCGATGACTTCGCCGTTGTGCGGGTTTTTGTATTGTTTAACTTTGCGAGCACGCTTGGTGCCAGTAGTTTTTACTGCACCGCCGCGTGGTGCTTTGGTTTTGGCTTCTGGATCCAGCAGCGCGATGATGTCGCGCAGGGATTTGGAATATTCGCCCATCAGTGTGCGCAGTTTGCCTTCGAATTCCAGCTCGGCTTGCAGTTTGTCATCTTGCGACAGGTTCTTCAAACGGGCTTGCAGCTCTTTGATAGCTTCTTCGGTGGCACGATATTCGTTGATCAAGGACATGATTACTACCTTATGTGGGAGTGCGCGATGGCAGGGGACAGTGCGGCAATAATAGTCAGGCTGTTTCATCAAGTAAACATTTAACCGGGGTTTTTATTTGAATTAGTTACGTTGAAAAGCCCTGAATTGAATGTTCAGTTAAATATTGTGATGGAGTCTTCACAGATATTCACATCAGTCTGTTCACGCATGGCTATTGCTGCGCCATCATTCTGGCGTTTACGGGCGTCAAAAAAGCTGCGACGGGCTGCCGTGAGCCTCCGAGGGTCATCAATACTGCAGTTTTCCCGCGCAGTCGCTAGAATGGCCGCCTTTGCGAAGTTCTGGAGTTTCCCCCTCATGCGCACTTTTCGGCTGGTGATTTCTTGCCCGGACCGCGTTGGCATCGTTGCCAAAGTCAGTAACTTTCTGGCGGCCCACAATGGCTGGATCACCGAAGCGAGCCACCACTCGGATAACCAGGTCGGCTGGTTCTTCATGCGTCACGAAATCCGTGCCGATTCCCTGCCTTTCGGTATCGAGGTGTTGCGCGAGAAGTTTGCACCGATTGCCGAAGAGTTCTCGATGGACTGGCGCATCACCGACACCGAGCAGAAAAAACGCGTGGTGCTGATGGCCAGCCGCGAATCCCACTGCCTGGCTGACCTGCTGCACCGCTGGCACAGCGACGAGCTGGATTGCGAGATTTCCTGCGTGATTTCCAACCACGACGACCTGCGCAGCATGGTCGAGTGGCACGGCATTCCTTATTACCACGTACCGGTCAACCCGCAGGACAAGCAGCCAGCCTTCGACGAAGTATCGCGTCTGGTCAAACAGCATGACGCTGAAGTAGTGGTGCTGGCGCGCTACATGCAAATCCTGCCGCCGGACATGTGCCGCGAATATGCGCACAAAGTCATCAACATTCACCACAGCTTCCTGCCGTCGTTCGTCGGCGCCAAGCCGTACCACCAAGCCTCGATGCGCGGCGTGAAGTTGATCGGTGCGACCTGCCACTACGTGACCGAAGAGCTGGATGCCGGCCCGATCATCGAGCAGGACGTGGTGCGTGTCAGCCACAGCGACAGCATCGAAGACATGGTGCGTTTCGGCCGTGACGTCGAGAAGATGGTGCTGGCCCGTGGTCTGCGTTATCACCTGGAAGACCGCGTGCTGGTGCACGGCAACAAGACCGTAGTGTTCTGATCGAACCTTTCGGTTGAAAAACAAAGGGCCTGGGCGTTCAATCGCCTCAGGCCCTTTTTTTCGACTTGTTGCAGCCCTGTGAGGAAGCGTTCATGAGCGATCCACTGGACAAAGCCACTTCCAAGGCACCCGCCACCCTCGGCGAGGGCTGCCTGAGCCGCTATGACCCGGATGACCTGAGCCCGGAGGATGGCACGGAGTTTCCCGGCGCTGCCGAACTGTGGGAACAACTCAAGGACAAAGAAGATGACCTCAAGAAGCCTGTCTGACGCTCAGCAGTTTTTTCAGCAACGGCCGGCCCAGCATCAATAGAAACACCGGGCCACCGACCAGCAGATAGAAGTAATACGTCACCACCCGCCAGATCAGGATCGCCGCCGCCGCGGTCGATTTGCCGACCATCGGCGCCAGCAGCGCCGCCGAGGTCAATTCCGCCGCACCGGCACCGCCCGGCAACAGGCTGAATTGCCCCGCACCCAGCGAAAGCATCTGGATCAGAAACGTCCAGGCCCACTGCACGTCCGCCCCCAGCCCGCGCAACGCCAGGTACAGCACGCTGTATCGCAGCGACCAATGCACGCAGGTCAGGACGAACACCTTGATCAGTGTCTGCCACGACAATTTCAGCGCATCGGTGAAAGCGGCCAGAAAATGCAGCAACTGCCGCGCCCAACGCCGTCGAGTGCGGGGTTCCACGTTCATCCCGGCCAGCAGGCGCCCGCTCAGGCGGATCAAGCGACGGTGATAGCGCGCGACCAGCACGCAACTGAACAGGCCACCGGTCAACGACATCGCACTGACGATCAGCAACCATTCCATACGGTCGCTGAGATGCTGGAACAGCGCGTAGATCAGAATTCCGCTCAGGGCGCAGAGAAAGAACAGCAGATCGCTCAACTGATCCATCGCGAACACGGCGCTGCCCCGGGCCGGGCGCACGCCGCTGCGGGCCAACAGCGCCATGATCGTCAACGGCCCACCGCTGCCGCCGGGCGTGGCGCACCAGGCAAATTCGGCAGCCATCACCACCCCGAGGCTTTTGACGGGCGTGACCCGGTCACGCTGATCGCCGAGCAACAGCCGCAGACGCAAGGTGTTGATGCCCCAGCACAGCAGAACCATGGCGAACATGATCAATAGCCAGCGCAGCGGAAAGGCCTGCAGGCGCTCCCACGTCTCGCCGCCCCCGAGCAGAACGGGAACCGCCACGGCCACCAGCAGGCCGATCAGCAACAGAATGCCGCGGCTCAAGCGGCACGCTCGGCTTGAGTGCGCTGGCGCGTCAGCCAGTCGATTTTGGTCATGGGCACACGTCCGTCCGCCAGCAATCGTTCAAGGGTGCGCCACCAGTAATCCCGGGAAAACCGGTGGCGCATGTCCACCGGGTGCAAGCCTAGACGAATCACCGGCGCCTGACGCCAGCGCTGTTCCCGCTGTTCGCTGATGACCTTCGACATGCCGCGACGCCAGGCACTGCGTGCGCTCCAGACCAGTCCCGGGGCTTCGACCGCGGTGAACTCCGGCAAGTGATAAAGATGCTGCGGGTCGCTGGTGTAGCGCAGCGGCAATTCGCGCAGTGCCTGGCGCGTGCCGGCGCTCATCAACCAGGCGGGGGCGACGAAACCGTGCAGCGGCCAGTCGTGGCGCCGAAACAGATCGATGCCCGGGCGCAGGCGGGCGAGGGCGGCTTCCCGGGACAGCTGATAGAACTCGCCTTCATGGGTGTAGACCCGGCGCATGAGCCAGTCGCGCGCCGTGCGCGGGCCGGGCTCGGTATCTTCATGAAAGTGGCCGTGCAGGGCCAGTTCATCACCGCGTGCGACGCGCTCGTCGAGCATTCGACAAAACGCTGGATGGCCTTCAAGTGCCTCGCGTCGATGGAAGTCCGGAACCACCAGCCACGTCATCGGGACATTGCCCAACCGGTCAACGGCTTCGACGAAGGCTCGATAATCGGCCCACGTGGAGGGCGCCACGTCATGCAGCACCAGCATCAGCGCCGGACGCTCGTGAGATTCAGCCATTGGCCACCCGTGGAACCGAATCGCCGAGTACGGCGTGATAATGCCCCAGCAGGCTGTCGACGACCGTGTCCCAGGCGTAATGCCGTTCGACATGCTGGCGTGCCTGTTGCCCGAGTACGCCAGTCCCGCGACTGAACAGTTCGCGCACGGCATTGGCCATGGCTTGCGCATTGTTCGGCGCGCAGAGCAGGCCGCAGGATTCGCTGACGATTTCCTCGAACGCCCCGGCCGCCACCGCCACCACCGGGATGCCGCAGGCCATCGCCTCCAGAATCACCAGACCGAAGGTTTCCTGATCGCCGGCGTGGATCAGCGCGTCGGCACTGGCCATCATCCGCGCGACCTGCGCGGCCGGGCAGAACCGGTCGATCACGCTGACGTTGTCCGGGACGGACGCCGGCATCGACGAGCCGACCAGCAACAGGTGATAACGCGGGCCCAGGCGTTTCATGCAATCGAGCAGCACCGGCAGGTTTTTCTCCTTGGAACCGCGACCGGCAAAGATCAGCAGGCGCGTGTCCTCGGCAATCCCCAGCTCGCTGCGTAACCCGGTATCGCGGGCATCCGGGTGGAAGGTCTGAAGGTCAACGCCCAGTGGCTGCACATATACGTTGCGCACGCCCAGCCTGCTGAGCTTGTCGGCCATGACCTGGCTGGGCGCCAGCACCCGGTCGAAATTGCCGTACAACTTGCGCACATACGCGTCGACATTCGGCGTGACCCAGTGGCCCATGCGGTTGCCCACCAGCAGCGGCAGGTCGGAGTGATAGAAGCCGATCACCGGCACGTCCAGTTGCCGACGCGCGTCGAGCGCAGCCCAGGCGGTGAGGTACGGGTCGCCGACTTCGATCAGATCGGGTTGCAGATCCTGCAAAACGTTTCGCCAAGGGGCCAGGCGCAGGGGAAAACGATAGCCTTTGCCGAATGGCAGGGCAGGGGCGGGAACCGTATAAACGCCGTCAGACTCACCAAAATCCGCCCCGGGGATCAGCAGGCTGTGGCGGATGCCGGGCTTGACCCCCAGCCGACGGTGCTTGGCATCCAGATAGGTGCGCACGCCGCCGCTGGCCGGGGCGTAGAACATGGTGATGTCAGCGATATGCACGGTGAACGTCCCTCCGCGTTGATCTCCCTTGGTTGACCTTTATCAAGAATAGATGTTCGGTCGGGGTTTCGCGGTGGGGTGCAAGGCCGGTTTCGGAGGGATTGTCGGTCGTCTTCGTCGGATAGTTGTGAACGACGAAGACGACCGGCAGAACGGCGTTAAATCCGGAAGCTGCCAACCAGTTGCTTCAAGCGCGAAGCCTGCTGCTCCAGATCCGAGCAGGCACGCAACGTCGCCTGCAAGTTCTCGACACCTTCCTGGTTCAGCGTATTGATCTCGGTGATATCCACGTTGATCGACTCGACCACGGCGGTCTGTTCCTCGGTGGCGGTGGCGACCGACTGGTTCATGCCGTCGATCTCGCCGATGCGCTGGGTCACGCTGTTCAGGCGTTCACCGGCGAGGTTGGCGATGTCCACGCTGTCCTGGCTGTGGCGCTGGCTGTCGCTCATGGTGCTGACGGATTCACGAGCGCCGACTTGCAGCTCCTCGATCATGGTCTGCACTTGTTGCGCCGACTCCTGGGTGCGGTGGGCGAGGTTGCGAACTTCATCAGCCACCACGGCGAAACCACGGCCGGCCTCGCCAGCCCGCGCGGCTTCGATGGCCGCGTTGAGCGCCAGCAGGTTGGTCTGTTGGGAAATGCTGGTGATCACTTCCAGAATCTGGCCGATGTTCACGGTTTTGCTGTTCAGCGATTCAATATTGCTGCTCGATGCGCTGAGCATGCTCGATAGCTGATTCATCGCCTTGATGCTGCGATCCACCACTTGCTGACCGTCTTCGGCCAGGCCACGGGCGTCGCTGGCCTGCGTCGAGGCCTGGGCGGCATTGCGAGCAATTTCCTGGGCGGCGGCGCCGAGCTGGTTGATCGCGGCGGCTACGCTGTTGGTGCGCGAGGCTTGCTGGTCGGAGTTGTACATCGACGAGTTCGAGGCCGCGACCACCCGCAGGGCGACTTCGTTGACCTGCCCGGTGGCCGACGACACTTCGCGGATCGAACCATGAATGCGCTCTACAAAGCGGTTGAACGCCGTGCCGAGCTTGCCGAATTCGTCCTGGTTCTGGATGGTCAGACGCTTGGTCAGGTCGCCTTCGCCGTCGGCGATGTCCTCCATGGCGCGGGTCATCACGTGCAGCGGCTGAATCAGGATACGGATCAGCATGCCGAGCAGGGCGATGATGATCGCCACGGCAATCACCGTCGCCACCACGGCGGAGGTGCGGAACTCGCTGAGCATCGAAAAGGCCTTGTCTTTGTCTACCGACAGGCCGATGTACCAGTTCACCGACGGCAGGCCCTTGATCGGGGCGAAGGTGACGATACGGGTCTTGCCGTCGACAGTGACCTCACTGAAATCGCTGCTGATGCGCGGCGTGTCCTGCGGATAGGCTTCCTTGAGCGATTTCATCACCAGGGCCTTGTCCGGATGCACCAGAATCTTGCCGTCGGCGCTGACCAGGAAGGCGTAGCCCATGCCGGAGAAGTCCCGGGCGCTGAGGGTGTCGATCAGGGTTTGCAGGCTCAGGTCGCCGCCTACCACGCCCACGCTTTGACCGGCCTTTTTCGAGGCGGTGGCGATGGAAATGATGGTCTGGCCGGTGGCCGCATCGATGTAAGGTTCGGTCAGGGTCGAGGTGCTGCTGCTCTCGGCCCCTTTGTACCAAGGGCGAACACGTGGATCGAAGCCATCCGGCATCTTTGCATCCGGGCGGATGGTGAAGTGGCCGGTGGCATCGCCAAGGTAGGACGCCATGAATGTCGAGGTCAGAGCTTTCTGTTCCAGCAGGCTGGCGACGGCGGACGGCTCGGGGTTGATGGCAATGTTCTGGGCAGCGTTCTCGATCAGCAGGATGCGGCCGCTCAGCCAGGCCTGGATGTTGTCGGCTGTAACCTCGCCCATCTCGTTGAGGTAATTGTCCAGGTCTTCGCGGATCGCATTGCGCTGCAACCAGTCGTTGTACAGCGTGAACGAAGCGAAGGCGGCAATGACGATGAGGGCCGCGGCAAGCAAAATTTTATGGCTGAAACGCAGATTTTTGTTCATGGCTTGGGGTTCCGCTAAGGTCTTAATGTCCAAGGCGTGCTTTTATAAACGCGCGCAGAATGGGCAGGGGTGAAAGCGCACTGATATTTCCTTCTCTCCTTAGGGAAATCTCAGACCGGACTTTTGATCGGGTCTCTCACTCCTTTCTATCGGCCATGCTCGACAAAGATTAACCATTGGGTGACCAAATGCATGACTCCTCGCAACTCGTAATCGGCGCCGACCTCGCGGGGCAACCGATCGCCCAGGCCATGCGCCTGGCCAACCGGCACGGACTGGTGGCCGGCGCCACCGGCACCGGCAAGACCGTCACTTTGCAGCGGCTGGCCGAAGCCTTCAGCGACGCCGGGGTCGCGGTGTTCGCCGCCGACGTCAAGGGTGATCTGTGCGGTCTGGGTGCTGCCGGTAACCCTCAGGGCAAGATCGCCGAGCGCATTGCCGGCATGCCGTGGCTCAATCACACGCCTCAGGCGTATCCCGTGAGCTTGTGGGACATTCACGGTCAGTCCGGTCATCCATTGCGCACCACATTGAGCGAAATGGGCCCATTGCTGATCGGCGCCTTGCTGGAACTGACCGACAGCCAGCAATCGGCGCTGTACGCAGCATTCAAGGTCGCTGACCGCGAAGGGCTGTTGCTGCTGGATCTTAAAGACCTGAAAGCGCTGCTCAATCATCTCAAGGACAATCCGCAGTTGCTGGGCGAGGACGCGGCGCTGTTCACCACCGGTTCCAGTCAGGCGCTGTTGCGGCGTCTGGCGACGCTGGAGCAGCAGGGCGCCGAAGCGTTGTTCGGCGAGCCAGCGTTGCAACTGGAGGACATTCTGCAACCGGCCGCTGATGGTCGCGGGCGCATTCATTTGCTTGACGCCAGCCGTCTCGTGCATGAGGCGCCGAAGGTCTACGCGACCTTCCTGCTGTGGCTGCTGGCCGAATTGTTCGAGCAGTTGCCGGAGCGTGGCGATGCCGACAAGCCGCTGCTGGCGCTGTTTTTCGACGAAGCGCATTTGTTGTTCGGCGATACGCCCAAAGCGTTGCAGGAACGTCTGGAACAGGTGGTGCGGCTGATCCGCTCCAAAGGTGTCGGTGTGTACTTCGTCACACAGTCGCCGAGTGATCTGCCGGACGATGTGCTGGCGCAACTAGGTTTGCGGATCCAGCACGGCCTGCGCGCGTTCACCGCCAAGGAGCAGAAATCCCTGCGGGCGGTGGCGGACGGCTTCCGGCCGAATCCGGCGTTCGATACGTTGTCGGTGTTGACCGAGCTCGGGATCGGCGAGGCGCTGGTGGGTACGCTTGCAGAGAAAGGCACGCCGGAAACGGTCCAGCGGGTGCTGGTGGCGCCGCCGCAATCGCGGATCGGGCCGTTGACCGAGACCGAGCGCACGATGCTGATCGCCGGCTCACCGTTCAAGGGGCGCTACGACAAACCGATCGACCGTGAATCGGCCTATGAAATCCTGATGGGGCGCAAGGGGCTGGCGCCGGAGGCTGAAGCGGCACCGGGCAAGCCGGCGGCCGAAGAGCCGAGTCTGGCGGACAAGGCCGGGGAGTTTCTCGGCACGGCGGCGGGGCAGGCGCTCAAATCGGCCATGCGCCAGGCCGCGAATTCACTGGGTAAACAGTTGGTGCGCGGCTTGATGGGGTCATTGCTGGGGGGCAGCAAGCGCCGATAAATCCCGTGGGAGCTCGCTCCCACAGGTTTTTTGTCAGGATTTTGGTTTTGCGTGCGCCGCCAGTCGTTCCAGCGCTGCCCGCAGGTTTGGATCGCTGATTCCGTCGGCGGTAGCCTGGATGGTTGCCGCTGCATTCACTGACAGGTCGATCGTGTGACCGGCGGCGCCGCTCTGGACAGTCGGTGGCTGCACCTTGAACAGGATTCGCGTCAGGCTGGCGAACTCGTCGAACATCTGCAGTTGCCGTTGCAGGCGCTTCTGCTGGTAGCGCAGGCGCGTCGCCCAATGTCCGTCGGTGACGATAAGCAGGAGACTGCCTTCACGCCAAGACGCCACATGGCAGTGTTCGCGGGCGGCGGGTTGCAACTGGCTTTCGAGCAGGCGTTGCAGATGGCCCAGTCGTTGGGCGTGGCCGAGGATGGCTTTGAGCGGCTTGGCTTCGCGAAGCAGAACGGCGGGTGCTCTGGCCGTGAGAGGGCGAAATGCCATGATCGAACACCTGAAGTAACAGAGCCGCCATGGTAGCAGAAAGCGTCCGATTCACTCGCCCATTGCTTTTGCCGCTGTTTTGCCCATTAAATCAACGACTGACTTCTGCCATGAACGGCTTGAAGTTGAGCAAAACGCCCCTATTTTAAGTGAGCCCCGTCAAAGCGCAGTGCCAGCATCGTGGAATATCCCCACTTTCCTCACCACCGTTTCCGGGTAGAATGCTCGTTCGCATGCGGCCATGAGGGCTGCACGGGCGACTCACGGGGCCGCCCTCCATCCCTTTAGTGTGGAAGATCCTGCCGATATGTTTGCGCCTTTGTTAAAAAAACTTTTTGGAAGCAAGAACGAGCGTGAAGTCAAGCGCATGCTCAAGACGGTGCAGCTCGTCAATGCCTTCGAAGAGAAGATGGTCGCCCTCTCGGACGATCAACTGCGCGCCAAGACCGCAGAGTTCAAGGACCGCATTGCCAAGGGGGAGACCCTCGACAAGCTGTTGCCGGAAGCCTTTGCGGTCGCCCGCGAAGCCGGCAAGCGCGTCATGGGCATGCGCCACTTCGACGTCCAGCTGATCGGCGGCATGACCCTGCACGAAGGCAAGATTGCCGAAATGCGCACCGGTGAAGGCAAGACCCTGGTGGGTACACTGGGTGTTTACCTCAACGCGCTGTCCGGCAAGGGCGTGCACGTTGTGACCGTGAACGATTACCTGGCCCGCCGCGACGCCAACTGGATGCGTCCGCTGTATGAATTCCTCGGTCTGAGCGTCGGCATCGTGACGCCGTTCCAGCCGCCGGAAGAGAAGCGCGCCGCCTACGCTGCCGATATCACCTACGGCACCAACAACGAATTCGGGTTCGACTACCTGCGCGACAACATGGCGTTCAGCATGGAAGAGAAATTCCAGCGCGAACTCAACTTTGCCGTGATCGACGAAGTCGACTCCATCCTCATCGACGAAGCGCGTACCCCGCTGATCATTTCCGGTCAGGCCGAGGACAGCTCCAAGCTGTACATCGAGATCAACAAGCTGATCCCGAAACTCAAGCTGCACGTCGAAGAAGTCGAAGGCGAAGTCACCCAGGAAGGCCATTACACCGTCGACGAGAAGACCCGTCAGGTCGAACTCAACGAAGCCGGTCACCAGTTCATCGAAGACCAACTGACCAGCATCGGCCTGCTGGCCGAGGGCGAGAGCCTGTACTCCGCGCATAACCTGAGCCTGCTGACTCACGTTTACGCCGGTCTGCGTGCGCACAAGCTGTTCCACCGCAACGTCGAATACATCGTGCAGGACGGTCAGGTCGTACTGGTCGACGAACACACCGGCCGTACCATGCCCGGCCGTCGTTTGTCCGAAGGCCTGCACCAGGCCATCGAAGCCAAGGAAAACCTGAACATTCAGGCCGAGAGCCAGACCCTGGCATCGACCACGTTCCAGAACTACTTCCGTCTGTACGAAAAGCTGTCCGGCATGACCGGTACTGCGGACACCGAAGCGTTCGAATTCCATCAGATCTATGGTCTGCAGGTCGTCGTCATCCCGACCAACAAGCCGTTGGCCCGTAAGGATTACAACGACCTGGTGTTCCTGACCGCCGAAGAGAAGTACGCGGCGATCGTCAACGACATCAAGGAAAGCATGGCCGCCGGCCGTCCGGTGCTGGTGGGTACTGCGACCATCGAAACCTCCGAGCACATGTCCGCATTGCTCGTGAAGGAAGGCATCGAACACAAGGTTCTGAACGCCAAGTTCCACGAAAAAGAAGCTGAAATCATTGCGCAGGCGGGTCGTCCGGGTGCACTGACCATCGCTACCAACATGGCCGGTCGTGGTACCGACATCCTGTTGGGCGGCAACTGGGAAGTTGAAGTCGCGTCGCTGGAAAACCCGACCCCTGAGCAGATTGCCCAGATCAAGGCCGACTGGCAGAAGCGTCACCAGCAAGTGCTGGAGTCCGGCGGTCTGCAGGTGATCGCGTCCGAGCGTCACGAATCCCGTCGTATCGACAACCAGCTGCGTGGCCGTGCCGGCCGTCAGGGTGACGCCGGTTCCAGCCGCTTCTACCTGTCGCTGGAAGACAGCCTGATGCGCATCTTTGCCTCTGACCGGGTGAAGAACTTCATGAAGGCCCTGGGCATGCAATCCGGTGAAGCGATCGAGCACCGCATGGTGACCAATGCCATCGAGAAGGCGCAGCGCAAGGTTGAAGGCCGCAACTTCGACATCCGCAAGCAACTGCTTGAGTTCGACGACGTCAACAACGAGCAGCGTAAAGTGATCTATCACATGCGTAACACGTTGCTGGCTGCGGACAACATCGGCGAAACCATCGCTGATTTCCGTCAGGATGTCCTGAACGCTACCGTCAGCGCGCACATTCCGCCGCAATCGCTGCCAGAGCAGTGGGACGTGGCGGGTCTGGAAGCGTCGATCGCCAGCGACTTCGGCGTGAAGCTGCCGATCCAGCAATGGCTCGACGAAGACGATCACCTGTACGAAGAAACCCTGCGCGAGAAGCTGATGAACGAGCTGATCGCCGCCTACAACGAAAAAGAAGACCAGGCGGGTGCCGAAGCCCTGCGCTCGTTCGAGAAGCAGATCGTGCTGCGCGTACTGGACGATCTGTGGAAAGACCACCTGTCGACCATGGATCACCTGCGTCACGGCATCCACTTGCGTGGTTATGCGCAGAAGAACCCGAAGCAGGAATACAAGCGCGAGTCCTTCACGCTGTTCTCCGAGCTGCTGGATTCGATCAAGCGCGACTCGATCCGCGTGCTGTCGCACGTTCAGGTTCGCCGCGAAGATCCGGCCGAAGAAGAACAACGCCTGCGTCAGGAAGCCGAAGCACTGGCCGCCCGCATGCAGTTCGAACACGCCGAGGCTCCTGGCCTGGAAGCGCAACCGGAACTGGTCGGTGAAGAGGTCGATGTGGCCCTCGCCGCCGCCCCGGTTCGCAACGAGCAGAAGCTGGGCCGCAACGAACTGTGCTACTGCGGTTCGGGCAAGAAATTCAAGCATTGCCACGGGCAGATCCAGTAAACCCCGTTTCAATCGCTGAAATACCCGCGCCGCGACCGGCACCAGCCGTCGCGGCGTTTTGCCATTTACACCACCGCCACTACGCTTGGCGGTGCTGACATCATTGAGTAAGGAGCGCATTCATGGCTGTTGGTCTTGGTCCTTTGCCAACGTTGCACCCGGTTGCCGGTTTTGAACTCGGTATCGCTTCGGCCGGCATCAAGCGCCCGGGGCGCAAGGATGTCGTCGTGATGCGTTGCGCCGAAGGTTCCACCGTGGCGGGCGTGTTTACGTTGAACGCTTTCTGCGCAGCTCCGGTGATCCTGGCCAAGAAGCGCGTGCAGAACCCGGTGCGCTACCTGTTGACCAACACCGGCAATGCCAACGCCGGCACCGGCGAACCGGGCCTGGCAGCCGCCGAGCGAACAACCGCCAAACTGGCCGAACTGACCGGTGTGGATGCCAGTCAGATCCTGCCGTACTCCACCGGCGTGATCGGCGAGCCGCTGCCGGTCGAGAAGATCGAGGGCGCCTTGCAGGCCGCACTGGACGATCTGTCGGAAAACAACTGGGAAGCTGCCGCCACTGGCATCATGACCACCGACACGCTGCCCAAAGGCGCCAGCCGCCAGTTCCAGCATGACGGCGTGGCCATCACCGTCACCGGCATCAGCAAGGGCGCGGGGATGATCCGTCCGAACATGGCGACCATGCTCGGCTACATCGCCACCGACGCCAAAGTCTCCCGTGACGTGCTGCAAAACCTGATGCTGGACGGCGCCAACAAGTCGTTCAACCGCATCACCATCGACGGCGACACCTCGACCAACGACTGCTGCATGCTGATCGCCACCGGCAAGGCTGCGCTGCCGGAAATCACCCGTGCCGAAGGCGAGCTGTTCAACAAGCTGAAACAGGCCGTGTTCGAAGTGTGCATGGACGTGGCCCAGGCCATCGTGCGTGACGGCGAAGGCGCGACCAAGTTCGTGACCGTTGAAGTCAACGGCGGCGGCAATCACCAGGAGTGCCTGGACGTCGGCTACACCGTGGCCCACTCGCCGCTGATCAAGACCGCACTGTTCGCCTCCGACCCGAACTGGGGTCGCATCCTCGCCGCCGTCGGCCGTGCCGGCGTGCCGGATCTGGACGTGAGCAAGATCGACGTATTCCTCGGCGAAGTGTGCATCGCCAGCCGTGGCGCCCGCGCCGCGACCTACACCGAAGCCCAGGGCTCGGCGGTGATGCAGCAGGAAGAGATCACCATCCGTATCGAGCTGGGTCGCGGTGATTGCAGCGAAACCATCTGGACCACCGACCTGTCCCACGAGTACGTGAAGATCAACGCCGAATACCGCACCTGATCTGAAACAGGGAGTGGGCGACTGGCCTCTTCGCGGGCAAGCCCGCTCCCACAGGATTCGACGGTGTACACAAGCTTTGGGCCCGACAACAATCACTGTGGGAGCGGGCTTGCCCGCGAAGACGGCAGATCAGACGCTACGAGTCTGAAACTGATTCTCTGACGAAAAGGCACCTCAATCATGAGCCTTCACCTGATCATCGGCGACAAACTGCTTTCCTCCTGGTCCCTGCGCGCGGCGCTGGCGCTTGAATTGACCGGCGCGCCCTACACCGAAGAACTGGTCAAACTCGGCAAGCCCGACACCCGCGAGCGGCTGCTGGCGCATTCGCCGACCGCCAAGGTGCCGCTGCTGAAAACCGCCCGGGGCACCATCGCCGACTCTCTGGCGATTGCCGAATACCTGGCTGAACAGTTTCCTTCCGAGCAGTTGTGGCCGACCGATATTGCGGCCCGTGCTCAGGCTCGATCAGCCTGCGCGCAGATGCACAGCGGTTTCTTCGCGATGCGCAACCACATGCCGTTCAACCTGAGCCACGACGCGCCGCTCAACCCGGTGCCGCCGGAAGTGAAGGTCGATGTCGAGCGCATGCTCGCGCTGTGGGCCGAATGCCGTGCCGTGGCCACCGAGTCAGGGCCGTTCCTGTTTGGTCGGGTGTCGCTGGCCGATGCGTTCTTCGCCCCGATTGCCGTGCGTCTGCGCACCTATCAGGTGAAGCTGCCGGCCGAAGATGAAGCCTATGTTGAAACCGTCTACCAATGGCCGGCCTTCAAAGCCTGGCAAAAGGCTGGACTGGAGGAATTGCAGTCGTGAAACGTGTACACGTCGCCGCCGCCGTCATTCGTGACGGCAGCGGCAAGATTCTGATCGCCCGCCGTGCCGATACCCAGCATCAGGGCGGCCTCTGGGAATTTCCCGGTGGCAAGGTCGAAGCCGACGAGTCGGTGCAAAGCGCGCTGGCCCGCGAGCTGCACGAAGAGTTGGGCATTGTCGTCGGCGCCGCGCGGCCGCTGATCAAGGTACGCCATGATTACCCGGACAAGCAGGTGTTGCTGGATGTCTGGGAAGTCTCGAGCTTCACCGGCGAACCCCATGGTGCCGAAGGCCAGCCCTTGGCGTGGGTTTCGGCCAAGGAACTGACGGGTTACGACTTCCCGGCAGCCAACCAGCCGATCGTGGCGGCGGCGCGTCTGCCCGCTGAATACCTGATCACTCCTGAAGATCTGGAAGCCCCGGCCTTGCTGCGCGGTATCCAGAAGGCGATTGCCGGTGGGATCAAGCTGATTCAGTTGCGTGCGCCCAATGGCTACGATCCGAAATACCGCGACCTCGCGGTGGACGCGGTCGGCCTGTGCGCCGGCAAGGCGCAGCTGATGATCAAGGGGCCGTTCGAGTGGTTGGGCGATTTCCCGTCCGCCGGTTGGCACATCACCTCGGCGCAGTTGCGCAAGTACGCGGCAGCGGGGCGTCCGCTACCGGCGGAGCGCTGGTTGGCGGCGTCCTGCCACAACGCTGAGGAACTGGCACTGGCCGAGCAGATGGGTGTGGATTTCGTCACCCTGTCGCCGGTGCAGCCGACCCTGACTCACCCGGATGCGCAACCGCTGGGCTGGGAACAGGCTTCGACGCTGATCGAAGGTTTCAGCAAACCGGTGTTTCTGTTGGGCGGCGTCGGCCCGGCGGAGCGCGAAAAAGCGTGGAGCGCCGGGGCTCAGGGTGTGGCGGGGATTCGGGCGTTCTGGCCACAGACCTGAGTTTTTGTTGATTCTGCCCGCCTCATCGCGAGCAAGCTCGCTCCCACATTCGACCGCATTCTGTCTGTCGGAACCCGGTCAACTGTGGGAGCGAGCTTGCTCCGGGCGGCGTTCCGACGAAGGTTTGTCAGGCGCTACTTTTCTGTGGGTTTTGCTGCCGGCTGCCACAGGATTTCTGCAATACCCTGGCGCCGCGCAATCAGCCTGGCCGCCACAAACAACAGATCCGACAAGCGATTGATGTAAGCCAGGCCGACCCCGGTCAATGGTTCGATTGCATTCAAATGCTGACAGCGCCGCTCGGCACTGCGCGCCAGGCTGCGACAGACATGCGCTTGGGCAATCAGCATCGAACCACCCGGCAGAATGAAGTTCTCCAGCGGCCCCAATTCCTCGTTCCACACATCGATGGCGGCTTCCAGCCGTTCGATTTCTGCTGCGTTCAATGCCTGATACTCCGGCATCGCCAGTTCACCGCCAAGGTCGAACAACCGGTGTTGGCAGGGTGCCAACACGTCGATCAATTCATCAAGCCCAGGGCTGGTTTCGCGTTCGGCAATCAGTCCGGCCAGCAGCACGCCGACCTGGCTGTTCAGCGTATCGACCTCGCCGATAGCCTCAATGCGCGGATGGTCCTTCGGTACCCGGCGGCCGTCGCCCAGCCCGGTTTCGCCCTTGTCGCCGGTGCGGGTGTAGATCTTCGACAAGCGAAAGCCCATGGTTTACCTCGGTAGTTGATTGGTTTCGGCGGCGATGGGCGCCGGTTGCGCCAGCGGCAGGCGCAGGGTGAAGCAGGTGCCTTGACCCGGCGCCGACTGCACTTCCATCTGCCCTTTGTGGTTGTTGGTAATGATGAAGTACGACACCGACAGCCCGAGTCCCGTGCCTTGGCCGATTTCCTTGGTGGTGAAAAACGGCTCGAAGGTGCGCTTGCGTACGTTTTCGCTCATGCCGATGCCGTTGTCTTCGACCTGAATTTCAGCCCACGGCGGATTGAGTCGGGTGCGCAGGATGATCCGCCCCGGTTCGCTGTCATCTTCACGTTGGTGAATGGCCTGCGCGGCGTTTTTCAGCAGGTTGAGCAATACCTGCTCAAGCTCGTTTGCGGTGCCCGGCACGGGGCCCAGCGCCGGGTCAAACTGACGGACAATCGCCTGTCCCTTGAAATCGAAACCGATGGCCAGGTCGAAGTCGTTGCCGGCGATTTCCACCGCTTGATCGATCAGTGCCGGCAGGTCGCACGGCGCCATCTGGCGGTTGCTGCGGCGACTGAAACTGAGCATGTGGGTGACGATTTTCGCCGCACGGGCACCGGCCTGCTGGATGCCGTCGAGCAGTTGCGGGACTTCCCGCCCTTGCAGGTAGCGGTTCACGGTATCGAGTTCGATGCCCAGTTGCTCGGCCTGCTCCAGGTTTTTTGGCAGATCCGTCGACAACCGCCGACGAATGTTCTGCACGTTGTGCAGGATCGCCCCGAGCGGGTTATTGATCTCGTGGGCCATGCCGGCGGCGAGGCCGCCGACCGAGAGCATTTTTTCCGACTGCACCATCATTTCTTCCAGTGACAGGCGCTGGGTGATGTCGTCGATCCGGATGACCACGCCGCGCCCGGATCCGCCCATCAACGGATAGAACGTCAGGGCGTAATGCTTGGGCTCATCATCCTTGAACCAGGTCACGCGTTCGATTTTCGCCACGGTATGCTGTTCAACGGTCTGCTTGAGTTGGGGCAGAAACGGCTTGAGCGGTTCAAACGCGAGGAAGATCGGCTGGTTCAGCGCTTCGTCCAGCCGTGTACCGGAAAGCGCGCTGGCCTCTTGGTTCCACTGCGTGACGTAGAGCTGCTCGTCGAGGGCGATCAGCGCCGAGGGCATGGAGTCGATGATGCTGTTGAGGTAGTTCTGGAAACCGGTGAGTTTCTTCTCGATCTTGCTGCGCACCTGGACTTCCAGTTCCAGCTTGCGGTTGGTGTGGCGGGTTTCTTCCGCCAGACCCTGCGCCTGATCGTAGGCTGCCTGGGAATCGTCGCGGGCGCGCTTGAGCTGCTGCTCCCGAGCCTCGATGCGCGAAAGCATGGTGTTGAATGCTTCGGCGAGGCTGCCGATTTCGTCATGATTGCCCCGGGAGGCGCGCAGGGCGTAGTTTTCTTCGCGGGTCACCTGGCGGGACAGTTCTTCGAGTTGATGGATCGGCCGGGTAATGAGGCGCTTGATCTGCCGCGCGATGACCAGCCAAAGCAGCACACTGAAAATCAGGATCCCCAGACTGGCCGTGAGTGTGCCGGTATAGAACGCTACTGGCAGTTCGCTGCTGGCCACCAAAAGCAGGTGGCCCGGTGCAGTGCCGGGACGGGGCAGGGTGATGAGTTGATTGCTGCGAAATTCGGTCAGTTGCCAGGCTTCGATGTGTCGATAGCGCTCTGGCAATTTGAGTTTGTCGCCGTGTTGCAACTGCGCCAGACGTTCGCCTTTGCCGTCGTATAAAGCGGCGGCGCGCAGCGGGGAATAGCTGTCGAGTTCCTTGAGCAGCCGCTCGGCGCTTTGCGGCGACTGCAAGGCTTCGGCCACCAGGCTCGGATTGGATACCAGCCGGCCAATGGTCTGCAACGCCTGAGGCGCCATGCTTTCCTGGGAGATGTAATAGGCGGCGCTGATAAAGGTCAGGTTGGCGACCAGCAGTACGGTGGTCAACAGCACCAGCAGGGCAGCCAGCAGTTTCTGGCCGACCGGCAGGTTTTCAAGACGCTGGCGCAATGGCATCAGGTTTATCGCAGAAAAGGAACAAGTGGCCAGCGTAGCCGCTGCTCAGTCGACGGGCAATCCGAGACTGTGCAGATGAGCGGTCAGTCGCTGTTGCAATTGCTTGAGATGCGGGAGGCTCAACTGATGACGTTCTGCAACCTTGCAGGCATGCCCAAGCAAATAGCTGATCTCGGTGCGGCGTTTGCTGGCCACGTCCTGATGCATGGACGAGAAATTCGCTGCCGTGGCCTGGATCACCCGTTCGACTTCCTGTTGCAGGTTGTCCGCTGCGGCCGGTTGCCCACAGCGTTCCAGCAGTTCGGTCAGTTCGCCGCACAGGGTGGCGACTTCGCAGTGATGCTGCTGTAAGCCGCCGTTGCGGCAGTCGTGCAGCACCGTCAGCGGATTGATCGCACAGTTGAGTGCCAGTTTGCGCCACAGGCGGGTGAGGATGTCGGCGCTCCATTCATGGGGGATTTTCGCCGCCTCGAGATCGTCCAGCCAGATCGGTGCTACCGGATGACCGGCGTCCCCTAGCCAGGTGTAGCCATGGCCTGCGAACACCACGCGCCAGTCGCCGTCGCGAAATGCGCCTTCGGTGCTGGAGGCGCTGATACAGCGGGCTTGCGGGACTCGCGCGGCGACCGCTTCCTGGCTGCCGAGGCCGTTCTGCAAAAGGATCAGTTCGGCGTCCGCTGCCAGACGGTGGGCAAGTCCGGCCACAGCCGCTTCGGCGTCGTAGGCCTTGCAGGCCACGAGCAGGCGGCGGATCGGTTCGGGGCTGTCCGGGGTTTCGCCGGGGATGGCGTAACGGCTGGCGATGCCTTGTTCGACGAGGGTCAGCCCGCCCGCCGTTGCATAGTCGTGCAAGCGGTCGATGTCGCGCAGGATCAGCCGGACCGGCAATCCGGCCCGGGCCAGACGCGTGGCCCAGAGCGTGCCGAGACTTCCGGCGCCGAGGACATGCCAGGGGGTGGACATCAGTTTTTCACTCGGTAAGGTACAGGCATGCAAGGCTCGCCGTGTCGGTGGGAAAAGACCCGTTATAATGAGCCCGATTTTAACCGCAAGCCAAGCGCGCCGCGTCCTGTACGAGCGCGCCTTTTTATTGGAGAGATTACATGCCGTCGTTCGACGTGGTATCCGAACTGGACAAACACGAACTCACCAACGCGGTCGAGAACGCCGTGAAGGAACTCGATCGTCGTTATGACCTGAAAGGCAAGGGCAGCTTCGAATACAAGGAAAAGGACCTGACCGTCCACCTGACCGCTGAAGCCGATTTCCAGCTGGAAGCGATGATCGAGATCCTCAAGCTGGCCCTGGTCAAGCGCAAGATCGACGTGCAGTGCCTGGAAGTCAAAGACTCCTTCGCCTCGGGCAAGCTGATGAAGCAGGACGCCGTCCTCAAGGAAGGCATCGACAAGGAACTGGCGAAGAAGATCGTCGGCCACATCAAGGAAGCCAAGCTCAAGGTACAGGCCGCCATTCAGGGCGAGCAGGTGCGTGTGACCGGCAAGAAGCGTGACGACCTGCAGGAAGCCATCGCAGCCCTGCGTGCCAAGGAATTCGGCATGCCACTGCAGTTCAACAACTTCCGCGACTAAGCTTTCCGGTCGGGAACCTCTCGGCGTTTAAAGCGTCCGAGGCCCAAGCAACGGCAGAAACGATTGAGCCTATTACGGCCCGGTCTTTCTGCCGCTGGTTTTTTACAGCCCGGGAAGCCGGTAATCAGGAGATAAAAGATGGATTTGAATGCTGAGGTAGACAACCTTGTCAAGGCATCCCAGGCGTGGATTCCGATGATCATGGAATACGGCAGCCGTGTGCTGCTGGCGGTGATCACCCTGGCCATCGGCTGGTGGCTGATCAACAAGGTCACGCAAAAGCTTGGCGGCCTGTTGGCCCTGCGCAATGCCGACTTGGCGCTGCAAGGTTTCATCAGCAGCCTGGCCAACATTATTCTCAAGGTGCTGCTGATCGTCAGCGTGGCGTCGATGATCGGCGTCGAAACCACTTCGTTCGTCGCGGCGATCGGTGCGGCCGGCCTGGCCATCGGTCTGGCGTTGCAGGGCAGCCTGGCGAACTTCGCCGGCGGCGTGCTGATTCTGCTGTTCCGTCCGTTCCGCATTGGTGACTGGATCGAAGCCCAGGGTGTGGCGGGTACCGTCGACAGCATCCAGATCTTCCACACCGTGCTGCGCACCGGCGACAACAAGACCATCATCGTCCCGAACGGCAATCTGTCGAACGGCATCATTACCAACACCAACCGTCAGCCAACCCGCAAGGTTGTGTTCGACGTAGGTGTGGATTACGAAGCCGATCTGCAAAAGGCCCGTCAGGTGCTGCTGGATCTGGCCAAGGATGATCGCGTGTTGCAGGATCCGGCACCTCAGGCCGTTATTTCGACACTGGGTGACAGTTCGATCACTGTTTCTCTGCGTGTGTGGGTTAAAACTGCGGATTACTGGGATGTGATGTTCATGTTTAACGAACAGTCGCGTGATCGTTTAAAGACGGCTGGCATTGATATTCCTTTTCCACAACGAGTGATTCGTGTGGTTCAGGAATCGGCAGTGTAATGATAGGTTGCTAATTAATTGCCTGACTTATCGGTCAGGCATCTATTACCAGTGACAGACAATAAAAAAGGCCCATCCGAAGATGGGCCTTTTTGTTTTGTTACCGCAACTAACTCGGTGCGATTACAAAAGCGACAGCGGGTAGTCGACGATCAGACGGAACTCTTTGGTATCGCCTTCACCTTCGTCGGCGTTAGCAAAGTGCCAGGCCTGACGAATACGGAAGGACAGGTCTTTGGCCGGGCCAGACTGAACTACGTATTTGGCTTCGAAGTTGGTTTCATTGTGTTTGCCATCTTCGCCATACAGACCGGTGTAGGCGCTGCCTGCCGGAGTGTGGGTGCCGTCGATGTCCCAGCCTTTAACGTAGCGGGTCATGAAGCTCAGACCTGGAACGCCGTACTCGGCCATTTTGATGTCGTAACGGATCTGGGCAGACTTCTCGCCCGGGGCGTTGAAGTCAGAGTACTGGATGGAGTTGGCGAGGAAGATCGAGTCGCCGCCACGGTTGTTCTTGCCCACGCCGATGTAGTCGAACGGAGTGTCGCCGTTGACCTTCTGGAAGGCCAGGGTGATGGTGTGCGCTTTCAGGAACGAGAGGGCGGTGGCCAGGGAGAACGCGGTGTTGCTGATGTCACCGGCTTTCGCGCTACCGGTGTCGGTGGTGCGATAGATGTTGAAGTCGGTGTTCAGCGAAGTGTCACCACCAAATGGAGTGGTGAGGTTCACGTTGGCGTAGTACTGGTTCCAGATGTCTTCCAGTTTGGCGCCGTAGAGCGATGCGCTCAGGTTTTCGGTGATGCCGTACTTGCCACCGAAGTAGTCGATGGTGTTGGCTTCAACGCCAGCGTAGGTCGCGTACAGACCGCCTTCACGGGAGTTACGGTCCTGGCTGGTTGCCGAGTAGAAGTGACCGGCTTCGAGGTCAAGGTCTTTGATCTCGCTGCTCTGCAGTTGGAAACCGCTGGCAGTTTGCGGAAGGATACGGGAGCCGCCGATAGCGAACACCGGAGCGGTGGTAGGCTGCATGTCACCGATTTTCAGCTCGGTTTTCGATACGCGGAACTTGATGGCAGCGCCGGCTTTGCCTTGGCTGTCGTCAGGGTCGCGGGAACCGTTTGCATTGAATTCGTTGCTGCGGCTCATGTTGCCGGAGCCGCTGGTGCCGGCACCGCCGTCCAGTTTGATGGCCAGGTAGCCGAACGCATCAACGCCGACGCCAACAGTGCCTTGGGTGTAACCGGAGCTGAAGTTGCCCCAGATACCCTGGGTCCAGTCTTTTACGTCACGGGCACCGTCTTTGTTGTCACGGTTGAAGTAATAGTTGCGAATCAGCAAATCAGCTTTCGCGTCTTCAACAAAGCCTTTGGCTTCAGCCTGGTCACTTACGAACGGTGCGGCCGTAGCCATCTGAGTACTGGCTGCTGCTGCAACTGCCAGTGCGATCATGCTCCACTTCATCACGCGCATCGTGATTTGCTCCTTTGGTTTTAGAAGAGTACTGCCGTCCCACCTGTTTTATTATCTGGGCGGCTCTTTCTTTTTGTGTCGGCGCAAACTTATATCACGCCGACCATGTTGGCGATACTTGCGCATTCAACCTTTCAGCTTCTTTACGAGCGTGTCGCAATCAGCTTGCTAGGTGTCGCAAATTTACAGTCCAAATGCAATGGGACTGACAACTTCAGCGCTGTTTTACAGGGCTTGAGCATCGGTAAAAAAGAGTCCCTTGGCAAAACGCTTGAATCTCCATCGGGCAACCCTGCCACTGTTTTTATGGGGCTCAAGGCATCCACTTCTTGTGGTGCGCTTATAGTCCATATGGGTATGAATGCAACAAGCGTGCACAAACCGCTGAATTGTTCCGGTTTTTTTAAGGGCGCTCGTCTGATGCTGTAAAAGCCTCATAAAACCGGGGGCTTCGAGGGCCTTTCAATCAGGCTTGACGCCATCCTTCGCATGGTGTTGCTCCCTGAAAGTCGCAGCGCGACAACCAAAAACGTTACCGGTTCACCCCTTGGGTGAGTATTCGGCGGATGCCCGACGCACTGAGCGTAGACGCACTGTGCGGTTTTGGTGCAAAAAAATTCAAAGGCTGTACTGAATTCATACAGTTGGGTCGCTGGATGAACGTAAAGGCTGAGGTGTCAGGCGGTCATATTGCTCGATTCGTTCGCGCTCCCGGTTCCGTTCTGGTGCGCATGAGTCATAAATGTCACATCCCGGGGCGTGGAAGAATTCTTGCCGCAACGCTGTTCGCCGTGAAGGTCGCTCCAATCGCAGGTATGCTGCCGTCCTGTCGCTTGGTGCACTGCTTTCAAAGCAGGGCGCTAAGCTGTAAACAGGTCATTTCGCCGGGAGTGCGCGCAGTGTTTGCTTTAGATCCACGACTTCAACAGGACACGCTGACCATCGGCGATTTCCCGCTTTGCCGACTGCTGTTGTCCAACGACGCCAACTACCCGTGGTTCATCCTGGTGCCACGCCGCGACGATATCAGCGAGTTGTTTCAGTTGGATGTCGCCGACCAGCAGCGCCTGTGGCAGGAAACCACTGCCTTGGCCGAGGTGCTCAAGGATTCGTTCGACGCCGACAAGATGAATGTCGCGAGCCTGGGTAATGTGGTCAGCCAACTGCATATGCATGTGATCGTGCGTAAACGGGACGATGCCGCCTGGCCGGCGCCGGTCTGGGGCAAGCATCCCGCCAGGCCTTACAGTGCCGAGCAAGTGGCCGCGATCCGCGAACGCCTGCGTCTGGTGCTGGACGAAGACTTCACTTTTCTGGAGGGCTGAGTCATGAGCTTCGAACAACGTGTTACCGAACTGGAAAGCCGCCTGGCGTTTCAGGACGACACCATTCAGGCATTGAACGATGTGCTGGTGGAACAGCAGCGAGTGGTCGAGCGCCTGCAATTGCAGATGGCAGCCGTACTCAAGCGCCAGGAAGAAATGGTGGGGCAGATCGGATCGTTTGAAGAAGATGCGCCACCGCCACACTATTGAAATGTGTGCGGGCATGCTCCCGTGCTCCCATTAAAAAACCGCGAACAGCCAGGCTGTTCGCGGTTTTTTTATTGCGGGGCGTGGATCAGCGACGCGGCAGGGCGGCGATCACGTCTTCGGCCTGCAGGCCCTTGTCACGGTTCATCACCGAGAACTCCACGCGCTGGCCTTCGACCAGGACGCGGTGGCCTTCGCCACGGATGGCGCGAAAGTGCACGAAAATATCATCGCCGGAATCCCGGGAGATAAAGCCGAAGCCCTTGGAGGTGTTGAACCACTTGACGGTGCCGGTATCGCGATTGCTCATGTCGTAGCTGGTGGGAGCGGCGGCCGGGGAGGACTTGTAGAAACTGACGGCCAGGTGCAGGACCACGGCAACCAGAGCGATCACCAGGCTGAACAGCACGGCTGGTTGGCCGGCGATGACAGGCATCGGCGCGATCAGGGTCAGGGTTTGCAGGACGACGGTCAGAACCAGCAAGGCGCTGACCAGGTTTTGCAGATGCTGGCGCGGACCTTTGTTCCAGTAAGGGATGACTGGCGCAAGGATCAGGTTCAGCAGGCCGAAAAAGGCCAGGTAAAGTGCATCGGGTTGTTGCAGGTAAGGTACCGCTTCGGACTTCAGGCTAGGTATGAAGGACAGCAGCAAGGCTGCTGCGCCCATTAGCAGGTGGACGATTTTCAACATTTTTATTGACTCACGTTATGACGGCTCACAAGGAAGAGCTGAAGGCGCACGGTTCGCTTCGGAACAATAAGAGGCGTTGGACACGTGCACGGCACCAGCCTATGCGCAGGCCCGGAAAACGGGGCGTAGCGACACACTGCCTATTTAACAGCAAAGCCTGCGGCTACTCAAATCACACCGGCCAGCGGTGCGTGGTGGACAATTTGTCGCGTCTATCGGGGTCATACGGGGGCTGCGGGGCGGGGGTGGCCTTGCTACAGTGAACCGACACCTGCTGGATGAATTCAATCGCCGTTAGGGGGTAAGCATGGCAATCGATATCGGTATCAGTGAAGAGGACCGCAAATCCATCGTCGAAGGGCTCTCGCGCCTGCTGTCGGACACCTACGTGTTGTATCTGAAGACTCACAACTTCCACTGGAACGTCACCGGGCCGATGTTTCGGACCCTGCATCTGATGTTCGAGGAGCAATACAACGAACTGGCCCTGGCGGTCGATTCGATCGCCGAACGCATTCGGGCGCTGGGCTTTCCGGCGCCGGGCGCGTACGCGACCTACGCGCGTCTGTCTTCTATTAAGGAAGAGGAGGGCGTGCCGAGTGCCGAGGACATGATCAAACAATTGGTCGAGGGGCAGGAAGCGGTCACGCGCACGGCGCGGGGGATTTTCCCTCTGCTGGATAAAGTCAGCGATGAGCCGACTGCCGACCTGCTTACCCAGCGCATGCAGGTTCATGAGAAAACTGCGTGGATGTTGCGCGCCCTGCTCGAGGCTTGATAGCGGGAAGCGCACGGATCTTTCGTTCGTGCGCTTTTCTCTTTTTTGCCCGGAAAAATCATTCACGACGGTAGGAAAAAAGGAAGACGACCCGCCGCTCCACGATCCTCCGTATCGCGTTGGCTTATCCTACGTGGATGGTCAAAAAGTCATCTGGATCTGCCTTTGCACCTGCGCTTCTAATGAGGTCACAGGAACTCGCCTTGATCACAGGCGCAGAAATGACAAAGGAGTGTCAGCGATATGGATGGTGGAGACAGGCGAGGCAACATTGCTGTCGGTTTGCAGCAGGACATGTTCGGGGAGCCGTTTCTCGGCGGGTTTGACATGGCGTTGATCCGGCCGCTGTCCCGGTCGGTACGCTTGAACGGGTTCGCGACCTGCATGCGGCTGGAGCAGGTTTACTGGAACATCCTGGGCCGGATGGCCGACGACAATTGCTGTTCGGTCGGCACGCTGTTGTCCCGCGTCGATCGTGAAGTCCACCTGCGCCATGGCGGGGTGAAAAACTTCAGCGGTCTGGTACGGGTGGTGTGTGTGGTGCATGGCCTGCGGGATTCCCCGGTGAAGCACGACGCGGGTTGTCACTGACAAGACGGCCTGTGCAGTCTTCCGGCTGCACAGGCCGCATTTAATGGATATAATCCCGCTCTTTCGCCGCACAGCCCTGCGTGTGCTGGCAATCTGATTTCCGAGACAACCCCATGCCGATGTACGATTACCAATGTGCTTCCTGTGGTCATCAGTTGGAAGCCATTCAAAAGATCAGCGACGCACCACTGGTCGATTGCCCTGCCTGCCAGGCGCCGGAACTCAAGAAGCAGCTATCCATGCCGGGCTTTCGCCTCAGCGGCAGCGGCTGGTACGAAACCGATTTCAAGACCGGCGCGAAGAAGAATCTGGCCGGTGGCGACAAATCTGACTAGGGTTCAAACCCAGGTCGAACGACACGCGCGAGTTTCCACAGGTTGCACAGTGCTTGAGTGCAACCGGATCTCCACCGAATTTCGAATTACGAGAAGCGAACCACTACCATGATGCGCAGCCATTATTGCGGCCAACTGAACGAAAGCCTGGAAGGCCAGGAAATTACCCTTTGCGGATGGGTTCACCGTCGTCGCGACCACGGCGGGGTGATTTTCCTCGATATCCGTGATCGTGACGGTCTGGCCCAGGTAGTGTTCGATCCGGATCGCGCCGAGAGCTTCGCCGCCGCCGATCGCGTGCGCAGCGAATACGTCGTGAAGATCACCGGCAAGGTGCGTCTGCGTCCGGCCGGTGCCACCAACGCCAACATGGCGTCGGGCATGATCGAAGTGCTGGGCTACGAGCTCGAAGTGTTGAACGAGTCGGAAACCCCGCCGTTCCCGCTGAACGAGTTCTCCGACGTCGGCGAAGAAACCCGCCTGCGTTATCGCTTCCTGGACCTGCGTCGTCCGGAAATGGCCGAGAAGCTGCGTCTGCGTTCGCGCATGACCACCAGCATCCGTCGCTACCTCGACGAGAACGGCTTCCTCGACGTCGAAACGCCGATCCTGACCCGTGCCACTCCGGAAGGCGCGCGTGACTACCTCGTACCGAGCCGTACCCACGCCGGTTCGTTCTTCGCACTGCCGCAATCGCCACAGCTGTTCAAGCAACTGCTGATGGTCGCCGGCTTCGACCGTTACTACCAGATCGCCAAATGCTTCCGCGACGAGGACCTGCGTGCCGACCGTCAGCCTGAGTTCACTCAGATCGACATCGAGACCAGCTTCCTCGACGAAAAAGACATCATGGGCCTGACCGAAGGCATGATCCGCAACCTGTTCAAGGAAGTGCTGGGTCTGGAGTTCGGCGAATTCCCGCACATGACCTTCGAAGAAGCCATGCGTCGTTACGGTTCCGACAAGCCAGACCTGCGTAACCCGCTGGAACTGGTCGACGTGGCCGATCAGCTGAAAGAAGTGGATTTCAAGGTCTTCAGCGGCCCTGCCAACGATCCGAAATGCCGTATCGCCGCACTGCGCGTTCCAGGCGGGGCGAGCATGCCGCGCAAGCAGATCGACGACTACACCAAGTTCGTCGGCATCTACGGTGCCAAGGGCCTGGCGTACATCAAGGTCAACGAGCGTGCTGCCGGTGTTGACGGTCTGCAATCGCCGATCGTGAAGAACATCCCGGAAGCCAACCTGAACGTGATCCTCGATCGCGTCGGCGCAGTAGACGGCGACATCGTGTTCTTCGGCGCCGACAAGGCCAAGATCGTCAGCGAAGCCCTGGGTGCGCTGCGTATCAAGCTCGGTCACGACCTGAAGCTGCTGACCTGCGAATGGGCTCCGATGTGGGTTGTTGACTTCCCGATGTTCGAAGAGAACGACGACGGCAGCTTCTCGGCTCTGCACCACCCGTTCACCGCACCGAAGTGCTCGCCGGAAGAGCTGGAAGCCAACCCGGCTGGCGCTCTGTCCCGTGCCTACGACATGGTGCTGAACGGCACCGAGCTGGGTGGCGGTTCGATCCGTATCCACCGCAAAGAGATGCAACAGGCGGTATTCCGTCTGCTGGGCATCAACGAAGCGGAGCAGGAAGAGAAGTTCGGCTTCCTGCTCGACGCCCTGAAATATGGCGCGCCGCCGCACGGTGGTCTGGCCTTCGGTCTGGACCGTCTGGTGATGCTGATGACCGGCGCCCAGTCGATCCGTGAAGTGATCGCCTTCCCGAAAACCCAGAGTGCTGCCGACGTGATGACGCAGGCGCCGGGTGTTGTGGATGCGAAGGCATTGCGCGAATTGCACATTCGTTTGCGCGAAACGCCAAAGGCCGAGTAAGACGGGCCTGAAGGCGCATCTTCGGATGCGCCTTTTTTCTTTCTGCAGTGATTGAAAACAAGATTTTTTTGCTGGCCGATGCATCTGCATGGCGGGCATTGTTCAAGAGAATTCGGAGCGAGTTATGGCAGGTCATTCCAAGTGGGCGAACATCAAGCACCGCAAAGAACGCCAGGATGCCAAGAGAGGCAAGATCTTCACCAAGTGGATCCGCGAACTGACCGTGGCGGCCCGTCAGGGCGGCGGTGATCCGGGCTCCAACCCGCGTCTGCGTCTAGCACTGGACAAAGCGCTGGGCGCCAACATGAGCCGGGACATCATCGACCGTGCCGTGGCTCGTGGCGCCGGCGCGACCGAAGCCGACAACGTTGAAGAGCTGACCTACGAAGGTTACGGCCCGGGTGGCGTGGCGGTGATGGTCGAGTGCATGACCGACAACCGCAACCGTACCGCAGCGGCCGTGCGCCACGCGTTCAGCAAGTGTGGCGGCAATCTCGGCACCGACGGTTCGGTGGCCTATCTGTTCGAACGCAAGGGCCAGATCAGTTTTGCGCCGGGCGTAGACGAAGACGCACTGACGGAAGCGGCGCTGGAGGCCGATGCTGACGACGTGGTCAGCCACGAAGATGGCTCGATCGACGTGTTCACTTCGTTCACCAGCTTCTACGCTGTTCGCAATGCCCTGGAAGCCGCTGGTTTCAAGGGGGATGACGCTGAAATCGTCATGCAGCCGACCACCAGCGCCGAACTGGATCTGGAGGGCGCCGAGAAGGTACTCAAGCTGATCGACATGCTGGAAGACCTGGACGACGTGCAGAACGTCTACTCCAACGCGGACATTCCGGAAGACGTGGCCGCTCAGCTCGGTTAAGAGCGACTAGGCTCAATGTGGGAGCTGGCTTGCCAGCGATGGCGTCGGCACATCAGGAAATGATGGCGCCTGACACACCGTCATCGCTGGCAAGCCAGCTCCCACATTTGTTTTTGTGTTTCTTCGAACCAGCAGGCTTATGACTTTAATTCTTGGTATCGACCCCGGTTCGCGCATTACCGGTTACGGCATTGTTCGCGATACCGGACGTGGCGGCTGCATCTATGTCGCCTCGGGCTGCATCCGCACCGGTGCCGGCGAGCTGCATGAGCGGTTGCAGATCGTCTATCGCGGCGTACGGGAAATCATCCAGACCTACGGCCCGGTCACCATGGGCATCGAAAAGGTGTTCATGGCGAAAAACGCCGATTCGGCGCTCAAGCTCGGGCAGGCCCGTGGGGCCGCTATCGTTGCCGGCGCCGAAGAAAGCCTGGAGATTGCCGAGTACACGGCCACCCAGGTCAAGCAGGCCGTGGTGGGAACCGGTGCGGCCAATAAGGAGCAGGTGCAGATGATGGTCATGCACATGCTCAAGTTGACCAGCAAACCGCAAATCGACGCATCGGATGCCCTGGCGATTGCCATTTGTCACGCCCACACACGCTCCAGTCTGTTGCCGCACGGCTTGGGAACGGCACGCAGTCGTGGCGGGCGCCTGCGTCTCTGATAGCATCAGCAGTCAATTTCACGGAATGTGGATTTCGCGCCTGGGTCGTCGGCCGTCAATCCATGTTCTGTCGGTCGCCAGCCCACGGCTGGCCAACGCTCAAGGATCTGAAACGTGATTGGACGCTTGCGCGGCACTCTGGCTGAAAAACAGCCGCCGCACCTGATTCTGGATGTAAACGGCCTCGGGTATGAGCTGGAAGTGCCCATGACCACCCTTTATCGTCTGCCGTCGGTCGGTGAACCGCTGACCCTGCACACCCATTTGGTCGTACGCGAAGACGCGCAGTTACTCTATGGTTTTGCCGGCAAGCGTGAGCGAGACTTTTTTCGCGAGTTGATCCGTCTCAATGGTGTGGGGCCGAAACTGGCCCTGGCCTTGATGTCGAGTCTGGAAGTCGACGAACTGATTCGCTGCGTGCAATCCCAGGACACCTCGGCGCTGACCAAGGTGCCGGGCGTGGGCAAGAAAACTGCCGAGCGCCTGCTGGTCGAACTCAAGGATCGCTTCAAGGCCTGGGAAACCTCGCCGGCCATGTTTGCGCTGGTTCCGAACCAGCCGGACGGCCCGGCGCCGGTCAATACCGCCGAGAATGATGCGGTCAGCGCGCTGATTTCCCTGGGTTACAAGCCACAGGAAGCGAGCAAGGCGATTTCCGCAATCAAAGAGAAAGGCCTGAGCAGCGAAGACATGATTCGACGCGCCCTGAAGGGAATGATTTAAGTGATTGAAGCTGATCGTCTGATCGCCGCCACGCACAGTCCGCGTGAGCGCGAAGAAGTCCAGGATCGGGCGATACGTCCCGTCAGTCTGGCCGAATACATCGGCCAGCCGACCGTTCGCGAGCAGATGGAACTGTTTATCCAGGCCGCCCGTGGTCGTAGCGAATCCCTCGACCACACCCTGATCTTCGGTCCGCCGGGGCTGGGTAAAACCACCCTGGCGAACATCATCGCCGAGGAAATGGGCGTATCGATCAAGAGCACTTCCGGTCCGGTGCTTGAGCGTCCGGGGGACCTGGCGGCGCTGTTGACCAATCTTGAACCGCACGATGTGCTGTTCATCGATGAAATCCATCGTCTGTCGCCGATTGTTGAAGAAGTGCTGTACCCGGCCATGGAAGATTTCCAGCTCGATATCATGATCGGTGAAGGGCCGGCGGCGCGTTCGATCAAACTCGATCTGCCGCCGTTCACCCTGGTCGGTGCAACCACGCGGGCAGGTATGCTGACCAACCCGTTGCGCGACCGTTTCGGCATCGTCCAGCGCCTCGAGTTCTACAGCACTGCTGATCTGGCGACGATTGTCAGCCGTTCGGCGAGCATTCTTGGCCTGCCGCTGGATCCGGAAGGGTCTTTCGAGATCGCTCGCCGCGCTCGGGGCACGCCGCGAATCGCCAACCGACTGTTGCGCCGGGTGCGGGATTTCGCCGAAGTCCGGGCCAAGGGGCACATCACCAAGTCCGTCGCGGATCTGGCGCTGAACCTGCTGGATGTCGACGAGCACGGTTTCGATCATCAGGACCGGCGTCTGCTCTTGACCATGATCGAAAAGTTCGATGGCGGCCCGGTGGGCATCGACAGTCTGGCGGCGGCGATCAGTGAAGAACGCCACACCATTGAGGACGTGCTCGAGCCGTACCTGATTCAGCAGGGCTACATCATGCGTACGCCGAGAGGCAGGGTGGTCACCCGCCACGCGTATCTGCATTTTGGTTTAAACATTCCGACACGAATGGGCGAGATGCCCGTGGCAGACGAGTTTCTCGATGCCGTGGACGATTGATACACATTTATTGGCGATTTATTCAGCGTTTGTACTGTCTCAGGACGGTACTTTTGCGGTAAAGCCTTTGAACAACGAAAAACAGTTGCCTGGCCGGATTGGCAACCCGAGGAGTAAGCACTAGAGTATGCGCGCGCAAAACGGGCTTGAGCCGTTCGCACATCGTTGTCGCGTTTATTACGAGGACACCGATGCGGGCGGCATCGTGTATTACGTTAATTACCTCAAGTTTATGGAACGGGCTCGAACCGAGCGGCTCCGGGAGCTGGGCTTTGCCCAGTCGGCGCTGGCAGGGGAGGACCTGTTGTTCGTCGTGCATTCCAGCGAAGCGCGTTATCACGCGCCGGCGCGACTGGACGACGAGCTTCTGGTAAGCGCTGATGTAATCGAATTGAACCGTGCCAGCCTGCGCTTTCGACAGCAGGTCAGGCGGGCGACGGATAATGTGCTGCTCTGCGAAGGGCAGTTTCTGGTGGCCTGTGTGCGCACTAACAGTTTGAAACCCCGGGCCCTTCCCGAAGACCTGCGTGCGGCCTTTGCCGACGCGGTCGGCACGGGTACACACTCAAAGCAGGAGATAAAGCGTGGAAGCTAACGTCGTCGACCATTCCTCCATGTGGAGCCTGGTCAGCAATGCCAGCATCGTGGTGCAGTTGGTAATGTTGACCCTGGTGGCCGCATCGGTGACCTCATGGATCATGATCTTTCAGCGCAGCAACCTGCTGCGCGCCGGTCGACGTGCCCTGGAGAGCTTCGAGGAGCGCTTCTGGTCGGGTATCGACCTGTCCAAACTCTACCGTCAGGCCGGCAGCAACCCGGACCCGGATTCGGGCGTCGAGCAGATCTTCCGTGCCGGCTTCAAGGAGTTCTCCCGTCTGCGTCAGCAGCCAGGCGTCGATCCTGAAGCGGTGATGGAAGGCGTGGCCCGTGCCATGCGCGTCGCCATCTCCCGTGAAGAAGAGAAGCTCGAACAGAGCTTGCCGTTCCTCGCCACTGTTGGTTCCGTCAGCCCTTACATCGGTCTGTTCGGTACGGTCTGGGGGATCATGAACTCCTTCCGTGGTCTGGCCAGCGCACAACAGGCAACCCTGGCTACCGTGGCACCCGGCATCGCCGAAGCCCTGATTGCCACCGCGATCGGTCTGTTCGCTGCGATCCCGGCCGTTATCGCTTACAACCGTTTCTCTGCCCGCAGCGAAACTTTGCTGAGCCGCTACTACACCTTCGCCGATGAATTCCAGGCGATCCTGCACCGCAAAGTGCACACCAGCGAAGAATAAGCAGGTATTTCCCGATGGCTTTAATCACTCGAGCCCGACACAAGCGCAAGCCGGTCGCCGAGATGAACGTAGTGCCTTACATCGACGTGATGCTGGTGCTGCTGGTCATCTTCATGGTGACTGCGCCGATGCTCAATCAGGGCGTGAAAGTGGATCTGCCCAAGGTTTCCAGCGAAGCCTTGCCGCAGGACAACAACACCCAGGTGCTGACCATTTCGATCAAGTCGGACAAGACCTACTACTGGAACCTTGGCAGCGAAGTCGACACCGAGAAGCAGCAGGACCGGGCCATGACCCTGCCACAGATGACCGACGCGGTGACCAAGATCATTCGCGCCGGCACTGAGGGCGGCAAGCGTACCCAGGTCTTCATCCGTGGCGACAAGTCCGTCGATTATGGCTCCGTCATGGGCGCCATGGGCGGGTTGCAGAAAGCCGGGGTCGGTAACGTTGGCTTGATCACCGAGGCGCCCTGATGCAGCAACAGCGAGAGCCGTCCGCCTCGGAAAGCTACTTCTGGCCTAGTGTCTGGGCGATTGGCTTGCACGTGCTGGTGTTCGGCATGCTGTTCGTCAGTTTCGCCCTGACCCCGGAGCTGCCGCCGGCCAAGCCGATTGTCCAGGCGACCCTGTACCAGCTGAAATCGAAAAGTCAGGCAACCACCCAGACCAATCAGAAGATTGCGGGTGAGGCGAAGAAATCCGCCGCGCGCCAGACCGAAGTCGAGCAGATGGAGCAGAAAAAGGTCGAGCAGGAAGCGGTGAAGGCTGCGGAACAAAAGAAAGAAGAAGCGGCTCAAAAGGCCGAGGAAGCCAAGAAGGCCGATGAGGCGAAGAAAGCGGACGAGGCGAAGAAGGCTGATGAAGCCAAGAAAGCCGACGACGCGAAGAAAGCCGCCGAAGCCAAGAAGGCAGAAGAGAAACAATTGGCTGATATAGCCAAAAAGAAAGCCGAAGAAGAAGCCAAGAAGGCTGCTGAAGAAGAGGCCAAGAAAGCGGCCGCTGAAGAAGCCAAGAAGAAGATCGTCGAAGACGCGAAGAAGAAAGCCGCCGAAGACGCCAAGAAGAAAGCTGAAGCTGAAGAGGCGAAGAAGAAAGTCGCCGAAGACGCGAAGAAGAAAGCTGCTGCCGATGCTGCGAAGAAGAAAGCGCAGGAAGCGGCACGTAAATCCGCCGAAGACAAAAAGGCTCAGGCCCTGGCAGATTTGCTTTCCGACACGCCGCAGCGCCAGCAGGCCTTGGCCGATGAGCAGGGCGATGAAGTCGCGGGCAGTTTCGATGACCTGATTCGTGCGCGGGCAGCGGAAGGCTGGGCACGTCCACCTTCGGCACGCAAAGGCATGACGGTTGTGCTGCAGATCGGCATGTTGCCGGACGGTACGGTGACTTCGGTCAGCGTGGCCAAATCCAGTGGCGACGGTCCGTTCGATGCGTCGGCAGTGGCAGCGGTCAAGAATATTGGACGTTTGACGGAAATGCAGGGAATGAAGCCGAGCGATTTCGCTCCGTATCGTTCATTCAAGATGACATTCACACCTGAGGATCTAGCCTTGTGAGAAACCTTCTTCGAGGAATGCTGGTCGTGATCTGCTGCATGGCAGGGATCGCGATGGCGGATGAAAAGAACATTCTGGTCACCAGCGGCAGCGATCGGGCAACTCCGATCGCAGTCGTACCGTTCGGTTTCCAGGGCGGTGCCGTCCTGCCGGATGACATGGCCGAAATCATTGGTAACGATTTGCGCAACTCGGGCTATTACTCGCCGATTCCAAAGCAAAACATGATCAGCCAGCCAAGCCAGCCGAGCGAAATCATTTTCCGTGACTGGAAGGCGGTGGGCGCGCAATACATGATGGTCGGCAGCATCGTGCCGGCCGGTGGCCGTCTGCAGGTGCAGTGGGCTCTGTTCAACGTCGCCACCGAGCAGAAAGTGGCTGACGGCAGTGTGTCCGGTACCACTGAGCAGCTGCGTGACATGGCGCACTACATCTCCGATCAGTCGTTCGAAAAGCTGACCGGCATTAAAGGTGCATTCTCGACTCGCCTGCTGTACGTCACAGCCGAGCGCTTCTCGGAGAAGAACACCCGTTACACCCTGCAGCGTTCGGACTATGACGGCGCCCGCGCCGTGACCCTGCTGCAATCGCGCGAGCCAATCCTGTCGCCGCGTTTTGCACCGGACGGCAAGCGTATCGCCTACGTGTCGTTCGAACAGAAGCGTCCGCGCATCTTCATGCAGAATATCGACACCGGTCGCCGCGAGCAGATCACCAACTTCGAAGGCCTGAACGGCGCGCCAGCCTGGTCGCCGGACGGCAATCGCCTGGCGTTCGTGCTGTCGAAGGACGGTAACCCGGACATCTACGTGATGAACCTCGGTTCGCGTCAGATCACCCGCGTGACCGCAGGTCCTGGCATCAACACCGAACCGTACTGGGGCAAGGATGGTTCGACCATCTACTTCACCTCCGACCGTGGCGGCAAGCCGCAGATCTACAAGACCAGTGCCGGTGGCGGCGGTGCCGAGCGTGTGACGTTCGTGGGCAACTACAACGCCAACCCCAAGCTTTCGGCGGATGAAAAGACCCTGGTGATGATCCATCGTCAGGACGGTTTCACCAATTTCAAAGTGGCGGCCCAGGATTTGCAGCGCGGAAGTGTAAAAATCCTCACTGATAGCACTCTGGACGAGTCGCCTACTGTTGCGCCCAACGGCACCATGGTAATCTACGCCACCCGCCAGCAGGGCCGGGGAGTCTTGATGCTCGTGTCCATTAATGGACGCGTGAGGCTCCCGCTTCCTACCGCACAAGGCGAAGTCAGAGAACCGTCCTGGTCCCCTTACCTGAACTGACGCGGCGCTTTACGTTTTACTTAACACACTGGGGTTCATTAGGAGTTTCACGATGGAAATGCTGAAGTTTGGTAAATTTGCTGCGCTGGCTCTGGCCATGGCTGTAGCTGTAGGTTGCTCGTCCAAAGGCGGCGACAACGCCGGTGAAGGCGCTGTTGATCCAAACGCTGGTTACGGCGCAAACACTGGTGCAGTTGACGGTTCCCTGAGCGAAGAAGCTGCTCTGCGCGCAATCACCACCTTCTACTTCGAATACGACAGCTCGGACCTGAAGCCAGAAGCCATGCGCGCTCTGGACGTTCACGCCAAAGACCTGAAAGCAAACGGCGCTCGCGTTGTTCTGGAAGGCAACACCGACGAACGTGGTACTCGTGAGTACAACATGGCACTGGGCGAGCGTCGTGCGAAAGCCGTTCAGCGCTACCTGGTACTGCAAGGTGTTTCCCCAGCTCAGCTGGAACTGGTTTCCTACGGCGAAGAGCGTCCAGTTGCTACCGGCAACGACGAGCAGTCCTGGGCTCAAAACCGTCGCGTCGAACTGCGTAAGTAATTCGATATGCGAACGTGCCGTCGTGCTGTAACTGTTCTGGCTCTCAGCCTCGCGCCGCTTGCGGCGTGGGCTGCGGTTCCTGTGGTCGATGACAACTCCGGTTATAACAATAGCGGGAGCAGTTATCCGCCTGCAGGTTACGGTACGAACGGCGCCTATGCCGGGGGAGCGGCTTCGGCCCCTGCCTCGGCACAAGGCATGCTGTTCAACCAACTGCAACAGATGCAGGATCAACTGTCGCGCCAGCAAGGTGTGATCGAAGAACTGCAGAATCAAGTTTCGCGCATGAAGCAAGAGTCCCTGGAGCGATACCAGGATCTTGATCGGCGCATAGGATCCGGCGTTGCACCTGCCGCGACTCCCGAGAATTCTTCTGCCGGTGGCGATGCAAGCGCTGCTGCCGGTGCCGCCGCTGGAGCCGGTGCCGCTGCGGCCACCCAGGCACCTGCTGCGGGTGGCGAACCGGCTGATCCGGCCAAGGAAAAGCTGTATTACGATGCAGCCTTCGACCTGATCAAGGCCAAGGATTTCGACAAGGCCAGCCAGGCGTTTGCCGCTTTCCTGCGTAAGTACCCGAACAGCCAATACGCGGGCAACGCCCAGTACTGGCTGGGTGAAGTGAACCTGGCCAAAGGCGATCTGCAAGGTGCAGGTCAGGCTTTCGCCAAGGTGTCGCAGCTGTATCCCAAGCACGCCAAAGTGCCGGATTCGCTGTACAAGCTGGCTGATGTAGAGCGCCGCCTCGGTCACACCGACAAGGTCAAAGGCATTCTGCAGCAGGTGGTGGCCCAGTATCCGGGCACGTCCGCCGCTCAGTTGGCCCAGCGCGATCTGCAACGCATGTAACAGCGTTTGACCCGTTTGGAAGAAACCCGCGCTTGTCGCGGGTTTTTTCGTTAGAATTCACGCCCTTTTATGAAACACGCTTCTGGTGATCTACGCGTTGGCGGGGTTGCCTGAAGTGCCTGACGGAGGCGGACAGCCTGTTTAGCTGTTACGCCCGTGGCGATTATGCAAGACACATTGAGAATCACCGAAGTTTTCTACTCGTTGCAGGGGGAAACGCGGACTGCCGGGCTGCCCACTGTTTTTGTGCGCCTGACCGGTTGCCCATTGCGTTGCCAATACTGCGACAGCGCCTACGCGTTCAGCGGTGGCACGATCCGCACCCTCGAAGACATCCTCGAGCAAGTGGCCGGCTTTCGCCCGCGCTACGTCTGCGTCACTGGCGGTGAGCCGCTGGCACAACCCAATGCCATCCCTTTGCTCAAACAGTTGTGCGATGCCGGCTACGAAGTCTCGCTGGAAACCAGCGGCGCCCTCGACATCTCGGCGGTCGATCCCCGGGTCAGTCGGGTGGTCGACCTGAAAACGCCTGACTCCAAAGAAGCCCATCGCAACCGTTACGAGAACATCGAACTGCTGACGCCTAACGATCAGGTGAAGTTTGTCATCTGCTCGCGGGAGGACTATGACTGGGCGGTATCGAAGCTGATCCAGTACGGTCTCGAGCGACGTGCAGGTGAAGTGCTGTTTTCCCCAAGTCACCACGACCTGAATGCTCGGGACCTGGCGGACTGGGTGGTGGCGGATAACCTGCCAGTGCGCCTGCAACTGCAGCTGCATAAATATCTATGGAATGATGAGCCGGGGCGCTGAGATGACTGAACAACTGAACACTAGCCAGAAACGTGCGGTAATCCTGCTGTCGGGTGGTCTGGACTCGGCTACGGTCGTGGCGATGGCCCGCGCTGAAGGTTACGCCTGCTACACCATGAGTTTCGATTACGGTCAGCGTTCCCACGCCGAACTGCATGCCGCTGCTCGCGTTGCCCGCGACCTGGGCGTTGTCGAGCACAAGGTGATCGGCCTGAACCTGAACGGCATGGGTGGTTCGGCCCTGACCGACACCAGCATCGATATCCCGGAAGAGCTGGGCGAAGGCATCCCGGTGACTTACGTGCCGGCGCGCAACACGGTTTTCCTGTCGCTGGCCCTCGGCTGGGCTGAAGTGCTCGGCGCCCGCGACATCTTTATCGGCGTTAACGCGGTGGACTATTCCGGCTACCCGGATTGCCGTCCCGAGTTCATCGAGTCGTTCGAACGCATGGCCAACCTGGCAACCAAGGCTGGCGTCGAAGGCAATGGTTTCCGCATCCAGGCACCGCTGCAGAACCTGAGCAAGGCGCAGATCGTCCAGGCGGGCGTGAAGCTTGGCGTTGATTACGGGCTGACCGTTTCCTGCTATCAGGCCGACGATGATGGCCGTGCTTGCGGCAAATGCGACAGCTGCCGACTGCGTGCAGAAGGCTTTGCGGCGGCCGGAATCAGCGACCCGACACCTTATTTTTGATTATTTTCAAATTAGGTGTTGAATAGTCCTTAAAAATCAGTATTATACGCGCCACCACACAGCGGGTCGTTAGCTCAGTTGGTAGAGCAGTTGGCTTTTAACCAATTGGTCGTAGGTTCGAATCCCACACGACCCACCATATTTGGCGGTTTAGAAAATCCGGAAGGCCCACGAAAGTGAGGATTTCCGGGTTTTTTTTTGCCTGCGATTCGGGCATCCCTCCCTTCGTATCTTCCTGCCGTGACGCAGGTCAGAATCATCTTTTGTATCAACGGGATATTCTGTAGCCTTGCGCAGCTTCAATGCTGTCCGTGCCTGATAATACTCACTCTCCCGGCGGTACCCTCAAGCGGTCCGGAGCCGGGTGTATACTCGACTTTCGCGCGAATGCGCCTGCAGGTCTTGCGAACATGACGCAGATTTCCGAACGCCTTCTGGTACAAGCCCACCTCGATGCCAAGCAGCCCAAGCCGCTGACGGCCGAGGAAGAGGCTTATTACCGTTCCGCCATCGCCGCCGAGCTCAAGGCTCAGGACGCGGTGCTGGTTGCCCACTTTTATTGCGATCCGATCATTCAGGCCCTCGCCGAAGAAACCGGCGGTTGTGTTTCCGACTCCCTGGAAATGGCCCGCTTCGGCAACGCCCATCCGGCCAAGACCGTGGTGGTCGCCGGCGTGAAATTCATGGGTGAGACCGCGAAGATTCTCAATCCGGAAAAACGCGTGCTGATGCCAACCCTGGAAGCGACCTGCTCGCTGGATCTGGGTTGTCCGGTAGACGAGTTCTCGGCGTTCTGCGATCAGCATCCGGAGCGCACCGTGGTGGTGTATGCCAACACCTCGGCCGCCGTCAAAGCCCGGGCTGACTGGGTGGTGACTTCAAGTTGTGCACTGGAAATCGTCGAAAGCCTGATGGATAACGGCGAAACCATCATCTGGGGCCCGGACAAGCATCTGGGCACTTACATCCAGCGCAAGACCGGTGCCGACATGCTGCTCTGGGACGGTGCGTGCATCGTCCACGAAGAGTTCAAGTCCAAGCAACTGGAAGACATGAAAGCGCTATACCCGGACGCGGCCATTCTGGTGCATCCGGAGTCGCCGACGTCGGTGATCGAGCTGGCGGACGCCGTCGGTTCCACCAGTCAGCTGATTGCCGCTGCTCAATCGCTGCCGAACAAGACCCTGATCGTCGCCACCGATCGCGGCATCTTCTACAAGATGCAGCAGCTGTGCCCGGACAAGGTCTTCATTGAGGCGCCAACCGCCGGTAACGGCGCCGCGTGCCGCAGTTGCGCACATTGCCCGTGGATGGCCATGAACACCCTTGAGCGCACGCTCAAGTGCCTGAAGGAGGGCTCGAACGAGATCTTCGTCGACCCGGCCCTGATTCCCCAGGCGATCCGCCCGCTCAAGCGCATGCTCGATTTCACTCAGGCAGCGCGGATGAAGCTGGCCGGCAACGCCTGACCTCGAGCCGCAAATAAAAACGCCCCGATTGGATCGGGGCGTTTTTGCATCTGCAGGATTATTTGGCTTTCTTCGGAATTCGCACGAGCTGCGTGTCGGAGTAGATGTCGTGCCAGGCGCGCTTCTTCTTGTCGAACAGTGACCAGAAGAACCCGAGGCCCAAGCACAGCCACGATGCAATCGACACCATAAACCTCAACAACGCCTGCCACAGGCTGATCGCAGTGCCATCGGCGTTCTGCACACGAACGCCCCAGACCTGCATGCCCAGGGTCTGCCCGGCGTGGGTCCAGAACTTGGCAAAGAAACCAAACAACACCAGCAGCAGCACCGTGGAGTACAGCGGATCGCCATCCAGTTGTCCGGCGTCGGTCAGAACCCGTAGACGCTCCTCACCGATGATCGCGGCCTGAATCATCTTGTAGACACCACCGGTCACGATCAGCAGGGCAGTGCACAGCAGAAAGTCATAGAACATCGCTGCCAGACGACGGCCCAGGCCGACGGCGGGGAAATCGCCCTGAGGAGTGAGCAGGTGTTTCGACATGGCAGCCTCTGGAAGGAAAATGAAGCGCCATTTTACGGATTTGCGCCCACAAAAAAGCCCCTGATATCAATATCAGGGGCTTTTTCGTTACAGAAAATCAGGCTTCTGCGATGACTTCATCAGCTTGCATGCCTTTCTGGCCCTGCACAGCAACGAAGGTCACTTTCTGGCCTTCTTTCAGGCTCTTGAAGCCGCTGCCCTGAATGGCGCGGAAATGCACGAACAGATCCGGACCGCTTTCTGGAGTGATAAAACCAAAACCTTTCTCGTCGTTAAACCACTTGACGGTACCGCTCTGACGTGTGGACATTTCTTATTTCCTTTGACGCAAAAAATTGATGACAGTCTCTTCCTCATGAAAGAGTACTGGGGCTGGTTGCAGGAGAGTAAGAAGACGTCGAACGGGATGTAGCTAACTTGTAGGCTACTGCCCAGGTCACGATTCCAAGCTGACCCATGCAAACACAGTGGACAAACTCTACGCCAACTACGGGAGGAAAAACAAGCCCCGCGAAGGCCCCGGTTTTCCTGCCCTTGCCGGCACTTAGTCGATTCACTAGTCCGGCTTATACGATTAGCTTGTTCAATTGTTTTCGAACGTTATAAGCCAATTTCATATTCGAATCGAATGTAAAGAGAGTGCACTGTTTTATGGCGATTGCGTTACACATTAGTGCACGCATAACGCAATCGCGTTACTTATAGAAACAGTCAATCAACCGCGATAGTAGCGTTGTGGAACAAATGGCATTTTGCTTACAAGCAATGGCACCTTTTTCCCACGAACTATCGCCCAGGCTGGCGTATCGAGTGCGACGTAGGCGCTGTCCAGGTAACCCATGGCCAATGGGCCGCCTAAAGTCGGGCCGAAGCCGCCGCTGCACACGCTGCCGATGATCTCGCCCGCTTCGTTGACGATCTCTGCACCTTCACGGACCGGCGTGCGCTCTTGCGGCAGCAGGCCGACGCGTTTGCGCTGAACGCCGTTCTTCTGTTGAGCGAAGACCTGTTCTGCGCCAGGGAAGCCGCCGGCACGCGCACCGTCGGCACGCCGAGGCTTGGAGATTGCCCACAGCAGGCTGGCTTCGATCGGGGTGGTTTCGGTGTTCATGTCGTGGCCGTACAGGCACAGGCCGGCTTCCAGGCGCAGCGAGTCACGGGCGCCGAGGCCGATGGCGGCGACTTCCGGTTCGGCCAGCAGGGCGCGGGCAAGTTTTTCCGCATCGGCTGCCGGAACCGAGATTTCGAAACCGTCTTCACCGGTGTAGCCCGAACGGCTGACAAAGCAGTCAACGCCCAGCAGCTTCGCGCGGGTGAATTGCATGAAAGTCATTTTCGCCACTTCCGGCGCCAGGCGCGCCAGCACGGTCACTGCGGCCGGGCCTTGCAGGGCGAGCAGGGCGCGTTCTTCGAACAACTGCTCGATCTTGCATTGATCGCCGATGTGTTTTTGCAGATGCGCCAGGTCCTGCTCCTTGCACGCGGCGTTGACCACCAGGAACAGTTCGTCGTTGCCCAGATTGGCGACCATCAGGTCATCGAGGATGCCGCCGGTTTCGTTGGTGAACATCGCGTAGCGCTGCATGCCCACCGGCAGGTCGATGATGTCCACCGGCACCAGGGTTTCCAGGGCTTTGGCAGCATTGGCGCCGGTCAGGCGGATCTGGCCCATGTGCGAGACATCGAACAGCCCGGCCTGCTCACGGGTGTGCTGGTGTTCTTTCATCACGCCCAGCGGGTATTGCACCGGCATGTCGTAGCCGGCGAACGGCACCATGCGGGCGCCGAGTTCGATGTGCAGAGCGTGCAGCGGGGTTTTCGACAGTTGTTCGGTGGACATGCGTGACTCCTTGATTCACACCAACCCTTTCCCGGAGGAAGAGGGGGCTAATTAACACTCGATAATGTTGACTGCCAGACCGCCACGGGCGGTCTCCTTGTATTTGCTTTTCATGTCGGCGCCGGTCTGGCGCATGGTGCGGATGACCTTGTCGAGGGAGACGAAATGTTGCCCGTCTCCGCGCATGGCCATGCGCACGGCGTTGATCGCCTTGACCGAGCCCATGGCGTTGCGCTCGATGCACGGCACCTGCACCAGCCCGCCAATCGGGTCGCAGGTCAGGCCGAGGTTGTGTTCCATGCCGATTTCAGCGGCGTTTTCCACTTGTTGCACGCTGCCCCCGAGCACTTCACACAACGCGCCGGCCGCCATCGAACAGGCCACGCCGACCTCGCCCTGGCAGCCGACTTCGGCGCCGGAGATCGAGGCGTTTTCCTTGTACAGAATGCCGATGGCCGCGGCGGTGAGCAGGAAGCGCACCACGCCGTCATCGTTGGCGCCGGGAATGAAGCGCATGTAGTAATGCAGCACCGCAGGGATGATCCCCGCCGCGCCGTTGGTCGGTGCCGTGACTACACGCCCGCCGTTGGCGTTTTCTTCGTTGACGGCCAAAGCGTAGAGGTTGACCCAGTCCAGCACCGACAGCGGATCGCGCAGCGACGATTCCGGGTTCTTGCACAATTGCCGGTGCAACGCCGCCGCCCGCCGCTTGACCTTCAGGCCACCCGGCAGGATGCCTTCGTTGCGACAGCCGGCGGCCACGCAGTCCTGCATCACTTGCCAGATTTTCAGCAGACCGGCGCGGGTTTCCGCTTCCGGGCGCCAGGCGCTTTCGTTGGTCAGCATCACCTGGCTGATCGACAGACCATAGGTGGTGCAGTGACCAAGCAGGTCCTTGGCACTCTTGAACGGGAAGGTCAGTGGTGTGGCGTCTTCGACGATGCGGTCGGCGCCGGCCGCATCTTCGTCGACCACAAAACCGCCGCCGACCGAGTAGTACTCGCGGCTGCGGATCTGTAATCCCGCCGCATCGAAGGCACGGAAGATCATGCCGTTGGGGTGATAGGCCAACGGTTTGCGGATCATTGCCAGGTGTTCTTTCTCGTTGAACGCAATGCTGTGTTCGCCGAGCAGGTTCAAGCGCCCGTTGCCACGAATCTCCGAGAGACGGGCGGTGACGGTTTCAGTATCCACGGTATCCGGGTGTTCACCTTCCAGGCCCAGAAGCACGGCCTTGTCGCTGCCGTGGCCCTTGCCGGTGGCGCCGAGGGATCCATACAACTCGACCTTGACGCTGGTGGTGGCCGACAACAGGTTTTCCCGACGCAGCCCTTCGACGAAGCGCGCAGCTGCGCGCATCGGGCCGACGGTGTGGGAGCTGGAGGGGCCGATGCCAATCTTGAACAGGTCGAACACGCTTAACGACATGAGTTGTTCTCCGGTTTCTTGTTATAGGAATTGGCGGACCATCAGGCTTGATACATTCCCTGTGGGAGCGGGCTTGCTCGCGAATGCGGTGAATCAGTCGCCATCAATGTTGCCTGACACACCGCATTCGCGAGCAAGCCCGCTCCCACAAGGGGATCTGTGGTGATGCTGAAATCGGGGCAGGTTTACCTGCCCCTCATTCGTTTAAGCGTAGCTTTCGATCGACGGGCAGGCGCAGACCAGGTTGCGGTCGCCGAACACGTTGTCGACGCGACCTACCGGCGGCCAGTACTTGCCTTCGATCAACGACGCCACCGGGTACACCGCTTGTTCGCGGCTGTAGGGATGAGTCCACTCGCCGACCAGCTCGGCAGCCGTGTGCGGAGCGTTCTTCAGCGGGTTGTCGTCCTTGTCCAGGGTGCCGTTTTCCACTGCGCGGATTTCTTCGCGGATGCGGATCATGGCGTCGCAGAAGCGGTCCAGTTCTTCCTTGGATTCGCTTTCGGTCGGCTCGATCATCAGTGTGCCGGCTACCGGGAACGACATGGTCGGGGCGTGGAAGCCGAAGTCGATCAGGCGCTTGGCGACGTCATCGACGCTGATGCCGCTGCTGTCTTTCAATGGACGCAGATCCAGGATGCACTCGTGCGCCACCAGGCCGTTGCTGCCGGTGTACAGCACTGGATAGTGCTCTTCCAGGCGACGGGAAATGTAGTTGGCATTGAGGATCGCCAGCTGCGAAGCGCGCTTCAGACCTGCGCCACCCATCATGCGAATGTACATCCAGGTGATCGGCAGAATGCTCGCGCTGCCGAACGGTGCTGCGCAGACCGCGCCTTCCTTGCGTTCCATGTGGCCGTGGCCCGGCAGGAACGGAGTCAGGTGCGACTTGACGCCGATCGGGCCGACACCCGGGCCGCCACCGCCGTGGGGGATGCAGAAGGTCTTGTGCAGGTTCAGGTGCGAGACGTCGCCGCCGAACTTGCCCGGTGCGCAGAGGCCGACCATCGCGTTCATGTTGGCGCCGTCGATGTACACCTGGCCGCCGTTGTCGTGAATGATGCCGCAGATTTCGCGGATGCCTTCTTCGAACACGCCGTGGGTCGACGGGTAGGTGATCATCAGCGCGGCGAGGTGTTCGCGGTGCTCGATGGCTTTGGCGCGCAGGTCTTCGATGTCTACGTTGCCACGGGCGTCGCACGCGGTCACGACCACGCGCATGCCGGCCATGTTGGCGGTCGCCGGGTTGGTGCCGTGGGCGGACGACGGGATCAGGCAGATGTCGCGACGGTCTTCGCCACGGCTCTGGTGATAGGCGCGAATCGCCAGCAGACCTGCGTACTCACCCTGGGAACCGGCGTTCGGCTGCAGCGAGATCGAGTCGTAACCGGTGGCGGCGCAGAGCATCGCTTCCAGTTCATCGGTCAGTTGCTGGTAACCGGCGCTTTGCTCGGCCGGAGCGAACGGGTGCAGGGCGCCGAATTCGGCCCAGGTCACCGGGATCATTTCGCTGGCGGCGTTGAGTTTCATGGTGCACGAACCCAGCGGGATCATGGTGCGATCCAGTGCCAGGTCCTTGTCCGCCAGTTTGCGCAGGTAGCGCATCAGCTCGGTTTCCGAGTGATAACGGTTGAACACCGGGTGGCTGAGGATCGGCGACTGACGAACCAGCGCGGCAGGAATGGTGCTTTGCGCGGCAGCGGCCAGAGCAGCGAAATCTGGCAGGGTCTTGCCGTCGGCGAACAGGCCCCACAGGGTTTCGATGTCAGCCTGGGTGGTGGTTTCGTCGACCGACAGGCCCAGACGCTGGGCATCGATCACACGCAGGTTGATCTGTTGGGCGCGGGCCTTGTCGTGCAGCGCAGCAGTTTGCGCACCGGTGGCCAGGGTCAGTGTGTCGAAGAAGCTGGCTTGCTCGACGGTCACGCCCAGTGCGCTCAGGCCCTTGGCCAGGATCGCTGTCAGGTGATGCACGCGGTTGGCGATCTGGGTCAGGCCTTTAGGGCCGTGGTACACGGCGTACATGCTGGCGATGTTGGCCAGCAGCACTTGTGCGGTGCAGATGTTCGACGTGGCTTTCTCGCGGCGGATGTGTTGCTCGCGGGTCTGCATCGCCAGACGCAGGGCCGGCTTGCCGAAACGGTCAACCGAGACACCGACCAGACGGCCCGGCATGTCACGCTTGAACGCATCTTTGGTGGAGAAGTAAGCCGCGTGCGGGCCACCGAAGCCCAGCGGCACGCCGAAGCGTTGCGCGCTGCCGATGGCCACGTCCGCACCGAATTCGCCCGGCGGGGTCAGCAGGGTCAGGGCCAGGAGGTCAGCGGCCACGGCCACCAGTGCGTTGGCGGCGTGGAAGCGTTCGGTCAGTTCGCGGTAGTCGAATACATCACCGTTGCTGGCCGGGTATTGCAGCAGCGCGCCGAAGAACGGCGTCACGTCGGTCAGTTCGCGCTCATCACCCACGACCACGTCAATGCCCAGCGGCTCGGCACGGGTGCGCAGCACGTCGAGGGTTTGCGGGTGGCTGTGGATCGAGGCGAAGAACTGGTGGCTGCCCTTGTTCTTGCTCAGGCGTTTGCAGAAGGTCATGGCTTCGGCAGCGGCGGTGGCTTCGTCGAGCAGGGAAGCGTTGGCGATCGGCAGGCCGGTGAGGTCGCTGATCAGGGTCTGGAAGTTCAGCAGCGCTTCGAGACGGCCCTGGGAAATTTCTGGCTGATACGGGGTGTAGGCGGTGTACCAGGCCGGGTTTTCCAGCAGGTTGCGCAGGATCGGCGATGGCGTGTGGCAGTTGTAGTAGCCCTGGCCGATGTAAGTCTTGAACAGTTGGTTCTTGCCGGCGATGCCTTTGATCATTGCCAGGGCATCGGCTTCGCTCAGGCCGTCGTTGAGGCCGAGCACGCTGGTGCCCTTGATGCTTTCCGGGATGACGCTGGCGCTCAGGGCTTCGAGCGAGTCGAAACCGAGGCTGTTGAGCATGGCTTGCTCGTCACCGGCGCGCGGGCCGATGTGACGGGCGATGAATTCGTTGGCGGTGCCGAGATTTACTTGGGTCATGTCAGGTTCCTCAGGCTTCGGCTTGGGCTTTGATCAGGCGGTCGTAGGCGTCCTGATCCAGCAGCTTGGCGACGGCCGAAGCGTCGGCCGGTTTAAAGCGGAAGAACCAGCCTTCGCCCAGCGGATCTTCGTTGACCAACTCAGGGCTGTCTTCCAGGGCTGGGTTGGTGGCCAGGACTTCACCGTCCAGCGGCATGTAAACGCCGCTGGCGGCTTTTACCGATTCCACGGTGGCGGCTTCGGCGCCTTTCTCGTACGCCTGCAATTCAGGCAGTTGCACGAACACCACGTCGCCCAGGGCGTTCTGCGCGAAAGCGGTGATGCCAACGGTGACAGAACCATCGGCTTCGGCGCGCAGCCATTCGTGATCTTCAGTAAAACGCAACTCGCTCATGGAATCTCCTAGGGGCCAGACTCGTCTGGTGGACGCGGTGGAATACTCGGGCGGCAATGCCCTGATTTTATGAGCGGTTACTTAGCAAGAACGCGGCCAACGTAAAAATATCGTTATAAATCAAGGGTTTGATTGATTTGTGGACGGGCGCGATCACGTTGACTGTAGCGAAATCGCTACAGCGTGAGGCGAAGAAAAAAGCTGAACCGGATCAAAGCCTTGCACAGCGGTGATCGGAGGAGGGTGTAGCGATATCGTTCCGCTGTAGCGCTTTCAGTACAGATGGAGGTCGCTTTTGGGCTCGGACACTCTGGATGGAGAGCCGGCTGGATGGAAAACCCTGTGGGAGCGAGCTTGCTCGCGATGGCGGTGTGACATTCAAAAAACTGTCGACTGACACGCCCTCATCGCGAGCAAGCTCGCTCCCACAGTTTATTCGGGGTTTCGCCTCAGGGTTTGTTGGGGATGCCGTACTTGCGCAGCCGGTGGGCAATCGCGGTGTGTGAGGTTTGCAGGCGGCTGGCCAGTTGGCGGGTCGAGGGGTAGCTGACGTAGAGCTTTTCCAGCAGCGATTTCTCGAAGGCTTCAACCGCTTCTTCCAGGCTGTCGACGTCGGTATCGGTCTGGCGTGCCACCGAGGTGCCGGCGATGTCGAGATCGCCGATGTCCACCAGGCTGCTTTCGCAGATCGCGGCGGCGCGGAAGATCACGTTCTGCAATTGCCGAACATTGCCTGGCCAGCGATTGCCGAGTAGCGCCGGATAAGTGCCGGGGGCGAGGCGGCAGACCGGGCGCTGGATCTGCGCGCAGGCCTGCTGCATGAAATAGCGGGCGAGCAGAAGAATGTCCTGACCACGTTCGCGCAGCGGCGGAACTTCGACGTTGAGCACATTGAGGCGGTAGAACAGGTCTTCGCGGAACAGGCCTTCGCTGACCATTTTTTCCAGGTCGCGGTGGGTCGCGCTGAGGATCCGTACGTTGACCTTCACCTCACGATCGCCACCGACCCGGCGGAAGCTGCCGTCGTTGAGAAAGCGCAGCAGTTTGGCCTGCAAGTACGGCGACATCTCGCCGATCTCGTCGAGAAACACCGTGCCCTGGTTGGCGAGTTCCATCAGCCCCGGTTTGCCGCCACGCGCTGCGCCGGTAAAGGCGCCGGGGGCGTAGCCGAACAGTTCGCTCTCGGCGAGGTTCTCCGGCAGGGCCGCGCAGTTCAGTGCGAGGAATGGCGCGTTGTGCCGGGCGCTGATGGCGTGGCAGGCGCGTGCCACCAGTTCCTTGCCGGTGCCGGTTTCGCCCTGGATCAGCAGCGGCGCGTCGAGGGCTGCCACCCGCTGCGCGCGGGCCTTGAGGGTGCGGATCGGTGGGGACTCGCCGAGCAGCGCATCGAAACCTTCGGCGTGGTCGTGGTGCAATGCCGAAAGTTGTTCACCGATGCGGTTCGGTTGATACAGGGTCAGCAGGGCGCCGGCGTCGGTGATCGGTGTGGCGTCGAGCAACAGGGTCTGGCCATTGACGGTGATTTCCCGCAGCGGCAGGCGGAAGCCTTGTTCGAGCAGGGTTTCGAGCAGGCCCGGATCGTTGAACAGCTCAGAAACGCTTTCGCCCGCCGGCTCGCGACCGTACAAGGCAATCAGCGCCGGGTTGGCCAGCAGCACCTTGCCGGCGCTGTCCAGCGCCAGCACCGGGTCGGTCATCGCCGCGAGCAACGCGTCGAGCTGCAAGTGCCGACGCTGACCGGGCAGGATGTCGACCACCACCACGGCCTCCACGCCGCGCACCCGGAACAACGCATCTTTGAGTTCTTCGAGCACTTGCGGGCTGAGGGTCGGGGCGTCGATGTAGACGTTCGGCGGGACCATTTCCACCGCATCCAGATTGAGGTTGCGCCCACCGAGCAGGGCCAGGACTTCCTGGGTGATGCCGACGCGGTCGATGAAGCTGACGTGGATACGCATGGGGCGGTTCTGGGTTCTGGAGTGCGGAGGGGGCAAGTATGCCTTGGGGCGGGGAAATGGTGAAACCGGACGCGCACTTCCGCTGGATACATACCCTTGTGGGAGCGAGCTTGCTCGCGAATGCGGTGTATCAGCGTTGAAGATATGGACTGACAGAGCGCTTTCGCGAGCAAGCTCGCTCCCACAGGGGGAGTGTGGTGAGTTCGGGTTACTCGAAATGCTCGGGATTGACCGGATCCCCGGATTGCATATTCAACTGCTTGCGAATGTCTTCAAACATCAAGTCGTAATGCTTGTGCACCGAGCCGATCTGGCTGTGTGCCTTGGGAATCCCGTATTTTTCGGCAATCCTGGTCACGTCGCGAGCAAAGTTGTAGGCCTCTTCCTTGGGCAGGAAAAACGTTTCCTTCATGTCCTTGCCCTGCATGCTGCCGTGCAGGGTGAACTGTATCCCTTTGCCTTTTTGCGGATCGGTGAACACTTCATAGTCGAGGTGCACGTTGTAATTGACGTCATCGTCAGTCAACGCATGCCGCTCGATATGCAAATGACCGGGTTCGAACTGGGCCATGGTTTTCTCCTTTCAAGGCATGGGAGAAGGGCAGACCTGAGGTCTGCCCCCGGAGTTTCTTTTTATCGGTAGGTGATCCCCGGCGCGGCCGTGCTGACCCGCGTACCGGCAGTACCCTGGACGATGGCTTCGATGTCCGCCAGCGAACCGATCACCGCGACCTTGCCAGTATGGCGCGCAAATTCACAGGCTGCCTGCACCTTCGGCCCCATGGAGCCAGCGGCGAAGCCCAGGCGTTCGAGTTCGTCCGGGTGGGCCTGGGCGATGGCTTTCTGGGTTGGCTTGTTGAAGTCGATGTAAGCCGCGTTGACGTCGGTGGCGATCACCAACAGATCGGCTTCCAGTTGTTCGGCGAGCAGCGACGAGCACAGGTCCTTGTCGATGACGGCCTCGATGCCTTTGAGATTGCGCTGCTCGTCATACATGGTCGGGATGCCGCCGCCGCCCGCGCAGATCACGATGCTGCCCTTGTCCAGCAGCCACTTGATCGGACGGATTTCGAAGATGCGCTTGGGTTTCGGACTGGCAACCACGCGGCGGTACTTGTCACCGTCGGCCTTGACCACCCAGCCTTTTTCCTTGGCCAGGCGCTCAGCCTCGTCCTTGGCGTAGACCGGGCCGATGAACTTGGTCGGGTCCTTGAAGGCCGGGTCCTTGGGATCGACTTCGACCTGGGTGAGCAGGGTGGCGAACGGGACTTCGAAGTCCAGCAGGTTGCCCAGTTCCTGTTCGATGATGTAGCCGATCATGCCTTCGGTTTCGGCACCGAGCACGTCCAGAGGGTAAGCTTCATCGGGTTTGTAGGAGAGGCCTTGCAACGATAGCAGGCCGACTTGCGGGCCATTGCCGTGGGCGATGACCAGTTGATTGCCGGGATGGATCTTGGCGATTTGCTCGGTGGCGATGCGGATGTTGGCGCGCTGGTTGTCAGCGGTCATCGGCTCACCACGGCGGAGCAGGGCGTTACCGCCCAGAGCTACGACGATACGCATGGTGCTGGTCCTTCTTGTACAGAGGAATGGCAAACGACTCGTGTCCATGTTGAAACCAGGATCCCTTGTGGGAGCGGGCTTGCTCGCGAAGGCGTCAGATCAGTAGACATCACTGTTGAATGACACTCCGCTTTCGCGAGCAAGCCCGCTCCCACATGGGGAGGCGGTTCCCTCAGTGGGTTACAGATCAGCCAGGGTCGACACCAGAATCGCCTTGATGGTGTGCATGCGGTTTTCCGCTTGCTCGAAGGCGATGCAGGCAGGCGACTCGAACACGTCGTCGGTCACTTCGATGCCGTTTTTCAGGTGCGGATACTGTTCGGCAATCTGTTTGCCGACCTTGGTATCGCTGTTGTGGAACGCCGGCAGGCAGTGCATGAACTTGGTGCGCGGGTTGCCGGTGGCTTTCATCAGCTCGGCGTTGACCTGATACGGCAGCAGTTGCTGGATACGCTCGGCCCAGGCTTCCACCGGTTCGCCCATCGATACCCAGACATCGGTGTGGATGAAGTCCACGCCTTTGACGGCGGCTTTCGGGTCTTCGGTCAGGGTGATGCGCGCGCCACTTTCCTCCGCGTATTTTTTGCAGCGATCCACCAGGTCGTCGTGCGGCCACAGGGCTTTCGGCGCGCAGATACGCACGTCCATACCCAGCTTGGAGCCGACCAACAGCAGCGAGTTGCCCATGTTGTTGCGCGCGTCGCCCAGGTAGGCGTAGCTGATCTCGTGGATTGGCTTGTCGGCGTGCTCACGCATGGTCAGCACGTCGGCAATCATCTGGGTCGGGTGATATTCATCGGTCAGGCCGTTGAACACCGGCACGCCAGCGAACTTGGCCAGTTCTTCGACGATTTCCTGCTTGAAGCCACGGTACTCGATGGCGTCGTACATGCGACCCAGCACGCGGGCTGTGTCCTTCATGCTTTCCTTGTGGCCGATCTGCGAAGAGTTCGGGTCGATGTAGGTGACGTTGGCGCCCTGGTCATAAGCGGCAACTTCGAACGCGCAGCGGGTGCGAGTCGAGGTTTTTTCGAAGATCAGGGCGATGTTGTTGCCCTTCAGGTGTTGCTGCTCGGTGCCGGTGTACTTGGCGCGTTTGAGGTCGCGGGACAGGTCGAGCAGGTAACGCAGCTCACGTGGGGTGTGGTGTTCCAGGCTGAGCAGGTTACGGTTGTGAATGTTGAACGCCATGATGATTCTCCTTGGATTCGATAATCGGCCCGGCCGCGACAGGGTCAGTGCGGCCGGGGAGATGGTCGTTTAGTAGTCGATCGGGTCGCGCACGATCGGGCAGGTCATGCAGTGGCCGCCGCCACGGCCACGGCCCAGTTCGCCGGCGCTGATGGTGATGACCTCGACCCCGGCCTTGCGCAGCAGGGTGTTGGTGTAGGTGTTGCGGTCGTAGCCGATGACCACGCCTGGTTCCACGGCCACGACGTTGTTGCCGTCATCCCATTGCTCGCGTTCGGCGGCGAAGCTGTTGCCGCCGGTTTCGACGACGCGCAGGTTCGGCAGATTGAGCGAGTTGGCCACCACTTCGAGGAACGTTTTGTTCTCCCGTCGTACGTCCAGGCCATACGGTTTGCTTTCGTCAGGACGGATGATGAACGGCACGATTTCCTTGACCACTTCCGGGAAGACCGTCACCAGGTCGCGGTCGCAGAAGCTGAACACGGTATCCAGGTGCATTGCCGCGCGGGATTTCGGCAGGCCGGCGACCACGACTTTGTCGGCCGCGCCTTTGGCGAACAGCGATTGGGCCAGTTGACCGATGGCCTGGCGCGAGGAGCGCTCGCCCATGCCGATCAACACCACGCCGTTGCCGATCGGCATCACGTCGCCGCCCTCGAGAGTGGCTTTGCCGTGGTCCTTGTCCGGATCGCCGTACCAGACTTCGAAGTCGGCACCGGTGAAGTCGGGGTGGAACTTGTAGATGGCGGTGGTCAACAGGGTTTCCTGGCGACGGGCCGGCCAGTACATCGGGTTGAGCGTCACGCCGCCGTAGATCCAGCAAGTGGTGTCGCGGGTGAACTGGGTGTTGGGCAACGGGTCGAGCAGGAAGCTGGAGTGGCCCAGGTAGTCGCGGTACATCTTGATCACGCTGGCGCCTTCGCTGTCCGGCAGATCCTCGCCGGCCACGCCGCCGATCAGGAACTCGGCGAGCTTGCGTGGCTCCAGGCCTTCGAGCCAGCTGCGCACTTCGTTGGTCAGGCCGACGCCGACGGTGTCAGGGGTGATCTTGCGATCCAGAATCCATTTCAGCGCTTCGGGGTTGGAAACGATGTCGGTCAGCAGGTTGTGCATTTCCAGCACTTCAATGCCGCGCTCGCGCATCTTGGTCACGAAGTCGAAGTGGTCGCGCTTGGCCTGGTTGACCCAGATCACATCGTCGAACAGCAGTTCGTCGCAGTTGCTCGGGGTCAGCCGCTGATGGGCCAGACCTGGGGAGCAAACCATGACTTTGCGCAGTTTGCCGGCTTCGGAATGGACGCCGTACTTAACTTTTTCCGTGGTCATTTCAGTGATCCTCCAGAGAGAAAACGTTGGGCAATTACAGAGTCAGGAAGCCGTCATACAGTCCGTAGGCGGCCACGAGGGCGCCCACGACCACTGCGGCGAAAATCAGCTTCTCGACGTTGGTGAAAACCGGTTGTTTGAGTTCGAGCTTGGCCTTGGCGAACAGGATCGCGCCGGGGGCATAGAGCAGGGCCGACAGCAGCAAATACTTCACGCCACCGGCGTAGAGCAGCCACACCGCATAGATCAGGGCGATGGCGCCGATGATCAGGTCCTTGCGCCGTTCGGCCGCGAAGCCTTCGTAGCTTTCGCCGCGTACCGCCAGCAGCAGGGCGTAGGCCGCCGACCACAGGTACGGCACCAGAATCATCGAAGTGGCGAGGTAGATCAGCGACAGGTAAGTGCTGGCCGAGAACAGGGTGATGATCAGGAACAGCTGCACCATCGCGTTGGTCAGCCACAGGGCGTTGACCGGCACATGGTTGGCGTTCTCCTTGCGCAGGAACTCCGGCATGGTGTGGTCCTTGGCGGCGGCGAACATGATCTCCGCACACAGCAGCACCCACGACAGCAACGCCCCGAGCAGCGAGATGATCAGACCGACGCTGATCAGCACCGCGCCCCAGTGACCGACCACGTGTTCCAGCACGGCAGCCATCGACGGGTTCTGCAGCTTGGCCAGTTCCGGCTGGGTCATGATGCCCAGCGACAGCACGTTCACCAGCACCAGGAACAGCAGCACGGTGATGAAACCGATCACGGTCGCCTTGCCGACGTCCGAACGTTTTTCCGCCCGGGCCGAGAAGATGCTCGCGCCTTCGATGCCGATGAACACCCACACGGTGACCAGCATCATGTTGCGCACCTGGTTCATCACGCTGCCCAGATCCGGGTTTTTCATGCCCCAGATGTCGGCGGTGAAGATGTCCAGTTTGAAGGCGAAGAGCGCGATCAATACGAACAGCAGCAGCGGCACGACCTTGGCGACGGTGGTCACGAGGTTGATGAACGCCGCTTCCTTGATCCCGCGCAGCACCAGGAAGTGTACGGCCCACAGCAGTACCGAGGCGCCGACCACGGCCGCAACCGTGTTGCCTTCACCGAACACCGGGAAGAAATAGCCGAGGGTACTGAAGAGCAGAACGAAGTAACCGACGTTGCCCAGCCAGGCACTGATCCAGTAACCCCAGGCCGAGGAGAAACCCATGTAGTCGCCAAAACCGGCCTTGGCGTAGGCGTAGACACCGCCGTCCAGGTCAGGCTTGCGATTGGCGAGGGTTTGAAAGACGAAAGCGAGGGTGAGCATGCCGACAGCGGTGATGGCCCAACCGATCAGTACCGCGCCGACATCGGCACTGGCGGCCATGTTTTGTGGCAAAGAGAATATCCCGCCACCGATCATTGAACCGACTACCAATGCAACCAGTGCACCTAGTCGCAGTTTTCCGGGAGCTTCAGACATTGCATGACTCCATTGCAGGAGAGAAGAGTTCACAGCGTAGTTCTGTTGGCTTTTCAAACAGCTGACTTAGATCAGTGCATAGTCACATTCCATTGTTAATGAATGACTTATGAAGCCGTTTCAGGGATAAGCCTTCTAGCTGGAAGGCCCGTCGCAGAGGCCTCTTGTCCGGATTTTTTAAGAATGACTCCTATTACTTTCGAATTATCACGCTAGTTCGTTTTGCGGTTTTGGCAAATTTTTCAACGCTGTTTTCAGTACAGAATTGATTTATTAGGATTCGCGCACAAAACTGCCTGAGCGTGCTACGGCGTTAGCGCCAATGGCTATATATAAAGGGCGCAAGTTGGCGTTATTCAATAAACGTCATTACGCTTTATCCATTTAGTTAAAACCGGTTGCATAACGGTTTCGCGGCATTCGCCGCTCTGGAACTTGGAGACGCTGGAATGTCGCAACCGACGCAAAAACTGCGCCTTGGCGCACTGATCGCCCTGGTGGTGGGTTCGATGATCGGCGGGGGGATTTTTTCCCTGCCGCAGAATATGGCGGCCCGGGCCGATGCGGGGGCGATCCTCATCGGCTGGGGCATCACGGCGATCGGCATGCTCACGCTGGCCTTCGTGTTCCAGACCCTGGCCAACCGGAAACCGGAACTGGACTCCGGCGTCTATGCCTATGCCAAGGCCGGGTTCGGCGACTACATGGGGTTTTCTTCGGCGTGGGGTTACTGGATCAGCGCCTGGCTTGGCAACGTCGGGTATTTCGTGTTGCTGTTCAGCACCCTCGGTTACTTCTTTCCGGTGTTCGGTCAGGGCAATACGCCGATTGCCATTGGCTGCGCCTCGGTGCTGTTGTGGGCCGTGCACTTTCTGGTGATGCGCGGGATCAAGGAGGCGGCGCTGATCAATCAGTTGACCACCGTGGCCAAGATCATTCCGTTGATCATGTTCGTGGTCATTGCCGCTGTGGCGTTCAAGGCCGACATTTTTACCCGCGACATCTGGGGCCGCAGCAACCCGAATTTCGGCGGCGTGATGGATCAGGTGCGCAACATGATGCTGGTCACCGTGTTCGTGTTCATCGGTATCGAAGGCGCCAGCGTTTACTCGGCGCGGGCGGAGAAACGCACGGACGTGGGCCGGGCCACGGTGATCGGTTTCCTCGGTGTGCTGGCGCTGCTGGTGCTGGTCAATGTGCTGTCGCTTGGGATCATGAGTCAGCCGGAGCTGGCGACCTTGCAGAACCCGTCGCTTGCCGCCGTGCTGGAGCACATCGTCGGGCCATGGGGCGCGTTGCTGATCAGCGTGGGCCTGGCCATTTCGTTGCTCGGTGCGTTGCTGTCATGGGCGTTGTTGTGCGCGGAGATCCTGTTCGCCACCGCCAAGGACAATACGATGCCGGCGTTCCTGGAAAAGGAAAACGCCAACCATGTGCCGGTCAATGCGTTGTGGCTGACCAACGTGATGATCCAGATTTTCCTGCTGATCACGCTGTTTTCCGCCGGAACCTACACCAGCCTGATTTACCTCGCCTCGTCGATGATTCTGGTGCCGTATCTGTGGTCGGCGGCCTACGCCGTATTGCTCAGCGGACGGGGTGAAACTTATGAACATGCTTCCGCCGAACGCACCAAGGATCTGCTGATCGGCGGTATCGCCCTGTGTTATGCGGTCTGGTTGTTGTATGCCGGCGGGGTGAAATACCTGCTGTTGTCGGCGCTGTTGTATGCGCCGGGGGTGATCCTGTTCGCCAAGGCCAAGCATGAGCAGGGCGAGCCGCTGTTCACCACGCTCGAGAAGGGGATTTTCACCTGCGTCATTGTCGGGGCCGGGCTCGCGGCCTACGGGTTGTACAGCGGCGTGTTGTCACTGTGAGATTGCGGCTCGACTATCGGGGATCTTACGACTGGCCGGCGATGCTCGGGTTTCTCGCGGCGCGGGCGGTGACGGGGATGGAGACGGTGGTCGATGGGGTGTATTCGCGCAGCATCGGGTTGAACGGGCTTCACGGTACGGTTTCGGTCTGGCCCGGTGACGGTGATGCGCTGGAGGTGGAACTGGATTTCCCGGATCCGTCGGCGGTTCCCGAGATCGTCGCGCGCTTGCGACGGATGTTTGATCTGGATGCGGAACTGCCGACCATGCAGCGGCATCTGGCGGCGGATCCGTTGCTGGCGCGGCTGATCGCCGAGCGCCCGGGGTTGCGGGTGCCGGGGGCGTGGGATGGTTTGGAGCTGGCGTTTCGCGCGGTGCTGGGGCAGCAGATTACCGTGGTTGCGGCGATCCGGCTGGCGGGGAAACTGGTGGCGCAGTATGGCGAGCCTTTGCGTTCTTCAGTGCCGGGCCTGACTCATGTTTTTCCTCAGGCAAAGGTTTTGGCGAACGTTGATCTGGCGGCGCTGGGTATGCCGAAAAGTCGGGGGCGCACCTTGTCCGGGGTGGCGCAGGCGTCGCTGGACGATCCGTTGCTGTTTGCCTCCGGGACGACGAGGTTGCTGGCGCTGCACGGGATCGGCGACTGGACGGCTCAGTACATTGCCCTGCGCCAGTTGCGGGACATGGACGGTTTTCCGACCGGGGATGTGGGGTTGCTGCGGGCGCTGGAGGTGCTGGAGGGGGAACGGATGACTGTGCGGGAGTTGTCTGCCCGGGCAGAGGCCTGGCGGCCGTTTCGGGGGTATGCGGCGCAGATGTTGTGGACATCCTTGAGTCGTGCGGATTGACCCTGATTCTGGTTTGTAAGTTCTGGCCTCTTCGCGAGCAAGCTCGCTCCCACAAGAATTGGCGATCAGTCCAGGAATGTGGCGCCCTCGATCCACTGTGGGAGCGAGCTTGCTCGCGAAAGCGGTGGAAAGATCACCACTGCGCTCGATGCGACCCCAATTCACTCGCTGGCAAAGACCACTGCAACGGCGTTCCAGTAATAAGAAGCGGTGCATGTAGCCGATGCGCCGGCCCCCATGGTGTCTGCTCTATCTGCAACCCCTGATCCTTTGCATCCTCCGGACGCAACATTTCGTCCGTCCCCGGCCCATGCTCAATCAACAACTTCGCCGTCCGCGCCAACGATAACCGCGCCGAACCTCCATGACCGCTGCTCAGTCGCTGCGTCAGCAACCGAATCACACTCGCCGCCATCAGATACCCCGTCGCATGATCCAGCGCCTGCACCGGCAGCGGTGTCGGTTTGTCCGCCTGCTTCCAGCGCTGCCCGGCTTCGGCAATCCCGCTGCTCATCTGCACCAGACTGTCGAAGCCCCGGCGGTTCTGCCACGGGCCGCTCCAGCCGTAGGCGTTGAGGCAAACGTCGATCAGCCCCGGCGCGAGTTGCCGGCGGCGTTCGACGCCGAAGCCAAGATGTTCAAGGGCATCGGCGCGATAGCCGTGCAGAAGGATGTCGGCATCCTTGAGCAGACTTTCGAACACTGCGCGATCTGCCGGCTCATGCAGATCCAGTCGTGCACAACGTTTGCCGAGGGTCACTTCCGGCACCACGCCGGGTTCGTTCCAGGTCGGCGGGTCGATGCGCAGCACGTTGGCGCCGAGCCCTGCAAGAAAACGGCTGGCAGTCGGGCCGGCCAGTACGCGAGTCAGATCGAGCACCTTGAGCCCGGCCAATGGCTGCGCCACCGAGCCTTGCCAGGGTTGGTGGCTTTCGTCTTTCCCATCACTGAAATGCACCAAGGGTTCGGCATTCACCGCCAATCCTTGGGGATGTTTCTGCCACTGTTCCCAACTGCGCATTTCAGCCGCACAGCCCTTGGCCTCGACCACCGCTTGCTCCAGATCGGCACTGGCCCACTGCGCGACTTTCGCTGCCATCGCCGCGCGGTCGGCACAAGCGCCGAGCACGCTTTCAGCAGCGGCGCGATGATGCGGGGCGTTGGTGTGCAGGCGAATCCAGCCGTCCTTTGTTGCGTAGTCTCCGGCTACCGGATCCCATAGCGGCGGGACTTCCCAGCCGATCGGTCTTAGTGAAGTGGCGAACCAGAACGAGGCGAGGCGGCGGTCGACTTCAATTCCGGGCAAGTGGCCGGTTTGCTGTTTGAGGAGTTCGGCGACGGCTTGCCCCGCAGCGGCAATACTCGCGCAGGCAAGGTCGGTAACGGCAAACGCCGAGGGCAGGGCGCCCTCGCCGGTGAACGGAATCGGCGTGCGGGACAAGCCGAGCGCGGCTTGAATGGACGTGAGCAGATCAGTCATCGAAGGCCCTCCGGAAGAGGGCCTGATCATAGAACAGATGACGAGATCGTTCCCATGCCCTGCGCTCCAGTTCAGGAGCGGGACGCGGAGCGTCCTGGGCTGCATTCCCACGCGGACGGTTCGACGCCTCGACGTGGGAACGATCAGGGAGGGGAGGTCAGACGCGGAACTGATCCATCAATTTCATCTGCTGACTGGCGAGGGCATTGAGCTGGCTGCTGATCGCTGCCGATTCGGTGGCCTGTTCGGTCAGGGTTTCGGTGACGGTACGGATCGCCGAGACGTTGCGGTTGACCTCCTCGGCGACGGCGCTTTGCTGTTCGGCGGCGCTGGCGATTTGCAGGTTCATGTCGCTGATCACGGTGACCGCGTCGCTGATCTTGCCGAGGGCGTCCACGGCCTGGCGGATCTGCCCGGCGTTGTTGTGGGCCTGGGTCTGGCTCGAATGCATGGTCGCGACCACACCACGGGTGCCTGTCTGGATGCGTTCGATCACCACGCGGATTTCTTCCACCGAATCCTGGGTGCGCTTGGCGAGGTTTCGGACTTCGTCGGCCACCACCGCAAAACCACGACCGCTTTCACCGGCACGGGCCGCTTCGATTGCGGCGTTCAGCGCCAGCAGGTTGGTCTGTTCGGCGATGCTGCGGATCACTTCCAGCACCGAACCGATCTGCTCGCTATTGACCGCCAGCTCTTCGACTTCGGTCACCGCTTTGCTGACTTCGTCGGCCAATTGATTGATGTCGCGGGTGCTGCGCTCGATGATCGACATCCCGTCCTTGGCCGATTGGTCGGCGCCTTTCGCTGCGTTGGCAGCGTTCGAAGCGCTGTTGGCCACGTCGTGGGCGGTGGCGCTCATTTCGTTGGAGGCGGTCGCCACCTGATCGATCTCGCGGAACTGCACCTGCATGCCTTCGCTGGTCTGGCGGGCGATTTCCGACGACTGATCGGCGGTGCCACGGGCTTCGGTGATGCTCTGTTTGATCTGGGCGATGGTCGGTTGCAGCTTGTCGAGGAAGCGGTTGAACCAGTTCACCAGCTCGCCCAGTTCATCTTTCTTGGTGTAGTTCAGACGCTGGGTCAGGTCGCCTTCACCGCTGGCGATGTTCTTCAGCATCTCGGCAACGCTGTTGATCGGACGGGTCACGCCGGAGGCGGTGAGCCAGATCAGCACCAGGCCGATCAAGCCTGCGATCACGGCCACTGCGAGTGCGGTAATCGTGCCGGTTTCCTGCGCGTCGTCGAGTACCGATTGCAGCTTGACCGAGTCGGCCAGCAGCACTTGTTTCGGCAGGTCGATGACCACGCCCCAGGCTCGGGAATTGCCGATCGGATCGACCGGGTACACCGCGCGGATCAGGTCGCCCTGTTCGAGAATCTTCGGCGTGCCGGCGCTCAGCAGTTGCAGGATGTCCTTGCCTTCGGCGCCGAGGGTTTCGGCGATGCCTTTGCCGACCTTGGTCGCGTCGGTGCTGTAAGCACCCAGCACACCGCTGCCGGAGACAATCAGCATGTGCCCGGCACCGTTGAACAGTTCGCGCTGGGAACCCACGACTGCCGCTTGCAGCGCATCGAGTGCGATGTCGATACCGACCACGCCGATGGCCTTGCCGTCCACCAGCAGCGGCACGGAAATGGTGGTCATGAGCATTTCCTTACCGCCCACGGTGTCGGCATACGGGTCGAGCAGGCAGGTGCGCTTGTTGTCGCGAGGGCAGGTGTACCAGCTGTTGTAAGGCGTGCCGCTGACGCTGAGGGTGGTCTTGGTCATGTCTTCTTCGACCATGATCGTGTTCAGCGCAGAACCGGCGGCGCGGCTCCAGTAAGTGGCGAAGCGCCCGGCTTCGTTGGACTGGCGCGCGGCATCGTTGATGAACTCACTGTCCTTGCCGTCGAGGCCATTGGGTTCGAAGGCCAGCCAGATGCCGAGCACCTTGTTGTTGCGTTCGAACGCGGTCTTCAGGCTCAGGTTCAACTCTTCACGCAGGGCGCCGGCGTCCAGCGAACGCTTGGCGGCCATGACGCGCATGTCCTTGATCTGGTCGGCCAGTGCAGTGATCACCAACAGGCTTTCGCCGAAGGTTTTCTGTACTTGCACGGCCTGTTCGGCCGCCTTGGCCTGCAGCAGGTTCTGCACGCTGGCGGTGAGCATCTTGCTGCTCGACTGGCTGACCAGTTCGTCGTTCTGGTTGGTCTGGTAGATATTGATGCCGACGATCAGCGCAACCACACCGAGCAGGCACAGGCCGGACAGCAGGACGATTTTCAGGCGTATGGACAGAGAGTCGAACATGGGACGTTCTCGCGAATGAATGAACTGTTGGCTGCGGGGCAGGGAGGAGCCCGGATCGCCAAATCCATTCAGCGCCATTCAATGCTCATCGGCGCGAGGCGAGAGTGCATGAGCGACATGCCGACGAACGGTCATGACTAAACGTTTGCGCGGGTAAAAGCCCTGAAAACAAGGGAAAAATCAGGAAATCTTCGGCAACGCTTCCGGTCGTGACCAGATCCACAGGTTGCCCATCGTCATGCCGGCAATCGCCAGATAGATCGGCCAGCCGTGATCGAGCATCACCAGCATCAGGGTCGCGCACAGCAGCATGCTGACGGTGGCGCTGACCTTGGCCTTGCGGGCGATGATCTTGCCGTTGCGCCAGTTGCTCAGGATCGGCCCGAACAGCCGATGGTTTTCCAGCCAGGCACTCAGGCGCGGCGAGCTGCGGGTCGCGGCCCAGGCGGCGAGCAGGATGAACTCGGTGGTCGGCAGGCCGGGCACGACGATGGCGATCAGGCCGATGCCGAGGCTGACATAGGCGAGCAGGCCGAACAGCAGGCGGGCGAGTCGTGAGGAGGCGGGTTGGGGCATGGGCTCGGGGGAATGCGTGAGGCGAAATGGCAATCTTACAGACTTGTGCAGTTCCCTGTGGGAGCGAGCTTGCTCCGGGCGGCGCTCCGACGAAAGCGGTACGTCAGTCAACGATGATGTTGAATCTGACGGCCTCTTCGCGAGCAAGCTCGCTCCCACAATGGGGAATCGGTGTCGCTTCAGGCCGGCTCGGCTTCTGTGGCGTAAGCCTGTTCCAGCAACACCGTGAAGCGGTTGAATGCATCGATCGCGCCTTGCTCCACTTCGGCTTCCTCTTCAGCGCTGAATTGCAGCGAATCGAGGGTGCGCACAAAACTCTTCCAGCCCTCAGCGCGACCGCCTTCAGGCTCGCCCAGATGACGGGCGCCAAAGGTTTCGCTCAGGTCCAGCGCCACCGCGCGTTTGATCAGGAACGCAGCGCCGAGTTTGGAACCCTCGGAAACGAAGATCCAGCCCAGGGCGCGGGCCTTGCTCGGATTTTTCACCGCGCCGGCGACTGGCGCAGGCACTTCGGTGTCGAGGTCGGCGAGGTCGGCCCTGGCCGCTTCGGCGCGGCAGCGGGCCGGAAGGTCAGGGACGATGGCGGTCAGCTCGGCATCGTTGTACAGCGACACCAGTTCCGACTGGAACAGGTACTGCGCGACCACGAAGCGGGCGAAGTTGGCGCGGGTCTCGAACGGCGCATGGGCCTTCACCAGTGCATCTAGCTTGCTGTGCGGCTCGTGGGTGATCTGGTTCAGGCGTTGCGAACGCAGGGCTTTTTCCGGGGTGCTCATGAGATGTCCTTGAAAAGAAGAGGCGCTTGATAACGAGACGTACGGACAAGCGCCGGACAGTAAAAAAACCTCACGGCGCGGCAATGCACGCGCCGTGAGGTCATCCGGATCAGATATCCCAGACCAGATTGATCGCGAAGTTGCGACCTGGCTGGGTCAGGCGATCGAGGTTGGCCGGTTGTGTCACCGACGCTTCGCCGACGCTGTCGTAACCGCGCACGTCATCCCACAGCCAGTATTTCTTGTCGGTCAGGTTGTAGATGCCGCCGCTGACGGTGACGTCGTCGGTAACCTTGTAATAACCGGCCAGATCGAGAATGCCGAAACCCGGCGACTTGAATTGACTGCTGACGCCGTCCGGCGACTTGAAGTTGCTGTCGTCGACACGATCCTTCTTCTTGACCACGGTCCAGCTCAGCAGACCGCCGTAGTTGTCCTGGTCGTAACCGAGGCCGAACACGCCGGTCAGCGGGTTGACGCTGTTCAACGGCTCGCCGTTGTCGTTGTTGCGTCCGTAGGCGTAAGAGATCGAACCCTGCGTGTACAGGCCTTGCGGCGCGCCGAAGGAATCCAGGTTCAGGCGACCTTTGACTTCGGCACCCTTGATGGTGGCGTGCTTGATGTTGCTGGACTGGAACGTCAGCTCGCTGTAGCCCGGGGTGACGGCGTCTTCATTGATGAAGTCGCGGTACTTGTTATAGAACACCGCCACGTCGAACGAGCCTTGCTCGAAGTTACCGCGCAGACCGGTTTCATAGCTTTTGCTTTTTTCCGGTTCCAGGTCCGGATTCGGTGCCACGTTGTACCCGGTGGTGCTGTTTTCGAAGCGGCCGTACAGCGCTTTCGCGGTCGGGGTGCGGAACCCTTCGGCGTATTGACCGTACCAGGTGTAGTTTTCGGTCAGGGCGTAGGTCAGGCCGAATTTCGGCGAGACTTTATGCCAGGTCTTGTTCTCGTCGCTGACCGTGCCGTTGCCGTCGGCGGCCACGGTGTTGAGGAATTCCTGGGTGATGTGCGGCTTGAGCTGGGTGTAGTCGTAGCGCAGGCCCGGCAGGAAGGTCCAGTTGTTCCAGCTGATCTGATCCTGGGCGAACAGGCTGTAGGTGTTGATGGTCGGGTCCGGGAAGTCGCTGGATTTTTTCAGCACATCAGCCGCGCTGGTGGCGCCGATGGCGGTGCAGCCGCGACCGACCGCCAGGCACTTGCCGTCGCCACTGCGCGAGCCGGTGACTTTCTGCTGCTTGATGGTGGTGCCGTAAGTCAGCACGTGATCGGTGGTGCCGATGCTGAAGGCCTTGTCCAGTTGCGCGTCGAAGACCCACTGTTTTTCTTCGTAGATCGTGTCGCGGGTACGCAGCACTTTACGGGTGATCGGGTAGTAGAACTCATCGGTGCTCTGGTCGGTCTTGGCGGTCTGGTGGTTGAGGCTCCACTTCACGTTGTCCGCCAGCAGGCTGTTCAGCTCAAAACTGTGCTCCAGGCCGAAACGCTCGCGGGTGATGGTGTCGTTGCCGGTGCGCCACTGGTACATGCCGCCGGGCAGCACGCTGTTCGGAATGGTAGGGGCACCGTTGAAGTACGGGCCGCCGTAGGCGCTTTTCTGATCGGTGTCGCGATCATCCTTGTACTTTTCGTAGGTCAGGCCCAGGCGCGAACCTTCGTTGTAGTTCCAGCCGATCTTGGCCAGCACGTTGGTGGCCTTCACGTCTTCCGGGTTGGCGGCGGTGCGTTCAAGACCGGTGCCGTTGTTGCTGCCGTAGGAATCGGTTTCATGACCGTCGCGCTGGCTGTAGTGCAGCAAACCGTCGAACTGGTCGGCGCGACCGGCGACTGTGGCGGATTTCAGCCAGCTCTCGTCGGCGGAGCTGTAGCCGGTTTTCAGGCGGGCGCCGACGTCTTTGCCGGGCTTGATGATGTCGTCCGGGTCGAGGGTGTAGTAGCTGACGGCGCCGCCGATGGCGTTGCTGCCGTACAGCACCGAGGCCGGGCCGCGAAGGATTTCGACGCGCTTGACGATTTCCGGATCGACGTAGTTGCGCTGGGTCTTGGCGTACGGGCCATTGAAGAAACCGTCCGGCACTTCGACGCCGTCGACCTGAGTCAGAATCCGGTCGCCGTCGATACCGCGAATGTTATAGCCGCTGATCCCGCCGCGCTGGCCGGCGCCGCCGACAGATACGCCCGGCTCGTAACGCACCAGATCCTTGATGGTGTTGACGTTGTTGCGGTCCAGGTCCTGACGGGTCTGCACAGTGACAGTGGCCGGTACGCTGCTCACCGATTGTTCCTGACGGGTGGCGCTGATGGTCACCTGATCAAGATTGAGTGCGCCGCTGCTGGCGCGTTTTTCCAGCACGACGTTGTTGTTGCTCAGTTTGCGGAAGCTCAGGTTGGTCCCCACCAACAGGCGCTCCAGGGCTTTTTCCGGTGGCAGCGAACCGCGCACGCCCGGCGACGACACGTCCTGACCCAGTTCCGCCGGCAAACCGACCTGCCAGCCCGTGACGGCGGTGAACGCATTGAGCGCCGACACCAGCGGCTGCTGGGCAATGGCGAACGAGTAATCGCCCATGTTGCGCGTCGGCTGTTCGGTGGCGGCCATCAGCGGCGCGGTGCCGGCCATCAGGATGGCGGCGGTCAGCAGCGACAGCACGCGGGAAGGGGAAGAAGTCTGGCGGGTAAGGCGTGAGGACATCGATAGCGCTCCGTGTCGCACGAATCTTTATAGGTGCTGATTGATCTCGCGAGATGCGAATCAATTGCATTGGCTATAACGAGACGAACGAGCTTTGGCTATCGAGTAAAAATAATTCTCATTTAGTTCAGAATCACCAGCGCCGGGAATTCCTGAAGCTTGGCCGAGGTGATGTGAGCGAGCGAACGCACCACGTCCAGCGGCTGGTCGAGACGGTAATTGCCAGTGACGGCGACGTCGGCCAACTGTTCGTTGGTGTTGATGATGAAGCCCGGGTAGTAACGGCGCAGTTCGGCCAGCACCTGGTTCAGCGGGCAGTTCTCGAAGATCAGCCGACCCTGCACCCACGCCAGATCGGTGGCGGCGTCGACCTTGGCCGGGCGGTCGAAACCGTTCGGGCCGACGCGGATGCTTTCCCCGGCGGACAGCCGCACACGGGCATCGTCGCGGGTAGCCCGCAGATCGACATCGCCGCGCTGCACGCGCACCTGCGCCACGCCGTCCAGATAACGCACGGCGAATGCGGTGTCGCGCACGCTGGCTTTCACCGGGCCGGCATCGATTTCCAGCGGCTGGCTGCGGCTGGCCGGGATCTCGAAAAACGCTTCGCCCTGATACAGCCGTGCGACTCGCTGCTGATCATTGATCGTGCTGGAGAACGCGGAATTGGTGTTGAGCAGGACTTTCGAACCGTCCTCAAGCTGCAGGCGCTGACGCTCGCCGACCACGGTCAGGTGATCGGCCTGCAGACGCATCGGCAGGTTGCTGAAACTGAACAGCCCGAGCAGCAGAACGGCGGCGGTGGCCAGCGGTTTCCAGTGCGGACGCAGGCGTGTGAGGACGGTGACTTTCTTCGGTTTGGCCGCGAGGTTCTGCGCGCACTGGGCGATCTGCGGACCGTCCCAGATTGCCTGGGCCTTGGCGAACGCCTCGGCATTCAACGGATCGGCCGCCAGCCAGGCATGGAATTGCCGGGTCTGCTCCTCGTCCGGACTGCCGAGCACGATGAGCCAGTCCAGAGCCTGGTCCATTGCGCTTGCGGCGTCCTGCGCCGATGAAGGCGAAGGGGAGCGGTGGGTGTCCGTCACGGTGTTTCCTCGGCAGTGTCTGTGCACGGCTGTTTTTTTAGTGAAGCGTAAAAGTCGGGCAAGGGTAACAAAGCCCGATGATCAGTGCAGTCGATCCTGTCGAATACAGACAAGGGTGGGTATCAGTCGCCGTTCAAGCGTTCGGCGACACCGATGCAGATGGTCATGATCAGTTTGAGCTCTTTCTGCACCGTGCTGAGGGAGACGCTCAGTTCTTCGGCGATTTCCTGATAGCTGTGCCCGTGCAGGCGGCTGAGGATGAAGATTTGCTGTTGGCGGGGGCTGAGTTCACCTAGGCTCACGTTCAGGCGCTCCAGCAATTGTTCGGCGTGGGCGGCGTCTTCGGCGCTGCTGGCGGGGGCGGCGACGCTGTGCACCACGTCCTGCGGCACGTCGTCGACCATGGTGCGTGAATGAATCTTGCGCGCACGCAAATGGTCCAGCGCCAGGTTGCGCGCGGTCTGGAAGACAAAGGGTTCAAGGTGATCGATGGCCCGTTCGCTCAGCGCCCGGGTGACGCGCAGGTAGGTTTCCTGCAACAGGTCTTCGGCGGTGCTGTGGTTGTTGACCATCCGTTCCAGGGTCCGCAGCAGCGACGTGCGCTGGGCGAGGAACACGTGATTGAAGTGTGATTGACTCACGGGAAGACCTGATCCATTTCGAGCGAATGATAATGCTTATCATCTGCCTGAGTGGTCAAGCCTTGATTTCAGATCGAAATCAAACCTGTGGGAGCGGGCTTGCTCGCGAAAGCGTCGTGTCAGGCAATAAATATGTCGACTGACCCACCGCATTCGCGAGCAAGCCCGCTCCCACAGGGGGCAGGCGTTTATTCCGCGTTGCACAGCGCCAGGCAGTTATCGAGCATCCGGTTGGAGAAGCCCCACTCGTTGTCGTACCAGGCCAGTACTTTCAGCAGTTTGCCGCTGGCTTTGGTGTGGTTGGCGTCGAAGATCGACGACAGCGGGTTGTGATTGAAATCGCTCGAGACCAGCGGCAGGGTGTTGTAGCCGAGGATCTTCGAATGCTGGCTCGCGGCTTTCATCAATGCGTTGACTTCATCGGCCGAGGCTTCGCGCTTCAGTTGCACGGTCAGGTCCACCAGCGACACATTGATCACCGGTACGCGCACGGCCATGCCGGTCAGCTTGCCCGCCAGTTCCGGCAGCACCAGGCCCACGGCTTCGGCGGCGCCGGTCTTGCTCGGGATCATGTTCTGGGTGGCGGAGCGGGCGCGGTACGGGTCGGTGTGATAGACGTCGGTCAGGTTCTGGTCGTTGGTGTAGGCGTGGATGGTGGTCATCAGACCGCTTTCGATGCCCAGCTCGCGGTGCAGCACCTGGGCCACCGGGGCCAGGCAGTTGGTGGTGCACGACGCGTTGGAAATGATCTGGTGCGACTGGCGCAGAATGTCGTGATTCACACCGTAAACGACGGTGGCATCGGCGCCTTTGGCGGGGGCCGAGATAATCACTTTGCGTGCGCCGGCGGTAATATGCGCGGCGGCTTTGGCCCGGTCGGTGAACAGACCGGTGCATTCGAATACCACATCAATCTTTTCCGCGGCCCATGGCAGGTCGGCCGGGTTGCGGATGGCGCTGACCGAAATGCGGTCGCCGTTGACGGTCAGGCTCTCGTTGTCATGAGCAACTTCGGCGTCGAATGTGCCATGAACGGTGTCGTACTTGAGCAGATGCGCATTGATCGCGCTGTCGCCCAGATCGTTGATGGCGACGATCTGCAAATCCTGACGATAGCCTTGGGTATACAGTGCGCGCAGGACATTACGGCCGATGCGGCCAAAACCATTGATTGCGATTCGAAGAGTCATTGAACAGCGCCGCCGTCGTTTTGTTGTTGGAATTACAAGATTATTCGCATAAAAATAGAAAACAAGCCTTTTTAGTGGCAATATTTTGTTTTATCTACAACGAGTGACCTGAATCAACTGGTCCGAATGATCAAGAAAACCGCTCGTCATCCCACGCGAACGGGCTTTTGATCAGCATAGACAATCAGGTCGCCACATCCGTTAGCCTGGAGTTCTAAACATGCATCCCCGCGTTCTTGAGGTCACCGAACGGCTTATCGCCCGCAGCCGCGCCACGCGTCAGGCTTACCTTGCGCTGATTCGCGGCGCTGCAACTGACGGGCCGATGCGCGGCAAGCTGCAATGCGCCAACTTCGCCCACGGCGTGGCCGGGTGTGGCAGCGAAGACAAGCACAGCCTGCGGATGATGAACTCGGCGAACATCGCCATTGTTTCGTCATATAACGACATGCTCTCGGCGCATCAGCCGTACGAAGTCTTCCCGCAACAGATCAAGAACGCCCTGCGTGAAATCGGTTCGGTCGGCCAGTTCGCCGGCGGCACGCCTGCGATGTGCGACGGCGTGACCCAAGGCGAGCCGGGCATGGAGCTGAGCCTGCCGAGCCGCGAAGTCATCGCGATGTCGACGGCGGTGGCGCTGTCCCACAACATGTTCGACGGCGCGCTGATGCTCGGCATCTGCGACAAGATCGTACCGGGGCTGATGATGGGCTCGCTGCGTTTCGGTCACCTGCCGACGATTTTCGTTCCGGGTGGGCCGATGGTCTCGGGGATTTCCAACAAGGAAAAAGCCGACGTGCGGCAGAAGTACGCCGAAGGCAAGGCGACCCGCGAAGAGCTGCTGGAATCGGAAATGAAGTCCTACCACAGCCCGGGCACCTGCACGTTCTACGGCACCGCCAACACCAACCAGTTGCTGATGGAAGTCATGGGCCTGCACTTGCCGGGCGCCTCCTTCGTCAACCCGAACACGCCGCTGCGTGAGGCCCTGACCCGCGAAGCCGCGCATCAGGTCACGCGCCTGACCAAACAGAACGGCAACTTCATGCCGATCGGCGAAATCGTCGACGAGAAGGCGCTGGTCAACTCGATCGTCGCGCTGCACGCCACCGGCGGTTCGACCAACCACACCCTGCACATGCCGGCCATCGCCATGGCGGCGGGCATTCAACTGACCTGGCAGGACATGGCCGACCTCTCCGAAGTCGTGCCGACCCTGAGCCACGTCTATCCGAACGGCAAGGCTGACATCAACCACTTCCAGGCGGCGGGCGGCATGTCGTTCCTGATCCGCGAACTGCTCGAGGCCGGCCTGCTGCACGAAGACGTCAACACCGTGCTCGGCCACGGCCTGAGCCAGTACACCAAGGAGCCGTTCCTCGATAACGGCAAACTGGTGTGGCGCGAAGGTCCGACCGACAGCCTCGACGAAAACATCCTGCGTCCGGTGGCCCGTGCATTCTCGGCAGAGGGCGGCTTGCGGGTGATGGAAGGCAACCTCGGTCGTGGCGTGATGAAGGTGTCCGCCGTGGCGCTGGAAAACCAGATTGTCGAAGCACCGGCCATGGTGTTCCAGGATCAGCAGGATCTGGCGGACGCGTTCAAGGCCGGTCTGCTGGAGAAGGATTTTGTCGCAGTGATGCGCTTCCAGGGCCCGCGCTCAAACGGCATGCCGGAACTGCACAAGATGACGCCGTTCCTCGGCGTGCTGCAGGATCGCGGCTTCAAGGTTGCCCTGGTGACGGACGGGCGCATGTCCGGCGCCTCCGGGAAAATCCCGGCGGCCATTCACGTCAGTCCCGAAGCTTATGTCGGCGGCGCTTTGGCACGTGTGCAAGAGGGCGATATCATCCGCGTCGATGGCGTCAAAGGCACTTTGGAACTCAAGGTGGACGCCGCCGAATTCGCAGCGCGCGAACCTGCCAAAGGCCTGTTGGGCAACAACATCGGCAGCGGCCGCGAGCTGTTTGGCTTCATGCGTTTGGCCTTCAGCTCGGCGGAGCAGGGCGCCAGCGCCTTCACTTCTGCCCTGGAGACGCTTAATTGAAACTGGCTTTGGTCGGTGACATCGGAGGCACCAACGCGCGGTTTGCGTTGTGGAAAGATCAGCAGCTCGAATCGGTTCAGGTGCTGGCCACGGCCGACCATGCCAGCCCGGAAGAGGCGATCAGCCTCTACCTGAGCGGGCTCGGTCTGGCGCCGGGCGCCATCGGTTCGGTGTGCCTGTCGGTGGCGGGGCCGGTGAGCGGCGATGAATTCAAGTTCACCAACAACCACTGGCGCCTGAGTCGCAAGGCGTTCTGCCAGACCTTGCAGGTTGAGCAGTTGTTGCTGGTCAACGACTTCTCGGCCATGGCCCTGGGCATGACCCGTTTGCAGCCCGGCGAATTCCGTGTGGTCTGCGAAGGCGAGCCGGAGCCATTGCGCCCGGCAGTGGTCATCGGCCCGGGCACTGGCCTGGGCGTCGGCACGTTGCTTGATCTCGGTGAAGGACGGTTTGCCGCGTTGCCGGGAGAGGGCGGTCACGTCGATCTGCCGCTGAGCAGTCTGCGTGAAACACAGCTCTGGCAGCACATCCACAACGAGATCGGCCACGTCAGCGCGGAAACCGCGTTGAGCGGCGGTGGCTTGCCGCGGGTCTACCGGGCGATCTGCGCGGTGGATGGTCATGAACCGAAACTCGACACGCCAGAAGCCATCACTGCGGCGGGACTTGCAGGCGACCCGATCGCCCTGGAAGTGCTGGAGCAGTTCTGCTGCTGGCTCGGTCGCGTGGCTGGCAACAACGTGCTGACCACCGGCGGCCGTGGCGGGGTGTACATCGTGGGGGGCGTGATTCCGCGTTTCGCCGATTTCTTCCTCGAAAGCGGTTTCGCCCGCAGCTTCGCCGACAAGGGCTGCATGAGCGATTACTTCAAGGGCATTCCGGTGTGGCTGGTGACGGCGCCGTACTCGGGGCTCGTCGGTGCAGGAGTGGCGCTCGAACAATCCGGTAAATGATCATTCCCACGCCGAGCGTGGGAACAATCAACACATCAGGCATAATCCGCCCAATTCCAACAACAAGGATGCCTTCGAAGTGAGCTCAGTCAACAAGTCGATTTTGTTGGTCGATGACGACCAGGAGATACGCGAGTTGCTGGAAACCTACCTGACCCGCGCGGGTTTTCAGGTACGGGCCACGGCGGATGGCGCCGGTTTTCGTCAGGCGCTGAACGACGCGCCGAGCGATCTGGTGATCCTCGATGTAATGCTGCCCGATGAAGACGGCTTCAGCCTGTGCCGCTGGGTGCGCCAGCATCCGCGTCAGGCCCAGGTGCCAATTATCATGCTCACCGCCAGTTCCGACGAAGCCGATCGCGTGATCGGTCTGGAACTCGGCGCCGACGATTACCTCGGCAAACCTTTCAGCCCCCGCGAACTGCAAGCCCGGATCAAGGCCCTGCTGCGTCGCGCCCAGTTCGGCCAGGAACGCGGCGGCAGTGAAGTGCTGGCGTTCGATGAGTGGCGGCTGGACATGGTCAGCCATCGACTGTTTCACACCGACGGCGAGGAAGTGATTCTGTCCGGTGCTGACTTCGCCCTGCTGAAACTGTTCCTCGATCACCCTCAGGAAATCCTCGACCGCGACACCATCGGCAACGCCACCCGTGGCCGCGACCTGATGCCCCTCGATCGCATCGTCGACATGGCCGTCAGCCGTTTGCGCCAGCGTCTGCGCGACACCGAAAAGCCGCCACGGCTGATCCGCACTGTGCGTGGCAGCGGCTACCAGCTGGCAGCCAATGTGGTTGCCGGCAATGGTCACTGAGTTCCTGCGCACCACCGCGCGCAAAGTGCCGATGCCGCGTTCGCTGCTTGGGCGGATGTTGCTGCTGACGTTGCTCGCGGTGTTGTTCGCCCAGACGCTGTCCAGCGTGATCTGGGTTTCCCAGTTGCGCGCGACCCAGCTCGAAGGCCTGGTCACCAGCGCCCGCAGCCTCGCCCATTCGATGACCGCCAGCGTCAGTTACTTCCGCTCGTTGCCGGTGGCCTATCGGCCGCTGGTGCTCGATCAATTGCGCAGCATGGGCGGCACGCGTTTTGTAGTGACGCTGAATGACAAACCGCTGGGCATGGACGTGCTGCCGGTGACACCGCGCAAGGCCGCGGTGCTGAAAGCGGTGGACGAAGTGCTGCGCCAGTCGCTGGGCCAGGACACCGACATTCTGGTGACCTTCGTCAGCCCCGATGACTTACGGATCTTCAACGCCGGGTTGAAACTCGATGAGTTGCCTCGCTCCTGGGCGCATTACGCGCTAACCCTGGAACCGGTGAATCCGCCGGTGCTGGTGACCCAGATCCAGTTGGCGCCCGGTGAATGGCTGTACATTGCCTCGCTGCTGCCCGAGCCCTACACCAGTCTTGAAGAACAGGGCCTGCCGACTCAGCAGGTGTGGTTCATCGTCTTCACCAGCGGTTTTCTGTTGTTGTTCATCGGCCTGCTGGTGCACTGGCAGAGTCGGCCGCTCAAGCGCCTGGCGCGGGCGGCGCGGGACTTGTCGCTGGGCGCCGACGTCGAGCCGGTGGCCGAGGGCGGTGGCAGTGAAGTGGTCGAAGTGGGGCGCGCGTTCAACACCATGCGCGAGCGGATCAGCCGTTATCTGACTGAGCGCAGCCAGTTGTTCAGCGCGATTTCCCACGATCTGCGCACGCCAATCACCCGTTTGCGTTTGCGGGTCGAACTGCTGGAAGACGAAAAATTGCAGACCAAGTTCGGCCGTGATCTGGACGAGCTGGAGCTGCTGGTCAAAGGCGCGCTGCAATGCGTGAAAGACACCGACATCCACGAAAACATCGAACCGGTGGACCTGAACCATGTGCTCGACTGTCTGGTGGAACCGTATCTGGCGCCCAACGGCAACGGTCGTGTGACCCAGCAGGGGCGGGCGCTGGCGGCGTATCCGGGCAAGCCACTGGCACTCAAGCGTTGCATCGGCAATTTGATCGACAACGCGTTGAAGTACGGGCAGAACGCCCATCTGCACATCGACGACGACGAAAGCGCATTCGTGCTGCACGTCGACGATGAAGGGCCAGGTGTGCCGGAGCAACGGCTGGAGCAGGTGTTCGAGCCGCACTTCCGGTTGGCGGGGCAGCAGCAGGGGTACGGTCTCGGTTTGGGGATCGCCCGCAACATTGCCCATAGCCATGGTGGAGAAGTGACGTTGCAGAATCTGCGTGAGGGTGGCTTGCGCGTGACCCTGCAATTGCCGCGCTCGGCGGATTGATCTCAATGTCACCGGTCTGTGACAAAACCTGCCCCCTTCGTTACAAGCTCCCCTCGGCCCGTTGTTTAGACTGCCCGCAGTCATAACAACAAAAAAGGCCACCCATGGATCACTTCAATCCGGGTTTCAGCAGTTGGCTGAACGCCCCTGCCCACCAGCAATGGCTCGCCGATGAAGGCCTGCGCCTGCTGGCATTTGCCAAGGCTTCACGGTTGCCCGAAGGCTTCGGCAATCTCGATGAGCGCGGCCAGCTTCAAGCCGGCGCGCTGGCCGAAACCATGAACACCGCGCGCATGACCCACAGCTTCGCCATGGCCCATATTCAGGGCCTGCCGGGATTCGCCGAACTGGTCGATCACGGCATTGCGGCGTTGCGCGGCCCGTTGCGCGATGCACTGCACGGCGGCTGGTTCGCCGTCGCTGAACACCGTGACGGCAACACCGGCAAGAACGCTTATCTGCACGCCTTCGTCGCCCTCGCGGCGAGTTCCGCTCTGGTCGCGCAACGCCCCGGCGTCCAGGCTTTGCTGGATGACGCCATCGACATCATCGACACCTATTTCTGGAGCGAAGAAGAGGGCGCCATGCGCGAATTCTTCAATCGCGACTGGAGCGAAGAGGAAGCCTATCGCGGCGCCAACAGCAACATGCACGCCACCGAAGCGTTCCTTGCTTTGGCCGATGTCACTGAAGACCCGCGCTGGCTGGTGCGTGCGCAGCGCATCGTCGAGCGGGTGATTCACGGTCACGCCGCCGCCAACGATTATCTGGTGATCGAGCATTTCGACCGCGACTGGCAACCGCTGCGCGAATACAACCATGACAATCCGGCCGACGGTTTCCGTCCCTACGGCACCACGCCGGGCCACGGTTTCGAGTGGGCGCGGCTGTTGCTGCACCTCGAAGCCGCGCGGGTTCAGGCTGGCATGCTCACGCCCGGCTGGCTGGCCACCGACGCGCAAAAGCTGTTCGAACAAAACTGCCGCCATGGCTGGGATGTCGATGGTGCGCCGGGCATTGTCTACACCCTCGACTGGAACAACAAAGCCGTGGTGCGCCATCGCCTGCACTGGACTCACGCCGAGGCCAGCGCTGCCGCCAGTGCCTTGCTCAAGCGCACCGGCGATGCGCAATACGAAAGCTGGTATCGCCTGTTCTGGGAATTTTGCGAAACGCATTTCATCGACCGCTGCGACGGCAGCTGGCACCACGAACTCGATCCGCAGAACCGCCCAAGTGCCGATATCTGGGCCGGCAAACCGGATCTGTACCACGCCTGGCAGGCCGTTCTGATTCCGCGACTGCCGCTGGCGCCGAGCATGGCCAGTGCTCTGGCACACCTGTCCCGAAGCGTTCCTGTGTAACCATGTGGTGACATTCGCGCGTCCCTTCGTTACCTGCGAGGGGAAACGCTCTGTTTAAACTCGTGTGCAGCGCAAGCACCAGACTTGCATGCATAACAACAAGAAAGGTACATCTCAGATGAATGCGATTTCTCGCCTCGCTACTGTCATTTCTGTCGCCTCCCTGTTCCCGCTCGCTGTGCTGCCGCTGAGTGTTTCCGCTGCCGAATCCAAAGGTTCGGTGGAAGTCGTGCATTGGTGGACGTCCGGTGGCGAAAAAGCTGCCGTCGATGTGCTCAAGGCACAAGTCGAGAAAGACGGTTTCACCTGGAAAGACGGCGCTGTCGCCGGCGGTGGCGGTGCGACTGCCATGACCGTGCTGAAAAGCCGCGCGGTAGCCGGCAACCCGCCAGGCGTTGCCCAGATCAAAGGCCCGGACATCCAGGAATGGGCGTCGACCGGTCTGCTCGACACTGACGTCCTGAAAGACGTTTCCAAGTCCGAGAAGTGGGACAGCCTGCTCGACAAGAAAGTCTCCGACACCGTGAAGTTCGAAGGTGATTACGTGGCCGTACCGGTGAACATTCACCGCGTGAACTGGCTGTGGATCAATCCGGAAGTCTTCAAGAAAGCCGGTATCGAAAAAGCCCCGACCACCCTCGAAGAATTCTACGCCGCCGGCGACAAGCTGAAAGCGGCGGGCTTCATCCCGCTGGCTCACGGCGGTCAGCCATGGCAGGACAGCACCGTGTTCGAAGCGGTCGTGCTGTCGGTGATGGGCGTTGATGGTTACAAGAAAGCCCTGGTCGACCTGGACAACGCTGCCCTGACCGGCCCGGAAATGGTCAAGGCCCTGACCGAGCTGAAGAAAGTCGCGACCTACATGGACCAGGACGGCAAAGGCCAGGACTGGAACCTGGAAGCGGCCAAGGTCATCAACGGCAAGGCCGGCATGCAGATCATGGGTGACTGGGCCAAGTCCGAATGGACCGCCGCCAAGAAAGTCGCCGGCAAGGACTACGAGTGCGTAGCGTTCCCGGGCACCGACAAGGCGTTCACCTACAACATCGACTCGCTGGCCGTGTTCAAGCAGAAGGACGCGGGCACCGCGGCCGGTCAGCAGGACATCGCCAAAGTCGTGCTGGGTGAAAACTTCCAGAAAGTCTTCAGCATCAACAAGGGTTCGATCCCGGTGCGTAACGACATGCTCGCCGACATGGGCAAGTACGGTTTCGACTCCTGCGCCCAGACCGCTGCCAAGGACTTCCTGGCAGACGCCAAGAGCGGCGGCCTGCAACCGAGCATGGCGCACAACATGGCGACCACGCTGGCGGTGCAGGGTGCGTTCTTTGATGTCGTGACCAACTACATCAACGACCCGAAAGCCGACCCGGCCGACGCTGCCAAGAAACTCGGCACTGCCATCAAGGCTGCCAAGTAACGTCAGCGTAGAGCAGCTGCGAGCTTCAGGTCGCGCATCGGCCTGAAGCCTGCAGCTTGCAGCGGTCCTTCATCTTCTTTACTGGATCTTCCCATGAGTTCTGTTGCTGTGTTCAGCAAGGCCTCGCCGTTCGACGCATTGCAGCGCTGGCTACCGAAACTGGTGCTGGCGCCGAGCATGTTCATCGTTCTGGTGGGCTTCTATGGCTATATCCTCTGGACGTTTGTCCTGTCGTTCACCACGTCGACCTTCCTGCCGAACTACAAGTGGGCAGGGCTGGCGCAATACGAGCGCCTGTTCGACAACGACCGATGGTGGGTGGCGAGCAAGAACCTGGCCGTGTTCGGCGGCATGTTCATCGGCATCACCCTGGTAATCGGCGTGACACTGGCGATTTTCCTCGACCAGAAAATCCGTCGCGAAGGCTTTATCCGCACCATTTACCTGTACCCGATGGCGCTCTCGATGATCGTGACCGGTACTGCGTGGAAATGGCTGCTCAACCCGGGCATGGGCCTGGACAAATTGCTGCGGGACTGGGGCTGGGAAGGCTTCCGTCTCGACTGGCTGATCGACCCGGATCGCGTGGTGTACTGCCTGGTAATCGCGGCGGTCTGGCAGGCTTCGGGCTTCATCATGGCGATGTTCCTCGCCGGTCTGCGTGGCGTTGATCAATCGATCATCCGTGCCGCCCAGATCGACGGCGCAAGCATGCCGCGCATCTACTGGAAAGTGGTGCTGCCAAGCCTGCGTCCGGTGTTCTTCAGTGCGGTGATGATCCTGGCGCACATCGCGATCAAGAGCTTCGACCTGGTGGCGGCCATGACGGCCGGCGGCCCGGGTTATTCCTCGGATTTGCCGGCGATGTTCATGTACTCGTTCACCTTCAGCCGTGGACAGATGGGCATGGGCTCGGCCAGTGCAATCCTGATGCTCGGTGCGATCCTCGCGATCATCGTGCCTTACCTGTACTCCGAGCTGAGGACCAAGCGTCATGACTAGTCTCGCCTCCAAACCGGCCATCAGCCTGAGTCGCATCGCGATCTACGCGGTGCTGATCCTTGCGGTCCTGCTGTATCTGGTCCCGCTGGTGGTCATGCTGCTGACCAGCTTCAAGACCCCGGAAGACATCTCCACCGGCAACCTGCTGAGCTGGCCGACCGTGGTCAGCGGCATCGGCTGGGTGAAAGCCTGGGCCACCGTTGACGGCTACTTCTGGAACTCGATCAAGATCACCGTTCCGGCCGTGATCATCTCCACCGCCATCGGTGCGTTGAACGGTTATGTGCTGTCGTTCTGGCGCTTCCGCGGTTCGCAACTGTTCTTCGGCCTGTTGCTGTTCGGCTGCTTCCTGCCGTTCCAGACCGTGCTGCTGCCGGCGTCGTTCACCCTCGGCAAGATGGGGCTGGCGAGCACCACCACAGGCCTGGTGTTCATCCATGTGGTCTACGGTCTGGCGTTCACCACGCTGTTTTTCCGTAACTACTACGTGAGCATTCCGGATGCGCTGATCAAAGCGGCGCGTCTCGATGGCGCGGGGTTCTTCACGATCTTCCGCCAGATCATCCTGCCGATGTCGACGCCGATCATCATGGTCTGCCTGATCTGGCAGTTCACCCAGATCTGGAACGACTTCCTGTTCGGCGTGGTGTTCTCCAGCGGTGATTCGCAACCGATCACGGTGGCGCTGAACAACCTGGTCAACACCAGCACCGGGGCCAAGGAATACAACGTGGATATGGCGGCGGCGATGATCGCCGGGCTGCCGACCCTGCTGGTCTATGTGGTCGCAGGCAAGTATTTCGTGCGCGGGCTGACGGCCGGCGCAGTCAAGGGGTAATCATGGCTACGCTTGAACTTCGCAATGTAAACAAGACCTACGGTACCGGCCTGCCGGACACCCTGAAGAACATCGAACTGTCGATCAAGGACGGTGAATTCCTGATCCTCGTCGGGCCTTCGGGCTGTGGCAAGTCGACCCTGATGAACTGCATCGCCGGCCTGGAAACCATCACCGGCGGCGCGATCATGATCGGTGACCAGGACGTCAGCGGCATGAGCCCGAAAGATCGCGACATCGCCATGGTGTTCCAGTCCTACGCGCTGTATCCGACCATGAGCGTGCGCGAGAACATCGAGTTCGGTCTGAAAATCCGCAAGATGAGCCAGTCGGCGATCGATGAAGAAGTTGCCCGCGTGGCCAAGTTGCTGCAGATCGAGCACCTGCTCAATCGCAAGCCGGGCCAGCTCTCCGGCGGCCAGCAACAGCGCGTGGCGATGGGCCGTGCCCTGGCGCGTCGACCGAAGATCTATCTGTTCGACGAACCGCTGTCCAACCTCGACGCCAAGTTGCGCGTCGAGATGCGCACCGAAATGAAACTGATGCACCAGCGCCTGAAAACCACCACGGTCTACGTGACCCACGACCAGATCGAAGCAATGACGCTGGGCGACAAAGTGGCGGTGATGAAGGACGGGATCATCCAGCAGTTCGGTACGCCGAAGGAGATCTACAACGACCCGGCCAACCTGTTCGTGGCGAGCTTCATCGGTTCGCCGCCAATGAACTTCATCCCGCTGCGCCTGCAACGCAAGGACGGCCGTCTGGTGGCGCTGCTCGACAGCGGCCAGGCCCGCTGCGAATTGCCGATGGCGATGCAGGACGCCGGTCTCGAAGACCGCGAAGTCATCCTCGGCCTGCGTCCTGAGCAGATTGCGCTGGCGAACGGCGAGGGCAACGGCCTGCCGAGCATCAAGGCTGAAGTGCAGGTCACCGAACCGACCGGTCCGGACACCCTGGTGTTCGTCAACCTCAACGACACCAAGGTCTGCTGCCGTCTGGCGCCGGACGTGGCGCCGCAGGTGGGCGAAACCCTGACGTTGCAATTCGATCCGTCGAAAGTGCTGCTGTTCGACGCCAAGTCCGGTGAGCGCCTTGGGGTTGCGGGCCTGCCGAAAACCGAGTCGCACAGCGCAAACGTGGCCCAGTTCAAGGGTCGCTGATCAACAAATGTGGGAGCGGGCTCGCCCGTTTCCGCAGGGAGCACGCGGTGCGTGGCCTGTCGCGCGCCGCATCAGATGTAAACCGCGTTAGATAAGAAGAACAGTTAATAACAATAAAACGAGGATGTAGGGATGAAGAAGAACAACAACGCTCAGCGAATCGGCCAGTTGTCAGCGGTTGCGGCAATGATGCTGGCCGGTAGCGTCCACGCAGCTGACGCGTTCAGCTCCGATTCGGAGTGGATGACCGGGGACTGGGGTGGCGAACGTACCAAGCTGATCGAGCAGGGTATCGACATCAAGATGGACTACGTCGGTGAGGTGGGCGGCAACCTTCACGGCGGCTACAACAACGACAAGACGGCGCGTTACTCCGACCAGTTCGGTCTGGGCGTGGCGCTGGACCTGCAAAAACTGTGGGGCTGGGACAACACCCAGGCCAAGATCCAGCTGACCAACCGTAATGGCGAAAACATTTCCAACGATCGTGTTGGCGATCCGCGTGCCGGCACACTTAGCTCCTCGCAGGAAGTCTACGGTCGTGGCCACATGGTGCGTCTGACCCAGTTGTGGATCAAACACCAGTTCTTCGACAACAAACTCGACGTCAAGGCCGGTTACTTCGGCGAAGGCGAAGACTTCAACACCTTCCCGTGCGACTTCCAGAACCTGGCGTTCTGCGGTTCGCAAGTGGGCAACTGGGCGACCAACATCTGGTACAACTGGCCGGTCAGCCAGGCGGCCATTCGCGTCAAGTACAACATCAACGACGAGCTGTATGCGCAGATCGGTGCGTACAACCAGAACCCGTCGCAACTGGAACACGGCAACGGCTTCAAGCTGAGCGGCAGCGGCACCAAAGGCACTGTGTTGCCAGTGGAACTGGTCTGGTCGCCTAACCCGAGCGGCCTGCCGGGCGAATACCGTGTCGGTTACTACAAGAGCACGGCCGATGCCGACGACGTTCGCGAAGACGTCAACGGTTTCGACGCGGCGACCACCGGTGATGCCTACCGCACCCACAGCAGCAAGCACGGTTACTGGTTCGTTGCGCAACAGCAACTCACCAGCCACAACGGTGACAAGAGCCGTGGTCTGAGCATCGCTGCCAACGCCACGTTCCATGACAAGGACACCAACTTCATCGACAACTACCAGTCCTTGATGTTTGTGTACAAAGGTCCGTTCGACGCACGTCCGAAAGATGACGTCGGTATCGGTGCGGCACGTATTCACGTCAACAATGACGTGAAGAAAAACGCCGAGCTGCTCAACGTCGCCAACGGTGTTTCGGACTACGACAATCCGGTGTTCTCGCCGATTCGTGAAACCGAATACAACTACGAGATCAACTACGGCTTCCATGTAACCAACTGGCTGACCGTACGCCCGAACCTGCAATACATCACTCATCCGGGCGGTGTGGATGAAGTGGATAACGCTTTGGTCGCAGGCCTGAAAATTCAGTCTACGTTCTGACGCGTCTGCGATAAGCTCCTCTCTATGTGCGCATATTTGCGGACAGCCCAGGCTGTCCGCTTTTTTTTGGACAGGGGTGTCGCAGCCCATGAAAGTTGATTCTGGAACCGTGGCCCATGCATGAGCATCCGCTGCAACGCTTCTTCAAATCCCTGCGCGAGCGACCGGTGTTCGCCTGGGAGCGCTATCAGATGCGCGATGTGCTGGTGATCGATCATCCGCTGTGTCAGGCGGTGTTCAGTCGCCAAGGCGCGCAATTGCTGCATTTTCAACCGCGCGGGCAGAAACCGTGGCTGTGGTGCGCGGCGAAGTGGCCGCATGTCGGCGCGATTCGCGGCGGCGTGCCAGTGTGCTGGCCTTGGTATGGCCGTCACCCGAGCGAAAACGCGTGGCCGTCCCATGGCTGGGCGCGACTGCTGGACTGGAAACTGCTCGACAGCAGCACCAGCGATGACGGCGTGCGCCTGCATTGGCAATTGCAGCTGTGCGACTGGCAAGTAGACCTGCACGCACACCTGGGTGAACGCATGGAATTGCGCCTGAGCACCGAGCATCAGGACGACATGCCGTGCCAGTTGAGCCAGGCTTTGCACGCTTACTGGCGTATTGGCGATGTGAGTGAGATAGCGCTGTCTGGGCTCGAAGGCGCGCAGGGTTATGATCAGTTGAACCGTGAGGTCTGCCAGCAGGAGGGCGAGTTGCGGGTCGATGGTGGCTGTCAGCGAGTGTTCCAGCACGACGGCGAATTGCAGCTCAAGGATCACGCCTGGCAGCGCGAGTTGTGCATCGATACCGGTGACAGCGCGGACACCGTGGTGTGGCATCCGGGAGCACGGCCGTTGCTGGGCGTGAGTTGGGACGAGATCTCGGAGTTTGTCTGTGTTGAAGCGGCGGCGGGCGGGACTGACAGCCTGCATCTGGCGCCGGGGGAGAAGGCGCATTTGAGTTTGCAGGCTTGGGCTGGGGCCTAGCGATGATCGTTCCCATGCTCTGCGTGGGAATGCTTCTAGGGACGCTCCGCGTCCAGTGACGCGGAGCGTCACGGGTTGCATTCCCACGCGGAGCGTGGGAACGATCAACGGGCTAGGGTGAGGGGCTTCGGATCTTCAGTTGAATTCGTCACCCACCGGATACCGGCTCGCATTCAAACTCTCTTTGATCTTGCGCAGATGCGGCTGGAAATCCACCCCGCGACGCAGCGTCATCCCCGTCGCCAACACATCCAGCACCGTCAACTGAATGATCCGCGAAGTCATCGGCATATAGATGTCGGTGTCTTCCGGCAACGGAATGTTCAGGCTCAGGGTACTGGCCTTGGCCAGCGGCGAATTCTCTGCCGTCAGGCCCAGCACCGAAGCGCCGTTCTCCCGGGCGATGCGCGCCACTTCCACCAGTTCGCGGGTGCGGCCGGTGTAGGAAATGATCACGAACAGCTCGCCGGTGTGCGCCACCGAAGCGATCATTCGTTGCATCAGCACATCGGCGTGGGCAGTGACCGCCAGGTTGAAGCGGAAGAACTTGTGCTGCGCATCCAGCGCCACCGGAGCCGAAGCCCCGAGGCCGAAGAAGTGGATCTGCCGGGCCTGGATCAACAGGTCGACGGCGCGGCTGATCAGGTTCGGGTCCAGCGCCTGGCAAGCGCTGTCCAAAGACGCGATCGCACTGCCGAAAATCTTCTGCGTGTAGGCCTCGGGATTGTCGTCGGCTTCTACTGCGCGGCTGACATACGCCGCGCCGCTGGCCAGGCTCTGGGCCAGTTGCAACTTGAGTTCGGGGTAGCCGCTGACGCCGAACGAACGGCAGAAACGGTTGACCGTCGGTTCACTGACCGACGCCGCCTGGGCGAGGGCGGCGATGCTGAAGCGGGTGGCCTGCTGTGGGTTGAGCAGGATCACTTCGGCGACTTTGCGTTCGGCCTTGTTCAGCTCTTCAAGGCGACTCTGGATCTGTTCCAGTAAATTTCGCACGCGGTCCATAAGAATTCCTAGATTCACCGGCGCCGATAAGCGCGCGGCTATGCAAATTGGGCCTTTGATGTGGCCCGTGACGGTGGCCTATCCTACTGATGGCTCCGACCGACCACCACTCGGAATCTGTATTTTGCGAAAATGTTGTGGTTATTACTACATTTTCCCTTGAGTGATGCCTTGAAAAAAGGTATTTGTAGCTTAACTTGATAAAAGAACAAACATCATGCCTTCGATTACGGTTGAACCGTGCACCTTCGCCTTGTTCGGCGCCTTGGGCGATCTGGCCCTGCGCAAGCTGTTTCCTGCCCTTTATCACCTTGATGGCGCCGGCCTGCTGCACGAGGACACGCGCATTATCGCACTGGCCCGTGAGGCGGGCACCGAGCAGCAGCACCTGGCGTTCATCGCCGCCGAGCTGCGCCGTTACGTGGGCAAAGAGCTGGACGAGGCCGTGGCCGAGCGCTTTCTGGCGCGTCTGACCTACCTGCACGTCGACTTCCTCAAGGCTGAAGATTACGTAGCGCTGGCCGAACTGGTCGGCAGCACGCAACGCATGATTGCCTACTTCGCCACTCCGGCGGCGGTGTACGGCGCGATCTGCGAAAACCTGGCGAACGTCGGTCTGGCGGAAAACACCCGCGTGGTGCTGGAAAAACCGATCGGCTCCGACCTGGAATCCTCGCGCAAGGTCAACGACGCCGTGGCGCAGTTCTTCCCGGAGAACCGCACCTACCGCATCGACCACTACCTGGGCAAAGAAACCGTTCAGAACCTGATCGCCCTGCGTTTCGCCAACAGCCTGTTCGAAACCCAGTGGAACCAGAACTACATATCCCACGTGGAAATCACCGTGGCCGAGAAGGTCGGTATCGAAGGCCGCTGGGGTTACTTCGACAAGGCTGGTCAGCTGAGGGACATGATCCAGAACCACCTGCTGCAACTGCTGTGCCTGATCGCCATGGACCCGCCGGCCGACCTGTCCGCCGACAGCATCCGCGACGAGAAGGTCAAGGTGCTCAAGGCCCTGGCGCCGATCAGTCCGGAAGGCCTGACCACGCAAGTGGTGCGCGGCCAGTACATCGCCGGGCACAGCGAAGGCAAGTCCGTGCCGGGCTACCTCGAAGAACCGAATTCCAACGCCCAGAGCGACACTGAAACCTTCGTCGCCCTGCGTGCCGACATCCGCAACTGGCGCTGGGCCGGCGTGCCGTTCTACCTGCGCACCGGCAAGCGCATGCCGCAGAAACTGTCGCAGATCGTCATCCACTTCAAGGAGCCGTCGCACTACATCTTCGCCCCCGAGCAGCGCCTGCAGATCAGCAACAAGCTGATCATCCGCCTGCAACCGGACGAAGGTATTTCCTTGCGCGTGATGACCAAGGAGCAAGGCCTGGACAAGGGCATGCAACTGCGCAGCGGCCCGCTGCAACTGAATTTTTCCGACACCTGGCGCAGCGCTCGGATCCCCGATGCGTACGAGCGGTTGTTGCTGGAAGTGATGAACGGCAATCAGAACCTGTTTGTCCGTAAAGATGAAATCGAAGCCGCGTGGAAATGGTGCGACCAGCTGATCGCCGGGTGGAAAAAATCCGGTGACGCGCCCAAGCCGTATGCGGCCGGGTCGTGGGGGCCGATGAGCTCCATTGCACTGATCACGCGGGACGGGAGGTCGTGGTATGGCGATATCTGAAGTGAAACTGCCCGAGGGCGTGAATGCCCACGAATTCAAGAGCCCGGTGCTGCTCGCCGAAGGCCTGGCGCTGAATGTCGCCAAGCAATTGAGCGAAGCGCTGGCGGCACGCGGCAACGCCGTGCTGGTGGTGTCCGGCGGTCGTAGCCCGGTGGCGTTTTTCCAGCACCTGGCCAAGCAGGAACTGGACTGGTCGAAGGTCGTCGTGACTCTGGCCGACGAACGCTGGGTGCCGGTCGAACACCCCGACAGCAACGCCGGTCTGCTCAAGCAGTATCTGCTCAAGGGCCCGGCGGCCAAGGCGCAGTTCCTCAGCCTTTACAGCGCGGCGGCCAACGTCGAGCAGGCTGCGGAGCAGGCCGATCGTTTGCTCGCCGAGTTGCCGCCAATCGACGTGCTGGTACTGGGCATGGGCGATGACGGCCACACCGCGTCGCTGTTCCCCGACAGCCCGAACCTGGCCGAAGCCCTGCAAGCCGACGGCACCCGTCGCTGCTGGCCGATGCTGGCACCCAGCGTGCCGCGTCAGCGCCTGACCATGAGTCGCGCCCTGCTGGCCTCGGCCCGGCACAAGATTCTGTCGATTTCCGGTCAGTCGAAACTGACCACCCTGAATGCCGCACTGGCATCCAACGACGTCGCCGCCATGCCGGTTCGCGCGTTTCTGCAACCTACGTTAGAGATTTACTGGTGCCCATGAGCCAAGGAACAGCCGCTATGACAATTCCATCCCCGACCGTTTCCATGGCGGACAAAGTTGCCCTGATCGACAGCCTCTGCGCCAAGGCGCGGATTCTGCCGGTGATCACCATCGCCCGCGAACAGGACGTGCTGCCGCTGGCCGACGCCCTGGCTGCTGGCGGTCTGACCGCGCTGGAAGTGACCTTGCGTTCGCAGTTCGGCCTCAAGGCGATCCAGATCCTGCGCGAACAGCGCCCGGAACTGGTGACCGGTGCTGGCACCGTGCTCGACCGCAACATGCTGGCCGCGGCGGAAGCGGCCGGTTCGCAATTCATCGTTACCCCAGGCATTACTCGTGACCTGCTGGAAGCCAGCGTTGAGAGCCCGATCCCGCTGCTGCCGGGCATCAGCAATGCCTCCGGCATCATGGAAGGCTATGGCCTGGGTTATCGCCGCTTCAAGCTGTTCCCGGCTGAAGTCAGCGGCGGCGTGGCGGCAATCAAGGCCCTTGGCGGTCCGTTCGGCGAAGTGAAATTCTGCCCGACCGGCGGCGTCGGCCCTGCCAACATCAAGAGCTACATGGCGCTGAAAAACGTCATGTGCGTGGGCGGTAGCTGGATGCTCGATCCGGAGTGGATCAAGAACGGCGACTGGGCCCGCATTCAGGAATGCACCGCCGAGGCGTTGGCGCTGCTGGACTGATCAGTTTCAACCCTACACTTCGTTGTGTGTTCTACGGCTTTACGGTGCGCTTGGTCGGTGCACCGTTTTTTTTTGCCCGCGAAAAACTTCGTTATCTGGAGATACGTTATTTGGAGATACATAGTTACCGCACCTGGCTGCGCGCGTGGCGTTAACCTGCGTTCATCTTATGGAAGAGAGAACGCGTCATGGATAACCAGTCTTCAGCCCCATCGGTTTATCAACTGGCCCCCGAGCAAGTCGCCGGGCCATATTTTCGCAATCCCAAACTGCTGCGCCGCAACATCAGCGAAGGCGCCGAAGGCCTGCCGCTGCTACTGCGCCTGACCATCGTCGACGCCATGACCGCCGAGCCGGTCAGCGGTGCACTGGTGGACATCTGGCATTGCAACGCGCGTGGCGCCTATTCAGGCTGGAGTCGGATCAATCCGGATCTGGAAGTCGACGTCGAAGACATTGGCTCGATCCCGCGAACCGACGATGACACTTATTTGCGCGGCGGTCAGTTCAGCGATCACAAGGGCAGGGTGCGCTTCACCACGATCTATCCGGGTTTCTACGCGGGGCGCGCGCTGCACATTCATGTGGCGGTGCGCATCGTCTCAGGCAACGAGTACCTTGAGGAACGTAATGTGGCGTGGGTCGGGCAGCTGTATTTCCCGGAGGTTGTTTCCCGTGGCGTGCTTAATGCCAAGGCCTATCGCGGGCGCGGCTCGCTGCCGCTGTGCAACGCCCAGGACAGCTATTACACCGATATGGGCGGAGACGCTTCGACCTTGACTGTCTGGCCGATCGGCCGCGAATCCCACGAGGACGGTTACTTCGGTCACCTCACGATCGGCATCGACACCTTTGCGGTGTCGTCGCAGATCAAGCCTGAGGACTTCGACAAGTACACGGTTTAACGCAGTTCATTCAGCGCCAGAATCAGCGACTGAATCTCCGCCGCCGTGGTGGTCAGCGACGGTGTGACGCGGATGCACGGCCCGCAGGCTGCGCCGTTGCGCACGACAGTGAACAGGTTGTAGTCGTTGAGCAGGCGTTCGACCATCGCCTGCTGGTCGGCATGCCGGGTAAAACGCATCGAGGTGATGCCGCAATACAGACGCGGATCGTCCGGGGTCATGACTTCGATGCCCGGCAGGTTACGCACGGCGCTGACCCACAGGTTGCGCAGGTAATTCACCCGCGCGCCTTTGGCGGCGGCGCCACCCAGTGAGCGGTGTTCCTCGAATACCAACGGCAGGGTCATCAGCGCCGGAACGTTCGGCGTGCTGTAGGGCGTGCGTGAGCGTATGTCGCCGACCGGAAAATGCATCTCGCCCATGTCCGGATCGATGTCGGCCAGGCGCTGCGGTGCGATGTAGATAAAACCGAGGGTCAGCGGCGAGCCGATCCACTTGTGCAGGTTGTAACCGGCGAAGGCGATGCCCAGCGCTTCCAGGTCGAACTCGATCTGACCAAGGGCATGGGCACCATCAAGGATGATGTCGACGCCGTGTTCCTTGGCCAGCGCGGCAATGGCCTGCACCGGCATCACCAGCCCGGTGCGATGGGTGACGTGGGTCAGGGCCATCAGCTTGAGCTTCGGATAACGGATAAAGGCTTCGCGGTATGTGGCCAGCAGGCTGTCGAAGGTGGCGGGGTGGGCGTGCTCGATCTCGATCACCTCGACCCCGCGATGCTGCGCCAGCCAGCGCATGGCGCCCTTGACCGTGTCGTACTCCAGATCGCAGATCAGCACCTGATCGCCAGGCTGCAGGCGGTTGTAGTTGCGGATCAGCGATTGCAGGCCGGCAGTGGCGTTGTGGGTGAACGCCACGCTTTGCGCGCGTACGCCAATCAGCTCGGCCAGTTGTGCGTGGATATCGAGGCTGTCGTGCTGCTCGAAACGCTGGCGCACGTAGATCGAGTTGCTGTTGTTGATCAGCTCGATGTTGCGCTGGTACTCCTCGACCACGGTGCGCGACATGCGCCCGAAGTAACCGTTCTCCAGATTCACGGGGCCTGGGTGGCGGTCGTAACGGTCGGCGAACGTTTGCCAGAAGGCTTCGTCTCGGGCGCGGCGGGTGTTATCGGGCATGGTCGACTCGACTCGGATCAGGGTAACGCCTCAGTGGCGCGGGGCAGGTTTGCCATGTTTGGCGCGCAGCGGTTCTAGCAGTTCCGACAGGCCGTTGTGATCGATTTCCTGCATCAACGCCAGCAGTCCGCCCAGTTCGCCATGGGGAAATCCTTCCCGGGCAAACCAGTTCAGGTAGGGGCCTGGCAGGTCGGCAATGATCCGGCCCTTGTACTTGCCGAAGGGCATTTCGCGGGTGATCAGCAGTTCGAGCTTTTCAGGGTTCATCGTTGGAATCGTCTGGCTTTGAAAACACTTCGGAAAATACAGGCATTCTGCATGCAGGCCAAATGACAGATCATGCAAATAACAGGCATACAGATTTTGGTTGTATTTGTAACTTATTGAAAATTAACAATTAAATTGAAAATAAAAAGCTGGCATGACCACTGCAACACTCCTTGCATCTTTAACCCACGCAAGGAATTGAAAAATGACTGACATGAATAAAGAAGCCATCTCCGTCCTCAACGACCTGATCGAAACCAGCAAGGACGGTCAGGAAGGGTTCAAGACCTGCGCTGAAGACATCAAGCATCCAGAGCTGAAAGCTCTGTTCACGCAGCGCTCTGCCGATTGCGCCACGGCTGCGGCCGAGCTGCAAGCCGCCGTGCGTTCGATGGGTGGCGATCCGGAAACCTCGACCAGTGTCAGCGGTGATCTGCACCGTCGCTGGGTCGACGTCAAAGCGATGTTCACCGGCAAGGACGAAGAAGCGGTGCTCAACGAAGCCGAGCGCGGTGAGGATCACGCCCTGAAGGCTTATCGTGAAGCGATCGAGAAGATCAACAAGCACAACCTGGTGGGTATCCGTGATCTGGTCGAGCGCCAGTACCATGGTGTGCAACGCAATCACGATCAGGTGAAAGCGCTGCGTAACCAGGCTCGCGCCCGCTCGTAAGCATCCCTGAAAACTGTGGGAGCGAGCTTGCTCGCGATGATGGACCGACATTCAACGCTGATGTTGACTGGTCTGGCCCTATCGCGAGCAAGCTCGCTCCCACTTTGTTTTTTTGCAGAAAAAATCAGCCGATGCTGATCGCCGGCAACGTCGGCAGGGTAACGGTCTGTTGCTTGCGCGGCGCGAGGATCTCGGCCTCACCGTCCACCACCAGCTCATCGCGCTGGTTGAATACGCGAGTGGCGATGCGCACACGGAACTTCGGCAGCTTTTCGAGGATTTCCAGGCGCACGGTCAGGGTGTCGCCGATCTTCACCGGCTTCTGAAAGCTCATTTGCTGACCGATATAAATGGTGCCCGGCCCCGGCAGCTCGCAAGCCACTGCCGCACTGATCAGCGCACCGCTGAACATGCCGTGGGCGATGCGTTCCTTGAACATGCTGGCGGCGGCGAACTCGGCGTCCAGGTGCACCGGGTTGTGATCACCGGACATCGCGGCGAACAGCTGAATGTCGCGTTCCTCGACAGTCTTGCTGTAGCTCGCGGTCTGGCCCACTTCGAGGGCTTCGTAAGGGATGTTGGTAACCTGGGTCATGGGTCTGAATTCCTGTGACGGATGAAATGAATCCACAAAAAATTATTCGCTGCGGTGCGGCCGGCGATGGCTCAGGGCCTGGTCGATCCAGGCCAGCACATCGGCGGTCACTTCGTCGCGGTTGCTCTCGTTGAACAATTCGTGCCGCGCCTGCGGGTAGATCCTGAGTTGCAGGTTCTGGCTGCCGGCCGCGCGCAAGGCATTGGCCAGATCAGTCAGACGCTTGCCTTCACTCACCGGATCACATTCGCCGCCGATCACCAGCAGCGGCAGGCCCGGATCAATCTGGGCGAGATTGGACGCTTTGCTGATTTGCTGCAACCCGCCGAGCAGGTCGATCCACAACTGATTGGTGCAGCGAAAGCCGCACAGCGGATCGGTGGCGTACTTGTCGACCTCGGCCGGGTCGCGACTCAACCAGTCAAACGCGGTGCGCGCCGGTTTGAATTTATTGTTGAACGAACCGAACGACAGCCATTCGATCAGCGCGCTGCGGCCCTTGCCGCCCTGGCGCAGCTTTTCGAACCGGGCGATCTGCCGGGCCGCTCGGTACAGCGCAACCGGCTGGAAATTCGAGCCGCTGAGAATCGCGCCATGCAGGCTGGCGCTGTGATGCAGTAAATAGGCCTGCGCGATGTAGCTGCCCATGCTGTGCCCGAGCAGCACGATCGGCACTCCCGGATGGCGCTGGCCGATGTGCTGGTTGAGGCTGGCCAGGTCACCGACCACCTTGCACCAGCCATCGTCATCGGCGAAATGCCCCAGCGTCCCATGATCGGCGGTTTTGCCATGACCGCGCTGATCGGGCGCGTACACACCGTAGCCTTCAGCGCAGAACGCCTCTGCCAGCCGAGCGTAGCGGGCGCTGTGTTCCGCCATGCCGTGGGCCAGCAGAATCACCGCCTTCAGCGGCGCGTTCGGCAGCCACAGGTTGACGAAGAGGCGGCTGCGGTCACTCGCGTCCAGCCAGAAGGTGTCGTGGATCATGGCGATTCCTTTTGCGGCATGCTTTTGTTGCAAGGGATTGCAGAGATTGCATTGTATAGCGCGTCCGATCAGCTCACGCCACGGCAGGAAGATTCACACGATCAATGACGACCTTGCCCATATTTGCCTGATTGACCATAGCTGCTAGTGTCCGTGAAGCCCGCTTTTTGCTCTCGGCTTTTTCAGGGACAGAAAGAAATGACAGCGAAGCGGCCCCGGATCGGCTCAGGTAAAGAGGACAAGAACAATGCAACCTGATTTCTGGAATGACAAACGCCCTGCGGGCGTACCCCTGGACATCGACGCGGGTGAGTTCAAGTCGGTGATCGAGGTGTTCGAGCGTTCCTGCAAGAAATTCGCTGATCGCCCGGCGTTCAGCAACATGGGCGTGACCCTGACCTATGCCGAGCTGGAGCGCCAGAGCGCCGCGTTCGCCGGTTATCTGCAAGCCCACACCGACCTGGTGCCGGGGGATCGCATCGCGGTGCAGATGCCCAACGTCCTGCATTATCCGATTGCCGTGTTCGGTGCCCTCCGTGCCGGGCTGATCGTGGTCAACACCAACCCGCTGTACACCGCACGCGAGATGCGTCACCAGTTCAAGGACTCCGGTGCCCGGGCGCTGGTGTACCTGAACATGTTCGGCCAGAAGGTCCAGGAAGTGCTGCCGGACACCGACATTCAGTACCTGATCGAAGCGAAGATGGGCGACTTGATGCCCACCGCCAAGGGCTGGCTGATCAACACCGTGGTCAGCAAAGTGAAGAAGATGGTGCCGGCGTATTCGCTGCCCCAGGCGATTTCCTTCAAGAGCGCGTTGCGCATGGGCCGGGGCCTGGGCATCAAGCCGCTGAAGGTCGGCCTGGACGACATTGCGGTCCTGCAATACACCGGTGGCACCACCGGTCTGGCCAAGGGCGCGATGCTCACCCACGGCAATCTGGTGGCGAACATGCAGCAGGTGCGTGCCTGTCTTGGTCAGTTCGGCAGCGACGGTCAGCCGTTGTTGCGCGAAGGTCAGGAAGTGATGATCGCGCCGCTGCCGCTGTACCACATCTATGCCTTCACCGCGAATTGCATGTGCATGATGGTGTCCGGCAATCACAACGTGCTGATTACCAATCCGCGAGACATCGGTGGCTTTATCAAGGAGCTGAAGAACTGGAAGTTTTCGGCACTGCTGGGGCTCAACACCCTGTTCGTCGCGCTGATGGATCATCCGGACTTCAAGACCCTGGATTTCTCCACGCTCAAACTCACCAATTCCGGCGGCACCGCGTTGGTCAAGGCCACTGCCGAGCGTTGGGAGCAACTCACCGGTTGCCGCATCACCGAAGGCTACGGCCTGACCGAAACCTCGCCGGTAGCCTGCACCAACCCGTACGGCGAGCTGTCTCGGATCGGCACGGTCGGCCTGCCGGTGCCGGGCACCCGCTTGAAGGTCCTCAATGACGACGGCGTCGAGCAACCCCTGGGCGAGCGTGGCGAGCTGTGCATCAAGGGCCCGCAGATCATGAAGGGCTACTGGAACAAACCCGAGGCCACCGCCGAGGTGCTGGATGCAGAAGGCTGGTTCAAGTCCGGCGACATTGCTGTGATCGACCCGGACGGTTTCGTGCGCATCGTCGATCGCAAGAAAGACATGATCATCGTCTCGGGTTTCAACGTGTACCCGAACGAAATCGAAGACGTGGTGATGGCTCACCCGAAAGTCGCCAACTGCGCGGTGATCGGCGTGCCGGACGAGCGCTCAGGGGAGGCGGTGAAGCTGTTTGTGGTGGCGCGGGAAACCGGCGTGAGCCTGGAAGAGCTGAAGGCCTACTGCAAAGAGAATTTCACCGCGTACAAGGTGCCGAAACACATCGTGCTGCGTGAGTCGTTGCCGATGACGCCTGTCGGGAAAATCCTGCGGCGGGAGTTGCGCGATATCGCATAAATAGACCGCGCTTAGCGCAATCGCGAGCAGGCTCGCTTGTATGCTGGTACTTGAAGGGAGGAGGAGGGACAAGGCTCGATTCTGACTGTTGGCGCAGTACAGATCCGTGGGAGATTTCGCCCCTCCTCC
>NZ_NEJP01000017.1 GCF_002113125.1 Pseudomonas sp. B20(2017) | reverse complement strand
ACTGATGGGCTGAAGAGCCTTTTTCAGCACAAAAACAAACGCCCCGAATAAGTCGGGGCGTTTGGTCTAAGGCCTGTCAGTGTGTTTTCACACAGTCTGGAAAGGCGCCCTTTTTTGTGCCCGTCATTCCAGCAATCCTTTCAACCCCTCCAGCGGCAACGGCCGGCTGTGCAGATAACCCTGATACAAATGGCACCCCAATCCTTGCAGGAAGGCCAGCTGTTCCGGGGTTTCCACGCCTTCGGCGATCACTTCCAGTTCCAGGCTGCGGGCCATGGCGACGATGGCGCGGATGATTTCGGCGTCGTTGGGGTCGGTGGTGGCGTCGCGGATGAACGACTGATCAATCTTCAGTGTGTCCACCGGTAATCGTTTCAGATAGGTCAGCGATGAATAGCCGGTACCGAAATCGTCCATGGCAAAACTCACACCGAGTTTTTTCAGGCGACGCATCTTGCTGATGGTGTCTTCCAGATTCTGGATGACGATGCCTTCGGTGATTTCCAGTTTCAGCAACGAGCAGGGCAGGCCATGGCTGGTCATGCTGTGCTCGATGCGCTCGACGAAGTCGTTCTGCCGAAACTGTCGGGGGCTGATGTTCACGCAAAGAGTGAACGCCAGAGGATCGATCAGGCCTTCGGCGATCAATGCCTTGAAGGCGCAGCAGGCCTCATCAAGGATCCAGGTGCCAACCTCCAGAATGAGACCACTATCCTCCAGCACTTTGATGAACTCTGCGGGCGATTGGGCGCCCAGTTCCGGGTGATTCCAGCGCACCAGCGCTTCGGCGCCGATGATGCGGTTGTCCTTGGCGTCGATTTGCGGCTGGTAATGCATGGTGAATTCGTTGCGCGACAAAGCCAGGCGCAAATCGGTCTCCATGCGCTGGCGCTCGCTGGCCGCCTTCTGCATGGTGTTGTGGTACATCTGCGTGGTGTTGCGTCCCGAGTCCTTGGCCCGGTACAGCGCGATGTCGGCGCGCTTGAGCAAGTCGGTCGGGGTCGATCCGTGGTCGGGAATCAGTGCCACACCAATGCTCGGTGTCACTTGCAGGCGCTGGCCGTCGAGGAACATCGGTTCCGACAGCAGTTCTCGGATGGTGTCGGCCAGATCGCGCACCTGTGCGCTGACTTCGTTGCGAGTACCTTCCAGGCCGCTGAGCAACACCACGAATTCATCGCCACCGAGTCGCGCCACGGTGTCTTCCATGCGCACGCTGGCTTCAAGTCGCGCGGTGATGATTTTCAGCACCGTGTCGCCGACCGGGTGGCCGAGCGAGTCGTTGATGTGCTTGAAGTGATCCAGATCCAGAAACAGCAGCGCTCCGCGCAGGTTGTGGCGTTTAAGCAGGGCGATCTGCTGGCTCAGGCGATCCATCAACAGAGCGCGGTTGGGCAGGTTGGTCAGCGGATCGTGATAAGCCAGATGCCGGATCTGCGCCTCGGCGTTCTTCAGCAGGCTGACGTCACGGGCGGTAAGCAGCAGGCAAGCGGTTTCGTTGAGGATGATCGGCTCGACCGAGACTTCTACGGTCAATATCTCGCCACGCTTGTTGCGCCCGAGCATTTCCTGATGGTGCACGCGGCCCTTGATCTGAAGTTCGGCGAGCAGTGCCGAACGTTGTTTTTCCTCGGCCCAGATGCCGACCTGGTACACGGTTTTGCCCACTACTTCGTCGGCACGATAGCCGGTCAGGCGGCAGAAACCGTCGTTGACCTCCAGATAGCGCCCGGTGTCGCGCTCGGTGATGGTGATGGCGTCGGGGCTGGAGTGGAACGCCTTGGCGAATTTTTCCTCGCTGGCCTTGAGCGCCGCTTCCGAGCGCTGTTGCTGGGTGATGTCGCGCAACGTCGTGACGATGCACGGCTGGTTGCCGACGCTGATCTGCCGGCTGGAAATCACGCAGGTCAGCGACTGACCGTCCTTGTGCTGGACGATGATCGCGACATTGCTCAGGCCCTGTTCGCGGATCACCCGTTCGATCCGTTGCAGGCTTTTCGCCGACGCATCCCACAGACCGATTTCTTCGGCGGTGCGACCGATGATGTCGGCGGCGCTCCAGCCGAAGGTCTGGCTGAAGCTGGAATTGATTTCGATAAACTCCCCGGTTTCCTGGCGGGTCACGCAGATCGGGTCGGGGCTGACCTGAAAGAGCGTGGCGAATTTCTCCTCCGAGGCCACCAGCCGTTGTTCGCGCTCGACCTGGTCGGTGATGTCCAGCAGGGTGCCGGCCATTCGCAGAGGTACGCCGTTGTCATCGCGATAGAGGCGGGCGCGGCTTTCCAGATAGCGCGAGCTGCCGTCCGGCAGTTGCACTCGATAGGTCAGCTGATAATTGCCGGCCGGGCCTTCGCGCAGGCTGCGATAGGCATCGCGCATGGTGTCGCGCTCTTCCCCGGGCACGCCTTCGAAGAACTCCTCGAACGATTCATGAAACGGCTTTGGCTCCAGGCCATGCAATTGCGCAGCCCGCGCCGAGCCATAAAGCATGCCGCTGGGAATGTGCCAGTCCCAGGTGCCGAGCTGGGCTGAGTCCAGTGCCAGATCGAGGCGTTCCTGGCTGTCTTTCAGGGCATGTTCGGCGGCTTTGCGCTCGGTGGTGTCTAGAAAAGTGCTGAGCAGGTACGGCTGGCCTTCGAGCTCGACCTTTTGTGCACTGAGAATACCGTCGTGTATCTGGCCGTTGCTGGCGCGGAACTGCACTTCCATGCTGATCAGTTCGCCCTTGGCCTTGGTTTTTTTGACCAGCTCCGCCCGTTGCTCCGGATGCACCCACAAGCCCAGCTCCAGCGTGGTGCGGCCGATGGCGCTCTGCACCGGCCAGCCAAAGAGGCTTTCGAAATACTGGTTGGCTTCGGTGATCAGGCCGTCTTCCTGGCGAGTCAGCAACACCATGTTCGGGCACAGGTGGAACAGTGTGGCAAAGCGTTTCTCCGAACTGCTGAGGGCCTGTTCCCGCTGCCTTTGGTGGGTGATTTCGCGGATCACCCCGATCATTCGGGGCCGGCCATGCTTGTCCGGCAGCAGGCTGCCGTTGATTTCCAGCCAGTGCAGACTGCCGTCGGGCCAGCGGATGCGGTGGTGCATCGCCTGTTCCAGTGGTGCGCCGGCGATGACGGCGTGAAAGGCGCGCACGGTTTTTGCCCGGTCTTCCGGCGGAAGCAGGTCGAGGTATTCCAGATCTTCAGGGAGCGGTTGACGTGGATCAAAGCCGAATAGCGCCTGCGTTCCCCGCGACCAGCTGATTTGCCCGCGCTCGATGTCCCAGTACCAGGCGCCGAGCCGGGCGCCGTTGAGCGCGGCCAGCAGTTGCGGTGCACTTTCCCAGCTCTGTTCGGAATGCCGTGGATCAATGGCCTGAATACGCGGCATCGGCGGAATACGGTCAACAGATTTCGGCATTGTCGAGGAGCCTTGAGCTGATGTGGGCGTTTGGCACAGGAACGGCAGCTCTATAGGAGTAGCACAAGTTAGCCGAGAGTCCCTGGCAGATCGATTTGAGCGTCCAGCAGGGCCATAAAGGCCCGTGCAGCGTTCGACAGCGTCCTTTCAGTGTGCAGGATATAGCCTAGCTGGCGACTGAGCTGTATGCCCGGTAAAGGTATGCGCGCCACCTGATCGTCGAGCATCGTGCGTGGCAAAACGCTCCACGCCAGGCCAATCGAAACCATCATTTTGATGGTTTCCAGATAGTTGGTGCTCATGGCGATATTCGGTGTCAGGCCCTGGGCCTCGAACAGGCGTTGGACAATATGATGGGTAAAGGTGTTGCCGCCGGGGAATACCGCCGGATGACCAGCAATGTCCGCCAGCGTGACAGCGCCGTTACTGATCAACGAATGTTCTGGAGCAACCACGAAATCCAGCGGGTCATCCCAGACCGGCGTAGCTTTGACCAGCGTATGCGGCTCCGGCGCGAGCGTGATGACCGCCAGTTCCGCCCGGCCGTGGAGAATTTCCTCGTAGGCCACTTCCGAATCGAGGAACTGAATATCCAGCGCAACCTGTGGGTAGCGTCGGGTGTATTCCCTCAACAATGGTGGCAAACGGTGCAGGCCGATGTGGTGACTGGTGGCCAGCGTCAGGCGGCCGGTGACTTCGCCGGTCAGGTTGGTCAGGGCGCGGCGTGTATCGTCCAGCACATTGAGAATCTGATAAGCCCGTGGCAGCAGGGCCCGGCCGGCCTCGGTCAGGCCTACTTCACGACCGAGCCGGTCGAACAGCCGCACATTCAATTGCTGCTCCAGCCCGGCGATGCGTTTGCTGATCGCCGGTTGTGTCAAATGCAGCCGTTCACCGGCGCCGGAGAAGCTTCCGGTCTCGGCGATCGCGATAAAAGCATTGAGGTTGGCCAGGTCCATGTTCGTATTCCAGTTGGTTATCCAAAGCATAAAAAATATGAATTTGAGTTATTTAATCTAACCCCATAGGATCGGCCTCACAAGCCAAAGGGTTATTGATAAGCCCAGGGCATAGAAACAAGCTGATGAGGAACCGTCTGATGGCCGGCAAAACGCTCTACGACAAGCTCTGGGATTCGCATTTGGTCAAGCAGCGCGACGATGGCTCGGCGCTGATCTATATCGATCGTCACATCATCCACGAGGTGACCTCGCCGCAAGCCTTCGAAGGCCTGCGTCTGGCCGGGCGCAAGCCATGGCGCATCGATGCCAACATCGCCACCCCGGACCACAACGTTCCGACCACCCCGGAGCGCAAGGGTGGCATCAGCGCCATTGCCGACCAGGTCTCGCGTTTGCAGGTTCAGACCCTCGACGACAACTGCGATGAATACGGCATCGTCGAGTTCAAGATGAATGACGTGCGCCAGGGCATCGTTCACGTGATCAGCCCGGAGCAGGGCGCGACCTTGCCGGGCATGACCGTGGTCTGCGGCGACTCGCACACCTCGACTCACGGCGCGTTCGGCGCCCTGGCTCACGGTATCGGCACTTCCGAGGTCGAGCACGTGCTCGCCACCCAGTGCCTGGTCGCCAAGAAAATGAAGAACATGCTGGTGCGCGTCGAAGGCCAGTTGCCGTTCGGCGTGACCGCCAAGGACATCGTCCTCGCGGTAATCGGCAAAATCGGCACGGCCGGCGGTAACGGCCACGCCATCGAATTCGCCGGCAGCGCGATCCGCGATCTGTCGATCGAAGGCCGCATGACCATCTGCAACATGTCCATCGAAGCCGGCGCCCGCGTGGGTCTGGTAGCGGCGGACCAGAAGACGGTGGATTACGTCAAGGGTCGTCCGTTCGCACCGAAAGGCACCGAGTGGGATCTGGCGGTCGAGTCCTGGAAAGACCTGGTGTCCGACGCCGACGCGCATTTCGACACCGTGGTCGAGCTCGACGCCGCGCAGATCAAGCCGCAGGTCAGCTGGGGTACTTCGCCGGAAATGGTCTTGGCCGTTGATCAGAACGTGCCGGATCCGGCCAAAGAGATGGATCTGGTCAAGCGCGACTCGATCGTCCGCGCCTTGAAATACATGGGTTTGACCGCCAACCAGGCGATCACCGACATTCAGCTCGATCGCGTATTCATCGGCTCCTGCACCAACTCGCGCATCGAAGACTTGCGCGCTGCCGCGGTGATCGCCAAGGGCCGCAAAGTTGCGTCGACCATCAAACAGGCCATCGTGGTGCCGGGTTCGGGTCTGGTGAAGGCACAGGCTGAAGCCGAAGGCCTGGACAAGATCTTCCTCGAAGCCGGTTTCGAATGGCGTGAGCCGGGTTGCTCGATGTGCCTGGCGATGAACCCGGACCGTTTGGAGTCCGGCGAGCATTGCGCTTCGACCTCCAACCGTAACTTCGAAGGCCGTCAGGGCGCCGGTGGCCGTACCCACCTCGTCAGCCCGGCCATGGCCGCTGCGGCGGCGGTGAACGGTCGTTTCATCGACGTTCGTGAATTGATCCAAGGAGCACAGTAAAGATGAAGGCATTTACCCAGCACACTGGTCTCGTCGCGCCTCTGGATCGTGCCAACGTCGACACCGACCAGATCATTCCGAAGCAGTTTCTGAAGTCGATCAAGCGCACCGGTTTCGGCCCGAACCTGTTCGACGAGTGGCGTTACCTCGATGTGGGTCAGCCGTATCAGGACAACTCCAAGCGTCCGCTGAACAAGGAATTCGTGCTCAACGCCGAGCGTTATCAAGGCGCCAGCGTGTTGCTGGCCCGCGAGAACTTCGGTTGCGGCTCCAGCCGTGAACACGCGCCGTGGGCGCTGGAAGAATACGGTTTCCGCAGCATCATCGCGCCGAGCTACGCCGACATTTTCTTCAACAACAGCTTCAAGAACGGTTTGCTGCCGATCATCTTGAGCGATGCTGAGGTTGACGAGCTGTTCAAACAGGTCGAGGCCGCGCCGGGCTATCAGTTGCAGATCGATCTGCACGAGCAGACCGTCACCAGCCCGAACGGCAAGGTGTATCGCTTCGAGATCGACGCTTTTCGCAAACACTGCCTGCTCAACGGCCTGGACGACATCGGCCTGACCTTGCAGGACGGCGATGCGATTGCAGCGTTTGAAGCCAGGCATCGCGCGAGCCAGCCGTGGTTGTTCCGCGACGCGTGAGATTGATGTAGTCAGGGCTGGCCCCATCGCGGGCAAGCCCGCTCCCACATTTGAAGTGCATTCCCCTGTGGGAGCGAGCTTGCTCGCGAAAAGGGCAGTTCAAACAACATAGAAATCAGGATGTGACCATGACCAGCACCGCCCACAGTCAGGTTGTACAAAAGCAATTCGGTGAACAGGCCGCCGCCTACCTGAGCAGCGCCGTTCACGCTCAAGGCACTGAATTTGCGCTCCTGCAGGCTGAACTGGCGGGGCAGGGCGAGGCGCGGGTGCTGGATCTGGGTTGCGGCGCCGGGCACGTGAGTTTTCACGTTGCTCCGCTGGTGAAGGAAGTGGTCGCGTACGACCTGTCGCAGCAGATGCTCGACGTGGTCGCCGCCGCTGCCGTTGATCGCGGATTGAGCAACGTGTCCACGGTCAACGGCGCCGCCGAGCACCTGCCGTTCGCCGATGGCGAATTCGACTTCGTGTTCAGCCGCTATTCGGCGCACCATTGGAGCGACCTCGGCGTGGCCTTGCGCGAAGTGCGTCGGGTGCTGAAACCGGGCGGCGTGGCGGCATTCATCGATGTGCTGTCGCCGGGCAGTCCGCTGTTCGACACCTATTTGCAGAGCGTTGAGGTGCTGCGCGACACCAGCCATGTGCGCGATTATTCGGCCGGTGAGTGGTTGCGCCAGGTCAGCGAGGCCGGGCTGCACACCCGCAGCACCACGCGTCAGCGCCTGCGTCTGGAATACAACAGCTGGGTCGAGCGCATGCGCACACCTGAAGTGATGCGCGCCGCGATCCGCCAGTTGCAGCAATCGATGGGCAACGAAGTGCGCGAATATTTTGAGATTGAGGCCGATGGTTCGTTCAGTACAGATGTACTGGTGCTCTGGGCCGAGAAATAAACTTAGAACGACAAGCATTTTTCCGGGCGCGCCAGTCGATGGCGCACCGATTGAAGACACGAGGAAAGCATGAGCAAGCAGATTCTGATTCTCCCAGGCGACGGTATTGGTCCGGAAATCATGGCCGAAGCGGTCAAGGTGCTGGAGCTGGCCAACGACAAGTACAGCCTGGGTTTCGAGCTGAGCCATGACGTGATCGGTGGCGCCGCCATCGACAAGCACGGCGTGCCGCTGGCCGACGAAACTCTCGCTCGCGCTCGCGCTGCCGATGCCGTGCTGCTGGGCGCCGTGGGCGGCCCGAAATGGGACACCATCGAACGTGACATCCGCCCTGAGCGCGGCCTGCTGAAAATCCGTGCGCAACTGGGCCTGTTCGGCAACCTGCGTCCGGCGATCCTTTACCCACAACTGGCTGACGCTTCGAGCCTGAAGCCGGAAATCGTTGCCGGCCTGGATATCCTGATCGTCCGTGAGCTGACTGGTGGTATCTACTTCGGCGCGCCGCGCGGCACTCGCACCCTGGAAAACGGCGAGCGTCAGTCCTATGACACGCTGCCGTACAGCGAAAGCGAAATCCGCCGCATCGCCCGTGTCGGTTTCGACATGGCCATGGTTCGTGGCAAGAAACTGTGCTCGGTGGACAAGGCCAACGTGCTGGCGTCCAGCCAACTGTGGCGTGAAGTGGTCGAGCAGGTGGCCAAGGATTACCCTGAAGTCGAACTCAGCCACATGTACGTCGACAACGCCGCCATGCAACTGGTGCGTGCGCCGAAGCAGTTCGACGTGATCGTCACCGACAACATGTTCGGCGACATCCTGTCCGACGAAGCGTCGATGCTTACCGGTTCCATCGGCATGCTGCCGTCGGCCTCGCTGGACGCCAACAACAAGGGCATGTACGAGCCTTGCCACGGTTCGGCGCCGGACATCGCGGGCAAAGGCATCGCCAACCCGCTGGCAACCATTCTGTCGGTGTCGATGATGCTGCGTTACAGCTTCAATCTGCACGAAACGGCGGATGCCATCGAGAAAGCGGTCAGCGTGGTGCTGGATCAAGGTCTGCGCACCGGCGACATCTTTTCGACCGGTTGCACTAAAGTCGGTACGCAGGAAATGGGTGACGCAGTAGTCGCCGCGCTGCGGAATCTGTAATCTCTCGGGCCCGCTGCGAAATTCAATACAAAGCAGCGGCCCACTTTTCAAGAAGGTGTAGTTGCGATGAAACGTGTAGGTCTGATCGGTTGGCGCGGCATGGTCGGTTCCGTGCTCATGCAGCGGATGCTGGAAGAGCAGGATTTCGATCTTATCGAGCCGGTGTTTTTCACCACTTCCAATGTCGGTGGCCAAGGCCCGTCCGTGGGCAAGGACATTGCTCCGCTCAAGGACGCTTACAGCATTGAAGAGCTGAAGACCCTCGACGTGATCCTGACCTGCCAGGGCGGCGACTACACCAGCGAAGTGTTCCCCAAGCTGCGCGAAGCCGGCTGGCAGGGTTACTGGATCGACGCGGCCTCGAGCCTGCGGATGAACGACGACGCCGTCATCATCCTCGACCCGGTCAACCGCAAGGTCATCGACCAGCAGCTCGACGCGGGCACCAAGAACTACATCGGCGGCAACTGCACCGTCAGCCTGATGCTGATGGGCCTGGGCGGCCTGTTCGAGGCCGGTCTGGTCGAGTGGATGAGCGCCATGACCTATCAGGCGGCCTCGGGTGCCGGCGCGCAGAACATGCGTGAACTGATCAAGCAGATGGGTGCGACCCACGCCGCTGTCGCCGATCAACTGGCCGACCCGGCCAGCGCGATCCTCGACATCGACCGTCGTGTGGCCGAAGCCATGCGCAGCGACGCATACCCGACCGAAAACTTCGGCGTGCCGCTGGCCGGCAGCCTGATCCCGTGGATCGACAAGGAACTGCCGAACGGCCAGAGCCGTGAAGAGTGGAAGGCCCAGGCCGAAACCAACAAGATCCTCGGCCGCTTCAAGAGCCCGATCCCGGTCGACGGCATCTGCGTGCGCATCGGCGCCATGCGCTGCCACAGCCAGGCACTGACCATCAAACTGAACAAAGACGTGCCGATCGCCGACATCGAAGGGCTGATCAGCCAGCACAACCCTTGGGTCAAGCTGGTGCCGAACAACCGTGAAATCAGCATGCAGGAGCTGAGCCCGACGAAAGTCACCGGCACGCTGAACGTACCGGTCGGTCGTCTGCGCAAGCTGAACATGGGTTCGCAATTCGTCGGTGCCTTCACCGTCGGCGACCAACTGCTCTGGGGCGCGGCCGAACCGCTGCGCCGCATGCTACGGATCCTGCTGGAGCGTTGATCGCTTGATGCAATGAAAGAACCCGCGCCTTGCGAGAGGCGCGGGTTTTTTTGTACCTGTTGATCGTTCCCACGCTCTGCGTGGGAATGCAGCCATGGACGCTCCGCGTCCGCTCTTCGCGGCGGGCGCGAATTGCCTGTGTGCGACTCACCCGGTAAAGTGCCGCTCCCCCCGTTTCGCCAGAGGTAGCACCATGACCCAGACCCTTGATATTGCCGTGATCGGCGCCACCGGTACTGTCGGCGAAGCGCTTGTGCAGATTCTCGAAGAACGCGACTTCCCGGTTGGCACACTGCATCTGTTGGCCAGCAGCGAATCGGCTGGCAGCTCAGTGTCGTATCGTGGCAAGAACGTGCGGGTGCGTGAGGTCGATGAGTTCGATTTCGCCAAGGTCAAACTGGTTTTCTTTACGGCGGGGCCTGCGGTCACCCTGAGTTACGCGGCTCGCGCTCATGCCGCGGGTTGTTCACTGATCGATCTGTCCGGTGCCTTGCCGGCAGACCAAGCCCCGCAAGTGGTGCCGGAAGCCAATGTCGAGGTGTTGGCCGGTCTGAAAGCGCCGTTTCAGGTCAGCAGCCCGAGCCCGTCGGCCACTGCGCTGGCCGTGGTGCTGGCGCCATTGCGCGAGCTGATCGAGCTGCAATACGTGCATGTCACCGCCAATCTGGCCATTTCCGCTCAGGGGCGCGAAGCAGTCTCCGAGCTGGCGCGCCAGACCGCTGAGCTGTTGAATCTGCGTCCGCTCGAGCCGAAGTTCTTCGACCGGCAGGTGGCATTCAACGTGCTGGCCCAGGTCGGTACGCCGGATGCGCAAGGCCATACGTTGCTGGAAAAGCGTCTGGTGCGTGAGCTGCGCCAAATGCTGGCGCTACCTTCTTTAAAGATTTCCGCGACTTGCATTCAAGCCCCGGTGTTTTTTGGCGATAGCTTTAGCGTGACCTTGCAGTCAGCGAGCGCAGTCGACCTGGAAAAGGTCAATGCCGCCCTCGAAGATGCGCCGGGCATCGAACTGGTCGAAGCCGGCGATTATCCGACTGCGGTCGGTGACGCGGTGGGGCAGGACGTGGTCTATGTCGGGCGGGTGCGCGGCGGTATCGACGAACCGTCGGAACTTAATCTGTGGCTGACGTCAGATAACGTACGCAAAGGTGCGGCCCTCAACGCAGTGCAAGTGGCCGAGTTGTTGATAAAAGACCTGCTGTAAAAGATACTTGGCAACAATTTGTCGACTGATTCTAGCCGGGCGCTATGCTTGGCCAGATCGCTTGATAACGTAATTCCCTCCGGGACTTTCCGGGGCATCAAAGAAATGATCGCGCGCGGCATGCTGTCGTCGTCGCGCGCAATGCCTTACGGCAGCGACACTCAACATCTTCTCGCTGGCCGAGGAACGTTCAAACAAAGGAAGAGGCTATGGTTCAAGTTCGCAAACTGGTGTTAGCAATAGCGGCCGCCTCGGCGCTGTCCTCCGGTATGGCGCATGCCCTCGGGCTCGGGGAGCTGACCCTGAAGTCGACCCTGAACCAGCCGCTGGTGGCGGAAATCGAGCTGCTCGATGTCAAGGATCTGACCGCTGCCGAAGTGGTGCCGAGCCTGGCCTCGCCGGAAGATTTCGCCAAGGCCGGCGTCGATCGCCAGGCCTTCCTCAATGATCTGACCTTCACCCCGGTGCTCAACGCCAGCGGCAAAAGCGTGCTGCGCGTAACGTCGAGCAAGCCGCTGTCGGAACCGATGGTGAAATTCCTCGTGCAGGTGATGTGGCCGAACGGCCGTCTGCTGCGTGATTACAGCGTGCTGCTGGATCCGTCGAAGTTCTCGCCGCAGACCGCTGATGCCGCCGCCCAGCCTGCGCCGGCGCAAACCATCACCGCACCGACCACCGGCGCCACGCATTCGACCCACACCACCACGCCGCGCGACACCCTGTGGGAAATCGCCGCCAAGGCGCGTACCGGCGGTTCGGTGCAGCAGACCATGCTGGCGATCCAGGCCCTGAACCCGGACGCGTTCATCGGCGGCAACATCAACCGCCTGAAAACCGGCCAAGTGCTGCGTCTGCCGGATCAGGTGCAAAGCACCGCGCTGCCGCAGTCCAAGGCAATTGCCGAAGTGGCCGCGCAGAACGAAGCCTGGCGTCAGGGCCGTCGTTATGTGGCCAAGCCGGGCACCGGTCAACAGCAGCTCGATGCGACCAATCGTGGCCGCGCCAATACCGGCGCTGCGCAAAACGCCAAGGACAACCTGAGCCTGGTTTCTGCCGAAAGCGCCAAGGCGCGTGGCAAGGGCCCGGCCGGCGATGCCAAGGCCCTGAGCAACAAGCTGGCGGTGACCCAGGAAAGTCTCGACACCACCCGTCGTGACAACGAAGAACTGAAAAGCCGCATGGCCGATCTGCAAAGCCAGCTGGACAAGCTGCAACGCCTGATCGAGCTGAAGAACAATCAACTGGCGAAAATGCAGGCCGAAGGTTCGGGCGCTGCTCCCGCGACCGCCGCCACTGCGCCAGTGGTGCCGGCGATCACCGCGGAACTGGCTGCCACGCCGCCGGCTACTCCTGCAGAAGCGGCCCCGGCCACACCTGCGCCTGAGGCTGCTGCTCCGGCCCCGGTCGAACCGGTTGTCGAGCCTGTGGTTGAAACCAAGCCGGCCGCCGATGACGAGAAAACCTTCAACGAACTGCTGACCAATCCGATCCTGCTGGGTCTGGTCGGTGGTGGTGCGGTGGTTCTGCTGCTCCTGCTGTTGCTGCTGGCTCGTCGCCGCAAAGCGCAACAGGAAGCCGAAAAACACCTGCGCATGGCCCGTGCGCTGGAGGAGCAATCCTTCTCCCAGGACCTCGATCTGCCGGAAAGCAGCTTCGAAGGTCTGGAAGTGCCGGCCGCCAGCGTCAAGCTGACACCAGCTCCAGCTCCAGCTCCAGCTCCAGCTCCAGCTCCAGCTCCTGCCGCCGCTGCTGTAGTTGCGCCAGTCGTGATGGCCGAGCCGATCGCCGCGCCGCTGGTGGCACCGGCCGCCGAGCGTTCCGACGACGTGCTGGACAAGGCGCAGTCGCACATCGACGGCGGTCGTCTGAATCAAGCCGCCGCGTTGCTGGAGGAGGGCGTGAGCCTGGAGCCGCAGCGCAGTGATTTGCGTCTGAAACTGATGGAAGTTTACGGTCGCCAGGGTGATCGCGATGCGTTCGTCGGTCAGGAACGCCAACTGGTTGCCAATGGCGACAACTTCGCCAAGGTCGAAGAGCTGAAAAGCCGCTTCCCGGCCATGGCGGTCGTCGCGGCCGGCGGTCTGGCGGCCGCGGCCCTTGCTGCCGAGCTGGACGAGGATTACGTCAAGGAGCTGCTGCTCGACGAGCCTGAAGCACCTGCTGCGGCAGATGATGAACTGGACAGCGCTTTCGACCTGAGCCTCGACGATCTCGACAACATCACGCCGGTAGAACCTGTGGCTGCTGTCGAGCCGGAAGCGCCGGTCGAGCTGGACGCGTTCCCGACTGACGACGACCTGAGCTTCGAGTCGGTGCTGCAACAGCAGACCGACATCAAGGAAAACCTCGACGACCTGTCGGACTTCGACCTGGATCTGGACCTCGGTGCCGATCCTGCACCTGCGCCGGTCGAGCTGGCAGACGATGATTTCCTGCTGGATCTGGACGAAGGCGTGAAGGATCTGCCGCTGGTCGACACCCCGACCGTGGCCGACGTGCCGCAGGACGATCTGGAACTGCCAGCCGATTTCGACCTGTCCCTGGCTGACGAAATGGACGCGGCGCCTGCCGAGCCGGATGCGTTCGCCGCCGAACTGGACGACGTCAACGCCGAGCTGGATCGCCTGTCGAGCAGTATCAACGAGCCAAGCTTCACCGAAGCTGATGCTGCGTTGGGCGATGATCTGGGAGAGGATGACTTCGACTTCCTGTCCGGCACCGACGAAGCTGCGACCAAGCTCGATCTGGCTCAGGCCTACATCGACATGGGCGACAACGACGGCGCGCGCGACATCCTCAATGAAGTCATCAGCGAGGGGAACGACAAGCAGAAGAGCGAAGCGAGCGAAATGCTTTCGCACCTGGCCTGAGTCGGCATTCAGCGCTAAACAAAACGGCAGCCCATGAGGCTGCCGTTTTTGTTTGGGTCTGGTTTCCCCGTCCCGCCGCCTTATAATGCCCGCCTTTGTAGATCAGCAGGCTGTACCGACTTGGCAAACATAGATAACCCGGCCGCCGAAATGGCACCCGAAGGCTTTTTCCGCGTCGCGCTGGGCGTTGAATACAAGGGCTCGCGCTACAGCGGCTGGCAGCGCCAGTCCACCGGTGTGCTCACCGTGCAGGAAACCCTGGAAAACGCCCTGTCGAAGGTCGCCGATTCGCCGATCTCGCTGCAATGCGCCGGGCGCACTGACGCCGGTGTGCATGCCTGCGGGCAAGTGGTGCATTTCGACACCCAGGTCGACCGCTCGCTGAAAGCCTGGGTCATGGGCGCCAACATCAATCTGCCCCACGACATCAGCGTCAGTTGGGCGAAGGTCATGCCGGCGCATTTTCATGCGCGATTCAAGGCGATTGCCCGGCGCTATCGCTACGTGATCTACAACGATCAGATCCGCCCGGCGCATCTCAACGAAGAAATCACCTGGAATCATCGTCCGCTGGACGTGGAGCGCATGGCCGAAGCTGCGCAGTACCTGATCGGTACCCATGATTTCAGCGCGTTCCGTGCCGGCCAGTGCCAGGCCAAATCGCCGATCAAGAAGATGCATCACCTGCGTGTGACCCGTCACGGCAAAATGATCGTGCTGGACATCCGCGCCAACGCGTTCCTGCACCACATGGTGCGCAATATTGCCGGCGTGCTGATGACCATCGGTGCCGGCGAGCGGCCGGTGGAGTGGATGAAAGAAGTGCTCGAGAGCCGCGAGCGGCGTTCCGGCGGGGTCACGGCGCATCCGTTCGGTCTGTATCTGGTGCAGGTCGAGTACCACGACGAGTTCCCGTTGCCCGAGCGTTTCATCGGGCCACATTTCCTTACGGGTTTCTCGGAACTTGACGGCTGACGCCCTCGAACGCATTTGTTACCATCCGGGACTTTCTCGGATTTGCCTTGGAGTTTTTATCGACATGTCAGCCGTTCGCAGCAAGATTTGCGGGATTACCCGCATAGAGGATGCGTTGGCAGCCGTCGAGGCCGGGGCCGATGCCATCGGTTTTGTGTTCTACGCTAAAAGTCCCCGGGCGGTTACCGTGCAGCAGGCGCGGGCGATCATCGCCGCATTGCCGCCGTTCGTGACCACGGTCGGGCTGTTCGTCAATGCCAGCCGCTGTGAGCTCGGGGAAATCCTCGATGCCGTGCCGCTGGATCTGTTGCAGTTTCACGGCGACGAGACCGCCGTCGAGTGTGAAGGCTGGCACCGGCCGTATATCAAGGCCTTGCGGGTCAAGGCGGGCGATGACATTGCTGCTGCCTGCGATGCTTACCCAAGCGCCAGCGGTGTGCTGCTAGACACTTATGTCGAAGGCGTGCCCGGCGGAACCGGCGAGGCGTTCGACTGGTCATTGATTCCGCAGGGCTTGAGCAAGCCGTTGATTCTGGCCGGTGGCCTGACGCCGGAGAACGTCGCCGATGCGGTCGCGAGGGTGCGGCCGTATGCCGTGGATGTCAGCGGCGGGGTAGAGGCGAGGAAGGGCATCAAGGATCACGCAAAGATTCGTGCATTCATCAACGCCGTACGCTGATGTGACGGCTGGCAGACTGCCGCCGTCCACAGCTCTGTAGAAAAGAGGCTGAGGGTCTTTTCGGGGTGTGCGCAGGTCAGTTCCGCTGACCCGGCAGCCCGGACGATCATCGCCACACATGAATTTAGCTGAAGGGCATACGCGGGGCCGCGAACCAGAGCGTTCGGGCCGCCGGTACTGGAGAAAGAAAGCATGAGCAACTGGTTGGTAGACAAGCTGATCCCTTCGATCATGCGTTCCGAGGTCAAAAAGAGCTCGGTCCCTGAAGGCCTGTGGCACAAATGCCCGTCCTGCGAGGCTGTGCTGTATCGTCCGGAGCTGGAAAAGACCCTGGACGTCTGCCCTAAATGCAACCACCACATGCGCATCGGCGCACGTGCGCGCATCGACATCTTCCTGGACGCCGAAGGCCGTGCCGAACTGGGCGCCGACCTGGAGCCGGTTGACCGTCTGAAATTCCGCGACGGCAAGAAGTACAAGGACCGTCTGGTCGCTGCCCAGAAGCAGACCGGCGAGAAAGACGCACTGGTTTCCATGAGCGGCACCCTGCTGGGCATGCCGGTCGTGGTTTCGGCGTTCGAATTCAGCTTCATGGGCGGTTCCATGGGCGCCATCGTCGGTGAGCGCTTCGTGCGCGCCGCCAACTACGCGCTGGAAAACCGTTGCCCGATGGTCTGCTTCTCCGCCTCCGGTGGTGCGCGGATGCAGGAGGCCCTGATCTCGCTGATGCAGATGGCAAAGACTTCGGCTGTGCTGGCGCGTCTGCGTGAAGAAGGCATTCCGTTCATCTCCGTGCTGACCGACCCGGTCTACGGTGGTGTTTCCGCCAGTCTGGCGATGCTGGGCGACGTGATCGTCGGCGAGCCGAAAGCCCTGATCGGCTTCGCCGGTCCACGCGTGATCGAGCAGACCGTGCGTGAAAAACTGCCGGAAGGCTTCCAGCGCAGCGAGTTCCTGCTGGAGCACGGCGCCATCGACCTGATCATCGACCGTCGTGAACTGCGTCCACGTCTGGGCAACCTGCTGGCGCAACTGACTGGTCAGCCTACGCCGACATTTGTCGCTGCTCCTGTTGAGCCGATCGTGGTTCCGCCGGTGCCTGCCAACGTATGACCGAGCGCACCCTTGGCGAGTGGCTCGCCTACCTTGAACAGTTGCATCCATCGGCCATCGACATGGGGTTGGAGCGTTCGCAACAGGTAGCGTCCCGCATGGGACTGGGCCAGCCGGCGCCTCGGGTGATTACGGTCACCGGCACCAATGGCAAGGGTTCGACCTGCGCTTTCGTGGCTTCATTGCTGCGGGCGCAGGGCCTGAACGTTGGTGTCTACAATTCTCCGCACCTGCTGCGTTACAACGAGCGGGTGCAGCTCAATGGCGTCGAAGCCACTGACGCGCAGCTTTGCGAAGCCTTCGCGGCGGTCGAAGCGGGGCGCGGCGACACTTCCCTGACGTACTTCGAAATGGGCACCCTGGCGGCGTTCTGGCTGTTTCAACATGCCGGGCTCGATGCGGTGGTGCTGGAAGTCGGGCTGGGCGGGCGTCTGGATACAGTCAACGTGGTCGATGCCGATATCGCGCTGGTCACCAGCATCGGTGTCGATCATGCCGACTACCTGGGCAATACCCGCGAATCCGTAGCCTTCGAGAAGGCCGGGATTTTCCGTCAGGGCAAGCCTGCGCTGTGCGGCGATCTGAATCCTCCACAGCCCCTGCTGGACAAGGCGCGCGAGCTTGCTTGCCCGTTCTTCCTGCGCGGGCGCGATTTTGATCTCGGCATCACTGATCAATTCTGGCAGTGGCGCGGTACTGATGCTGACGGTCAGGTCGTCGAGCTGCGCGATTTGCCGCTGCTCGATCTGCCGATGGAGAACGCCGCGCTGGCTTTGCAGGCTTATCTGCTGCTCGGCTTGCCATGGGATGCCAAACAGATTGTTGCGGCGTTGCAGGTGACTCGCGTGGTCGGCCGCCTTGATCGTCGTTCGTTCGAATGGAACGGCAAGCGCTTGAACCTGCTGCTGGACGTTGGCCATAACCCGCATGCGGCGGAGTATCTGGCGCGACGTCTGGCGGCTCGTCCGCCGGTCGGCAAGCGTCTGGCGGTGTTCGGCCTGTTGGCGGACAAGGATCTGGACGGTGTCATCGGTGAGTTGAATGCCAGCATCCAGCATTGGGCGGTGGCGCCGCTGGATTCGTCGCGCGCGCGTCCGGTGGCTGAATTGAATGTTGCATTGCAGAACCTTGGCGCCTCGGTCACGTCTTATGACAGTGTGGCGGCTGCGCTGGAAGGGCAGTGTGCAGTGGCCACCAGCGACGACGAGATCTTGCTGTTCGGATCATTTTATTGTGTCGCCGAGGCCCTCGAATGGCTGTCTCGGCGCTCCACGGAGGAAGCGGCAAATGGCTTTGCTGGATAAAGCTTACAAGCAGCGCATGGTCGGCGCCCTGGTGCTGGTGGCTCTGGCGGTGATTTTCCTGCCGATGCTGTTTTCCCGTCAGGATGAGCAGCGTCAGGTGACCGTCGATGCGCCGGCCGCGCCGCAGGCGCCTGCGGTGGCGCAGATCCAGATGGAAACCGTGGCTGTGCCCGAGCCGCAGGTTCTGCCGCAAGAGCCGGTGCCGAGTGATGACGAAGTCGCCGAGCAAACGGCGCCAGCAGCGCCGATTGCTTCCGCTGCACCAGCCCCGGCTCCAGCGCCGGTAGCCAAACCGGTTGCTCCGGCTCCGGCTCCGGCTCCGGCTCCCGCTCCCGCTCCGGTGGTAAAACCTGCTACAGCACCTGCTCAGCCGATCGCTGCGCTTTCCACCAAGCCTGATACCACTCAAAGCCGCGTCGACGCCAATGGCCTGTCGGTGAGCTGGTCGGTGCAACTGGCCAGTCTGTCGAGTCGCGCCAGCGCCGAAAGCCTGCAGAAAACCCTGCGCAGCCAGGGTTACAACGCTTACATCCGTTCGGCTGATGGCAAGAATCGAGTGTTCGTCGGCCCGCTGATCGAGCGCGCCGAAGCCGATCGTCTGCGTGATCTTTTGAGCCGCCAGCAGAACCTGAAGGGGTTTGTGGTGCGCTTCCAGCCTGAGCGTGGCTGAAATCTATCGCCCCGATTGAAATGCACTGACATTCGCAGCTTACCGACAGCCCTGCGCTCTGCTAAAATGCGCCGCCTTATCCGTCTGTAGGCTGCACTGTGCCATTTACCTGGGTTGACTGGGCGATCGTTGCAATCATCGCCATCTCCGCTTTGATCAGTTTGAGCCGCGGCTTCGTCAAAGAAGCATTGTCGCTGGTGACCTGGATCATCGCAGGAGCTGTTGCCTGGATGTTCGGTGGCTCACTGTCCGAGTACCTCGCCGGATACATTCAAACTCCATCGGCTCGTGTGATCACGGGCTGTGCCATCATGTTTGTCGCCACTCTGATCGTGGGCGCAATGATCAATTATCTTATCGGCGAGTTGGTTCGCGTCACCGGGTTGTCCGGGACCGATCGATTCCTCGGCATGGCCTTCGGCGCTGCGCGTGGCGTGTTGCTGGTGGTCGTGGCGGTCGGGCTGTTGAGCCTGGGGCCGGTACAGCAGGACGAGTGGTGGAAAGAATCACAGCTCGTGCCAAGGTTTTTATTGGTCGCAGACTGGTCCAAAAACCTGATTCTCGGGTGGAGCAGTCAGTGGCTTGCCAGCGGAATCAGCGTACCCGCTGATATTCCGTTCAAGGAGCAACTCTTGCCGTCGGCCAAAACGCCTCAGTGAGTGTTGTTCAGTTCAGATCCATTAAGTAGGGGTTGCGTCGCATGTGTGGCATCGTCGGTATCGTCGGTAAGTCGAACGTCAATCAGGCGCTGTATGACGCGCTAACCGTGCTCCAGCACCGCGGCCAGGACGCTGCCGGTATCGTGACCAGCCATGATGGCCGGTTGTTCTTGCGCAAGGACAATGGCCTGGTGCGTGACGTGTTTCAGCAGCGTCACATGCAGCGCCTGGTCGGCCACATGGGTATCGGCCACGTCCGTTACCCGACTGCCGGCAGCTCGACGTCGGCCGAGGCTCAGCCGTTCTACGTCAACTCGCCTTACGGCATCACCCTGGCGCACAACGGTAACCTGACCAACGTTGAACAGTTGGCCAAAGAGATCTACGAATCCGATCTGCGTCACGTCAACACCAGCTCCGACTCGGAAGTGTTGCTCAACGTGTTCGCCCACGAGCTGGCCCAGCGCGGCAAGCTGCAGCCGACCGAAGAAGACGTGTTTGCCGCCGTGACCGACGTGCACAACCGTTGCGTCGGTGGTTATGCCGTCGTGGCGATGGTGACCGGTTATGGCATCGTCGGTTTCCGCGATCCGCACGGCATCCGCCCGATCGTGTTCGGCCAGCGTCACACCGACGAAGGTGTCGAGTACATGATCGCGTCCGAAAGCGTTTCGCTGGACGTGCTCGGCTTCACCCTGATCCGCGACCTGGCACCGGGCGAAGCGGTCTACATCACTGAAGACGGCAAGCTGCACACCCGTCAGTGTGCGACCAACCCGTCCCTGACTCCGTGCATCTTCGAACACGTCTACCTGGCGCGTCCGGATTCGATCATCGACGGCGTGTCGGTCTACAAGGCCCGTCTGCGCATGGGTGAGAAGCTGGCCGAGAAGATTCTGCGCGAGCGTCCAGAGCACGACATCGACGTGGTCATCCCGATCCCGGACACCAGCCGCACCGCAGCGCTGGAGCTGGCCAACCATCTGGGCGTGAAATTCCGCGAAGGCTTCGTCAAGAACCGTTACATCGGCCGTACCTTCATCATGCCCGGTCAGGCCGCGCGCAAGAAATCGGTACGCCAGAAGCTCAACGCCATCGAGCTGGAATTTCGCGGCAAGAACGTAATGCTGGTGGACGACTCCATCGTTCGCGGCACCACCTGCAAGCAGATCATCCAGATGGCACGCGAAGCCGGCGCGAAAAACGTCTACTTCTGCTCGGCGGCTCCGGCTGTTCGCTTCCCGAACGTGTACGGCATCGACATGCCGAGCGCGCACGAGTTGATCGCGCACAATCGTTCGACTCAGGATGTCGCTGATCTGATCGGCGCTGACTGGCTGATCTATCAGGACCTACCTGACTTGATCGAAGCGGTCGGCGGCGGCAAGATCAAGATCGAAAACTTCGATTGCGCAGTGTTTGACGGCAAGTACGTCACCGGCGACGTCGACGAGGCTTACCTGAACAAGATCGAACAGGCACGCAACGATGCCTCGAAGGTCAAGACCCAGGCGGTCAGTGCGATCATCGATCTGTACAACAACTGAGTTTCAACCGGCCCTTAGGGGCCGGTTTTGTATCTGGCAAAAGACTTTTATTTATCGAGAACAGGGCAAGGAGTGACAGCATGAGTCAGGAATGGGATGCCGGTCGGCTGGACAGCGACCTCGAAGGCGTAGCGTTCGATACCCTGGCCGTACGTGCCGGTCAGCACCGTACGCCGGAAGGCGAGCACGGTGATCCGATGTTCTTCACTTCCAGCTACGTGTTCCGTACCGCCGCTGACGCGGCTGCACGGTTTGCCGGGGAAGTGCCGGGCAACGTTTACTCGCGCTACACCAACCCGACCGTCCGCGCGTTCGAAGAGCGCATTGCGGCGCTGGAAAGCGCCGAGCAAGCGGTGGCCACGGCGACCGGTATGGCCGCGATCATGGCGGTGGTGATGAGCCTGTGCAGCGCCGGTGATCACGTGCTGGTGTCGCGCAGCGTGTTCGGTTCGACCATCAGCCTGTTCGAAAAGTACTTCAAGCGTTTTGGCGTGGAAGTCGATTACGTGCCGCTGGCCGATCTGTCGGCCTGGGACGCAGCGATCAAGACCAACACCAAATTGCTGTTCGTCGAATCGCCATCCAATCCGTTGGCTGAACTGGTGGATATCACTGCGCTGTCGGAAATCGCGCACGCCAAGGGTGCGATGCTGGTGGTCGACAACTGCTTCTGCACGCCTGCCTTGCAGCAACCGCTGAAGCTCGGTGCCGACATCGTTGTGCATTCGGCCACCAAGTTCATCGATGGCCAGGGCCGTTGCATGGGTGGCGTGGTGGCCGGTCGCAGCGAGCAGATGAAAGAAATCGTCGGTTTTCTGCGTACTGCCGGGCCAACTCTCAGCCCGTTCAACGCCTGGATCTTCCTCAAAGGTCTGGAAACCCTGAATCTGCGGATGAAGGCCCACTGTGCCAACGCCCAGCAACTGGCCGAATGGCTGGAGCAGCAGGATGGCATCGAGAAGGTGCATTACGCCGGTCTCAAGAGCCATCCGCAGCACGAGCTGGCTCAGCGGCAGCAGAAAGGCTTCGGCGCGGTGGTGAGCTTTGAGGTGAAGGGCGGCAAAGAGGGCGCCTGGCGCTTTATCGATGCGACTCGTTTGATCTCGATCACCGCCAACCTGGGTGACAGCAAAACCACCATTACCCACCCGAGCACCACGTCCCACGGCCGTCTGGCGCCGCAGGAGCGTGAGGCAGCCGGCATTCGTGACAGCCTGATCCGCATCGCGGTCGGCCTGGAAGACGTCGCTGACCTGCAAGCCGACCTGTCGCGCGGTCTGGCGGCGTTGTGATCGAGTTGTCTACGCCAAAGATCGGCACCCATGGTCGCGTTGCGTTGGTCACGGGTGCCGCACGCGGGATCGGTCTGGGCATCGCGGCATGGCTGATCAGCGAAGGCTGGCAGGTGGTGTTGACGGATCTTGATCGTGTCCGTGGTTCGAAAGTGGCGAAGGTGCTTGGCGAGAACGCCTGGTTCATCGCCATGGACGTCGCGGACGAAAGTCAGGTGGCGTTGGGTGTCGCTGAGGTGCTGGGGCAGTTTGGTCGCCTGGATGCGTTGGTGTGCAACGCTGCCGTGGCCGATCCGCACAACATCACCCTGGAAAGCCTCGATCTGGCTTACTGGAATCGGGTGCTGGCGGTGAACCTCGGTGGGCCGATGTTGCTGGCCAAGCACTGTGCGCCGTATCTGCGTGCGCACAACGGGGCGATCGTCAATCTGGCGTCGACCCGTGCGGCGCAGTCGGAACCTGATACGGAAGCCTATGCGGCGAGCAAGGGTGGTTTGCTGGCGTTGACTCACGCGCTGGCGATCAGTCTCGGGCCGGAGATTCGCGTCAATGCGGTCAGTCCCGGCTGGATCGATGCGCGGGATCCATCCGCGCGGCGCGCGGAGCCTCTGACCGATACCGATCATGCCCAGCATCCGGCGGGCAGGGTAGGGACGGTCGAGGACGTGGCGGCGATGGTGGCGTGGTTGCTGTCGAAGAATGCCGGGTTTGTGACGGGGCAGGAATTCGTGGTCGATGGCGGCATGACCAAGAAAATGATTTATACGGAATGAAGCAATTTCGTCTTTTTTAGAAAAACTTCAATCCTGCTATTGACTTAGGTTCGCTACCTGCGTAAATTTCGCGGCCTCGGAGATGCAAACGGGTGATTAGCTCAGCTGGGAGAGCGTCTGCCTTACAAGCAGAATGTCGGCGGTTCGATCCCGTCATCACCCACCACTCCCGAGATACTTGCGTAAGCAAGAGCGTAGGCTGAAAGTGCCTGCACCGACGCGCAGCGGTAGTTCAGTCGGTTAGAATACCGGCCTGTCACGCCGGGGGTCGCGGGTTCGAGTCCCGTCCGCTGCGCCATATTTAACGAGTCAGACATTGTCTGGTTCGCGATTGAAAAGCACCGAAGCTTTCAGTCAAACGAGTTACTTGAGCGTCAGCTCAAAGCGATACGCAGCGGTAGTTCAGTCGGTTAGAATACCGGCCTGTCACGCCGGGGGTCGCGGGTTCGAGTCCCGTCCGCTGCGCCATATCTGTTTCAAGGACCACTGAACGCCTTGAAACACCGAAAGCAACTTCTGGTTGATTCGGCATCGATAGCAAAGACCCTGGTCGAAAGACCGGGTTTTTTTGTGTCTGAAATTTGACCTCTTCCCCAATTCCTCTTTGTATTCGGCGACGAACGCGGCCGTAGCATCGTTCGATGCCGCCCGGCAATCTCCCCTGCGTCCATGGGTCGCTGCGATGCAATGCCGCATTGATTTTTTGATTCTTTAGTCAAATTTATGTAACTGGTTGTTTGCTGCGAGCTCAGAAACCTATAAAGTTAACCTTTCGGTCAGCTTTGCACTGTCATCACGCCCTTTGCTTCGTCAAAAAGGGCTTCTGCAAGACTCGAGATTCCCAGTAGATAACCAGAAGGGCGGATCCATAACCGCCCAGAGGATGATCCATGTCCAACCGTGAAATATCCCGGCGCTCGTTCCTTCAGGGCGGGCTGGTGGCGGGTGTGAGCGTTACGCTCACACCGCTCAGCAGTCAGGCGCTCGGTGCCTTGATGGAAAACAGCGTGACCGTGCCGTCCGAGCAGTGGCTCGGCAACAACGGCAAGGCGCGCCAGCGTAACGATGCCTTGTCCAAGGTCTGCGGCAGCAAGGTGTTTGCCCGCGACATCCGTTCCAAGGACATGCCGGGCTGGCCCCAGCAGCAAGGCCACGCCATGTTGCTGAAAACCATCAAGGCCGACCGCATCTACGACGGTTACGACCTGTCGTGGCTCGGCGCCGATCTGCAGCCTGATCGTATCGTTACCGCCGCCGACCTGGACAAGGACGGCATCGTGTTCCCGGAAGAGCACGCACCGGATCCTCTGCTGCCGGAAGGCAAGGTGCCGATGTTCATCGGTCACCCGGTTGCGATCCTGATCTGGAACGATTTCGAGCGTTTCCGCCAGGCCAAGAACAAACTCAAATTCAATGACAAAGCGATTCGTTACGGTGCACAAGTACCGTTCTACGAAGGCGATCCCTATGGCAGCTTCCGTTACGTGCGCGTCGGTGGCCCGACCTCGGCGGACGAAGACGAGTTCGCCAGCCTCAAGGATTCGATCCTGTTCCCGATGCTGAAGAACCGTCGTCCGGTGTGGAATTCCCAGCCGAACCTGCACGGCAACCTGACCGAGCGCGGCCTGTTCTACGCCGACCGCATGAAGAAAGAGATCGACACCCCGCCGGACAACTGGCTGGTGTTCGACGAGCGCTACAAAACCCCGTCGATCGAACCTGCTGCGATGGAGCCGGACAACGGCAACGGCTGGTACGACCCGGCGACCAAGACCCTGCATTTCGTCGTCGCCACTCAGTGTCCGCTGGAAACCGCCACCGAGACCGCGAAGATGATCGGGCCGTCGCGTTTCGGCCTGGCGAACCTGAACATGCACCCGGGTTACACCGTCGGTTACGGCTCCAAGGACCACAACATTTTTGTCTACTACGCGGCCCTGGCGGCGTTGTACGGCGCAGGTGTGCCGATTCGCCTGGCCAACGACCGCTACGAGCAGTTCCAGAGCGGCATCAAGCGTCACCCGTTCGACATCCGCTACCAGTTGGCAGTGGACAAGACCGATCACAGCTTCAAGATTTTCCGTGCCGAAATGAGCGTCGATGGTGGTGGCCGGATCAACTACAGCCCGTCGGTGGCCGCCGTTGGTGCCACTGCCGCGCAGTCGATCTATTACATGCCGCAGAACGATCTCCAGGTCACCGCTTACCATTCCCGCGCCGTTGAAGCGGGTTCGATGCGCGGCTACGGCACGCTGCAGAGCATGGCTTCCACCGAGATGATGGTCGACGAAATCGCCGATCGCCTTGGTGTCGATGCCATTGATCTGCGTCGCAAGAACGCGCTGCGTTCGGGGATGAAAAACACCCAGGGCGCAATCCCGGCCGGTGCGTTGCGCCTGCACGAGATTCTCGACAAGGCTTCGCTGCACGAAGTCTGGAAAAACCGCGACGCGATCAAGAAACAGCGTGAAGCAGCAGACCCGGACAACTGGTATGGCGTGGGTTTTGCCATTTGCCAGAAAGACTTCGGCACCGGTTCTGAAGCGCCGATGGCCAGCATCGAGTTCACCGCTGACGGGCGCATTTCCCTGCGTCATATCGGCATCGAGATCGGCACCGGCATGTCCACCTCGCAAGCGTTGGTGGTGGCTGATTTCCTCGGCAGCGCGGCTCACGACGTGAAGACTGGCGAAACCGAGTGGGATGAAATGCAGCTGGTGACCGCCGGCAACCCTTACATCATGAGCCAGGCCGAGCAGGACAACTTCCTGCGCAATCCGCGCTGGGTCGGCAAGCTGGCATCGGCCTCGTCCGCGACCAACTCCGCCTATTACTTCAGCCACGCCACCCGTGAAGCGGCGCGCGTGCTGTTCAATCACGGTTTGTGGCCGGCAGCGCTGGAGATCTGGCGTCAGGGCCCGTACGGCGGCCAGGCCAACCCTTACGTGGTGCGTCGCGAAGATGCGCACTGGGTCGACGGCAAACTCACTGCCAATGGCATGCAGCCGCTGACTTTCGAAGAGCTGGCCAAGCGTGCTCACGAGCGCGGTCTGGTCACTGGCGCCACGGTTCACGGTTTCAACCGCTGGAGCTGGGCCGAGGCCGAATACAGCATCGACGGCGTGCGCGAGCGTCTGCCGCTCGACGGTCTGGCGGTGAAGTACGGTGATGGCGCCCCTAAGGCGAAGAAAGCACAGATGACCAGCGCCGGTTTCCATCTGCTGGATCGGCAGAACATCGCCTATCCGGTAGTTCAGTTGAACAACGCCGCCGTGACCTACTACAGCCCGGTCGCAACGCTGGTCGAGTTGAAGGTCAACAAAGGTTCGGCAGAAGTCGAAGTGCTCAACCATCACTCGTGGCTGGAATGCGGTCGGGTACTGGTTGAAGAGCTGGTTCGTGGCCAGCTCGAAGGCGGGATCGCCATGGGCATCGGTCACGCCTTGATGGAAGAGATGCCGCTGTACGAAGGCGGGCCGGGGGAGGGTGACTGGAACTTCAACCGTTATCGCCTGCCGATGGCGCGCCATGTGGCGGTGTGGAAGCAGACGTCGGAAATCCTGCCGCCGCTGTCCCCAAGCGACCCGTCAAAAGGCATCGCCGAAGTGGTGATGATCCCGGTGGTCGGTGCCATCGGTAACGCCGTGGCCCACGCCATCGGTAAACGTGTTCGCGATCTGCCAATCACTGCTGCGCGCATCAAGGAGGCCCTCAATGGCTAACCGTCCGCTTCAACTGACCCTCAACGGTCAATCCGTCGGCCCGGTGGACATCCCTGATGACCTGCCGATGATCGATTACCTGCACGAATATAAAAACCTCACCGGTTCGCGCCTGGGCTGCGGCCAGGGCATCTGCCACGCCTGCGTGGTGATCGTCGATAACCCGGACGGCACCAGCGAAGAAGTGCGCACCTGCATCACCGGCGCGCATTACTTCGAGGGCAAGAAGGTTCGGACCATCGAAGGCCACGCCAAGCGTGACGAGCAAGGCCAGGTCACAGAGCTGAACCCGATCCAGCAGCGCTTCGTCGACGAATTCGCCTTCCAGTGCAGCTATTGCGCGCCGGGCTTCGTCAACGCCGCGACCGTGCTGGTGGAAAAGCTGCAACGCCAGCCGATCGTCAAAAGCAAACTGGAACAAGTCATCGAGGACAGCCTCGGCCATCACGTCTGCCGTTGCACCGGGTACGTGCGTTACTACAACGCCACCCGCAACGTGCTGACCGATCTCGGCCTGGTCAAGGAGGGTTAAGCATGAAGCAACTACTGACCCGCCTGACCCTGGCGGTCGGGCTGGCTGCGCCTGTGTTGGCGGTGCACGCGGATGATCAGGTCAAGCGCGGCGAATACCTCGCCCGTGCGGCCGACTGCATGGCGTGCCACACCGCACCCGGCGGCGCGCCGTTTGCTGGCGGCCTGCCGATCGTGTCGCCGTTCGGCACGATCTACGGTACTAATATCACTCCAAGCAAAGAGCACGGCATCGGTTTGTACAACGATGAAGAGTTCTTCGCCGCGCTCACCGAAGGCAAGCGTCGTGACGGCGCGAACCTCTATCCGGCGATGCCGTACACCTCGTATCACTTGATGCCGCGTGCGGATTCGGATGCGATTCATGCGTATCTGAAAACCATCGAGCCAATCGAGCGTGCAGCGCCTGTGACGAGCCTGAGCTTTCCGTTCAACGTGCGCCCGGGCTTGATCGGCTGGAACATGATGTACGGTAAAGCGTTGAAGCTGGAGCCGGACGAAGGCAAAAGCGATGCCTGGAGGCGCGGCCAGTACATGGTCGAAGTGCTGGGTCACTGCGGCGAATGCCATACGCCACGCGGCCTGCCGGGCGCGATGCAGTTGGACAAGCGCCTGACCGGCGGCATCCTCAACGGCTATCTGGCACCGAGCCTGCTGGCGACGGACCTGGCGGCGCGCGGCTGGAACCATCAGGACCTGAGCACGTTCCTCAAGCACGGCATGAGCGCCCAGGGCACGATGTTCAACGAGATGTTCCCGGTGTTCCACAACAGCACCCAGGGTCTGAATGATCCGGATCTGGCGGCGATGGCGACTTTCCTGCTGGGCGACAAGCCTCCGGCGGCGAAAGAACTGACCGAAGTGCCGGTAGAAAAGCTCAGTGCCAGCGCTCAACGCGGCCGTCAGGAATACTTGAACGTCTGCGCCGGCTGTCACGCGGCCGGTGGTGAGGGCAAGCCGCACATCGCAGTAGCCATGCGCGGCAACACCACGCTGCGCTTGGAAGACCCGCGCAACCTGTTGCGAGTGATCGAGGATGGCATCGGCGAACAGAAATTCGCCGGGTTCGAACACATGCAGCCGATGCCGGGTTTTGCCGACAAGCTCAGTGCCGAACAACTGACCGATCTGCTGAACTACCTGCGTCAGGGTTGGGGTGGTCAGTCGGCTGACCTGGCGGTGGGCGATGTGCAGAAGCTTCAGGCTGATGCACCGTCCATCGAGCACAAGGCGCACTGATCATGCAGCATCTCGATCTGCAGGTTGTGCGTCGGGCGCTGGAATGGTCGACGGCGGGGCAGCGCATCTGGCTCTGCACCGTGCTGACTACCTACGGCTCGGCGCCGCGCGCGCCGGGTTCACTGCTGTCGGTGAACGACGGCGGACAGTGGATCGGGTCGCTGTCCGGTGGTTGCGTCGAGGAAGACTTTCTCGAGCGCGTCGCCGAAGGTGCGTTTCTCGATGCGATCAATGTCGTGCGTTATGGCGAAGGTGACGATCCGCGTTCGCGGGTCAGCCTGCCGTGTGGCGGTATTCTCGATGTGCTGGTAGAGAAATTTGACGCCGGGTGCGATGTGCAGGCGCACCTTCGTGAACTCGAATCGGCGTTGCTGGGTCAGCGTCGGTTGATTCGCGAGGTCGATCTGGCCACGGGCGCGCGTAGCCTGTTTGCGGATCATGAACAGGGTGCGCGGATCGAGCGTGAAATCGATCGCGTGCGGATTCGCATCGGTGCCGCCCAGCGTTTGCTGCTGGCCGGGTATTCCAGTGTGGCGCAGGCCTGTGCGGAGTTCGCGGTCGGTCTCGGTTTCGAAGTGATTCTCTGCGATCCGCGTGATGAAGTGCTGGAAGGCGTGGTGCTCAATGGCGTGGAAGTTCGTCGGCAACTGCCATCGGTGTTCATCGCCGAGGGTGGCTGTCACCGTGATACAGCGGTGGTGGCGTTGACCCACGATCCGCGCATCGACGATCTGGCGATGATGGAAGCCGTTCGCACCGAGGCTTTTTATATCGGTGTGATGGGGTCGTTACAGACGTCTCAGAAGCGCTTCGAGCGTTTGCGTCGGATTGGTGGGCTGGGGGAGGGTGAACTGGCGCGGATTCATGCGCCGATCGGTCTTAACCTGGGCAGCAAGATGCCGTCGGAAATCGCTTTGGCAGTGCTCGCGGATATTCTGCGGATTCGCAGCGGGATCGCGCGGGATCAGTTGTAACTCGTGCTGGATGTAAAAAGGGCCGCTTTTCAGCGGCCCTTTTTTTCGCTCATCAGAAACCGAGCTTGTCGCGCAGCCCGTAATACCACGCGCCCAGTGCAGCAAACGGCGTGCGCAGCAGTTGCCCGCCGGGGAACGGGTAGTGCGGCAGGTCGGCAAACGCATCGAAGCGCTCGGCTTGTCCGCGCAATGCCTCGGCCAATACCTTGCCGGCCAGGTGCGTGTACGTCACGCCGTGACCGCTGCAACCCTGGGAGTAATAGATGTTGTCGCCCAGGCGTCCGACCTGAGGCAGGCGCGACAGGGTCAGCAGGAAATTGCCGGTCCAGGCGTAGTCGATCTTCACGTCTTTGAGTTGCGGGAAGGCCTTGAGCATTTTCGGGCGAATGATCGCTTCGATGTTCGCTGGATCACGCGCGCCATACACCACGCCGCCGCCGAAGATCAGGCGTTTGTCGCCGGTGAGGCGGTAGTAGTCGAGCAGGTAGTTGCAGTCTTCAACGCAGTAGTCCTGCGGCAGCAGGGATTTCGCCAGCTCATCGCCCAGGGGTTCGGTGGTGATGACCTGAGTGCCGCACGGCATCGATTTGGCCGCGAGCTCCGGCACCAGATTGCCGAGGTAGGCGTTGCCGGCGACGATGATGAATTTGGCCCTGACTTTGCCCTGCGGCGTGTGCACGACCGGGTTGGCTCCGCGTTCGATGCGCACGGCCGGTGACTGTTCATAGATCGTGCCGCCCAGGGATTCCACAGCGGCTGCTTCGCCGAGTGCCAGGTTAAGCGGGTGGATATGGCCGCCGCTCATGTCGAGCATGCCGCCGACGTATTGGTCGCAAGCCACTACTTCGCGGATGCGGCGTTGATCGAGCAGTTCCAGTTGGGTATGGCCGAAGCGTTCCCACAGGCGTTTCTGCGATTCCAGGTGGCCCATTTGCTTGGCGGTGAGGGCGGCGAATACGCCACCGTCCTTCAAGTCGCACTGAATGTTGTACTTGCTGATGCGCTCACGAATGATCCGGCCGCCCTCGAACGCCATCTGCCCGAGCAGTTGTGCCTGTTTTGGGCCGACGCTACGTTCGATCACGTCGATGTCACGGCTGTAGCTGTTGACGATTTGCCCGCCATTGCGCCCCGAAGCACCGAAGCCAACCTTGGCGGCCTCCAGCACGGTCACGCGAAAACCGTTCTCAAGCAGGAACAGAGCCGAGGACAGTCCCGTATAACCAGCACCGATCACACAGACATCCGTCTCCACGTCATCTTGCAGGGCAGGGCGTGGTGGTACGGCGTTGGCCGACGCAGCGTAATAAGACTCTGGGTAAGGGGTGTTCGCCATCCTGCAGCCTCTGTTTAATATATTTTACGATTGCAGCGATCCTACCCCAGTTGAAAATCCTCCGCCAGCCACCGGGAAATCTTCTTGCGCCGGGTCGAAATTAAATATTTTGCATATTCATAGGGTTAGGTGAAAAAAAGGTGTTGACACCCCTCCGGAATTCCGTAGAATGCCGCCTCACAGCAGGCACGTAGCTCAGTTGGTTAGAGCACCACCTTGACATGGTGGGGGTCGTTGGTTCGAGTCCAATCGCGCCTACCAAACAAAATCCGCTCTGCTGGGCGGTCTAGAAGGGCTCACCGAAAGGTGGGCCCTTTTTTGTTGTCTGCGATTTTTAGAACCTTTGCAAATTTCGGTTTGGTCGACCGCAGCTACACTTCGGCACATTTGCAGGGGGTGTATTCATGAGTCGCCAATTCAGGCGCGCCGGTCCAGGCGATATCGAAAGCCTGTTGAAGATTGATCCTGTCGCTGAGAAAGATAGCTGCCGTCGAGAGTGCATCGCGAGGGCTGTTCGGGCGGAGGAGTGCTGGGTTGTCTGTGAGGGGGACGATCCTGGCGTCCCCCTCGGCTACGGATGTCTGGATCGAAGCTTTTTTGGAGAGTGGTTCATACCTCTTGTTGTCGTCTCCAGCAGGAACAGGCGTTCCGGCGTGGGGCGGCAAATCGTGAGTGGTCTGGAGTATCAAGCCAGTGCAGACAAGATATTCACGTCGACCAATACTTCCAACCTACCGATGCGACAGTTGCTGACGAGTCTTGAATATCAGCGCAGCGGTACGGTGGAGAACCTTGATCCGGGTGATCCCGAACTCATTTTTGTGAAGTTCTTGAGCCAGGCGCGTACTGATCGCGATGGATTTTGATTCATTCGTCGCCGACCGTCGCGAGCGACCTTTTAAATAGTGTGGATATTTAAGGGGTTACGTATTTTATTAACCATCCGGTTATCAAAAATACGTTGTTACATACTGGAAAAATCAGTAATATCCGCCCCGCGTTCACCACCACGGTTTATGCATTTTTAAATCCCAAGCTTCCATCAGCTGCTTGGGATTTTTTTTGCCCGCGATTTGTCTTTCCCGAACCTCTGCCCAGCCTCTTGTTTCGCCCGCGTCTGTTTTCCGGGTAGGGTTACAAGCAACCCCACACTTTTTCGACTACTACTGTTTGGCTGATTTCAACTCTGCCGGACAGGAGCTCATCGATGCTGGTTCATTGGTTTCTTGCAGCGATTCATTTACTGGCGTTTGCCATGGGTTTCTGGGCGGTGTTGACGCGTGGGACTGCCTTCAGTCGCCTGGCGTCCGGCTCGGGTGAAGCCGGGCGGGTATTGCTTGCCGACAATATATGGGGGCTTTCGGCGTTGGTGCTGCTCATCACCGGCGGCGTGCGGGCTTTTGGAGGTTACGAGAAGGGAGTCGACTACTACCTGCATCAGCCGCTGTTCCATCTGAAGATGACGTTGTTTGTGCTGATTCTGCTTCTGGAGCTTGTGCCGATGATCACCTTGATCAAGTGGCGCGTGGCCAAAGCGCGCGGTACTGTCCCTGACACGGGGCGTGCAAAGGTGTTCGCGCGGATCAGTCATGCCGAAGCGCTGCTGTTGATACTGATGGTCGTGGCGGCCACCGGAATGGCACGTGGCGTTACATTCGGCTAGGCGGGCGAGATTCCCAGCCGCTATTCGGAAATGTCCGACAGCCAGCCCATGGAATGACGGTTAGTATCGGTTGCGAGAAGGATTGAGGCAGGAAGGGGCGTGGCGCGCGCCGTCACCAAAGAGGTGGGGGGAATGGCAATACGGCGCTTGAATCTTTAGCCAGTCATTGCGCACAGGCAAACGAACTGGCTACTGACTGCGAAAGGGCTCAGGGCGTTTGTGGCTTGTCCGGAGCGGTCAGGCCAGCCTGGATGCGCTGGTAGATCTCTTCCCGATGCACTGCAACGTTCTTCGGAGCATTGATGCCGATTCGAACTTGCTGGCCGCTGACGCCGAGAATGGTGATCGTGATGTCATCACCAATGTTTATGCTTTCACCGACTTTGCGGGTGAGTATCAGCATGGTCTTCTCCTTGATTGCTTTGTAGGGCACCTGATTCAGACAGTGCAGAGGTCGGTGGTACGTATAGATTAGTGCGAAGTCGCGCAGTTTGGGTGCCTCTTTCTGACGCGCAGATGCGGCATTAATTCCCAGCGCGTAACTATACAGGGGCCGCCAGCATCAATCTCGTAGTTTTGTGCCACATTTTACGGGGCTCCGAAACTATTCTCGAATGTTAAGATCGCCGCTTTGAAAATTCAGAGGGAAGCGTTGTGCGCAAATTGGTCTGGGTAGTCGCGGCACTGGCATTGGCGGGATGTGGCGAAGGCAAGAGTGTGGATGCGCAAAAGCCGAAACCGGTGGTGGTAACGGCGCCTGCTGCGGTGGGCCCGCAGTGGGATCTAGAAGTGCGCGGTGAAACACCTCAAGCCGTCAGCGACCTCAGCGGCTGGCTGATCGAGCATGCCTTCGTGGCCAGCGTCATCAAGGATGCCAGCGGCAAGACCCGGATCCTTCTCGGCCCTTTCAATTCGAAGGCTGACGCCGAGGCGCGCCAGGTGGATGTGAACGCAGCGCTGGTCAAGGCGAAGAAGCAGAACATCGAAACGCTGGTGATCGAGCGCGCGGCCGCGCAATAGGCGAACCATTTGGCGGCGCTGACTAAAGGGTGTCCTGCGTGATTCGTTTTTTAAGCGATCACTGAAGATACCCAAAAGGAGCTCCGCATGGCCTCCGCCAATCCTTACAAATTGTTCAACGTCGTTTTGCGTCACAAGCACCAGTTGAGCCCGCATCTCATGCGAGTCACGCTCGCAAGCCCCGCGGTCACTGATATGGCAACGTGGGCGCCGGATCAGCGAGTGAAGCTGTTTTTCCCGGCAGCCGACGGTTCACCCGCCCGGCTTTCTCAGGGCGAGGGGTGGTACACCCGTTTCCGCTCGATGCTGATCGATCGTCGCCCGGCGATGCGCACCTACACCATCCGTCATTTGCGAGCTGAGTCAGGTGAAGTCGATATCGATTTCGTCCTGCACGGCGAGACCGGTCCAGCCTCCCGTTGGGCGTTGCGAGCGCAGCCCGGCGAGTCGATGCAGATTCTGGCCCCCGACAGCCAATTCTCGGCACAAGAGGCGGGGGGATTTGAATGGAAGCCTCCGCAAACGCTCAAGCAACTTCTCCTGGTCGCCGACGCGACAGCATTGCCGGCCGCCATGGGAATTCTGGAAGAGCTGGCGACTCTGGCTGAACCGCCGCAGACTCAGGCGTTTTTTGAAGTCGAAAGTCGTGAAGACATGTTGGCAGTTCCTGACTGGCCCGGGCTTTCGGTGCAATGGCTGATTCGCGATCGCGCGGCTGCGGGTACGTTGATGGTGGAGGCTGTGCGGCAGGCGACATTGCCTGTTGACGCATCGCCGGTTGGGCAAGCGGTCGAACTGGCGGATGTCGACATCGAAGAAGAGATTCTTTGGGAGATCGCCGATACGGCCAGCGAGGGGTTCTATGGCTGGATCGCCGGAGAATCCGCCGCGGTCGTGAGCCTGCGCAAATACCTGATCAAGGAGCGTGGCATCCCTCGTGAATCACTCAATCTGATGGGCTACTGGCGTTACAACAAGTCCGGCGGTTGAGCACAAAAAAGGCCTTGAGTTTATCGCTCAAGGCCTTTTCTTTTGATCAGGCAATCAACCGCAGGCTTTCAGGTTCACCGGGCCGACAAATTCGTTGCCGCGTCCCATCACGCACGCCACGCTCTGATTGCGCTGGCGCTCCCAGTCCTGCACCGGATAAGTCTTGTCCCAGGCTTCGTACAGTTGCCGGTCCTGCTTAGACAAGCGCAAGCCGTATTGTTTGCTCATGTAAAAGTAGGTGCGGGCGATCATGCCGCGAATTGAAGGGCGGGGCATGACCTTCTTCGCCTTGAAATCGACTTGAGTCAGGCACGAGCCGTACTGACCTTTTTCGACCGGCAGCCAGCCGTAGCTGAAATTGCTACGGTCGCCATTCACCTCGCCGATGCTCGGCACCAGGTTGTGCAGGTCGGCTTCGGCTTTCTGATAACTCGGGTCGTAGCGGGTGCAATTCTTGCGACCGCCTTCCTGCCAGCATTGACGCTGATGACCGAATTGCCAGGCCGGAACGATGTGCTCCCATTCAATGCGGGACGCTCGTTTGGCGTTTTTCCGTGGGACATAGCCGCAGGCGGCCAGATCAACCTTGTTGCCGGTGTATTTGCACCCGCAATAGAACTCGGTGGATTGTGGGGCGTACAGCTTCCAGGCGACCTTCTTGGCCTCGGTGAAAGTACGCGGCGCGCCAGCTTGCGCACCCACGGAAATGAACAGCAACAGCACAGCAGCAAAACGCAGAATCATTGAATCAATCTTCCTTCGGCACAACCCAGAAAATCTGCACGCCGCCATCGTCGCGGTAGGCGAGGGTGACGTTGTCGTTTTCGTCGATCTCTTCCAGCAAGCGCTCCCACTCATCCACCGGCTCGTCCGGAAGGCGGAAGATCAGTGCGGCTTTGGCTTTTTGTGCGGTGGGGGAGTTGATGATTTTTTGAACGCGCATGCCCATGCGTTCGTAAGCGTCAGGAGCATCAGGGGAAGTGGCCACGAGGTTATCCTTATTAAGCTGTACGTGCATACAGTATTTAACTGTAGGCATTTTCGCAACTGCTTAAAATTCAAGAAAATCCTCTGACAGCGGTTTTCCGGTTTTGATGTCACGCAGATGAAATTTTTCTTTGAGCGAGGCGGGAGCTTCACCCTCCGTCAGGTTGACGAAGGGTGAAGCCAGTGGCCGATCAGGAAAGGATCGGACGAACGCAAATCAGTATTCCCAGAACATCCGTTGCAGCTCTTTGCTGTCGTTGGTCTTGGTCAGTGCGACCATGGCCAGGATGCGGGCTTTCTGTGGGTTCAGGTCGTGAGCCACCACCCAGTCGTATTTGTCATCAGGCTGTTCGGCGTTACGCAGGACGAAACCGCCGGCATTGACGTGTGACGAGCGAATGATCTGCACGCCGTCCTTGCGCAGCGCTTGCAGGGTCGGAACCACGCGGGAGGAAACCGAACCGTTGCCGGTACCGGCATGGATAATTGCCTTGGCGCCGGACTGGGCGAGGGCCTTGTAGGCTGTATCGCTGACGTTGCCGTAGGAATAGGCGATTTCTACATCAGGAAGGCTCTTGATGTTTTTGATATCGAATTCCGAATCCATGGTGTGGCGCTTGGCCGGCAGGCGGAACCAGTAGGATTTGCCCTCAACAACCATGCCGAGCGGGCCCCAGGCGCTTTTGAAGGCTTCGGTCTTGATGTTGATCATCTTGCTGACATCACGACCCGACTGGATTTCATCGTTCAGGGTCACCAGTACGCCTTTGCCGCGAGCTTCTTTGCTGCTGGCGACGGCCACGGCGTTGTACAGATTCAGCATGCCGTCCGCTGACATGGCGGTGCCCGGGCGCATGGAGCCGACGACAATGATCGGCTTGTCGGTTTTTTCCACCAGGTTCAGGAAGTACGCGGTCTCTTCCAGGGTGTCGGTGCCGTGGGTGATGACGATGCCGTCGACGTCTTTGCTGTCGGCCAGCTCGGAAACGCGACGACCCAGTTGCAGGAGGTTTTCGTTGGTGATGCTTTCCGAGGCGATTTGCATGACTTGTTCGCCACGCACATTGGCCAGCGTACTCAGTTCGGGAATGCCGGCGATCAATTGTTCGATGCCCACTTTCGCAGCCTGATAGGTCGCGCTGTTGGCTGCGCTGGCGCCGGCGCCTGCGATAGTGCCGCCGGTAGCCAGCACCACCACGTTGGCCAGTTCGGTCTGGGTTACAGCTTCTTTTGCCTGGAGGGCGGTGGGCAGGAGCAGGAGAAGGGCCAAAGCGCCCGGAACGAAACTCTTCAAAGCAGATGTCATTATTTTTCTCTCTAGTAGTGAGACGGTGCTGATGCAGGTTCATCTAGATGCGCCCCGGGCCGATCTGAATGCCAGGGGTGCAGGGAGGGAGCAGGATCCGTACCAGTCGTACTTTGCTTCAAAGAAATGTTTAACCTTATGATTTAAATCAAGATTTATTCGAAGGGCGGCTGTGGGCTTCCGTCACTCATCCGGGTTTCCGAACGCGGGAGGTTTTCTCGTTCGGCACACCGAAAAGGACTACGAGCCTCGTCCACAAACTGAACTGGCTGCTTTCCAGATCTCTGCTAAAGAAAACGGCGCGCTGGCCGATGCGCCTTGATAGGGATCCAATTTTTCAGGAGTTCAAATGTCATTGACTATCGGTTTGCCAAATCCCGGCGCGGTCACTATCGGCGGCAAAACGGCCGCTACGATCAATGCAATGAGTGAAGCTGAAGCCGATGCGTCAGCCGAGGCACTGGGTACCGAGAAGGTAGAAACCAATCAGGTCAGAACCGGTGGTCCTGCCCAGGAAGCAAGCGCGCGCGAGGCTGAAGGCGGTGACAATCTGAGCGTCACTATTAAGACGCTGTTGAAACGCATGCAGGAATTGCAAAAGCAGCTTCAGGAGCAGCAACAGCAACTGGCCGCCGCGCAGGCTGCGAGTTATCCAACGCCCGAAGCCAAGTCGCAAGCGGTGATGTCCATCCAGGGGCAGATCGCTCAAACCAGCGGTGCGTTGCTGGAAGTCTCGGCTGCACTGGTCAAGGAAATGTCGAAGGGTTCTTCTGCCGGTAACGTGGTCAACACCACGGCTTGAGCATTCAAAGGGCGAATCGATGGATTCGCCCTGCAACGCAATACCGATTTCTGATTGTTGACAAATGTCGGCGTGATTCGCATAGTTCGGTCTACGCAAACGTTTGCGCGGCCTTCACGATGGATTGAATTGTCGTGGGGGTGCAGCGAGCTTACGCCAGCGCAAGCGTTGCTCACAATAATCATAAGATCGGAGTGAACCCATGAAGCTGCCATTCGCTGGACGTCTTCTTGCTGTCGCCATGCTGGCTGCCGCATCCGCCGCACTGCCTGTCTCTTCGGCTTTCGCCGAATCCCCTGAAAAACCCAAAGTCGCTCTGGTCATGAAATCCCTGGCCAACGAATTCTTCCTGACCATGGAAGACGGCGCCAAGGCCTACCAGAAAGAACATTCCGCCGATTTCGACCTGATCTCCAACGGCATCAAGGACGAAACCGATACTGCGGGGCAGACGCGCATCGTCGAGCAGATGATTCTGGCGAAGGTCAACGCTCTGGTCATCGCACCGTCTGATTCGAAGGCGATGGTGCCGGTGATCAAAAAGGCCGTCGATGCCGGTATCACCGTGATCAACATCGACAACCAGCTCGATCCGGCCGTGATCAAAAGCAAAAACATCAGCGTTCCGTTCGTAGGTCCGGACAACCGCAAGGGCGCGCGTCTGGTGGGCGAATACCTGGCCAAGCAACTGAAGGCCGGTGACGAAGTCGGCATCATTGAAGGCGTCTCCACCACGACCAACGCCCAGCAGCGTACTGCTGGCTTCAAGGATGCGATGGAAGCTGCGCAGATCAAGGTTGTTTCCCTGCAGTCCGGCGATTGGGAAATCGACAAAGGCAACAAGGTGGCCGCTTCGATTCTCAGCGAATACCCGGACGTCAAGGCGCTGCTGGCCGGTAACGACAGCATGGCCGTGGGTGCCGTTTCTGCCGTGCGTGCTGCCGGCAAAGCCGGTCAGGTGCAGGTTGTCGGTTACGACAACATCAATGCCATCAAGCCCATGTTGAAGGACGGCCGCGTTCTGGCGACTGCCGACCAGTACGCCGCGAAGCAAGCAGTGTTTGGTATTGAGACCGCGCTGAAAATCATCAAGGGCGAGAAAGTCGACAGTGGCGCAAATGGCGTGATCGAAACGCCGGTCGAGCTGGTCACCAAATAAGTCCTTTGGCGACACAACGGCGCTCGTCCGTCCGGGCGAGCGCATGGAGATTTTTATGTCAGTTTCCGCTCCGAACGCTGTCCTCTCGGTCAGCGGTATCGGCAAGACCTATGCGCAACCGGTTCTGACCGGCATCGACCTGACGTTGATGCGCGGTGAAGTGCTGGCGCTGACCGGTGAGAACGGTGCCGGCAAAAGCACTCTGTCGAAGATAATCGGCGGGCTGGTCACCCCCACCACCGGCCAGATGCAGTTCCATGGCAAGGAATATCGCCCCGGCAGTCGCACGCAGGCTGAAGAGCTGGGTGTGCGCATGGTCATGCAAGAGCTCAATCTGCTGCCGACGCTTTCGGTGGCGGAGAATCTGTTCCTCGACAACCTGCCGAGCAATGGTGGCTGGATCAGTCGCAAGCAATTGCGCAAGGCCGCCATCGAAGCCATGGCTCAAGTCGGCCTCGATGCCATCGACCCGGACACACTGGTCGGCGAGCTGGGTATCGGTCACCAGCAAATGGTCGAAATCGCCCGTAACCTGATCGGCGATTGTCATGTGCTGATTCTCGACGAGCCGACCGCGATGCTGACCGCCCGCGAAGTCGAGATGTTGTTCGAGCAAATCACCCGGTTGCAGGCGCGCGGCGTCTCGATCATCTACATCTCTCACCGTCTCGAAGAACTGGCCCGGGTCGCACAGCGCATTGCCGTGTTGCGCGACGGTAACCTGGTTTGCGTCGAGCCGATGGCCAATTACAACAGCGAGCAACTGGTCACCCTGATGGTTGGCCGCGAGCTGGGCGAGCATATCGATCTGGGGACTCGCCATATCGGCGCGCCGGCCTTGACGGTCAAAGGCCTGACCCGCTCCGACAAGGTTCGCGACGTGTCCTTTGAAGTGCGCGCCGGTGAGATTTTTGGCATCTCGGGGCTGATTGGGGCAGGGCGCACCGAGCTTTTGCGGCTGATCTTCGGCGCCGACGTCGCGGACAGCGGCACGGTGGCGCTCGGTTCGCCGGCCAAAACGGTGAGCATTCGTTCGCCCGTCGATGCTGTGCGCAACGGCATCGCTTTGATCACCGAAGATCGCAAGGGCGAAGGCCTGCTGCTGAGCCAATCGATCAGCGCCAACATTGCGCTGGGCAACATGCCGGAAATTTCCAGCGGCGGGTTCGTCAACAACGGCGAGGAAACGAAGCTCGCGCAGCGGCAGATCGACGCCATGCGCATCCGCAGTTCCAGCCCGACCCAACTGGTGTCCGAGCTGTCCGGCGGCAATCAGCAAAAGGTGGTGATCGGTCGCTGGCTGGAGCGCGACTGTTCGGTGCTGCTGTTCGACGAGCCGACTCGCGGTATCGATGTCGGCGCCAAATTCGATATTTATGCCTTGCTCGGCGAATTGACCCGTCAGGGCAAAGCGCTGGTCGTGGTGTCCAGCGATTTGCGCGAGCTGATGCTGATCTGCGACCGCATCGGTGTGTTGTCGGCGGGGCGCCTGATCGACACGTTCGAGCGCGACAGCTGGACCCAGGATGACTTGCTTGCCGCCGCGTTCGCCGGCTACCAGAAACGTGATGCGTTGCTCAACGAAGCAGCGCCTAGGGATCTCCCATGAAAACTGCATCTTCCGCCGGCAAATCCAGTGGCAATTTCTACGGCCTCGGCACTTATCTGGGCCTGGCCGGCGCCTTGCTGGCAATGATTGCGCTGTTCTCGGTCATGAGCAGCCATTTCCTGTCGTACAACACCTTCAGCACCCTGGCCAACCAGATTCCCGACCTGATGGTTCTGGCGGTGGGCATGACGTTCGTCCTGATCATCGGCGGGATCGACCTGTCGGTAGGCTCGGTACTGGCACTCGCGGCATCCACTGTCAGCGTGGCGATTCTTGGCTGGGGCTGGAGCGTATTACCGGCTGCCTTGCTGGGTATGGCCGTTGCGGCGTTAGCCGGCACGGTTACCGGCTCGATTACCGTGGCGTGGCGAATTCCATCATTCATCGTGTCGCTCGGTGTGCTGGAGATGGCCCGTGGTCTGGCCTATCAGATGACCGGTTCGCGTACGGCCTACATCGGTGACTCCTTCGCCTGGCTGTCGAATCCGATCGCCTTCGGTATTTCGCCGTCGTTCATCATTGCCTTGCTTGTCATCTTCATTGCCCAGGCCGTTCTGACCCGTACCGTGTTCGGTCGCTACCTGATCGGCATCGGCACCAACGAAGAAGCGGTGCGTCTGGCCGGGATCAATCCAAAGCCCTATAAAATTCTGGTGTTCAGCCTGATGGGCCTGCTTGCCGGCATTGCGGCGCTGTTCCAGATTTCGCGGCTGGAAGCAGCTGACCCGAACGCCGGTTCCGGTCTTGAACTGCAAGTGATCGCTGCTGTGGTGATCGGCGGTACCAGCCTGATGGGCGGACGTGGTTCGGTGATCAGTACTTTTTTCGGCGTGTTGATCATCTCCGTGCTGGCGGCCGGTCTGGCGCAGATTGGCGCGACCGAGCCGACCAAGCGCATCATCACCGGTGCGGTGATCGTGATCGCCGTGGTGCTCGACACCTATCGCAGTCAACGCGCAAGCCGACGGGGCTGATAAATGGCAACGATCAAGGATGTGGCGGCACTTGCAGGAATTTCCTACACGACCGTGTCCCACGTAGTAAACAAGACCCGACCGGTGAGCGAAGAGGTGCGGCTCAAGGTCGAGGCGGCGATCAAGAGTCTCGACTATGTGCCGAGCGCGGTGGCCCGTTCGCTGAAAGCGAAAACCACCGCCACCATCGGCTTGCTGGTGCCCAACAGCCTCAACCCGTACTTCGCCGAACTGGCTCGCGGGATCGAGGATTACTGCGAGCGTAACGGCTACTGCGTGATCCTCTGCAACTCCGACGACAACCCGGACAAGCAGCGCAGCTACCTGCGGGTCCTGCTGGAAAAGCGCATCGACGGCTTGATCGTCGCCTCGGCGGGTGGCGACAGCGGCCTCGCGCAAGGACTGGCGGGCGTGAAGACACCGATGGTGATCGTCGACCGTGGGCTCGAGGGCGTGGACGCCGACCTGGTGCGCATCGATCACGAATATGGCGCGTACCTCGCGACGCGGCATTTGCTTGAACTCGGTCATCGCGATATCGCCACGATCGGTGGTCCGGCCAGCACCAGCGTCGCGCAAATGCGTCAGGCCGGCTTTGCTCGAGCGCTGAAAGAGGCCGGTGTTGACGTGTCCCCGTTGCGCATGCTGGAAAGCGATTTCACCAGCACCGGCGGTTACAACGCGGCTTCGGTCCTGCTTGAGCGCAACCCGCCGAGCGCGATTTTTGCCGGTAACGACATGATCGGGATTGGCGTGTTGCGAGCTGCGGCCGAACGCAACGTGCGCGTGCCTGCGGAGCTGTCGGTGATCGGCTTCGACGATATCCAGATGAGTCGTTACGTGTATCCCGCGCTGACGACCGTGGGGCAGTCGATCCTGCAACTCGGCGAGATGGCCGCGGAAGTGTTGTTGCGAAGAATTGCTACGCCGGGTCTGGCGACGGATCAGCGGATCGTGACCCCGAGTATTGTCCTGCGCGAATCGACTGCACCGCTGTCCGGCGTGTTCACCGAATACCGCTGAAACGAATTGAAGAGTAGTGATGTATGTCCGCAAATGTAGTGGTAATAGGCAGCCTGAACATGGACCTGGTCACGCGGGCGCCGCGCTTGCCTCGGGGCGGTGAGACGTTGATCGGTCATTCCTTCGCCACCGTGTCCGGGGGCAAGGGCGCCAATCAGGCGGTGGCTGCTGCGCGCCTGGGTGCGCAGGTGTCGATGGTCGGCTGTGTCGGCAACGATGCTTATGGCGTTCAGTTGCGCGACGCGTTGCTGGCCGAGCAGATCGATTGTCAGGCGGTCAGCGTGGTGGAGGATTCCAGTGGCGTGGCGCTGATCGTGGTCGATGACAACAGTCAGAACGCTATTGTCATCGTGGCCGGTGCCAATGGTTCGATGACCCCGGCGGTCATCGACCGTTTCGACGCTGTGCTGCAAGCGGCGGACGTGATCATCTGCCAGCTGGAAATACCTGATGCCACGGTCGGCCATGCGCTCAAGCGCGGGCGTGAACTGGGCAAGACAGTCATCCTCAATCCGGCGCCGGCCAGTCGTCCGCTACCGCCGGACTGGTTTGCCGCCATCGATTACCTGATTCCCAACGAGAGTGAGGCCGCCGCCCTCAGCGGTTTGCCGGTGGGCTCGCTGGAAACCGCTGAAAAAGCCGCGGCGCACCTGATTTCACTGGGCGCCGGCAAGGTCATCATCACGCTGGGTGCTCAAGGCTCATTGTTCGCCAACGGCACGGGTTACCAGCATTTTCCTGCGCCCAAAGTGAAGGCTGTCGATACCACCGCCGCCGGGGATACTTTTGTCGGCGGATTTGCGGCTGCACTGGCGGCCGGCAAAACCGAGGACGAGGCCATTCGTTTCGGGCAAGTCGCTGCAGCCCTGTCGGTTACCCGGGCAGGTGCCCAGCCGTCCATTCCCACCACCTCCGACGTACAGGCATTCAAACCCGCATGAAAAAGACTCCTTTGCTCAATGTCGCCCTGTCGCGGCTGATTGCTTCCCTAGGCCATGGCGACATGGTCGTGATCGGCGATGCCGGCCTGCCGGTGCCGCCGGGTGTCGAGTTGATCGACCTGGCGTTGACGCACGGCGTGCCGGATTTCGTCAGCACCCTGAAAGTCGTGCTCAACGAGATGCAGGTGGAAAGCCACGCACTGGCCAAGGAAATCTTCGACAAACAACCGACTGCGCTGTCCACGCTGGACGAGCTGAATGACGAAGGCTCGCTGGGGCGGCGTGACCTGCTCAGTCACGAGCAATTCAAAGTACTCAGCCGACAGGCACGAGCGATTGTTCGTACGGGCGAATGTCAGCCGTACTGCAACATCGTGCTGGTGTCTGGAGTTACGTTCTAACAGGATTCAACCCTTTCGATTTCATCTGCACAAGGAATGCGCCATGCACCGCTATGCTCAAAAAATGCATCAATTGATTCGGAGTCTGCTGCTTTTGTCCGTGATAACCGCGACCGGCGCCCAGGCGGCGGAAAAGATTGACCTGATCATCGACACCGATCCGGGCGCCGACGACGTGGTCGCCCTGTTGTTTGCCCTGTCCTCCCCGGAGGAGCTGAACATTCGCGCGTTGACCACCGTGGCCGGCAACGTGCGCCTGGACAAGACTTCGCGCAATGCGCGTTTGGCCCGTGAGTGGGCAGGGCGGGAAGAGATTCCGGTGTACGCCGGCGCGCCGAAACCGCTGATGCGTACGCCGATCTACGCCGAAAACATCCATGGCAAGGAAGGCCTGTCGGGTGTCACCGTGCACGAGCCGAAAAAAGGCCTGGCCGAAGGCAATGCGGTCAACTACCTGATCGACACCCTGAAAAAAGCCAAGCCGCACAGCATCACCATCGCGATGCTCGGGCCGCAGACCAACCTGGCTCTGGCGCTGATTCAGGAGCCGGATATTGTTCAGGGGATCAAGGAAGTGGTGATCATGGGTGGCGCACACTTCAATGGCGGCAACATCACGCCAGTGGCCGAATTCAACCTGTACGCCGACCCGCAAGCAGCGGAAGTGGTGCTCAAAAGCGGCGTGAAACTGACTTACCTGCCGCTGGACGTGACCCACAAGATCCTGACCAGTGATGCGCGCCTGAAGCAGATCGCGGCGCTGAACAACAATGCGAGCAAGATAGTCGGCGACATCCTCAACGAGTACATCAAAGGGGATATGGAGCACTACGGCATTCCGGGTGGCCCTGTGCATGACGCCACCGTCGTGGCTTATCTGCTCAAGCCTGAGCTGTTCACCGGGCGATCGGTGAATGTGGTGGTCGACAGCCGTGAAGGCCCGACCTTCGGCCAGACCATTGTCGACTGGTATGACGGCCTTAAGGCACCGAAGAACGCCTTCTGGGTGGAGAACGGTGACGCCCAGGGCTTCTTCGATCTGCTGACCGAGCGTCTGAAGCGCCTGAAGTAAGCCATACGCCCGCAGGTGCCAGCTTGCGGGCTTTTACTCCCTCTCGGTGTCCGGTGTCCCTTTGAAGTCATCGGGATACTTCTCGAACAACTGGGCGATGAACGACTGCGCGCCCCGTGTTCCCAGCGTCTTCACCAGCAAGTCGATGCTGATCAATGCCAACTCCTCCGGACTGCCCGGGCTGTAAGAGCTGTGCCCTTGTGGCCAGGTGGCTTTGATGTCGGCGGTAATGCTCACGGTGGTCATGATGGGGCTCGGACGGTCACGGAATTGAAGTCTTGAGTTAACCACTTTGTCGGGCGCTTGGCACTGCGACTTAGGCATGAGCGCAGGGCTATGCGACACTTGGTCGTTTCCGCAAAAAACAAGGATTGCGCTGTGCAGATCGATTTGAATAGCCCCGACGGCCTGACCCTTGATGCTGTCCGCCGGATGCTGGCGTCGGCCAGTGATGACGAACACACCCAGTTGCGCGTGACCAAGGGCGGGATCGCCTATATCTCTTCGGGTGTCACTGGCGGCCAGGACATTGATGGCCTGTTGTTTCGCCTGGAGACCTGGGCGAAAGGTTCGGGGTATGTGGGAAATATCGCGGCCAGCGACGAAGTCTGGGTCACGCAGATCTTCAATGCGCTCAAGGACAACTGGCCGAATCCGCCCTTCGACTACATTGATGTCTACTGAGCGTCATTAATATTCAGTGACGTTTTAGGGGTGAAGCTTCTGGCGTTGCTCAGGCACACTCGGCGTTTTTCCGATCGTGGGGCAGGGTGATGGCGCTCGCCGTGAAACCAAACGCTGTATTGGCGGTCGCACGATCTCTGCTCAAAATTGAAATAAGGAGGCTTCAATGCCTTGGAAGTTCGCGTCACTGGGTGCACTGATGGCCGTTGCTCTGTTGGCTGGTTGCTCTACGAGCTCCAGCGAGTCGCAGACGGATCCCGTGGCGACTGAGGCCGGACATGGTCGTTGTGAGGCATCAGCTGCGGAGTTCGCTCTCGGCAAGAAAGCTTCGCCGGAGCTGTTGGAGCAGGCCCGCAAGAAAGCCGGTGCGCAGAACGCCCGATTCCTCAAGCCTAATGACATGATTACTCTGGAGTACCGCTCCGACCGCCTCAACCTGAATACCGATCAGAACCTGATGGTCACCCGCGTCAACTGCGGCTGAGCCTTCGGGCTTTTGTTTCACCCATAAAAAACCCCGTCACATGGACGGGGTTTTTTTAGTGCGCCGGGAAATTACTCTGGGCGAACCTGTGCAGCTTGCATACCCTTTTGGCCTTTCTCAGCCACGAAGGAAACGGTCTGGCCTTCTTTCAGGCTTTTGAAACCGTCAGTTTCGATAGCTTTGAAGTGTACGAACAGGTCGTCACCGCCACCTTGAGGAGTGATGAAGCCGAAGCCTTTTTCATCGTTGAACCATTTAACGGTGCCGGTTTGGCGATTAGACATGGTGTATCTCCAAGAAACATATATTTTCAGTAGTACTGTGCTGCTCAGGCCAACTGGGCACACCGGGGTATCATAGTCGAAATGTTCGCTTTGGTAGCCCCCCGGACGTGCTGTTTGCCAATCAGTCGTCTTTTCTTTACTGCCTTTTTCAGCTGGAGGCCCCGGTTTAAAAGGCTTCAAGCGAAAAATAAAGACAATAAAAAAACCTGTAAAACCTGCATAAATCGTTCGAAAAGGCCTGAATCGGCTGCTTTTTCGCAACGCCAAGGGCTATAAAAGGGCCCGTTTAATCACTTTTTCGCAGGGGTATTTGCCTTGCATTTGGCAATTTGACCCAAGGCTTTCTGTTGCAGATCCTGACTTGCCTTGTTGTCCATCAGGGCCTGAATGTCGCTGGCCGGGTAAGACTTGATGGCATCCGCGCCGCACGCGCAGTGGGATTTCGCGGCAGAGGCACCGATTTGCGGAGTGGCCGCCTGGGTGCACTGAGCCATGTATTTTTCACGTTCGCCTTTCGGCCAGTCGGCGTGGGCGCTCAGTGGAAGCAGCAGAACAATGGGGGCGACTGCTGCGAGCAGGGTGTTAAGACGCATGCGAAGATGCTCCTTGTGGTCAATGTCTTGTTATCTGAGGGGCGAAAGGCCGATCAAGTTCAGCACTCTGGCACAAATCGGACGATTTGCCTCTTGCGAAAAACAGGCAGGTAAAAGCGGAGTGCATCGGCGACCGTTCATCTGTGCTAGCATGCCTCGCTTGAACGTTCGCAGGCTCCGGAAGACCTTCAGTCCCGGCAGCGGCAGCGTTCGAACATTCTGATTTGAATCCCAGTCACTCTGGTTCGGTTTTCCGGTTGGCCGCAAGGCTCCTGCCGCTGTAAGGCAGGCGTTCGTCATTGAATGGCCTGGACCGGATCTTGTACTGGCTCATCCCAACCCACGTGACCTTTGGTAGGGGTCACCACTAGGAGAGGAGGCGCCATGCCAACTATTACTCTTCCCGACGGCAGTCAACGTTCATTCGATCACCCGGTTTCCGTAGCCGAGGTCGCCGCATCCATTGGTGCAGGCCTGGCCAAGGCCACCCTGGCCGGCAAAGTGAACGGAAAGCTGGTCGACGCCAGCGACATCATCGACAGCGACGCAACGCTGCAAATCATCACGCCAAAGGATGAAGAGGGGCTGGAGATCATTCGCCACTCTTGCGCCCACCTGGTTGGCCACGCGGTCAAGCAGTTGTACCCGACGGCCAAAATGGTCATCGGTCCGGTCATTGACGAAGGCTTCTATTACGACATCGCCTTCGAGCGTCCTTTTACTCCGGACGACATGACTGCCATCGAACAGCGCATGCAACAGCTGATCGATACCGAATACGACGTCATCAAGAAAGTCACTCCGCGCGCCGAAGTGATCGAAGTGTTCAAGGCTCGCGGCGAAGACTACAAGCTGCGCCTGGTCGAGGACATGCCGAACGAACAGGCCATGGGTCTGTACTATCACGAAGAATATGTCGACATGTGCCGTGGTCCGCACGTGCCGAACACTCGCTTCCTGAAATCCTTCAAGTTGACCAAGCTGTCCGGCGCCTACTGGCGCGGTGATGCCAAGAACGAGCAATTGCAGCGCGTTTACGGCACTGCATGGGCTGACAAGAAGCAGTTGGCTGCTTACATCCAGCGAATCGAAGAAGCTGAAAAGCGCGATCACCGCAAGATCGGCAAGCGCCTGGGCCTGTTCCACACCCAGGAAGAAGCGCCGGGCATGGTGTTCTGGCACCCGAATGGCTGGACTCTGTACCAGGTACTTGAGCAGTACATGCGCAAGGTGCAGCGTGACAACGGCTATCTCGAAATCAAGACGCCGCAAGTCGTTGACCGTAGCCTGTGGGAAAAGTCCGGGCACTGGGCCAACTACGCCGACAACATGTTCACCACAGAGTCGGAAAGCCGCGATTACGCGATCAAACCGATGAACTGCCCTTGCCACGTGCAAGTGTTCAATCAGGGTCTGAAGAGCTACCGCGAGTTGCCGATGCGTCTGGCCGAGTTCGGTGCCTGCCACCGTAACGAGCCGTCGGGTGCGCTGCACGGCATCATGCGTGTGCGTGCGTTCACTCAGGACGACGCCCACATCTTCTGCACTGAAGAGCAGATGCAGGCTGAATCCGCTGCGTTCATCAAGCTGACCATGGATGTTTATCGCGACTTCGGCTTTACCGATGTCGAAATGAAACTGTCCACTCGTCCGGAAAAACGCGTCGGTTCCGACGAGTTGTGGGATCGCGCCGAAGCTGCACTGGCCGCAGCCCTTGATAGCGCGGGCCTTCCGTACGATCTGCAGCCGGGGGAGGGCGCTTTCTATGGTCCGAAGATTGAGTTCTCGCTGAAAGATTGCCTCGGTCGCGTGTGGCAATGTGGTACTTTGCAGCTCGATTTCAACCTGCCAGTGCGTCTCGGTGCCGAATATGTCTCCGAAGACAACAGCCGCAAGCATCCGGTCATGTTGCACCGTGCGATCCTCGGTTCGTTCGAGCGTTTCGTCGGGATTCTGATCGAGCATTATGAAGGTGCATTCCCTGCGTGGCTGGCGCCAACCCAGGCAGTGATCATGAATATCACTGATAAACAGGCAGATTTCGTCGCTCAGGTCGAAAAAACTCTCAACGAAAGCGGGTTTCGTGCCAAGTCTGACTTGAGAAATGAAAAGATCGGCTTTAAAATCCGCGAGCATACTTTGCTCAAGGTTCCATATCTCTTGGTTATTGGAGATAAGGAAGTCGAGATGCAGACTGTCGCTGTGCGTACTCGTGAAGGTGCTGACCTGGGCTCGATGCCCGTCGCCCAGTTCGCTGAGTTTCTCGCGCAAGCGGTTTCCCGGCGTGGTCGCCCAGATTCGGAGTAATTATTATTAAGCGTGAAATGAGACAAGATAAACGAACTGCACCGAAAGCCCCGATCAACGAGAATATCTCGGCACGCGAGGTTCGGTTAATTGGCGCTGATGGCGAGCAGATTGGCATCGTCTCGATTGATGAAGCGCTTCGTATTGCTGAAGAAGCAAAGCTTGATCTGGTAGAAATCTCTGCTGACGCAGTCCCGCCGGTTTGCCGGGTGATGGACTACGGCAAATCGATCTTCGAAAAGAAGAAGCAGATTGCAGCAGCGAAGAAAAACCAGAAGCAGATTCAGGTAAAAGAAATCAAGTTTCGTCCAGGGACGGAGGAAGGGGATTACCAGGTAAAACTGCGCAACCTGGTACGTTTCCTGAGTGACGGGGACAGGGCCAAGGTATCCTTGCGATTCCGCGGCCGTGAGATGGCCCACCAGGAGCTGGGGATGGAACTCCTCAAGCGGGTTGAACAAGACCTGCTCGAGTACGGTTCGGTCGAACAGCATCCTAAGATGGAAGGACGCCAGCTGATCATGGTCATCGCCCCGAAAAAGAAGAAGTAATCAACAGGGCACGGCAGGCCTTCTGATTATGTTTATCAACTGAATGCGGAGTATCCGAACATGCCAAAGATGAAAACCAAAAGTGGTGCTGCTAAGCGGTTTCTGAAAACTGCTAACGGTATCAAGCACAAGCACGCTTTCAAGAGCCACATCCTGACCAAAATGTCGACCAAGCGTAAGCGTCAACTGCGCGGTAGCAGCTTGCTGCATCCGTCTGACGTGGCAAAAGTCGAGCGCATGCTGCGCCTTCGTTAATTTTTGGATCAAGAATAGAGGAAGTAACTCATGGCTCGTGTAAAGCGTGGCGTCATTGCCCGTAAACGTCACAAAAAAATTCTGAAACTTGCTAAAGGCTACTACGGCGCTCGCTCGCGCGTATTCCGTGTTGCCAAGCAAGCGGTAATCAAGGCAGGGCAATACGCCTACCGTGACCGTCGTCAGAAAAAACGTCAGTTCCGCGCTCTGTGGATCGCTCGTATCAACGCTGGTGCTCGTGTTAACGGTCTGTCCTACAGCCGTTTCATCGCTGGCCTGAAAAAAGCGTCCATCGAGATCGACCGTAAGGTTCTGGCTGATCTGGCAGTGAACGAAAAAGCGGCGTTTGCTGCGATTGTCGAGAAAGCTAAAGCCACCTTGGCTTAAGTACCCCCGACAGTCACCCGGCCTCACCTCTGTGGGGTCAGGTGTTAAACGTCATAAATAGGGGAAGAGCCTTCAAGCTCTTCCCCTATTTTGTATCTGGAGTCTGTACATGGAAAACCTGGATGCGCTGGTCTCTCAAGCACTAGAGGCTGTGCAAAGCGCTGAAGATATCAATGCCCTGGAGCAAATCCGGGTTCAATACCTTGGCAAAAAGGGTGAATTGACTCAGGTGATGAAGACCCTGGGGAATTTGCCGGCAGAAGAGCGTCCGCAAGTCGGCGCCCTGATCAACGTTGCCAAGGAACGTGTAACAGGCGTTCTCAATGCGCGTATGGCTCTGTTTGAGGAAGCCGAACTGGCTGCCAAGCTGTCTGCCGAATCCATTGACGTGACGCTGCCGGGCCGCGGTCAGACCTCCGGTGGTCTGCATCCGGTAACCCGGACTCTGGAACGTATCGAACAGTTCTTCACCCATATCGGCTACGGCATTGCCGAAGGCCCTGAGGTCGAAGACGACTATCACAACTTCGAGGCGCTCAACATCCCAGGCCACCACCCGGCCCGGTCGATGCATGACACCTTCTATTTCAATGCCAACATGTTGCTGCGCACCCACACCTCGCCGGTTCAGGTCCGCACCATGGAATCGAAAAAGCCGCCGATCCGCATCGTCTGCCCAGGCCGTGTTTATCGCAGCGACTCCGATATCACCCACTCGCCGATGTTCCATCAGGTCGAAGGCCTGCTGGTTGATCGCGATATCAACTTCGCCGACCTCAAGGGCACGATCGAAGAGTTCCTGCGGGTGTTCTTCGAAAAAGAACTGGCCGTGCGTTTCCGTCCTTCGTACTTCCCGTTCACCGAGCCTTCCGCTGAAGTCGACATGGAATGCGTGATGTGCAGCGGTAAAGGCTGCCGCGTCTGCAAACAGACTGGCTGGCTGGAAGTGATGGGCTGCGGCATGGTTCACCCGAATGTGCTGCGCATGTCCGGGATTGATCCGGAAGAGTTCTCGGGCTTCGCCTTCGGCATGGGCGTCGAGCGTCTGGCCATGCTGCGTTACGGCGTGAACGACTTGCGTCTGTTCTTCGACAACGACTTGCGGTTCCTCGCGCAATTTCGCTAGTCGTAACGAATTCTTAGGAGAGCAGGATGAAATTCAGTGAACAATGGCTGCGTGGCTGGGTCAGCCCGCAGGTAGATCGAGACGCGCTGGTTGCCCGTCTGTCGATGGCCGGTCTTGAGGTCGATAGCGTTACGCCGGCCGCCGGTGTTTTCAGTGGCGTGGTGGTGGGCGAGGTGTTGAGCACCGAGCAGCATCCCGACGCCGACAAATTGCGTGTGTGCCAGGTCAGCAACGGCGCGGAAACTTTCCAGGTCGTGTGCGGTGCGCCAAACGTGCGTCCGGGCCTGAAGATTCCGTTCGCGATGATTGGTGCCGAGCTGCCGGGCGACTTCAAGATCAAGAAGGCCAAGCTGCGTGGCGTCGAGTCCAACGGCATGCTGTGCTCGCAATCCGAGCTGCAGGTCGGTGAAGGCAATGACGGTCTGATGGAGCTGCCGGCCGATGCGCCGGTGGGCGAAGATTTCCGTGTGTATCTGGACCTGGAAGACGCCAGCATCGAAGTCGATCTGACTCCGAACCGCGGCGACTGCCTGTCCCTGGCCGGTCTGGCCCGTGAAGTTGGCGCGCTGTACGACGCTCCGGTCACTCGCCCGGTGGTGATGACCGTTCCAGCAGTTCACGACGAAGTGCGCCCGGTAGAAGTCCTGGCGCCAGCTGCCTGCCCGCGTTATCTGGGCCGTGTCATCCGTAACGTTGACCTGTCCAAGCCGACGCCACTGTGGATGGTTGAGCGCCTGCGTCGCGCCGAAGTCCGCAGCATCGACGCTGCCGTCGACATCACCAACTACGTGATGCTCGAGCTGGGTCAGCCGCTGCACGCTTTCGATCTCGCCGAAATCAATGGCGGCATCCGTGTGCGCATGGCGGAAGAGGGCGAGAAGCTCGTGCTGCTCGACGGTCAGGAAGTCAGCCTGCGTAGCGATACGCTGGTGATCGCCGACCACACCCGCGCTCTGGCGATTGCCGGCGTGATGGGGGGCGAGCACAGCGGCGTGTCCGCGACCACTCGCGACGTATTCCTTGAAAGTGCGTTCTTCGACCAGATCGCGGTGGCGGGCAAGGCTCGTTCCTACGGTCTGCATACCGACGCTTCGCACCGCTACGAGCGTGGCGTGGACTGGCAACTGGCCCGTGAAGCCATGGAGCGCGCCACTGGCCTGCTGCTGGAAATCACCGGTGGCGAAGCCGGCCCGATCATCGAAACCGTCAGCGAGCAGCATCTACCGTCGATCGCGCCGATCACCCTGCGTGCGCAGCGCATCACCCAGATGCTGGGCATGGAAATGGATTCGGCCGAAGTCGAGCGTCTGCTCAACGCTTTGGGCCTGAAAGTTTCCGCCGATGGAGCAGGGCAGTGGCGCGTAGAAGTGCCGAGCCATCGCTTCGATATCAGCCTGGAAGTCGATCTGATCGAAGAGCTGGCACGTCTGTACGGTTACAACCGCTTGCCAGTTCGTTACCCGCAAGCTCGTCTGGCGCCACAGGCCAAAGCTGAAGCGCGCAGTGATCTGCCGGAACTGCGTCGTCTGCTGGTGGCTCGTGGTTATCAGGAAGCGATCACTTACAGCTTCATCGATCCGAAGCAGTTCGAACTGTTCAACCCTGGCGTCGAGCCGCTGCTGTTGGCGAACCCGATCTCCAATGACATGGCTGCCATGCGTTCGTCGCTGTGGCCGGGTCTGGTCAAGGCGTTGCAGCACAACCTCAACCGTCAGCAGGATCGTGTTCGTCTGTTCGAGAGCGGTCTGCGCTTTGTCGGTCAGCTGGAAGGTCTGAAGCAAGAGCCGATGATCGCCGGTGTGGTATGCGGCAGCCGTCTGCCGGAGGGCTGGGCGCAAGGTCGCGATACCGTCGACTTCTTCGACGTCAAGGCTGACGTAGAAGCGGTGCTGGGCTTTGCCGGTGCGCTGGATCAGTTCACTTTTGCACCGGGCAAGCACCCTGCGCTGCACCCGGGCCAGACCGCGCGCATCGAGCGGGAAGGGCGTGAAGTCGGGTTTATCGGCGCGATTCACCCTGAGCTGTCGAAATCCCTGGGTCTCGACCGTCCGGTCTTCGTCTTCGAGCTGGTTCTGGCTGAAGTCGCTCTGGGTAAAATGCCTAAATTCCACGAGTTGTCGCGCTTTCCTGAAGTGCGTCGTGACCTGGCACTGATTGCACACAAAGACATTGCAGCCTCGGCTGTACTGGACGTAATCCGTGAAAATGCAGGCGAATGGCTGACAGACCTCAGGCTATTTGACGTGTATCAGGGTAAAGGCATTGATCCTGATAGAAAAAGCCTTGCAGTCGGCTTGACCTGGCAGCATCCATCGCGCACTCTTAATGACGATGAGGTGAATTCGACGACGCAAAATATCCTCACCTCGCTCGAACAAAGGTTGAACGCCACGTTAAGGAAGTGACGTATGGGGGCTTTGACGAAAGCTGAGATGGCGGAACGTCTGTATGAAGAGCTGGGCCTGAACAAGCGGGAAGCCAAGGAATTGGTTGAACTGTTTTTTGAGGAGATCAGGCACGCTCTTGAAGACAACGAGCAGGTCAAATTGTCGGGTTTCGGCAATTTCGACCTTCGGGACAAACGCCAGCGGCCTGGCCGCAACCCGAAAACGGGGGAAGAAATCCCGATCACGGCTCGCCGTGTGGTCACCTTTCGTCCAGGGCAGAAGTTGAAGGCCCGAGTTGAGGCTTATGCTGGAACCAAGTCATAACGACGAACTACCCGTCATCCCGGGCAAACGCTACTTCACCATCGGTGAAGTCAGCGAGCTGTGTGCGGTAAAGCCGCACGTGCTGCGCTACTGGGAGCAGGAGTTTCCTCAGCTCAACCCCGTCAAACGCCGCGGAAACCGCCGGTATTATCAGCGCCAGGACGTGCTGATGATCCGGCAGATCCGCGCGCTCCTTTACGATCAGGGGTTTACCATCGGCGGCGCGCGCCTGCGTCTGTCCGGCGATGAAGCCAAAGACGACACCACCCAATACAAGCAAATGATCCGCCAGATGATCGCCGAACTCGAAGATGTTCTGGTGGTTCTCAAGAAATAATTTCCTGCTTTTAAATACTTCCAGTTTTCAAAAGCTTGCGATATATTCTTGAGCGTTCTTCGAGATGGAGAACAAGTTTCAAACTTAGTCGGGGCGTAGCGCAGTCCGGTAGCGCACTAGCATGGGGTGCTAGGGGTCGAGTGTTCGAATCACTCCGTCCCGACCATATAATTCAATGACTTAGCCCAACTTTAGCGAGTTGGGCTTTTTCATGCGCAGTGACTTTTACAGGGGATCCAGTTGCCTCTTCATCAAGGTCAGACACTAAAGCCGATCATCCCGATCGGCTTTTTTGTGCCCTCACAAAACTAGCCAGTGATTTCACTGACAGACACCCAACGCCGCTCCTCAGCCGCGACCCGAATCGCCGTCGCCAGCCTCTCCACTTCAAACGCCTCCTCGAAATCAGTCCCGGTCTGCCCATTCCCGGCCAGCGCCATGATCAGCTCATGCACTTCCAGCGTTTTCAGCTCGTTGTAACCCAACTGATGCCCCGCCGCCGGGCTGAATGCGGCGTAACCGGGCAAGTCCGGTCCGGCCAGTAAACGCTGGAAGCCGCCTTGGCCGGCTCGACACAGGCGTAGTTCGTTCAAGCGCTCCTGATCAAACGCCAGGGTGCCTCGGGTGCCGCTGATTTCGAAACTCAGATGATTCTTGTAGCCCTGCTTTAGCCAGCTGCTGCTGAAGGTACCGCGTGCGCCGCTGGCAAAGCGCAGCAGCGCATGGGCCTGATCGTCGACCGCAATGCGGCGTTGTTCCTGGCTGCCGGTTGTGGCCGGGCGCTGGCCATGGACGGTCTGGGAATCGGCGCACACCGCTTCGACATCGCCCACCAGGTAGCGCGCCATGGCGAGCAGGTGGCTGCCCAGATCCGCCAGTGCTCCACCGGCATGTTCCGGTTCGCAGCGCCACGACCAAGGGGAGGCTGGATCGGCCATGAAATCTTCGCTGAATTCACCTTGAAAGCTGATGATCTCGCCGAGTTCGCCACTCAGGATCAGCTCGCGTGTCAGGCCGATGATCGGGTTGTGCTGGTAGTTGTAGCCGACCCGGGTGACGACGCCTGCATGCTTCGCCGCCACGTGCATGGCATGAGCTTGTTCAAGATTCACTGCCAATGGCTTTTCGCAGTACACCGGCTTGCCGGCAGCAAGTGCTGCCATCGCCATCGGGTAATGCAAGTGGTTGGGAGTAGTGATGGCGATCAAATTGACCTTGGGGTCATTGATCAATCGCTGCCAGTCGCCATGGGCCTGCTCAAAGCCCCAGGCGGTGGCGCAGGCTTGCGCCCGTGCGGGATCGGCGTCAGCCAGGGCGGCCAGGCGAAGGGTGAAGGGTAGTTCGAACGCCCCGCTGACGTTGCGAAAGGCCAGGGCGTGGGCGCGCCCCATGAAGCCCGTGCCGATAAGGCCGATTCCGAGTTCACGCATGACAGGATCCTTTGAGTTCTTGTTTTCAGAGATCCTGTTTATAGAATAAATATTCCTTTCATTCAAATAATGGAATAAATATTTTGATTTGCCCCGTTCGTTGGAATGGCGGTGCCCCGATCAGTCCTCGAACCCGACCTGCTCGTGAATCTCGTCCACCTTCAACTCCAGTCGATAGGCCACAGCGATAAACAGCGCCTGGCACAGGCACAGGGTCGCACTCAGGGAGCGGAACGCAAACGAACTGCCTTCGTTGACCAGCAGCAGGGTGTTGGCGCGTTTGGCCAGGGGCGAGAGATTGCTGTCAGTGATGATCAGGGTTTTCGCCTGATGGTGCTGGGCGATGCGCAGGCAGTGCTGAGTTTCCTTGCCATACGGCGTGAAACTGATGGCGATCACCAGGTCATTGGCGCGAACGCTGCGCATCTGTTCGCGATAGCTGCCGCCGAGGCCCGAGACCAGGTGGATGCGCTTGTTGGTGTGTTGCAGGTTGTAGACCAGATAGTCGGCCACCGCGAACGAGCGGCGAACGCCGACCACGTAGATATTATCGGCATTGACCACCAGATCCACGGCCTTTTCGAAGGCCTGGTCATCCAGTTCCTGCCCCAGGCGTTCGATGCCCGACAGGGTGGCGTCGATGCACTCGCGGGCCAGGTCGCCGCCGCTGGCTTTCTGCGACTTGTTGGCGATCATGCTGCGAATGCGTTGCTGGTAGTTCTGCACCGGCGTGGCTTTGTGGGTATACGCCTCGCGGAACAGTGCCTGCATTTCACTGAAACCGCTGAAACCGAAACGCTGAGAAAACCGCACGATGGCCGACGGGTGCACTTCGCACTCGCGGGCGATGTCGCTGATGCGGTCGACCATGATCCGGTCACTCTGCTGGCTCATGTAACTGGCGATGCGCTTGAGCTGGCGCGGAAGGCTTTCGTATTCAGTGGTGATGAGCTGCAGCAGACGCTCGGCATTGATCGGGGGGCTGGCAAGATCGCTCTCGGGCGCGCTCTCGGCGGTAGCCGGCTGATCGGTTCTGGACATAAATAATCCTTCTGGCTTGTTCTTATAGGGACGGTTGTAGGTCTCGTCCCCTGACAATAGGTTGGCTGTGCGCAGTCTACAGGCTCGGCCAGGACAAAATCTTGGGCTTGCACCAGCGGGATGCCTGCTGAAACGATGCACGGCGTCTGGCGCGCCTGCATTGAAGTTTATTGGAAAAAATATTCCACGTGAAAAATAATTGGAATATTTATTGATTGTTCGATCCGGCTCGTTTTAGTCTGCATCCACCAAGAGTGTCCGGCGCGGTCACCGCGTTGGGCACAGGCTGATAAAAATAACAGGAGCCAGCATGGGCCAGACTCGTTTTGCCAGTGGACGTCAATTGGATCTGATTTGCCTCGGGCGCCTCGGCGTCGACCTCTATGCGCAGCAAGTCGGGGCACGGCTGGAGGATGTGAGCAGCTTCGCCAAATACCTCGGCGGCTCGTCCGCCAACATCGCGTTCGGCACTGCCCGGCTGGGGCTCAGGTCGGCGATGCTGAGCCGGACCGGTGACGATCACATGGGGCGTTTCCTGATCGAATCCCTGGCCCGTGAAGGCTGCGATGTCAGCGGCATCGAGGTCGATCCGGAGCGACTGACCGCCATGGTGCTGCTCGGTCTCAAGGATCGGGAGACCTTTCCCCTGGTCTTCTACCGTGAGAATTGCGCTGACATGGCGCTGCGGGCCGAAGACATCAGCGAAGCCTTTATCGCCTCCAGCAAAGCCTTGCTGATCACCGGCACCCACTTCTCCACCGATGGCGTCTACAAGGCGAGCATCCAGGCGCTCGACTACGCCGAAAAGCACCACGTCAAACGGGTGCTGGACATCGACTACCGCCCGGTCCTGTGGGGGCTTGCCGGCAAGGCGGACGGCGAAACCCGCTTCGTTGCCGATCAGAACGTCACTCAGCATGTGCAGAATATCCTCCCGCGCTTCGATCTTGTGGTCGGGACGGAGGAAGAGTTTCTGATGGCCGGCGGTTCAGAAGATTTGCTCACCGCGCTGCGCAATGTTCGGCGGCTGAGCGCGGCGACCCTGGTGGTCAAGCTCGGCCCGCAAGGTTGCACGGTGATCCACGGGGATATTCCACAACGTCTGGAAGACGGCGCGATTTATCCCGGCGTGCGAGTCGAAGTGCTGAACGTGCTGGGCGCCGGCGATGCGTTCATGTCGGGCTTCCTCAGCGGTTGGCTGGAGGGTGCTAGCGACGAGCGTTGCTGCCAGTTGGCCAATGCCTGCGGTGGTCTGGTGGTGTCGCGTCATGCCTGCGCGCCGGCGATGCCGACCCGTGCCGAACTCGATTACCTGTTCAGCAGCCCGGTGCCGATTACCCGGCCGGATCAGGACGTCACCCTGCAACGCCTGCATCAGGTCAGTGTGCCGCGCAAACAGTGGAAGCAACTGTTCATCTTTGCCTTCGACCATCGCGGACAACTGGTGGAACTGGCCCAGAAGGGCGGACGCGACCTCAGCGCCATCGGCGAACTCAAGCAACTGTTCATCAAGGCTGTGGAACGGGTCGAAAGCGATTTGCGCGAGCAGGGCATCGAAGCCGATGTCGGGCTGCTGGCGGATCAGCGTTTCGGCCAGGACTCGCTGAACGCCGCCACCGGTCGTGGCTGGTGGGTGGCGCGGCCGGTCGAGGTGCAGGGCTCGCGGCCGCTGGCCTTCGAACACGGGCGCTCGATCGGCAGCAACCTGATTGCCTGGCCGCAAGAACAAATCATCAAATGCCTGGTGCAATTTCACCCGGACGACGAACCCATGCTGCGGCTGGAACAGGAAGCGCAAATCAAGGCGCTGTATCAGGCATCGCAAGTCAGCGGTCATGAACTGCTGCTGGAAATCATCCCGCCCAAGGATCACCCCTCACCGCATCCCGAGGTGTTGTATCGCGCGCTCAAACGCCTCTACAACCTGGGCATCTATCCGGCGTGGTGGAAGATCGAAGCCCAAAGCGCCGAGGAATGGCAACAGCTCGACGAACTGATCCAGGCGCGCGATCCCTATTGCCGAGGCGTGGTGCTGCTGGGTTTGAATGCCCCAGCGTCAGCGTTGGCCGAAGGCTTTCAACAGGCCAGCCAGAGCCAGACCTGCCGCGGGTTTGCCGTGGGCCGGACGATTTTCCAGGAGCCGAGCCGCGCCTGGCTGTCGGGGGAAATCGACGACGAGACGCTGATCCGCCAGGTACAGGGCACCTTCGTCGAACTGATCGATGCCTGGCGTACGGCCCGGGCCTGAGACGCGGTTGAACATTCTAGAAATAACAATAAAAGGTGCAGCCATGCCCGCTATCCGAATTGGCATCAACCCGATTTCCTGGAGCAACGACGACCTGCCGTCCCTCGGCGGTGAAACGCCGCTGAGCACCGCCCTCAGCGAAGGCAAGGCCATCGGTTATGAAGGCTTCGAACTCAACGGCAAGTTTCCCAAGGACGCCAAAGGCGTTGGCGACGTGCTGCGCCCGTACGACCTGGCGTTGGTGTCCGGCTGGTATTCCAGTCGCCTCGCTCGTCGTTCGGTGGCCGAGGAAATCGACGCGATTGCCAGCCATGTCGAGTTGTTGGCGAAGAATGGCGCGAACGTGCTGGTTTACGGTGAAGTCGCCGATTCCATTCAGGGCCAGCGAATTCCGTTGGTTGAGCGCCCGCGTTTTCACACCGAACAGGCGTGGCAGCAATACGCAGACAAACTGACCGAACTGGCACGCTTCACCCTGTCCCAGGGCGTGCGTCTGGCGTATCACCACCATATGGGCGCCTACGTCGAATCGCCGTCGGACATCGACACTCTGATGGCGCTGACCGGCAATGAAGTCGGGCTGCTGTTCGATTCAGGCCATTGCTACATGGGCGGCGGTGAGCCCTTGCAGGTGCTGCGCAAACACCTGTCGCGCATCTGCCACGTGCATTTCAAGGACGTGCGCAAACCGGTGGTGCAACTGGCGCGCAACAACCTGTGGAGCTTCCCCGACTGCATCATCAACGGCACTTTTACCGTTCCAGGGGACGGTGACATCGACTTCGCTGAGCTGCTGGACGTGCTGCTGGCGGCCGATTACCACGGCTGGCTGGTGGTCGAGGCCGAGCAGGATCCGGCAGTGGCGCCAAGTTATGTCTACGCGAAGAAAGGCTTCGACACCTTACGTGCGTTGCTCGACGAGAGGACTGCACGATGAGCCTGCTGGTCAAAAGCAAGGCCCGTGGCCGGACCATGGTCGAGCTGGCTGAAGGTGAGCTGCAATACGTCGGTTTCGCTGCCTACCGGTTGAGTCTGGGTGAAACCTTGCCTGTCGCAGCGGGTGATAAAGAGCTGTGTTTGGTGCTGCTCAGTGGTCGGATCGGCATCCACGGCGAAGCGCCGGGGCAGGGGGCCTTCAACTGGGACAATCTCGGTGATCGCCAGTCGGTGTTCGAAGACAAATCACCGTTCGCCGCGTACCTGCCACCCGGCAGTCAGGCGCAGGTGGTGGCATTGAGTGATGCGCAAGTGGCGGTTTGCGCCGCGCCCGGTTCGACCACCACGGACCTCGGCCCGCGCCTGATCAGGCCTGAAACCATGAAGCGCAGCGTGCGCGGCAAGGGCGCCAACACCCGCTATGTCTGCGACATCCTCCCGGACAGCGAGCCGGCTCATTCGCTGCTGGTGGTGGAAGTGCGCACGCCGTCGGGGCACTCGTCGAGCTACCCGCCGCACAAGCACGACACCGACGACCTGCCGCACCAGAGCTTTCTCGAAGAAACCTACTACCACCAGATCAACCCGCCCCAGGGCTTCGTGTTCCAGCGGGTCTACACCGACGACCGCAGCATCGATCAAGCCATGGCCGTAGAAAACAGCGACCTCGTCGTCGTGCCCAAGGGCTATCACCCGGTCAGCGTGCCGTATGGCTACGAGTCTTATTACCTGAACGTGATGGCCGGGCCGAAACGCGTCTGGCAGTTCCATAACGACCCGCAGCACAGCTGGCTGCTGGATCTCTGAATTCCAACTTTCGCACGGAGAACAAGAACAATGAGCGACGCCCCGGTCATAGGCCATTACCTCGACGGTCAGGTGCAGGACAGCGGTAGCGAACGATTCAGCGATGTCTTCAATCCGGCCACCGGCTCTGTTCAGGCGCGGGTCGGGTTGGCCAGCCAGAAGACCGTGGACGCTGCCGTCGCTTCGGCGCTGAAGGCATTCCCGGCCTGGTCCGAGCAATCGTCCCTGCGCCGTTCGCGGGTGATGTTCAAGTTCAAGGAGTTGCTCGATCGTCATCACGACGAACTGGCGGAAATCATCAGCCGTGAACACGGCAAGGTGTTTTCCGACGCCAAGGGCGAAGTCACCCGAGGCATTGAAATCGTCGAGTACGCCTGCGGTGCACCGAACCTGTTGAAGACCGAGTTCAGCGACAACATCGGCGGCGGCATCGACAACTGGAACCTGCGTCAGCCGCTCGGCGTCTGCGCCGGGGTCACGCCGTTCAATTTCCCGGTGATGGTGCCGCTGTGGATGATTCCGCTGGCGCTGGTCACCGGCAACTGCTTCATCCTCAAGCCCTCCGAGCGCGATCCGTCCGCCAGTTTGCTGATGGCTCGCCTGTTGACCGAAGCCGGTTTGCCGGATGGCGTGTTCAACGTGGTTCAGGGCGACAAAGCGGCGGTCGACGCCTTGCTGCAGCACCCGGACGTCGAGGCGATTTCGTTTGTCGGTTCGACGCCGATTGCCGAGTACATCCACCAGCAGGCCACCGCGCGCGGCAAGCGAGTGCAGGCTCTGGGAGGCGCGAAGAATCACATGATCGTCATGCCCGACGCGGATCTGGATCAGGCGGCGGATGCCTTGATCGGCGCCGCTTACGGATCGGCCGGTGAGCGCTGCATGGCGATTTCGATTGCGGTCGCGGTGGGTGAAGTCGGCGATCAACTGATCGCCAAGCTGCTGCCGCGCATCGATCAGTTGAAAGTCGGCAACGGTCTGCAAGGCGACAGCGACATGGGCCCGCTGGTCACCGCCGAACACAAGGCCAGGGTGGAAGGTTTTATCGATCAGGGCGTGGCCCAGGGCGCGCAGCTGATTGTCGATGGCCGACACTTCAAGGTGCCGGGGGCCGAGGCCGGTTTTTTCGTCGGCGCGACGCTGTTCGATCACGTCACCACCGACATGAGCATCTATCAGCAGGAAATCTTCGGCCCGGTGCTGGGCATCGTGCGCGTGCCGGATTTCGCCAGTGCGGTGGCGTTGATCAACGCCCATGAGTTCGGCAACGGCGTGTCGTGTTTTACCAGCGATGGCGGGATCGCCCGCGCCTTCGCCCGCAGCATCAAGGTCGGCATGGTCGGCATCAACGTACCGATTCCGGTGCCCATGGCCTGGCATTCGTTCGGTGGCTGGAAGCGCTCGCTGTTCGGTGATCACCACGCCTACGGGGAAGAAGGCATTCGTTTCTACAGTCGCTACAAAAGCGTGATGCAGCGCTGGCCCGACAGCATTGCCAAGGGCCCTGAATTCAGCATGCCGACGGCCAAATAAATCATCTGCGCGGAGAACAACAAGAATGAGTACTCCACTGCGTTTTGCCCTGAACCGAATGGTCGCTCCACGTTTGTCCCTGCCGGCGTTCATCGAGTTGGCGGTGACCCTCAAGGCCGACGCCATCGAGATCCGCAACGATCTCAAAGGCATCGAGATCGAGGACGGCACCGCACCCGAATATGTGCGTGAGTTGTGCGCGACCCACGGCATCAGCGTGCTGTCGATCAACGCGCTGTATCCGTTTGACGTGTGGAATGACGAGCGCCGCGCGCAGGCCTTGAAGCTGGCTGCCTATGCCCGCGATTGTGGTGCGCGGGGGCTGGTGATGTGCCCGTTGAACGACCGCGCCGATCCGCGCAGCGTCGCCGAACGTGCGTCGGGCCTGCGCACCGCGCTGAGCGAGCTGGCGCCGATCCTGCGTGATCACGGCCTGCTGGGTTTCATCGAGCCGCTGGGTTTCAAAGCCTGCTCGCTGCGCCGCAAACGCACGGCGGTGGAGGCAATCAAGGCAGTCGGCGGGCTGGATGTGTTCCGTCTGGTGCACGACACCTTTCACCATCACCTGGCCGGTGAACAAGAGTTTTTCCCCGAGCTGACCGGGCTGGCGCACATCTCCGGTGTCGAGGAAACCGAGGCGCCGCTGGCGAACCTTTGCGATGGTCACCGGGTGCTGGTGGGCGCGGACGACATTCTCGGCAACGCGACACAAATCAACAGCCTGCTCGCTGGCGGCTACAGCGGCTACCTGTCGTATGAGCCGTTCGCCGACAGCGTCCATGGCCTGGCGGATATCCAGACGGCGATCGGCGCGAGCATGGAACACCTGAGCAAATCCCTGAGTTGACAGTGCCCCTTGCAGGGATCGGATCTGAATTTGAAAGGTGCGGTTATGACCACAACAAGACTGACCATGGCCCAGGCCCTGGTGAAATTCCTCGACAACCAGTACATCGAGGTCGATGGCGTTCAGAGCAAGTTCGTCGCCGGGATCTTTACCATTTTCGGCCACGGCAACGTGCTGGGTCTGGGGCAGGCGCTGGAGCAGGACAGCGGTGACCTGATTGTCCATCAGGGCCGCAACGAACAAGGCATGGCCCATGCGGCGATCGGTTTCGCCAAGCAGCATCTGCGACGCAAGATCTACGCCTGCACCTCGTCCGTGGGGCCGGGCGCGGCGAACATGCTGACCGCTGCCGCCACCGCGACCGCCAACCGGATTCCCTTGCTGCTGTTGCCGGGTGACGTCTATGCCTGCCGTCAACCGGATCCGGTGTTGCAACAGATCGAGCAGTTCCACGACCTGAGTATCAGCACCAACGATGCGTTCAAGGCCGTGAGCAAATACTGGGATCGCATTAACCGTCCCGAGCAATTGATGACTGCGGCGATCCACGCGATGCGCGTGCTCACTGACCCCGCCGAAACCGGCGCCGTGACCCTGGCCTTGCCGCAGGACGTGCAGGCCGAGGCTTACGACTATCCCGATTATTTCCTGCAAAAACGCGTGCACCGCATCGAGCGTCGCCCGGCCACTGAAGCAATGCTCGGCGATGCCGTGGCGCTGTTCAAAGGCAAGCGCAAACCGCTGATCATCTGTGGTGGCGGCGTCAAATACTCGGGCGCCAACGCGGCGTTGCAGGCGTTTGCCGAGCGCTTCGATATTCCCTTCGCCGAAACCCAGGCCGGCAAGAGCGCGCTGGTGTCGAGCCATCCGCTGAACGTCGGTGGCATCGGCGAAACCGGTTGTCTGGCGGCAAACCTGCTGGCCAGGGAAGCGGATCTGATCATCGGGGTCGGCACTCGCTACAGCGATTTCACCACGGCGTCGAAATCCTTGTTCCAGCACCCTGACGTGCAATTTCTCAATCTCAATATCAGCCCCTGCGATGCCCTGAAACTCGACGGTGTGCAACTGCTGGCGGATGCCCGGACAGGCATGTCGGCGCTGGCTGAAGCGCTGGGCGACTACCGTTCCGGCTGGGGCGATCAACCCCGTCAGGCCCGGGCGCAACTGGATGAGGAAGTGGATCGCCTGTATCAGATTGACTATCAGGCGCGGGATTTCGTCCCGGAAATCAACGACCACCTCGATCCGGCAGTGTTGCGTGAATTCAACGAGCTGACCGGTTCCTGCCTGACCCAGAGTCGCGTGCTCGGCGTGCTCAATGAAACTCTTGCCGATGACGCGGTGATCGTCGCCGCTGCCGGCAGTCTGCCTGGCGATTTGCAGCGCAGCTGGCGCAGCAAGGGGGTGAACACCTATCACGTCGAATACGGATATTCGTGCATGGGCTATGAGGTGAACGCCGCGCTGGGCGTGAAGCTCGCCGAACCCGCGCGCGAGGTCTATGCGCTGGTGGGCGACGGCTCCTACATGATGCTGCACTCGGAGCTCGCCACCTCGATCCAGGAGCGGCGCAAGATCAACGTGGTGCTGTTCGACAACATGACCTTCGGTTGCATCAACAACCTGCAGATGGGCAACGGCATGGACAGCTTTGCCACCGAGTTCCGTTTCCGTAACCCGCAGAGCGGCAAGCTCGACGGCGCTTTCGTGCCGGTGGATTTCGCCATGAGCGCGGCGGCTTACGGCTGTAAGACCTACAAGGTGAACACCGTTGAAGAGCTGCAGGTGGCGCTGGCTGATGCGCGCTTGCAGACGGTCTCGACCCTGATCGATATCAAGGTTCTGCCCAAGACCATGATTCACGGTTACCTGTCGTGGTGGCGGGTCGGCGTGGCGCAAGTCTCCACCAGCGCCCGCACTGACGCGGTGGCCAAAACCCTGAACGAACGACTGGCCAAGGCCCGTCAGTACTGATTGCCCTGAATCGAACAACCACAAGGAATCCTTTCATGTCATTGCTTTCCCAAGCGTTGCGGCTAGGCGTCATCGGTACCGGGGCCATCGGCCAGGACCACATCCGTCGTTGCAGCCAGACCTTGCTCAACAGCCAGGTCGTGGCGGTTACCGACATCAATTTGCAGCAGGCGGCCAAGGTCGTCGCTGACCTGAAACTGACCGCCGAGGTTTATCCCGACGGCCACGCGCTGATTAAGGCGCCGGACGTCGAGGCGATCCTCGTCACCTCCTGGGGCCCGAGCCACGAGGAGTTCGTGCTGGCCGCGATTGCGGCGGGCAAACCGGTGTTCTGCGAAAAGCCGCTGGCCGTCACCGCCGAAGGCTGCCGCAAGATTGTCGAGGCCGAAGTGGCCCACGGCAAACGGCTGGTGCAGGTCGGATTCATGCGTCCGTACGATGAAGGTTATCGCGCGTTGAAGTCGGTGATCGACAGCGGCCAGATCGGCGAGCCGTTGATGCTGCATTGCGCGCACCGCAACCCGAGCGTGGGTGAAAACTACAAGACCGACATGGCAATCACCGACACGCTGATCCATGAACTTGACGTGCTGCGCTGGTTGCTCGACGACGATTACGTCTCGGTGCAGGTGGTGTTCCCGCGCAAGAGCAGCAAGGCCCTCGCGCATTTGAAAGATCCGCAGATCGTGCTGCTGGAAACCGCCAAGGGCACGCGCATCGACGTGGAAGTCTTCGTCAATTGCCAGTATGGCTACGACATCCAGTGCGAAGTGGTGGGGGAGACCGGCATCGCCAAGCTGCCGGAGCCGTCCCAAGTTCAATTGCGCAGCGGGGCCAAGCTGTCCAACGCGATTCTGATGGACTGGAAGGATCGCTTCATCGCGGCCTATGACGTCGAGTTGCAGGCGTTCATCGATGGCGTGCGGGCAGGGCAGGTGGGTGGGCCGTCGGCGTGGGATGGCTTCGCCGCCGCTGTTGCTGCCGATGCGTGCATCGAAGCGCAGAACAGCGGCGCGATCGTCAACGTCGCACTGCCTGATCGCCCTCATTTCTACAGCTGACGCAAATCCCTGTGGGAGCGAGCTTGCTCGCGATAGCGGTGTATCAGGCGACATCAATGTTGAATGTTCCGCCGTCATCGCGGGCAAGCCCACTCCCACAGGGGGCGCGCGTTCTATAAGGAGAACACTTTCATGCGCATCGGACTTGTCGGTTACGGCCATGGCGGCCGGTTTTTTCATGCTCCGCTGATCAGCAGTCTGCCGGCGGCGACGTTCGTCGGCGTGGTCACCCGTTCAGCGGAGCGCCGACAGTTGCTGGCGGCGGAGCATCCGGGTGTGCCGGCCTTCGACAGCATCGGCCAGTTGGTGGAAGCCGGAATCGATGTGCTGGTGGTATCGACGCCGCTCAAGGGCCGACCGGCACTGGTGCTCGACGGCATCGAACACGGCGTGGCGGTGGTCAGCGACAAGCCGTTCGCCGCCGACTGGCAGCAGGCGCAAACCCTGATCACCATGGCCGAGCGCCAGAATGTACCGCTCAGCGTCTATCAGAACCGGCGCTGGGACTCGGACTTTTTAACCGTGCGCAAACTCATCGAATCCGGCGCGCTGGGCCAGGTCAGCCGGTTCGAGTCGCGGATCGAGCGTTACTCGCCTTCGTCGGTTCACAACGACAGCGGCGGTGGTTTCCTGCGCGATCTGGGCAGTCATCTGGTCGATCAGGCGTTATTGCTGTTCGGCCCGGTGACACGGGTTTACGCCGAACTGGACTACCTGGAGAAAGACCAGACGTTCGACCACGGCTTCTTCATGTCCCTGACCCACGCCAGCGGCGTGACCTCGCACTTGGGCGGCAGTTGCCTGCAAAACAGTCCCGGCCCGCGCTTTCGGGTGAGCGGTACGCTGGGTTGTTACAGCGTCGAGGGGCTGGACGGGCAGGAGGCCCAGGCGCTGGCCGGGCTCTCGCCGAAAACCGAAGGCGAGCGCTGGGGCGTCGAGGAGCATCGCCGCTGGGGCTGGTTCGAGCACGGAGACGAGCGCGAGCGGGTTCCGTCTGAGCGCGGCTGCTGGAGTCAGTTCTATTTGCAGCTACAAATCGCGTTGCAAAACGGTGGCCCACTGCCCGTGGACGCCCGTGATGCACTGGCGACAACCCGCGTGCTAGACGCTGCGCGCCTGAGTTTCAAACGTCATCAGGTAGTAGAACTGAGAGAGTTTGCAAGCCATGGAATAAAATCATAATAAAATTCTAATACGGGTTGATATGGAAAATATTTTCCAATAAAGTCGATTCCAGATTCACTGTCTCGGGATACGTTCCAACGCTTCGACTGCTTGTCCGCTTACTGAAATCGTCATGCCTCATCCATAAAACCAACAAGAATGTGGAGAAAGACTTTTCATGAAGACCAAGACCCGTTTTGCCTCACTGGCCTTGTCCCTGATGTTCGCCAGCGGCGCTGCGCTGGCCGATATGAAGATCGGTGTCAGCATGTCCCAGTTCGATGACACCTGGCTGACCTACCTGCGTGAATCCATGGACAAGAAAGCCAAGTCCTATCCCGACGGCGTCAAGCTGCAGTTCGAAGACGCCCGCAGCGACGTGGTCAAGCAACTGAGCCAGGTCGAAAGCTTCATCAGCCAGAAGGTCGACGCCATCGTGGTCAATCCGGTGGATACCGCTGCCACCAAAAAGATTACTGAAGCGGCAGTGAAGGCCGGCATTCCGCTGGTCTACGTCAACCGCCGCCCCGATGACTTGAACCTGCCCAAAGGCGTGGTGACCGTCGCCTCCAATGACCTGGAGGCCGGCGAGATGCAGATGCAGTACCTGGCCGACAAGATGGGCGGCAAGGGCGACATCGTGATCCTGCTGGGTGACCTGGCGAACAACTCCACCACCAACCGCACCAAGGGCGTCAAAGAGGTGCTGGCCAAATACCCGGACATCAAGGTCGAGCAGGAACAGAGCGGCGTCTGGCTGCGGGACAAGGGCATGACCCTGGTCAACGACTGGCTGACCCAGGGCCGCAAGTTCGACGCGGTCGTGTCCAACAACGACGAAATGGCCATCGGTGCCGCCATGGCCCTGCAACAGGCCGGCGTCGCCAAAGGCAGCGTGTTGATCGCGGGTGTCGACGGCACGCCGGACGGCTTGAACGCCGTGAAGAAAGGCTCGCTAGCCGCTTCCGTGTTCCAGGACGCCAAGGGTCAGGCTGACGGCTCCATCGATACCGCGGTGAGAATGGCGAAGAACGAACCAGTCGAGCCGGCGGTCTGGGTGCCGTTTCGCCTGATCACGCCGCAAAACGTTGACCAGTTCAAATAGTCCGTCCGTTCAATAACAACAATAAGCCCGCAAGGTGGCGATCGCGACCTTGCTGATGGAGTACCTGATCATGTTCGCTTCAGCGACTGCTTCGAGCACCCCTCTGAAGGGGAGCCCGCCCACTGCAATACCTGTCGAAGAGCCGTACCTGCTGGAGATCCTCAACGTCAGCAAGGGTTTCCCCGGTGTGGTGGCGTTGTCCGATGTGCAACTGCGGGTACGCCCCGGTTCCGTGCTGGCGCTCATGGGCGAGAATGGCGCGGGCAAATCGACCTTGATGAAAATCATCGCCGGCATTTACCAGCCAGACGCCGGCGAGCTGCGCCTGCGGGGCAAACCGGTGGTGTTCGAAACGCCGCTGGCAGCGCTTCAGGCCGGGATCGCGATGATCCACCAGGAACTCAACCTGATGCCGCACATGAGCATCGCCGAAAACATCTGGATCGGCCGCGAGCAGCTCAACGGCTTGCACATGATCGACCATCGGGAAATGCACCGCTGCACGGCGAAACTGCTGGATCGCCTGCGGATCAACCTCGACCCCGAAGAACTGGTCGGCAACCTGAGTATCGCCGAGCGGCAGATGGTCGAGATCGCCAAAGCCGTGTCCTACGACTCCGATATCCTGATCATGGATGAACCGACGTCGGCCATCACCGACAAGGAAGTCGCCCACCTGTTCTCGATCATTGCCGACCTGAAAAGCCAGGGCAAAGGCATCATCTACATCACCCACAAAATGAACGAAGTGTTCGCGATCGCCGATGAAGTGGCGGTGTTTCGCGACGGCGCCTACATCGGCCTGCAGCGGGCCGATTCCATGGACAGTGACAGCCTGATTTCGATGATGGTCGGTCGCGAGTTGAGCCAGTTGTTTCCGGTGCGGGAAAAGCCGATCGGCGATCTGTTGCTGTCGGTGCGCGACCTCAAGCTCGATGGCATCTTCAAGGGGGTTTCCTTCGACTTGCATGCCGGGGAAATCCTCGGCATCGCCGGTTTGATGGGCTCCGGCCGGACCAACGTGGCCGAAGCGATCTTCGGCATCACGCCCAGCGACGGTGGCGAGATCCGCCTCGATGGCGAGGTGGTGCGCATCAGCGATCCGCACATGGCGATCGACAAGGGCTTCGCGCTGTTGACCGAGGATCGCAAGCTCAGTGGTCTGTTCCCGTGCCTTTCGGTGCTGGAGAACATGGAAATGGCCGTCCTGCCGCACTATGCCGGCCACGGGTTCATCCAGCAAAAAGCCTTGCGCGCCTTGTGCGAAGACATGTGCAAAAAGTTGCGGGTGAAAACCCCGTCGCTGGAGCAGTGCATCGACACCCTGTCGGGTGGCAATCAGCAGAAAGCCTTGCTGGCCCGCTGGCTGATGACCAACCCGCGAATCCTGATACTCGACGAGCCGACCCGTGGCATCGACGTCGGCGCCAAGGCCGAGATTTACCGGCTCATCGCCTACCTCGCCAGCGAAGGCATGGCGGTAATCATGATTTCTTCGGAACTGCCGGAAGTGCTCGGCATGAGCGACCGGGTGATGGTCATGCACGAGGGCGACCTGATGGGCACCCTCGACCGCAGCGAGGCGACTCAGGAACGGGTGATGCAGCTGGCTTCGGGCCTGTCCTCGGTTCATTAATGGATACCGCTGGTGGCCGAGGCCGCCGTCGATGATGCGATAGAAAGGTGAGTGGTTATGAACGCGATACTGGAAAACAAACCGGCCACGGCACCGGTCAAGAGTCGCCGGCGCTTTCCGACGGAACTGAGCATTTTCCTGGTGCTGATCGGCATTGGCCTGGTGTTCGAACTGTTCGGCTGGATCGTGCGCGACCAGAGCTTCCTGATGAACTCCCAGCGGCTGGTGTTGATGATTCTGCAAGTGTCGATCATCGGCCTGCTGGCGATTGGCGTGACCCAGGTGATCATCACCACCGGTATCGACCTGTCGTCGGGCTCGGTGCTCGCGCTGTCGGCGATGATTGCGGCCAGTCTGGCGCAGACCTCGGATTTCGCCCGGGCGGTGTTCCCGTCACTGACCGATTTGCCGGTCTGGATTCCTGTGATTGCCGGGCTCGGTGTCGGTCTGCTGGCGGGGGCGATCAACGGCAGCATCATCGCCATCACCGGGATTCCGCCGTTCATTGCCACGCTGGGCATGATGGTGTCGGCCCGTGGTCTGGCGCGTTACTACACCGAAGGCCAGCCGGTAAGCATGCTCTCGGATTCCTACACGGCCATCGGCCACGGCGCGATGCCGGTGATCATTTTTCTGGTGGTGGCGGTGATCTTCCACGTTGCGCTGCGCTACACCAAGTACGGCAAATACACCTACGCCATCGGCGGCAACATGCAGGCGGCGCGCACGTCCGGTATCAACGTCAAACGCCATCTGGTCATTGTCTACAGCATCGCTGGATTGCTGGCGGGGCTGGCAGGTGTGGTGGCTTCGGCCCGCGCCGCCACCGGGCAGGCCGGGATGGGCATGTCTTACGAACTGGATGCGATTGCCGCTGCGGTCATCGGTGGTACCAGTCTGGCGGGCGGGGTAGGGCGCATCACCGGCACGGTAATTGGCGCTTTGATCCTTGGGGTGATGGCCAGCGGGTTCACGTTTGTCGGGGTCGACGCCTACATCCAGGACATCATCAAGGGGCTGATCATTGTGGTCGCGGTGGTGATCGACCAGTACCGCAACAAGCGCAAGCTCAAGCGCTGAAATCATCGTCCTGGCCTGCCACGGCGGGATAAGCGTCATATAAAAAAGCCGATCGGAGAGATCGGCTTTTTTATGCCTGCGAAAACTGCTGAGGCGGCCAAGTCGCTCAGGGTTTCTTTTCTTCCATCCCATCCTTCGAGCCGCTGGATGTTTGCGCATCCTTCTCTGTCTCATGGGACTCCGCACCGGAGTTCGACCCCGAGGCTTCTTCACCCTTTTTGTCGGCCTTGTCTTCCTTGGATTCGGTGCCTCCCTGATTGACCCCAGGAATACCGGTAGGTGGGACGTTGCTTCCCGCCATCGCAAGCGGTGCGGTGGCGGATAAAAGACTTCCAAGCATGAGGGCTGCAATAGTTCTGTTCATCGTCGGGCTTCCGCGTCGGGTGAATAGAGTTTGGAAGTTCTGACGCGGTGTAAAGTGCCGGTCAACTGACGGGCGGGAACTTGTGAGTCACCGGCACGCACCCCGATCGTATCCGTTCGTTCACGGACGCTTCACTGCTCGCGCAGCTGGCTCCAGTCAATACCGAACCGTCCGAGGTACTTCCTCAATCGGTCCGCATCATTGGGCTGCGCCTTCGCCTGTCGCGACACGCCGAACAGTCGTCTGCCGGCATCCGACAAGCTGTCTGCCTGTCTGCAAACCTCCAGCACCGCTTTCAATTGCAATCGATCGAACAGATCCAGCGTCTCGGCATCGCCCGGCAGCTCATTTATTGTCCCGGCCGGTTGCGCCAGCCCCCACGCATACCGCAGCCGATCAATTTCCTCCTCGACTTGCGCTTCGTCGATTCGCCCGCTGTCGGCCAGTGTCGCCATGCGCGTGATCGAGGCCGAGAGTTCGCGAAAGTTGCCCAGCCACGCAGCTTCCCGTGAGCTGGCGAAACCCAGGTAGCGCCGTCGGGCTTCAAGATTGAAGCGCACCAGTTGGCCGTGTTCGCGCGCGTGGCGTTCAAGCTCAAAATCGATGTTGGGTTCGATGTCTTCGCGGCGGCCGGCCAGGCCTGGCAGGTCGAACGTCCAGAGGTTGATCCGAGCGTAGAGATCTTCCCGGAACAGGCCTTCGGCGACGCGACTGCGCAGGTCGCGGTGGGTGCCGGCGATAATCAGGAAGTCGCTGTCGACCTCCTTGTCCGAGCCCAGCGGGAAGAAGCGCTTTTCTTCGATGGCCTTGAGCAGCATGGCTTGTTCGTCCGCCCCCAGCTCGCCGATCTCGTCGAGAAACAACATGCCGCCGTCAGCCGCTCGCAGCAGGCCGTCGCGGGCATTTTGCGCGCCGGTGAAGGCGCCTTTGACATGGCCGAACAGCGCGGACATTGCACCGTCGCCACGCAGGGTGGCGCAGTTGACTTCAACGAAGCGTCCCTGCATTTGATGGCGACTGCGTTTGAGCTCGTAGATGCGTCGGGCGAGAAAGGACTTGCCGGCGCCGGTCGGGCCGATCAACAGCATGGGTGCTTTTGAGCGCACGGCCACGCGTTCGATCTGCTCGATGGAGCGGTTGAACGCGGTGTTGCGGGTGGCGATGCCGGACTTGAGAAATTCCAGGCCTTCCAGGCGTTTGTGGGTGAAGCGTGAGGCAATCCGGTCGTAGCGCGACAGATCCAGGTCGATCAGTGCGTGGGTGCCGGTGGCCGGCTCTTCTTCGCTCTTGCGGCGGGCGGGAGAGGTCTGGATCAGGCGCGCGGGCAGGTAGCGCGCCTCGGTCAGCAAGAACCAGCAGATCTGCGCGACGTGGGTTCCCGTGGTGATGTGCACCAGATAGTCCTCACGCTCGGTATCGAAGGTGTATTCGGAGGTGAAGTCGTGGAGGGCGCCGTAGACCTCTTCGAAATCCCAGGGGTTGCGCAGCGCCATCGGGTGCAGGCGCACTTCTGTGCCCGGCGACACCTGATGGATGTCCTCGCGAATACGTTCGGCCAGGCTCGCGTCCCGGGCATCCGTGCCGTGTATCAGTTCCAGTCGATGGATCAAGACGTCCGGTTGCTGACACAGGCCCACGCTAGGTCGCCAATGGTTCCAGCGGTTGGCGCCTTTGCCTACACGATCAAGGGTGGCTCCGATGAAACCGATGGCGACGGTGCGCTTGCTGGACATTGATTATCCTGAAAGATAAATGACGATATCCAATGATAGTGTTCGAGGGCGTTATTTGTCGTGACGAAAATTCAGGAGTACTCGCTATCGAAATAAAACCTTTAAAAATCAAATAGATAAGAATAAGTCACGAGTGTTTTCAAAAACTGGCACAGCGGCTGCAATACCTGTCGCAACGAACAGGACAACACAGCGAGACGCCACGATGGCCAACTTCAACCTCTTCAACACGCAATCGAAAAGCCTGCCGGCCTGCGACACCTTGAATGCTTCCGGAGCTGCGGCTTATGTCTACACGCCCAAGCATCAACTGGCCCAACTGGCCGTCACCGGTTGCCTGAATTCGACCTTCTACGCAACGGCTCAAAGTCAGTTGGATCAGGTGTTGAAGCTGGTGGCAGAACTGGACAGCCGCTTCGTGGCGAATGCCGCTCTTTACGCCCGTCAAAAGGGTCATATGAAAGACATGCCGGCGTTGTTGCTGGCGGCGCTGACGGCCCAGCGATCGGCTTTGGTGCCGGAGGTGTTCGGGCAGGTCGTGGACAGCGGCAAGATGCTGCGCAACTTCGTGCAGATCCTGCGCAGTGGCGCCACCGGTCGCCGCTCCCTGGGTTCTCAACCCAAGCGTCTGGTGCAGAACTGGCTGAACAGCGCGACCGAACGTCAGCTCTTGCAGGCATCGATCGGCAATCAGCCTTCGCTGGCGGATGTGGTGAGGATGGTTCACCCAAAACCGTCCGAGGCCTGGCGCGAAGCGTTTTTTGCCTGGGTGATCGGCAAACCGGTGGATGCACAGGCATTGCCCGCACTGACTCGCGATTTGTTGGCTTTTCGCAGCGGAGCGAGTGCTCAAGTGCCTGAAGTGCCTTTTCAATTGCTCGGTAACGAAACACTGAGCAAGGAGCAATGGGCAGCGCAGGCGCGAAATATGGGATGGCAGGGCCTGCGCATCAACCTCAATACGCTGGCGCGCCACGGTGCTTTTGAAGTACCGGGTTGCACCGAATACGTGGCCGCGCGGTTGGCGGATCCCGAAGCCGTTGCGAAGGCGCGGGTGTATCCGTACCAGTTGCTGGCAGCGTACCGGATGGTCGGCGATGACGTGCCGGCGCCGATTCGCGAGGCTTTGCAGGATGCGCTGGAGCTGTCGTTGACCAATGTGCCGAAGCTTCAGGGCGCGGTGGTGGTTTGTCCGGATGTTTCCGGCTCGATGGGCAGCCCGCTGACCGGGTATCGTCAGGGCGCGGTGGTGGTTTGTCCGGATGTTTCCGGCTCGATGGGCAGCCCGCTGACCGGGTATCGTCAGGGCGCGACCACGGCGGTGCGCTGCATCGATGTGGCGGCGCTGATTACGGCGGCGGTGTTGCGCAAACAACCGACGGCGCGGGTGATGCCGTTCGAATGGAAGGTGGTGGATATCACCCTCAACCCGCGCGACAGTGTGATCAGCAATGCCGAAAAGCTTGCGGGCATTTTCGGCGGCGGAACCTGCTGCTCGGCGCCGTTGAAGAAGCTGGCGGACAGCAAGGCCAGGGTCGATACGCTGATCATGGTGTCGGACAACGAATCCTGGATCGATGCGCGACGCCAGGGCGCCAGCGAGACAATGCTGCAATGGGAACGGATAAAGCGGATCAACCCCCAGGCACGCCTGATCTGCATTGACCTGCAACCGGGTTGGGCGACACCGGCAGCGGATCGTGAAGACATCTTGAATGTCGGCGGTTTCAGTGACGCGGTGTTCGATGTGATCGAGCAGTTCACCGCCGGCCGGTACGGACCGCAGCACTGGGTCGAAGCGATTGAAAGCATGGGATGACGCGATGAGCGACCCAATGAATTGATTTGTCACGGGCACTGAATGCCGGTGGGACTACATCCAAGACGTCTCACCAAACCCTTGTCAGTGTGCGTGACGGCACGAATGCCGATGGCTGTACATCTGAGGCCGGCTAACCCCGGTGCGCGGCAACGCGCAACAGTCATCAACCTTTGTCGTGCCACCTTTTTTGAATCTGCCGGCGAATGCCGGTGGAACTACCTGAAGAATCGAGATGATGAAAGAACACACTTACCAACTGCTGGAAGTCGCCAACGGCAAACCGATCAAGCTCTGGACCGAAGGCGTCCCGGTGGAAAACGAAGCGCGCGAGCAGTTGATGAACACGGCGAAGATGCCCTTCATCTTCAAGCATCTGGCGGTCATGCCGGACGTCCATCTGGGCAAGGGCTCGACCATCGGCAGCGTGATTCCCACGGTCGGCGCGGTCATCCCGGCAGCGGTCGGGGTGGACATCGGTTGCGGCATGATTGCCGCGCGAACCTCGCTGACGGCGGCCGATCTGCCGGACAATCTGCATGGCCTGCGCAGTGCCATCGAGCAAGCGGTGCCTCATGGCCGCAGTTCGACCCGCTCGCGCCGTGACAAAGGCGCCTGGGACGAGATTCCGCAACAGGCCGATCAGGCCTGGGCGGCGTTGAATCCACGCTTTAAGGCGATCACCGACAAGTACCCTAAACTGGCCGACACCAACAACCGCGGGCATCTCGGAACACTGGGCAGCGGTAACCACTTCATCGAAGTGTGCCTGGATGAGGCTAACCGGGTCTGGTTCATGTTGCACAGCGGCTCGCGCGGTGTCGGCAATGCCATCGGTAACCTGTTCATCCAGATGGCCCAGGCGGATATGCGTCAGCACATCGCCAACCTGCCGGATCGTGATCTGGCGTACTTCGAAGAAGGCAGCCGGCATTTTGATGACTACGTGGAGGCGGTGGGCTGGGCTCAGGATTTCGCCAAACAGAACCGTGCGCTGATGATGCAAGCGGTGATTCAGGCCACGCGGCAAATCATCCGCAAGCCATTCGACGTAGCGCTGGAGGCGGTGAACTGCCACCACAACTACGTGCAGAAAGAGCGGCATTTCGGCGAGGACATTCTGGTCACCCGCAAAGGCGCGGTGTCAGCGAAGAAGGGCGAGCTGGGGATCATCCCCGGTTCGATGGGCGCCAAGAGTTTCATCGTGCGCGGTCTGGGCAACGAAGAATCGTTTTGCTCCTGCAGCCACGGTGCCGGTCGCACAATGAGCCGTACCAAGGCCAAAAACACCTTCACCGTCGAAGATCAGATCCGCGCCACCGCGCACGTTGAATGCCGCAAGGACGTTGCGGTGATCGATGAAATTCCGATGGCCTACAAGGACATCGACAAAGTCATGCACGCCCAGCGTGAGCTGGTTGAAGTGCTGCACACCCTGCGTCAGGTGGTGTGCGTCAAGGGATAACGCGTGTCGCAAGGCACGCTGGAACAAGGATTGAAGGACATGAAATTCGAAGAACGTCACCCGCTGTGCAACACCATGCGCGCCCGGGTGCTGGAAGAACTGGCGCGCATAGAGCGCGAACGCAATGTCACGGTGCTGTATGCCTGCGAGTCGGGCAGCCGGGCCTGGGGCTTTGCCTCGCCGGACAGCGATTACGATGTGCGCTTCGTTTATGTGCAGAAACCGGAGTGGTTCGTCCAGGTCGATGCGCCAAGTGATGTGATCGAGCGGCCGCTGGATGACGAGCTGGATGTCAGTGGCTGGGAGCTGCGCAAGACCCTCGGGCTGCTGCGCAAATCCAACCCGACCTTGCTCGAATGGCTCGATTCACCGCTGGTTTATCGCAGCGAGACCGCAGCGGTTTCGCAACTGCGGGCACTGGCCGAGGCGTTCTACAGCCCGCCGGCCGCGCGGAATCATTATCTGTCGATGGCGAAGAAGAACTTCCGTGGTTATCTGCAAGGCGACAGCGTGCGGTTCAAGAAGTACTTCTATGTACTGCGGCCCCTGCTGGCGGTGCGCTGGATCGATCAGGGACGGGGTCGGCCGCCGATGACGTTCATCGATCTGCTGAGCACCGTCGATGACCGGGCCTTGCTCGATGAAGTCGACGAACTGCTTGCGCTCAAGCGCAATGCCGACGAGAGCGCCTACGGTCCTCGTCGTCCGGCGCTGCATGCGTTCATCGAAGCGGAACTCGAGCGAGCGGTACCGGCATTGCCCCGAACCCGGGAGGATTCGCGCCAGCTCGATCAATACCTGCGGGAAACCGTTGGTTTGTACGCATAAGGAAAAAAATGAAACAGGACGTTATTGAACTGGACGGCGCCATCGGCGGTGGCCAGGTGTTGCGCAGTGCGCTGAGTCTGTCGATGGTGACGGGCCAGGCGTTTCGAATAGAGCGGATTCGGGCCAGACGCAGTCGTCCGGGTCTGTTGCGCCAGCACCTGACCGCCGTGATGGCGGCAGCGCAGGTCTGCGGTGCGAAGGTCCAGGGGGCTGAACTGGGCTCGCAGACATTGAACTTCGAGCCGGGGCCGATTCGTGGCGGCGATTATCGCTTCGCCATTGGCACCGCCGGCAGTTGCACCCTGGTGTTGCAGACCTTGCTGCCCGCCTTGTTGCTGGCGCCGCAAGCCAGCCGCGTGCGGATCAGCGGCGGCACGCATAATCCGCTGGCACCACCGACCGATTTTCTCAGCCGCAGCTGGTTGCCGTTGCTGCGACGCATGGGCGCGGAGGTTGAACTGACGTTGCTGCGCCACGGGTTCGTGCCGGCAGGGGGCGGTGAAATCGACGTCAGGGTGCAACCATCGAAATTGTCAGCACTGCACTTGTGTGAGCGCGGCTTGCCGCTTTCGCAACAGGCGTTTGCGCTGACGGCGGGACTGGCGCCGAGTGTCGGTGTCCGTGAGCTCGAAAGGGTGGCCCAGCGATTGAACATGGCATCAGCGGAGTTGAACGCGGTCATCGTTGATCCGGCCTGTGGACCGGGCAACGTGTTGCTGCTGGAATATGCGTTTGAACACGTCACCGAGGTTTTCAGCGCTTTCGGTCAAGCCTCACTGCGTTCGGAGAAGGTGGCGGACGCCGCGATCGATCAAGCGACCGATTGGTTGCACAGCGGTGCGGCGGTAGCGGAGCATCTGGCTGATCAACTGCTGTTGCCGATGGTGCTGGCCGGAGGTGGATCGTTTACCACGCCCAGGATGACCGAGCATTTGCACAGCAACATTTCGGTGATCAAGCGTTTTGTACCGATCCACATCCAGTGCCAGGAAGAAGGCGCAGACCGGTTAAAGGTTGAAGTTCGCGCTCGGGAGCAATAGGCGGCAAATTGCTGGCCCCCGAAAGCTTTCAGTCCCGGCAAACTCGCCTTTTTTCAAAAGGTTAGGTGGGCTATATGCGGACGATTGTCATCACCGTAGCAACGCTTTCCCTCGCTCTGTTCGCGTTGGAGGCCCAGGCGAGGGAACTGAGCAAGAGCCATCGTTTTGCGTGTGCCTGGGGCTCGGACATCGCGGCCGGCGCGCAACAATCGAAGTTGTCAGGGATTTCCCTGTATGGCGCGCGCAAGCGCCTGCAGGCGCGCAAATTTCAGCAACCGTGGATGCGCATGACCGCCATGGGCATTACCGAGCAGACCTATGACAGCGCGTCGCGACTCAAGCCGGCGGCCGTCAAGCAGACCTACTACGAACAGTGTGTTCGCCACGAACTGGCACAGCGTTGAACGAAAAAGCCCGACCTGAAGAGGTCGGGCTTTTTCATGTCCGGAGCTGTGGCAGCGTCATTTGTCACTTTCGCAATTGACCATCCACGACACACCAAAACGATCCACCAGCATGCCGAAGCGGGCAGCCCAGAAGGTGGCTTCCAGCGGCATGTCGACGCGACCGTCCCTGGCCAGGGCGTTAAACACCCGTTCGGCTTCGGCGATGCTGTCGACATTCAGGGAAATCGAGCAACCGCTCATGCCTTGGGTCGGGCGGTCGGGCGTGGTATCCGAAGCCATGAGCATCTGATCGCCGACTTTCAGGCAGGTGTGGATGATCAGGTTGTGGTGCTCTTTGGGGACATGTTCGGCGGCTGGGGTTTCGCCGAAGGTCATCATCGCTTCGAGCTTGCCTTGCAGGCATTGCTCGTAAAACGTGAAGGCTGCGCGGCAGTCGCCGTTGAAGATCAGGTACGGGTTGATTTTCATGGGGGTGCTCCCGAATAGGCAGTGGAACGCCGCGCGGCCGGGTGTGCCGAAGCAGCGTCATGGATTGACTCCATCCAGCAAAGCGTTGGATCGCCGGATTGCCAGCCGATGCTGCAAGAATTTCCTTTCGGGGTGACCGATGGTCTACGGGGAGGGCGTCAGGAATCGCGCGGATTCCTCTGCACCGCAGCTCCCGCCACCCGGGCGGCAGGTCGTGTCTGCATCAGCGCATCGATCGCCTTGCGATAGTTTTGTCCGCCCAGCGCCATGCTGTTGTTGTGCGTTGCGCCGGGCACCAGCAACAGGCGTTTCGGCTGCCGGGCTGCGGCGAACAGTTGCTCGCTGAAGCGTGACGGCACGAATGCGTCGGCCAGGCCGTGTACCACCAGCAAGGGCATGTGGATCTCGGCGATCTTGTCGATGGAGTCGAATTTCTGCGACAGCAGCCAACGGACTGGAAGGGAGGTGTTGGCCACGGCTGCCGCCACATCCGCCAAGGAGGTGAATGTGGACTCGATAACCAGTCCGCGCACCGGCAATGGGGTGTGATGGTTGGCGGCATCGCGACCGAGTTCGGCAGCCAGATCGATGGCGACCGCGCCACCTAATGAATGCCCGTAGATCAGACGTTTGTTCGGGTCGGGTTGCAACAGCTGGAAGCGTTCCCAGGCCACCCGCGCATCCTCGTACACCGTGCTTTCCGACGGCAGATCGCCGTGGCTCTGGCCGAAACCGCGATAGTCGATGGCCAGTACCGAATAACCTGCCGCGCGCAATTGCTCGATACGGAACAGTTGCCCGGTGAGGTTCCAGCGCACGCCATGCAGATAAAGGATGGCCGGAGCATCCGCGCGCTCCGCCGGCCACCACCAGGCGTGAATGTTTTGCCCGGCCTTGAAGCTTTTCGGTTGCAGATCGAGTTCCTGCACGCTGCCGGGCAATCCGTGATACCAGCCGGCCGTGCCCGGTTCGATGCGAAACAGCAGTTTGCGCTCGGTGTGTTCCAGCACGGCACAACTCGCCGGCACGCCGATAATCAGGGCGGCCATGCAGGCGAACGCCAGACGGCGGCGTCGAAGTCGGGTCATGAAGGCAAGGAACATTAAACGTTTCACCAGGGCGTGGACAAAGAACGCTTTTTACCAGATGCCTCGACCCGCGCGTGACATTTTCGACCACCGCACGCCTGCAACGATTACAAAATGCTGCAACGACTCAGTCGATCTTCAGCACGATCTTGCCGATGTGGTCGCCCGCTTCCATGTGCGCATGGGCCTTGGCTGCGTCGGCGAGCGGATAGACCTTGTCGATGATCGGCAGGCAGCGCCCGGCGGCCAGCACCGGCCAGACGTGTTCGCGCAATTGATCGGCGATGGCGGCTTTTTCCGTCGAGGTACGGGCGCGGAGGAGGGAACCGGTGACCACCGCACGTTTGCCGAGGATCGCCAGCAGATCGATGTCATTGGCCCGTGCGCCGCCGAGGAAACCGAGCATCACCAACCGCCCATCCATTCCCAAGGCACTGATGTTCCCGTTGAGGTACGAGCCGCCCATGATGTCGAGGATCACATTGACACCCTGGCCGGCGGTTTTCTCGGCGATGACTTCCGCGAAATCCTGATCCCGGTAGTTGATCGCTTCGCCGCCCAGATTGCGGATCGCTGCACATTTGTCGGCGCTGCCGGCGGTGGCGAAGGCTTCGATGCCAAACTCGCGGCACAGCATCAACGCGGTGGTGCCGATGCCGCTGGTGCCGCCGTGGATCAAGGCGCGCTGGCCACGGCTGGCGCCGCCGAGGCCGAACAGGTTGGCCCATACCGTGAAAAAGGTTTCCGGAATTGCAGCTGCCTGAATCCACTCCAGCCCATCGGGAATCGGCAGGGCCTGGCCGGCCGGGACTGTGCAGTACTCGGCGTAACCTCCGCCATTGCTCAGCGCGCAGACCCGGTCACCGACCGCGAATGTGCTGACGCCATTGCCGACCGCCACGACTTCACCCGCAACTTCAAGGCCCGGGATCGGGTTCATGCCGGGTTTCATCGGGTACTTGCCGGCGCGTTGCAGGGCGTCCGGGCGATTGACGCCGGCGGCGTGCACGCGGATCAGCACTTCGCCTTCTGCGGCGACCGGCAGCGTCACGCGTCGGGATTTCAGAACCTCGGGCCCACCCGGTTCGGTGATTTCGATTCGGGTCATTTCAGTGGGCAACGTCATTTTCGATTCCTCTTGAAAAAGTGGTCAGTAGATGGGAACGCAGTCAGGGCGCAATGACTCCCGTCATTCGGCGCAGCAGCGTTGTTCGACGGAGGAGGGCAGCAATTTCATGGCGTGCTCAAGTATCAGCGCGATCACGATGGCACCGCCGGCAATCACAAAGAGCAGCACATGCTGTCCGCCCGTGGCGTTGAACAGCGCCGAATAGGCGAATCCGGCCAGCGCCTGAAACGTGGCGAACGACACCGTGGCGCGGCTCCACGCCACCTGTTGGCGATGATGATCCGGCACCAGCTCATGCACCCGGGCCAATGCCAGCGGGACAATGCCCGGTGGAAACGAACCGAGGATCACCGCCAGCAGCGCCAAGGCGAGGAACGAATGCGAAATGGCCAACAAGCCAAGGGTGATCGCCTGCACCACCAGCACCAGACGAATGCCGGTCCGCGCGCCGAGATGATCGGCGAGGAAGCCATAACTCACCGGGCCGACGATGGCGCCCAGTCCGTACATGATCCAGATCAGCGCACCGACGTGCGACCCGGCGCCCAGTCCACGGGCGACGTAATCCACCAGAAAGACCATGGCCGGCACCAGCCCGGCAGCCATGAACGCGTACTGGGCAAACAGCAGATAAACAGCAGGCGGCGTTGGTTCTGCCGGATCTACCTGAGCCGTTGCGGTGGTTGCATGGGGCTGCTCCGAAGGCCAGCCGAACCAGCTCAATGCCGTCAGTGCCAGTGACAAAACGCCCAATCCCAGCCAGGTCGCTTGCAAGCCCAGACTTAACAGCAGCGGAACAATCGTGCCCGAGCCGGCGATGCCCAGACCGATACCGAGGAAAATCGCCCCGCTGGCCAGGCCTTTGCGCTCGGCGGGTACATGGGGCAGCACGGTCGCGGCCACCAGCACCATGATCGCGCCGCCCGCGATGCCGGACAGCAGGCGCCAGCCGAAATACCAGCTCACCGACACCGGGTACGCACAGGCGAAAAACGCCACGGTCACCGCCAGCATCATCAGGCGCAAGGCGTTTCTCTGGGTAAGCCGGCGTGCCAGCGGGCGACCGAGGAGGGCGCCGATCAGGTAACCGACCAGGTTGGCCGCGCCGAGATAGACCACATCATGGGCGGAAAACCACTGTGCCTGAATCAGCGAAGGGATCAGCGGCGTGTAGGCGAAACGCGCCAGACCGATGCTGACCAGGCTGGCGCAGAGTCCGGCGAAGATCGCCAGCCAGACACTCGTTTCCGGACGCTCGGGGGAAGCAGTTGAAATGCGCATGACGGCAATCCTGTGGAAAGGTTTATGGCGCCCAGCATATCGGCTATCGTTGCTGCGTTAATGCAGCGAGTTTGCGTTGTTGTGATGCGTTTATGCATCAATAGAGGACGATATGAACTGGGATGATGCACGTGTGTTTCTTGCGGTCTGCCGCGAGTCGACATTACGCGGCGCCGCGCGTGTGCTGGGCGTGGATCAGGCGACAGTAGGGCGACGCATCACGGCGCTGGAAAAGTCGTTGGGCGCGACCTTGTTCCTGCGCACCTCCGAGGGCTATGCACTGACGGCTGTCGGCGAAGCGGCGCTCAAGTCGGTGGAAAAAATGGAGCATTCGGCGCTGGAGCTGGAACGGCGTATCCAGGGTCTGGACGATCGCCTGACTGGTAGCGTACGCGTCAGCACCACCGATTCGCTGGCCATCGATTTCCTGATCCCGGCCATCGCGCAGTTGCACGAACAGCATCCGGACGTGCGCGTGCAGCTGGACGCCTCTACGCAGATCCTCAGCCTGGCCAAACGTGAAGCAGACATCGCCGTGCGCAACACCCGTCCCGATAACCCTGACCTGATCGCCCGGCGCATCGCGCGTTGGCCGGTGGGGTTATTCGCTTCGCAGGCCTATGTTGACAGCCATGGCGTGCCGACGCCGGGCAGTGCGTTCGAGGGCCATGATCTGGTGGTGTACCAACCGTATCTGCAGGGCAACAAGGACCTGACCCTGGTGACCGAACCCGTGAATCGCGGGCGAATCGTCGCCGGTCTGAGCTCCAGCCTGCTGGTAAGACGCTCGATTGCCGCCGGGCTGGGTGTAGGAGAAATCCCGGTCTACATGGGCGAGCGCGATGGACTGGTCAGGCTGTGGCCGGAGCGTACGCGGCCATTGCCTTATGAAGTGTGGCTGGTGACCCACGCGGATTTGCGCCATACCGCGCGGGTCAGGGCGGTGATCGAACAGATTGTCGAAGCGTTTGCGCTGGAGAATGAGTAGTCCTTGATCCCGTGTAGGACGGCTACATCAGCTGACGATCTTGCCTACAACAGGACCAGAATCCGCTGGCTTGTGAGTTTTTGGACCGGGCCCTATCGTTTCTTACACCCGGAGTGATCAGGTGAAACGCTCCGAGGTGATCAATCCAGGGAAGTGTTGATAAACGTCAGAGGTGCGGAATTGATTGCAAGGGAATTCAGCCAATTTCAAGCAAGCGACATGGCCGGGCAAACGGATAGTACTGAGTCTATGAACTACATAACGCGAGACGAATTCAGCGCCAGGATCGAGGTCATCGAGACAAGAATCGACGCACGGATCGAATCCATGTCCGCCAAGATCGATGGCTTTCTGACCCAGCAGGCCGAGCGAGACAAGGTGAGGCTGGAGCAGGAGCAATCGCAGGAAGCTGCTCGACTGGAGTTGGAGGCAACTCGGCTGGAGCGAGAGCGCTCTCAGGAAGAGGCTCGACTGGAGCGAGAGCGGTCTCAGGAAAAGGTTCGACTGGAACAGGAGCAGGCTCGGAAAGAGGCTCGGCTGGAGCGAGAGAGGGCTCAGGAAGAAGTCCGCCTGACTCGGGAGCGGTATCTGGAGGACCTTCGCCAGGAGCAAGAAGGGATTCGGCTGGCAAGGGAAAAGGCCAATGAAAAAGCCTGGCTGGAGCGAGAGAAGACTGAGCAAAGAATTCGTCTGGCGCAGGAAAAGGTTCATCAGGAGCGCGACAAACGTTATGCATTGATGACGGCTCGTATGGATCGATCCCTGGAGCGTATAGACGAGGCCATGAGAATGGTCTCGACGAACAAGGCGAACTACTGGGCCGCGACCACCGTACATTTTCTGGGGATGGTTGCCATTCTCGTCGGCTCCTACTACGCGAATCAGGCAAATGTGCTCGTCACGATGCAGACAACCCTGGCAATGGTCCAGTCGGTGAAAGAGGCCGGAAATCCCGCGCCGGCAGTGCTGATGACCTTGCCTGCAGAATGAAAAACGGCCTTCAACGAAGGCCGTTTTTTCGAGCAATGAAAACCACCGACTCATGGCATTTCCGGCAGTTCCTGCGGACGCAGGTCAAACACCAGGACTTCGGCATCCTGGCCATTGCTCAGGGTCAGTGCCTGTTCTTCACGAACCCGCACGCCGTCGCCTTCCTTCAACTGCACGCCGTTCAGTTCAACGCTGCCGCGAGCAACGTGCACGTAGGCATAGCGGTTGGCAGGCAGCTTGAGGGTGGCGCTTTCCTCACCATCGAACAGTCCGGCATACACTCGTGCATCCTGGCGCACTTTCAGCGAGCCGTGGCTGCCTTCGGGCGAAATGATCAGTTGCAGGCGACCGCGTTTTTTCTGTTCGCTGAAGTGCTCTTGCTGGTAACGCGGTTTCGCGCCGCTGACGTCCGGTACGATCCAGATCTGCAGGAAGTGCACAGGCTTGGTCGCCGAATGGTTGAACTCACTGTGGGCCACGCCGCTGCCGGCGCTCATCAGTTGCACATCGCCGGGGCGGATCACCGAACCGGTGCCGAGGGTGTCCTTGTGTTCCAGCGCACCTTCGAGCACATAGGAAAAAATCTCCATGTCACGGTGAGGGTGCTGGCCGAAGCCTTTGCCGGCGGCGACGCGGTCATCGTTGATCACCAGCAGGTCGGAAAAACCCTGTTCACGCGGGTCACGGTAGCTGGCGAAGGAAAAGGTGTGGAACGACTTCAACCAGCCATGATTGGCCAGACCACGGTCGGAAGCTTTGCGAAGGGTCAGCATGATGAAATCTCCTTTCAGGACGTTGATTCGTCCGAGTGAGGAGAAGGTTACTGTCTATCTATTCGTGCAATAAGTAGATGGAAATTGAAATACTGTCTCGTTTAAGTTGACAGATTCTCGATCGCTCGACGTTTTTTTCACCGCGTTCGCGTGTTACTTCGTGATAATGCCTCTATCTATATCTGTTCATTGATTTCAGTGATGTTTCCCTATGAAAACTGTAGCGATGGTGTTATTTCCCGATTTTCTCCTGCTCGACATGGCCGGGCCGCTGGAAGTGTTTTCGGTTGCAAACCGCTACTTGAAAGCACCTGACCACTATCGGGTCATGACCCTCGGCACCGAGCACGGGCCGGTGCGTGCCTCGAACGGTGTGGTGGTGCAGGCCGACCGGCATATCGATGAGGCTCAGGAAAGGTTTGATCTGTTGCTGGTGCCCGGTGGCCCGGGAGCCTACAACGAAAAGCACCCTTCGCTGCTGGCCTGGCTACCGGGAGCGGTCCGACGCAGTGAGCGCTATGGTTCGATCTGCACCGGTGCATTCGTGCTTGGCCATGCTGGCCTGCTCAAAGGCTTTCGCGCGACCACCCACTGGAATTACACCGAGCGTCTGATCAAGAGTTTTCCCGATACGTCGGTCGCAACCGATCAGATCTACGTTGAAGATCGTAATCTCATTACCTCCGGCGGTGTCACGGCCGGTATCGATATGGCACTGGCGGTGGTGGCTCGTGATCACGGTAAAAAAGTCGCGCAGGATGTGGCGAAAGTGCTGTTGGTGGTGATGAAACGTCAGGGCGGCCAGGCGCAGTTCAGCCCGTTGATGGCTGCGGTGGCCCCCCAGGAAACGCCAATCACCCGGGTTCAGAACCATGTGCTGGAGCACCTCGAAGAAGCGTTCACCGTTGAGCGTATGGCGGGTCTGGCGAACATGAGTGCGCGGCATTTTGCCCGGGTATTCGCTCGTGAAGTCGGTATGACGCCGATGGAATTCCTGCAGAGTGCACGCATTGATTGCGCCCGCAATTTGTTGGAGACCAGCGATTTGCCACTGAAGACGGTGGCCTACAAAAGCGGTTTCGGCAGTGTGCGGCACATGCGTTTTCTGTTCGGCGAAAAACTCGGTCTGACGCCGGCGCAGTACCGCGAACAGTTCAGCTAGAGCGTTTCTGTCCGTCGAGCGCACCCGGATGTCCGTGCTGCGCCCTGCAAGGTGGTTGTACCGTCATCGAGGCCTGCCAAGATAATGGTCATGAACAACCTTAACGAGTTGCACGCGGCGTCGGTCTTGCGCTTCGGCCCCTATGCGTTTCATTTGCGCCAACGCCTGATCCTCGAAGGGGATCGACAATTGCGCATGGGCGGTCGTGCGCTGGACATTTTGCAAGTACTGGTCGAACGCGCCGGCCAGGTAGTCGACAAGGAACAATTGATTGCGTTGGTCTGGCCGACATCGGTGGTCGAGGAGATCAACCTTCGGGTGCACATCGCTGCCCTGCGCCGGGCGCTTGGCGATGGCGATAATGGTCAGCGCTACATCATCAACGTGCCGCAGCGTGGATACAGTTTCGTTGCCCCTGTGCATGGCGACAGCGACGCGCAAGTGGTGTTTGAAAGTCTGCAGGCGCCTCAGCACAACCTGCCCGCCAGGTTGACGCCTGTCACCGGTCGTGATTCGCTGATTGGCGGTCTGGTGCGGCAACTGCCATTGTCCCGGCTGATGACGATAACGGGGCCTGCCGGTGTCGGCAAAAGCACAGTGGCACTGCGCGCAGCGGAATTGTTACTGCAGCATTTTCGTGACGGTGCATGGCAGGCAGATCTTTCGCTGATCGACGAAAAGACCTCGCTTGTCGACCACTTGTTGCAAGTACTCGAAACCGACTTCGCCTCACTGACTGCGCGCCATGCCTTGCTGGTGCTGGACAATTGCGACCGCGTGCGAGAAACCTGCGCAGATCTGGTCGAGACTTTGCTCGCCGCCGCGCCACGCCTGTCGATTCTCGTCACCAGCCGCGAGGCCCTGAATCTTGGTATTGAAACCGTACAGCAGCTGCCGCCCCTCGTGATTCCGAAAAGTTCGGCGATAACCAGCGTTGACGACGCCATGGGTTATTCGGCTGTTCAACTGTTCGTCAGCCGCGCCCGTGCGCGACAACACGGCTTCAGTTTGCGTGAACAGGATCTCGGGGCCGTACGCGATATCTGTCGGCGTCTCGATGGTCTGCCGTTGGCGATCGAATTGGCGGCGGCCCAGATCGACGCGCTGGCAATGGTCGGATTACAGGCACAATTGGACAATTGTCTGCAAGTCTTGAGTCTCGGCAGACGCACGGCCGTACCACGTCATCAGTCGATGAAAGCGGCACTCGACTGGAGCTATCAACGCTTGAACGATCAGGAGCAACGCGTTCTGCAACGCTTGTCAGTGTTCAAGATGGCCTTCACCCTGGATGTCGCCATTGGCGTGATCAGTTGCGTGCAATTGCCGCCTTCGACGCTGGCGGCAATTGTTGAACGGCTGGCGGCCAAGTCGTTGCTGACGACGGAGCGAGCCAATGGCGCGGTGCGTTACCGAATGCTCAATACCATTCGCCGCTTTGCCCGCAAACAGCTTGAACAGGGTGGCGAGCGCAGTGAATTCGAACACCTGCATGCACGTTACATGGGGCGGACGCGTCTGACCTCAGGCGCCGGACTGAATGCGCAACCGGTCGATCAGTGAGCGCACTTTGCGCAAGTCAGGTGTGGCGTAGCCTTCGGTGAAGCGTTGGTAAACGGGCGTCAACAGATCCAGCGCTTCGCGGTAACGTGATTGCTGCTGCCACAACTGTGCCAGTGACGTTGCACTGCGCAGTTCCCAGGCCAGAGCGCCCTGGCTGCGGGCAACGTCCAGCGCTTGCTGCAGGATGCCTTCGACCGAGTGGGCGCAAGGCGATTCACCCGCCAGCATCGTCTCGGCCCTGGCCCGCAGAACTTCCGCCGTACTCCATCCCGCCGCCCCGTTACGCGCACGTTCCAACAGCGCATCGTCAACGAAACCACTGTCCAGCGTCACCATGATTTCCCTGACCAGACCACTATCAGACGCAGGAACAGACGGTGCCGCGTCGGCATCAATGACCAGCGCGTAGTGTCGGGCCCAGGTGTAGAACAACAGCACTGAATGCTTCTGGGCTTGCTCCAGCAAGAGTTGCAGCAAGGCTCGAGCGTTCTGGTGGTCGCCGTTGTATTGGGCGATGAGACAGGAAGCCAGTGCCAGGGTGTAACAGATCGAAGTGCCGTGGTTGATTTGCACGGCGATGTCCAGCGCCTGTCGCGCGGTGCGCCAGGCCTGCTCGGGAAAGCCTTGCAGCCACAGCACCCGGGCGAGGACGGTCAGTGACGCGACGCTCTGGTCATACTGCACGCCGAAACCATGGGTGAAGCGATTGAGATGACCGCTGTGGGCCATGCGTTGAATCACCTGCTCGGCGTGAATCCGTGCCTGATGCTGATCCCCGGCGTAATGCAGGGCAAGCACTCTCAACCGGTGCGTACTCAGCGACAATTGCGCATCACCGTGAACGCCGAGACTTTCGAATTGTTCGCTCTGCTGCAGTGCCATCTGGTAATTGCCACAACTGAGATTGACCGCCATGTGTCCCGATACCGCCCGTAGTTGTCCGGCCATGTCATTGTGCTGTTGTGCCAGCAGGCGGGCACTGACAAAGGCATCGATGGTTTCGGCAGTGCCCCCCCAGGTGTGGTAACAGGCACTGCCGAGGGCCAGTTTCAAGGCAATCTGAACTCGCGGGCAGGGTTGATCCGAGGATTCGATCAACGCCAATGCCTGGCGCACATAACCGCCGTACTCCCTCAGCAGTGACAACTCTTGCCAGAGCGGTGCCGACGTTGCGGCCAGCTGTACACCCAGGTGTCGCGAACCCTCTTCGTTCAGCGTCCAGTCCAGTGCGGCGCGCAAATCCTCCAGACCTCGGGTATAGCGCTCGATCCACAGCTCGGTCGGCGTATTTTCCCAATCGGCCTGCGCCTGATGCATCAGTGTCAGGCAGCGTTCTGCGTGACGCTCACGGGTTTCGCCGAGTTCGCCTGCGTGGTCGAGTTTTTCCAGTGCATAGCGGCGAGTGGTGTCGAGCAGTCGATAGAACACTTCCTCATCACCGACCTCGACGTTGAGCAGTGATTTTGCGACCAGTTGCGAAATCGAGGGCAACACTTCATCGGGCTCGATTGCCTGGCCAACAATGACCGCCGCCGCAGATTCCAGTGTGAAGGCCCCGCGAAACACGCCCAGTCGGCGCAGACAGGTTTGCTCGCAACTGTCGAGCAGATTGAAGCTCCAGTCGAGTGTGGCGCGCAGTGTCTCGTGCCGGCCGAGGCGGGTCTGGAGGGCTCCCGGCAATCGGCCCTGAAGCTGTGTCAGCAGACCGTCCAGCCCCAGACTGGCCACTTGGGCGGCAGCCAGTTCCAGCGCCAGGGGAATGCCATCCAGCCGCCGACAGATTTCGACTGCCAACAGCAGCTCGGCATCGTTCGGATCAAAATGTTCATGGGCCGCCGTCGCCCGCTCGACAAACAACTGCAGCGCGGAAAACTCCATCGCTTGTTTGCGATCAAGCACAGCAATCGGCGGAGGACAGTCCAGCGACTCCAGACGTTGCACGAACTCGCCTTCTGCCCGCAGGCTTTCCCGGCTGGTCGCCAGGATATGCACATGGGGTGCACCGCGCAGAATGCTTTCGCTGATCAGCGCCACGGCATCGATCAGGTGTTCGCAGTTGTCGATCACCAGCAACATCTGCCGCTCGCGCAGACTATTGACCAGACAGGTCAGTGGTTCGCTGGCGTGCAATGAAAGATCGAGCAGGCCGGCCAGGTGCGAACAGATGGACGCGGGGTCGTTGATCGGTGCCAGATCCAGCAGGCGAATGCCGTCGCGGTAGCGGCCGATCAACTGTTCGGCAACGCGCAAGGCCACGGTGGTCTTGCCGATCCCGCCAGGGCCGACGAGGGTGATGCAGCGTTGACGCGGCAGTTGCGTCAGCAGGTTTTCGACCAGCGGCTGGCGACCGATCATTCGCGTGCGACGCAGCGGCAGGTTATGCCGACCCATGTTGTCGGCGGCGGGGCGTTGTTCGATGGATTGCAGTATCAGCGGCGCGACAAAACTGTAGCCGCGCTGCGCCACGGTGACGATGTAACGCTGCCCGGCCTGACCGTCGCCGAGGGCCTTGCGCAGCGCCGCCATGTGCACCCGCAAATTGATGTCTTCCACCACGCTGTCCGGCCAGACGCCGGCCATCAGTTGCTGCTTGCTCACGACCTCGCCGGCGCTGGCCAGCAGGATCAGCAAAATGTCCATGGCGCGCTTGCCCAGACGCAAAGGCTGATCGCCTTCCAGCAACAGTCGCTGACCTGGATGGATCCGATAGGGGCCGAAACCGAGGGCCTGATTCGGGGAAAGACTCAACCGCTCACTCCTGTACTGCTTTTTTAATCCTGGCCCTTTGTCGTGAAGAACGTATGACGGGCAGGGCGGACAGCGACTTGAGGGTCACGCAAGCCGTCTGATCCGCGGTATCCGAGCATATTCCTCAGGATTGTGCTTCAAAGCAACTGGCGCGTAGGCCCGGTGTTTCGACATCCGTCAGTTCACCGTTGCAGCCCCACTGTATTCAAAGGCTGAAACCTCTGTCGATTCATCCGATAGCCGGAGAAAATTAACAACGATTAACTCGTCGTGTGACCGTGCTACCCCAAGACTTCGGGGCAATGGAATGCATACGTCCGGGGGACGCTGCAATGAGCAAGGTAGTGGTGGTCTATCACAGTGGCTACGGGCACACCCGGGTCATGGCCGACGCAGTGGCCCAGGGCGTGGAGCGCCATTCGGGCAGCACCTGCCGGTTGATAGCGGTGGAGGAAGTGGAGGCGCATTGGGAGGTTCTGCACCGCGCCGACGCGATCATTTTCGGCGCGCCGACCTACATGGGCAGCGCGTCGGCAGCCTTCAAGCAATTCATGGAGGCCACCGCACCTTTCTACCTGGCCAAGCCCTGGCGCAACAAGCTTGCGGCGGGTTTCACCAACTCCGGCAATCTGTGCGGCGACAAACTCAACACCTTGCTGCAAATGGCCGTGTTCGCCGCTCAGCACTCAATGATCTGGGTCGGTCTTGACCTGCTGCCACCACGCGCTTTCGCTGGCACGTTTGACGGTCAGTTGAACCGCCTCGGCAGCTCGCTGGGTGCCATGTCTCAATCCTGTGTCGAACAACCGCCCGGGCAATCGCCGCCCGTCGAGGATCGGCTGACCGCAGCGCACCTGGGGGAGCGCGTGGCGCAACTGGCTGAACGGCTGGTCGAGCGGTGACAGCGGCTCAGCGGTTTTTCATGACCTGACAGCGCCATGCAAACGGATTGATCCCTTCGCTGCGAGTGAAGATATGGCAGAAGTGCGCCTGATCGCAGAAGCCGCATTCCAGGCTGATCTGCGTGAGGCTGTGGTTGGTGTGCTGGATCAGCAGCTTGGCCCGGGCGATGCGCTGGGTGCGGATCCAGTCTTGCGGCGAATACCCGGTGCTGCATTTGAACGCCCGGGAAAAGTGACTGCGTGACAGTGAGCAGGCACTGGCCAGTTCGGTGACTTCCAGGCTGTCGCCCAGGCGTTCGAGGATCAATTGTTTTACCAGCCGCTCCCGCTGCGGACTGAGCCCGCCTGTGGCGGTTCTGCGTGATTCGATGGCAGGAGCGAGGGCGACGGTTTGCTGTGAATGAGCCATGGCAAGGGTCCGTGTCGGGGGGAATGCGCTGTCGAGCGTTCCCTTGGTTCAAAAAACAACGCTGCGCAGAGAGTTTCATTGTTCGGCGAGGGGCGAGGGCTGACGAGTTAAACGTTGTTAATTACGCTGGCGGAACCTGAACTCAGCACACCGCTGCAAGTCCTCGTGGCGCAGGGCAGGCAGGATGACAAGGACGGGCGGGCCATTGGGGGCCGCAGTTTCGGGCTGGACCAAGGGGATAGGCATGAAAGGATTGTTCAGCGCAGTGACGGGCCTGGCGCTTGCCGGCGTGATGAGCAGTGCCATGGCGCAGGCACCACAGATCGGTACGCAGGCACCCGGTTATTTCCGACTGGCGTTGGGCGATTATGAAGTCACGGCGCTATTCGACGGCTACAACGATCTTTCGCCAAAGCTTTTGCAGGGTATGAGCCAAAGTCAGATCCGCGCGCTGCTGGCCCGCCGCTCGATTGAAACGCCGGGTGTGCAGACGGCGTTCAATGCGTTTCTGGTCAATACCGGCAAGCAACTGATTCTGGTCGATACCGGTGCGGGGCAGTGCATCGGCGCCACCGCCGGCCAGCTCTCGGCAAACATGCAGGCCGCCGGATACAAGCCCGGACAGGTCGATGCGATTCTGCTGACCCATCTGCACCTGGATCACGTTTGTGGACTGGTCGACGGCCAGCAACAGCCGATCTTTGCCAACGCCACGGTCTACGCCGCCAAGGCTGAAGCCGACTACTGGCTCGATCCGCAGGCAATGGCCAAGGTCCCGGCCGGCGCCCGGGAATTCTTCAAGATCGCTCAGGACTCCACCGCGCCCTATAGAGCCGCCGGGCGGTTCAAGACTTTCTCCGCTGGCGAGTCGCCGCTGCCGGGGCTGGTCGAGGCCACGCTTGAAGCTGGGCACACGCCGGGCAGCACGACCTACCGCTTTACCTCGCAGAACCAGAGCATCGTGTTCATGGGCGACCTGGTGCACAACCTCGCAGTACAGTTCGATCATCCCGAAGTGTCGATCAGTTTCGACGTCAACAATCAGCAAGCGATCAAAAGCCGCAACGCGGTGTTCAGTGCAGCGGCGGCGAGCAAAACCTGGGTGACGGCCGCGCATTTGCCGTTTCCGGGTATCGGCCACATCACCACCGTGGAAAAACATTTCCAGTGGGTACCGGTGGAATACGGCCCATACAAACGCGCGGCCAAAGTGCCGCTGATCGAGTAAAGTGCCCAGCTCCCACGTCAGGCTAAAACAAGGAAAACGTGCCCAATGAACCGTAACGATCTGCGCCGCGTCGACATGAACCTGTTGGTGATTTTCGAAGCGCTGATGTTCGAAAAGAACCTGACCCGCGTCGCCGAAAAACTGTTCATGGGCCAGCCGGCGGTCAGTGCGGCGCTGGGGCGACTGCGCGACCTGTTCGACGATCCTTTGCTGCTGCGCAACGGTCGCGGCATGGAGCCGACGGCGCGGGCACTGGCGATTCTCCAGGAGTTGCAACCGGCGATGGACGTGATTTCCGGCGCGGTCAGCCGGGCGAAGGAATTCGATCCGGCCACCAGTTGCGACGTGTTTCGCATCGGCCTGTCGGACGACGCCGAGTTCGGTCTGTTTCCACCGCTGCTTCGTCAGTTGCAGGAGGAGGCGCCGGGGATTGTCGTGGTGGTACGTCGCGCCAATTACCTGTTGATGCCGGGTCTGCTGGCGTCGGGGGAAATCTCCGTCGGCGTGAGCTACACCACCGATCTGCCGGCCAACGCCAAGCGCAAGAAACTGCGCGATATTCCCTGCAAGGTTCTGCGCGGCGATAACCGCCCAGGCCCGCTGACCCTCGACGAATACTGTGAGCGGCCTCATGCGATGGTGTCGTTCTCAGGTGACCTGAGCGGCAACATCGACATGGACCTGGCCAAGGTCGGCCGCACCCGCCGTGTGGTGCTTGGCGTGCCGCAGTTCAGCGGTTTGCGCGCCTTGCTGGCGGGCACCGAGATGATCGCTACCGTCCCGGATTACGCAGCCTGCGCACTGGTCGAAGGCTGTGCGTTGCGGGCTGAAGATCCACCGTTTCCGATTGATGCGGCGCAACTGTCGATGGCCTGGAGCGGGGTGCATGACAACGACCCGGCGGAGAAATGGCTGCGGTCGCGGATCAGTCAGTTCATGTCGGTGACGCTGGACATTCCGGCAGTTTAGCGCGGTGTTGAAAGGTGTTTATGGTTACGTCCGGAGCCACAACGCCTTGCGCCTTTGCCTACGTGTACGCCAGAATCCGCCGGCTTGTGTGCCTTGTAGCTGGGTCTTATCGTTTTCGGGTCGCTGACGAATCAGCGATCGGGTCTCGCAGCCCGCGATCTCTGGACGCACAACATCCTCCGGTTTTATGGCGGCTGTACGTGGGAGACCCTCGGGTCTGCCGGTTCTAGAGTCCCGGTCTGCGACCCGCGTATGGCTGCCACCCCCTTCGTATCGCAGCGAATCGTGGCAGCTCAATGACTCTGGAGATGCGACCATGATCAAACCCACGCCAAACCCGCCTGAAACCGACACAACCTCGCCCTACGAAACCCTCGATTCAAAGAAATTCCACGAAGCCGCCGAACGCGCTCTCGATCACTACCGCAATCCGCTTCTCCCCAGAAAACCTCTGCTCAAACCCAACGCTCGCTACCTCATAGCGCCCGGTATCGACAGCGAAGAACTGCTGGCCGACGCCTGCGAAACCCTGACCTGTGCCAAAACCATGGCCACCGACTTCGCCGGGCTGGTGGACGGATCGCAGCGGCATGTGCTGTTGGGGATTGCGCAGTTGATCATGCTCGGTGAGCTGGCTGTAAACCGGGCGCTGGATGATCTGGAACTGAAGTCTGAGGCGCCGCTGTAACCTGATCCCCTAGTCACCCTGCTCACCTGCTCACCTGATCGTTCCCACGCTCTGCGTGGGAATGCCTCTATGGACGCTCTGCGTCCGCTCTTGGGGACGCGGAGCGTCCCGGGCTGCATTCCCACGCGGAGCGTGGGAACGATCACGGTTCCGGCCCTGAACACGCCAAAGAGAGCACACCCATCCAATTTCCCCCCGATCAATCGTTGCACCATTACCTGCAATGATTGATCAAGGATGGGCCCATGAACGCGGCACAACGCAATGACCAGGCGCAACACCTCGGCCTGCTGTTCCTGCGGGTCACCGGCGGATTGTTTCTGCTGTTCGTCCACGGCTTGCCCAAGCTGCTGGACTTCACCGCGCAGTTGCAACTGATCGAAGACCCGTTCCACCTCGGTGCCCACCTCACGCTCATCCTGGCGATCTTCGCCGAAGTCCTCTGTCCACTGCTGATCGTCGCCGGGTTACTGGTGAGATTGGCCTGCTTGCCTATTCTGTTTGTGCTGCTGGTGGCGCTGCTGCTTGTGCATCCGCAATGGAGTGTGGCCGAAGGGCAGTTCGGCTGGTTGCTGTTGATTCTGTTCACCACTGTTCTGATCGCCGGGCCCGGACGGCTGGCGCTCAATGTTCGTTTGCCCGGAGTGCTCCGTTATGCCTGATACCCAGTCCCTGAAAAAACCGGGAGCCGATGAAACCGTGACGTTGATCGTCAAGCATCGGGTCAAGGCCGGTTTTGAACAGCCGTACGAAGCCTGGCTGCGCAACATCGTCAGTGTGGCGGGGCGCGAAGAAGGGCATTTGGGCGTGGACGTGATGCGCAGCCAGCAGGGCGGGCTCGCGCTGTTCACCTGTGTGCTGCGTTATTGCTCGACCGACGCCATGCAGCGCTGGCTCGACTCGCCGCAGCGTCAGAAACTGATCGATGAAGCCGCGCCGATGCTCGCCGATGGCGACCAGACCGAAGTCAATACCGCCAGCGAATTCTGGTTCACGCCGACGGCCGAGGCCGGTTCGCCACCACCGCGCTGGAAGCAGGCCGTGGTGACGCTGCTGGTTATCCTGCCGCACACCTTGCTGGTGCCGTTGATCTGGGGCCCGCTGCTGCAACTCAACGCGTTTCTGTCCAACTACGTGGTGGCCACGTTCCTGATCACGCTGACCATCGTGCTGTCGGTGGTCTACGTGTTCATGCCACCCGTGACCCGACTGTTCGCGCCGTGGCTTGAAGCCGGTCAGTCACACAAACACCTTGAATCCAATGCCAACCCGCCGCGCTGAGCGGCGCGTCCGGGCTCCGTTTCACTTATCTCGAAGGAACTGCGATGAACGCCGATCTGATTCTTTTCAATGGCCAATTTCATACGGTAGACCGCGAAAAACCGCTCGCCAGCGCCGTGGCGATCAAGGACGGGCGCTTCGTCGCCGTCGGTAACGATGCCGAGGCAATGGCGCTCAAAGGTGCCGGCACTCAAGTGGTCGACCTCAAGGGCCGCTGCGTGATTCCCGGTCTCAACGACTCGCACTTGCACCTGATTCGTGGCGGTCTGAACTACAACCTCGAACTGCGTTGGGAAGGCGTGCCGTCGCTGGCCGATGCGCTGCGCATGCTCAAGGATCAGGCCGACCGTACACCGACCCCGCAATGGGTGCGCGTGGTGGGTGGCTGGAACGAATTCCAGTTCGCCGAAAAGCGCATGCCGACTCTCGAAGAAATCAACCAGGCGGCGCCGGATACCCCGGTGTTCATCCTGCACCTGTATGACCGCGCGCTGCTCAACCGCGCCGCACTGCGCGTGGCTGGCTACACTCGCGACACGCCAAACCCGCCGGGCGGCGAGATCGTGCGTGATGCCAACGGCAACCCGACCGGCATGCTGGTGGCGCGGCCGAACGCGATGATTCTGTACTCGACCCTGGCCAAGGGGCCGAAGCTGCCGCTGGAATATCAGGTCAACTCGACCCGTCAGTTCATGCGCGAACTCAATCGCCTCGGCCTGACCAGCGCCATCGATGCCGGCGGCGGTTTCCAGAACTACCCGGACGATTATCAGGTGATCGAACAACTGGCAAAAGACGACCAGTTGACCGTGCGCATCGCCTACAACCTGTTCACCCAGAAGCCGAAAGAAGAGCTGACCGATTTCCAGAACTGGACCGGCAGCGTCAAGTTGCATCAGGGCGATGACTTCCTGCGTCACAACGGCGCCGGCGAGATGCTGGTGTTCTCGGCAGCGGACTTCGAAGACTTCCTCGAACCGCGCCCGGACCTGCCGCAGACCATGGAACAGGAACTGGAGCCGGTGGTGCGTCACCTGGTCGAGCAGCGCTGGCCGTTCCGTCTGCACGCCACCTACAACGAATCCATCAGCCGTATGCTGGATGTGTTCGAGAAGGTCAACCGCGACATCCCGTTCAACGGTTTGCCATGGTTCTTTGACCACGCCGAAACCATCACCCCGCAGAACATCGAGCGGGTGAGGGCGCTGGGTGGCGGTATCGCGATTCAGGACCGGATGGCGTTCCAGGGCGAATACTTCGTCGACCGCTACGGCAAGCAAGCCGCTGAAGCCACGCCACCGATCAAACGCATGCTTGCTGAAGGCGTACCGGTCGGCGCCGGCACCGACGCTACCCGGGTCTCCAGCTACAATCCATGGACGTCACTGTACTGGATGGTCAGTGGCCGCACCGTGGGCGGCCTGGCGTTGTATGAAGAAGGCTTGCCGCGTACCACCGCGCTGGAACTGTTCACCCACGGCAGCGCCTGGTTCTCGTCCGAGCAGGGCAAGAAGGGCCAGATCAGGGTCGGCCAACTGGCGGACCTGGCGGCACTGAGCGCGGACTTCTTCAGTGTCGAGGAAGAAGCGATCAAGTGGATCGAGTCGGTACTGACCGTGGTCGGCGGCAAGATCGTGTACGCCGCCGGCGACTTCGAAAAACTCGGCCCGGCCAGTGTGCCGGTACTGCCGGACTGGTCTCCGGTGGTGAAAGTCCCGGGTCACTGGCGCCCGAACTCGCCGTTGCAGGCGCAGGTTCACCAATGCAGCGGTCCGTGCGCGGTGCATACCCACAGCCATGAAAAGGCCCGTCTGTCGAACGCACCGGTCAGCGACTTCGCCGGTTTCTGGGGCGCGTTCGGCTGTTCCTGCTTCGCTTTCTGATTCCGTTGAAAAAGCGCCGGTCGTCGTGACCGGCGCTCCCCGCAAAACCCATCCATCGAGGAGTTTCACATGAGCAACGTTCCTTACAGCCGCCTGAACAAAGACGATGCCGTTGTGCTGTTGGTCGACCACCAGACCGGTCTGATCTCGCTGGTGCAGGATTTCTCGCCGAACGAGTTCAAGAACAACGTGCTGGCACTGGGCGACATCGCCAAGTTCTTCAACCTGCCAACCATCCTCACCACCAGCTTCGACAGCGGCCCTAACGGCCCGATCGTGCCTGAGCTGAAAGAGCAATTCCCGGACGCACCGTTCATTGCTCGTCCAGGCCAGATCAACGCCTGGGACAACGAAGACTTCGTCAAGGCCATCAAGGCCACCGGCCGCAAGCAACTGATCATCGCCGGTGTGGTGACTGACGTGTGCGTAGCGTTCCCGACCCTGTCGGCCATCGCTGAAGGTTTTGAAGTGTTCGTGGTGACCGACGCTTCCGGCACCTTCAACACCACCGTGCAACAAGCCGCTTGGGCGCGTATGTCCGCTGCCGGCGCACACCTGCTGAACTGGTTCGCCGTGGCTTGCGAGCTGCAAGTCGATTGGCGCAACGACATGGAAGGCCTGGCGAATCTGCTGTCCCAGCGTCTGCCGAACTACCGCAACCTGATCAACAGCTATACCAAGTTCACTGCCAAGTAAGCTTGTAACGAAGAGGCCCGCCAAAGTGGCGGGCCTCTTTTTGTCTTCTGAAAAGGGCTCAGCGTTTTTGCAACCAGCCCAGGAATCCACCTTTCCTCACTGGCGCAGGCTTGGCCATCAACGCCAACCGGCTGTTCTGCTGCCGTACCGCCTGCAGTTTATTCAACGCCCGACCCACTTCACTGCGCTGCTCCATGCACTGACGAGTCAGGTTCTTGTCGAGGCGGTAAATGATCGAAGACGTCAGCGCGGTAAACGTTGCCTGCGAAGGCGTATCCGCCAGAATGCTCTGCTCACCCATCACCTCACTCGGCCCCATGCGCCCGGCCTCGGTGAATCCGTTGCCGTCCGGCACGCTAGCGCTGACCACGCCAGTGGCGATCACGAACAGACTGTCTGGGACTTCCTCCAGATTGAGCACCACCTGCCCGGCGCTGTACTGCTGCGCGACCATCGATTCGGCAAGACGATCGCGTTCCTCATGGCTCAGCGAACGGAAGATTTTCACTTCATCGAGCAACGCGCGAGCGCGGCTCGAAGGTTCGATCACGCCGTCCGGGTGCCGCGAGATGCCGGCGGCTTCGAGATGGCGGTGGGCGAGGTCGAACAGTTGATTGCGTACTTCGCTTTTCTTGCCCAGTTCGGCGATGAAACCGCTGGCTACGTATTCCGACATTTCTTCGCCGGCCTCTTTCAGCACCACTTTAGGCGCAGGCGAGAGCAACAGGCTGCTGCTGCCTTGCAGGGTGCGGTCGAGGGCGTCGAGTACCCGGCGCGGACGGATGTGGTTCGGCACCTTGATGCTGATCGACACGCCGTGCAGGTTGTTCGGTCGGCTGAGGTTGACGATCTTGGCCTTGGCCGCCACCGAGTTCGGCACCACGGCCAGGGTGCCGGTGCTGGTCAGCAGGTGCGTGGCGCGCCAGTTGATGTCGAGCACCTTGCCTTCGACGCCGTCGATGACCACCAGATCATCCACCTGATACGGCTTGGTGGTGTTGAGCACGATGCCGGAAAACACGTCGGCCAAGGTGCTTTGCAGCGCCAGACCGATGACGATGGCCACCACGCCGGAGGTCGCAAGCAGGCCTTTGACCGGCAGATCCAGCACATAACCGGCGGCGGCAACGATGGCCGCCAGAAACACCAGCGCGCCGATCACGTCCTGCAGCAGACGGCCGCTGTGGCCGATGCGGCGCATCAGAATCAGGCCGAACACTTCGGTCACCACTCGCGCGGCGTACAGCCACCACAGAATCCCCAGTGCCGTCGCCCCGAGTTGCGCCACCGGGTCATCGGCAAACAAAGGTGCCTGCAGCGGGCTGACGCCAGCGTTGATGACCAGTGCACTGAACGCCAGAAACAGCACCAGTCGCACACCGACCCGTGGGGCGCGGTGCTTGAATGGCGCGAGATGCCAGAGCAGGGCGTCGAGCACCAGCAACAGGGCACTCCAGGACAGCAGGTGGGCAGAAAAAAGGCTCATGAGGTGAACTCCGGCGGACACAAAAGAAAACGCCACACCCGAAGGTGTGGCGATTGGTTTCACTCAGTTCAGGTGGGTCTTGAGTTCCGCCGCTGCCTGGCGCACGGCGGCTTTCACTTCAGGAATCCTGTTCAGCGGGTTGAGCAGGCCGAAGTCGTGAATCATCCCGTTGTAGCGCACCGAGGTCACCGGCACACCGGCCGCATCAAGGTGGCGGGCGTAGCCTTCGCCTTCGTCACGCAGCACGTCGAACTCGGCGGTCTGCACCAGCGCAGCGGGCAGGCCCTTGAGCTGTTCGGCGCTGGCGTTGAGCGGAGACGCATGGATCTGTGCACGCTCGGCCGGGTTGGTGGTGTAGTTGTCCCAGAACCACTGCATCATGCCCTTGGTCAGGAAGTGGCCCTCGGCGAATTGCTGGTACGAGCCATTATCGAACCCGGCGTTGGTCACCGGCCACATCAGCAACTGGAAGCGCAGGGCCGGGGTTTTCTGTTCCTTGGCCATCAACGCCACGACCGCCGCCATGTTGCCGCCGACGCTGTTGCCGGCCACTGCCAGACGCTTGCCGTCGACACCGATTTGCTTGCCGTGTTCAGCCACCCATTTGGTTGCCGCGTAGGCCTGATTGATCGCGGTCGGGTACTGCGCTTCCGGCGACGGCGTGTAATCGACATACACCGCGACTGCGCCAGAACCCACCACCAGATCACGAATCAGGCGTTGGTGCGTCGGGAAGTCCCCCAGCACCCAGCCGCCACCGTGGAAGAACATGAACACCGGCAGCTCGCCTTTGACCTTGGCCGGACGCACCACTTTCAGGTTGATCGTCTGGCCATCGACCTTGATCGCCTTGTCGCTGACTTCAACGCCGGACAGGTCAACCTTCACCGAAGCCTGGGCGCCGGTCAGCACCGCACGGGCGTCTTTCGGGCTCAGTTGCTCGAGCGGTTTGCCACCGCCGGCGGCGAGGGCGTCGAGGAAGGCCTGGGTGTTGTGTTCGACCCCAGTGCCTTCAGCGGCGAACGCGTTGCCGATCGACAGGGCGAGGAGGGAAGCAGCGAGGGTTTTCTTGATGTTCATGTGCAATTCCTTTTTAAGTCGTTTGAGTTTTGTATGCCTTGGGATCGGGCTGCTGTGGCGCTGGGCTTCAGGCCTCAGCAACACCGTGAGCACAGATTAAAGAGGTGCCGGAAAGTGAAAAAGCGGCTATAAAGCGTTTAACTGTCAACCAGAGAGTGACAATGAACCCGTTCGAAGACATGCGTATTTTTTGCCAGGTGATGGACTCCGGCAGTTTCACGGCGGCGGCCGATCAGTTGGGCCTGTCCAAGCAGTTCGTCAGCCGACGCTTGATGCAACTGGAGGAGCGTCTCGGCGTGCGATTGCTCAACCGCTCGACCCGACGGCTGGACGTGACACCGCTGGGCCAGAGCTATTACGAGTCGGCGCTGCGCTTGCTTGGCGAAGTGGAATCGGTGGAGCAGGGCATTGCCGGACAGACTGCCGAGCCGCGCGGGGCGATTCGCGTGAGTGCGCCGCTGTCGTTTGCGCTGGCGCATCTGGGCTGTCTGCTGCCGCCGTTTCTGCAGCGTTATCGCGAGGTCACGGTGGAAGTGGACTTGAGCGACCGTCCGGTGGATCTGCTGGGCGAGGGCTACGACCTGGCGCTGCGCATCGGTGTGTTGGAGGACTCGACGCTGATCGCCCGACGCATCGCGTCCATCGAACGGGTTTACTGCGCCAGTCCCGCGTATCTGTCCGAACGCGGTACACCGCTGAAACCGGAAGATTTGCTTGATCACGATTGTCTGCCATACGGGCACGGCCGTTCGGTGCAATGGCGGTTCAACGCGGGGCAGGGCAAGCCGCTGCTGGTGAACGTCACCGGGCGGATGCGCGTCAACAACGGTGAGTTGCTGCGGGATGCGGCGGTGGCGGGGATGGGGATTACCTATCTGCCGACGTTCATCGTTGGCGCGGCGTTGAAGGATGGGCGGCTGGTGCCGGTGCTGGACGAGTTTCGGCCGGAGCCGCTGACGTTGTCGGCGGTGTATCCGCAGCATCGTCAGGCGTCGCGGCCGGTGCAGGCGTTGATCGAGTTTTTGCGGGAGCGGCTGGATAAGGCAGACGCGATTCTATAGCCGCAGAAAGCTTCAGTAGCCGATAACTGTGGGAGCGAGCTTGCTCCGGGCGGCGTTCCGACGAAAGCTCTCTGTCTGCCTGCGAAGAGGTTGTGTGTACCGACGCCTTCGCGAGCAAGCTCGCTCCCACAGGTGGTGCGTTTCAAAGTGAGTCAGTTTGCGCGCTTGTCATCGCCAGGCTCGCCACCGACATGTACGCCGCGATCATCACCGGGCTCGCCCGCGGCATGCAGGCCTCGGTCATCACCGATTTCGCCGGCACGGTGTACGCCATGGTCGTCACCGATTTCACCAGCGCGATGTACGCCGTGGTCGTCACCGATTTCGCCAGCGCGATGTACGCCATGGTCATCACCGATTTCGCCGGCACGATGTACGCCGTGGTCGTCACCTGGTTCGGAGTGAGTGCCGCTGCGGCCCGAAGACGCCGTGTTGCCGGAATGGCCCGAACCGTGGTCGCTGCCGCTGTGGCCACTGTTGCCGCCGCCACTGCCGCTGTTGCCGCCACTGCCGCTGCCACCGTGACTGCCGCCGTTACCGCCGCTGCCGCTGCCACCGTGTCCGCCACTGCCTCCGTTGCCGCCACCGCCTCCATTACCACCGCCACCACCTCCGTTGCCTCCACCGCCTCCATTACCGCCACCACCGCCTCCATTGCCGCCACCACCGCCCCCGTTGCCACCACCACCGCCGCCACCACTGCCGCCCCCGCCGCTTCCTCCTTCCTTGGCCTGTACGCTGGACACGCCTGACAGGTTGTCCGGGATCAGTACGGTAGACGCCGACAGGACTGCGCCGATGGCCATTGCGAGCATGAGCTTTTGAATGTGCATATCGTTCTCCGTCTTTGTTGTCTTGGTGGGGAACATGAATCTGCATTGCTGCGGTTGATCCGACCCGTTCCCCGGGGTCAGTGGATACTCGAAGCCAGTTCGAAGATCGGGATGTACATCAGGATCACGATCACCCCGATCAACAGGCCGATGAAGGTCATGAGCAGTGGTTCGAACAGACGCACGAACCACTCGATCCAGCGGCTGATTTCCTCGTCATAGAAATCGGCGCTGCGTTCCATCATTTGTCCGAGGTTGCCGGACTGCTCACCCGCGCGCAGCAGGCGCAGGGACACCGGTGTCACCAGGTGGTTGAGCTCGAGCGCCGTGGACAGCGATTGACCCTCGCGCACCCGCTCGCAAGCCTGGTCCAGTCGCGCCCGTGATGCCACGGTGAGCAGGCCGCGAACCATGCCCATGGCCGTCACCAGCGGAATCCCGCCTTGCAGCAGAATCCCCAGTGAACGGTAAAACCGCGCCAGCTCGTACATGAAAATCCGTTGGTGCACGGCGGGCAGTTTTTCGACGAGCCGATCCAGTCCTCGACGAAACGCCGGTTGTTTCTGCAGCACGGCGAGGGCGATGACGATCGCCGCCAGTGCGCCGAAAAACTCACCCTGATGGGCATGCAGGAACATGCCGCTGCTCATCAATATCTGTGACAGCCACGGCAGGTTCGAGCCCAGTCCTTCGAACACCAGACTGAAGCGCGGCACCACGTAACCCATCAAAAACAGCACCACACCACCGCCGACCACCAGCAGCAGCAATGGATAAATCGAGGCACTGATGATCTTTTGCCGCACCTCGTCCATGCGCTGGCGATAGCTCACGTAACGGCCCAGCGCATCGCCGACCGCGCCGGTTTTCTCGCTGGACTGTACCAGCGCCACGTACAAGGGCGGGAAAACCGCCGACAGCTGGCCCAATGCCTGGGAAAAGGATTTGCCTTCGTACAGCAGGCGAACCAGCTCGTTCAAGGTCTTGCGGGCAGCGGGTGCGGTTTCTTTTTCCGCGAGGCTTTCCAGCGCATCAATCAAGGGTAGACCGGCATTGAGCAACGTGGTCAGTTCCTGGCTGAACAGCACGAGATTGAAGGTCTCGCGCTTGCTCATGCGCAGCGAACGCCAATGCCGCTCGGCGTGCAGGCTGACCACGCGCAAGCCCTGCTCTTCAGCAATGCGTCGCGCCTCGCTTTGGCCCGGCGCCTCTACACTTAGCGACACCACGCCGGCCTTGCCGACGGCCTTCAGATGAAAACGCATGCGCTGTGCTCCGCTTATTGCCAGTTGGTGACTTCGGCGTTTTCACCTTCACCGCCGGGCTGGCCGTCCTTGCCCATCGACAGCAGGTCGTATTCGCTGTTCTCACCGGGATAGCGGTAGGTGTAGTTACGACCCCACGGATCCTGCGGCAGCTTTTTCTGCAAGTACGGGCCGGTCCATTTCGCTTCGTCACTGGGTGCTGTCACCAGTGCCTGCAAGCCTTGTTCTGTAGACGGGTAGTGGCCGACTTCCAGCCGGTACAGATCCAGTGCCTTGCTCAGTCCTTCGATCTGCGCCTTGGCGACCTTCACTTCGGAACGCCCCAACTGGGCGAAGTATTTGGGGGCGACGATCCCGGCCAGCAGACCGAGCACCACCAGCACCACCAGCAATTCCAGCAGGGTGAAACCGCGTTGGGTACGCGGACGAAAATGCAGCTTCATGATGACCTCCCGTGAGTGGCAGCCGTGTCGCCACAAGGGCTTATGCAATTGCCATGCTCAGCCCCCCGATAAATTCCGCCTTCGGGCTGCAGGCCCCGTATTACGGGCTTTTCAAGAATCGGCACAGTGCTTGCGTACGGCTGATTCACGACGGGTCAGTGGGGCATTTCCCCCAATTTTTCGGGCCTGTCAGGGGAGGTCCAATGATCCACACATTCACTGCAGGACTGCTCGGCTGTTTGCTGCTGAGCGGTGTCGCCGAGGCGGATGTCTTCGTTTCCATGGACGCCAAGGGTGACTACGTACTGTCCAACGTGCATCGCCCGGGACGCACCTACGAACGGGTCATCCGCGAACCCGATGCCCCGCTGGCCAGCCTTGACCGGCAACCGCAAATGATCGCCGACCAGCCCTACGCGGAACTGGTCTCGGCGGCAGCCAGCGCCAATCACTTGCCCGAGGCGTTGTTGCACGCGGTGATCAAGTCCGAATCCAATTACAACCCCGGCGCCACGTCGCCCAAAGGCGCCGGCGGTCTGATGCAGTTGATGCCTGACACTGCGCGGGAACTGGGGGTGAAAAACGTCTACGACCCCAAGGCCAACATCCAGGGCGGCGCCAAGTACCTCAAACGCCTGATGACCCTGTTCGACAACGACATCGCCTTGGCGGTGGCGGCCTACAACGCCGGGCCCGACGCGGTGCTCAGTCGTGGTCGGGTGATCCCGCCGTTCGCCGAAACCCAGCGTTATGTGCCCAGCGTGCTGCGTCAGTACCGGCGTTTGCAGGGCCTGGCGGCGGACGCGCCGTTGTAACTCTAAGCCCGGTTTTCCCCACTATCGGGGCAAGACCGTCGGCCCGGAAAAGTGGGGAAACGGGTGGGGAATATCCCCCGGATCCTCAAGTGACTTGTGTAACTGGCTGAACTGGAAAGCAATTTTTTGTGGCACGCGGATTGCTCCAGGGGGTTTGTCGAGAATCATTCCCTGTGAGCACCCACTACGAGGTTTCCGATCATGGTTGGCATTCACCACGCACCGTCCCTGTTGAACTGGCTGCTGTTGCTGGTCTCGATGCTCAGTGTCGAACTGGCCAGCGCCACCGTGCGCTGTGAGCGCAATCTGGTGGCCAACGTCGTCGCCTTCGATCAACCGCTGATGTTCAACCGCCTCGGTGCGCAGAATGCCAACGGGATGATGTACGCGCTGCGCCGCGATGTGGTGGATGAGCATGACGTTTCGCTGGCCAGTGGCGGCAGCGCGGTGCCGGGCAAAGTCTCGCTGCGGCCGGACAAACGCCCGCGGCCGCTGGTGCTACGGGTGGCCGCCGGTGATTGCCTGACGATCAACCTGCAGAACCTGCTCGATTATCAGGCCAACCCGAACAAGCATTTCGAAGGCCCTGAAGGCGAGGAGGGCGCCGAGAACGCCAACGGCGCCGATGCTTTCAAAGTCGACGAGCAGGTCGCCGACCGCCATGTCGGTTTCCAGGTCAACGGCCTGCAAGCGGTGAACAGCATCGACGACATTTCCTCCTACACCGGGCGCAACGCCAACACCCTGGTGCCGCCGGGCGCGAGCCGTTCGTACGTGCTGTACGCCGAGCGCGAAGGGGCGTTTGCCGTCAGCAGTCGCGGCGCGACATTTGGCGGGGAGGGCGCGGCCGGAAATACGGCCAATGGCCTGTTCGGCCAGGTCGTGGTGGTGCCGAAGTCGGGACGCACCTATCGCAACACCCTCACCGAAGAAGAAATGCGTCTGGCCACCACCGGCCGCACACCGGCCGGTCACCCCATTGTCGATTACCAGGCCCGCTACCCGCAGCGCGAACCGTGGGTGCGCGAAGGCAAGGCCGGCACGCCGATCATCAGCATGGTCGACGGCAACGAAATCATCTCCAGCGAAAGCGATGCGATTGTCATGGGCAGCAATGCCGACGGCAGTTTCCCGGCCAGCACCTATCCGTTGGAGTCGGTGGGCAAACGCAACCCGGCGATCCCCAACCGCCTCGAGCCGTTTCGCGATTTCGCCTCGCAGTTCCAGGACGAAACCGCCGCCACCCAGGCATTCCCCGCCTACTGGGCCGACCCGGTCATGGCCCATGTGCTGGAGCCGACCCGCGACTCGTTCATGATCAACTACGGTTCCGGCGGCATGGGCGCGGAAGTGGTCGCCAACCGCTTGGGCGTGGGGCCGATGCACGACTGCCTGTCGTGCGCCTACGAAGAATTCTTCCTCAGCTCGCACACCGTCGGTGACGTGGCGATGCTGGTGGACGTGCCGGCCAACACCGGGCTCGAGAACATCGCCCCCGGCCAGACACCGAGCGCCGATCAGGTCGGCGTCAAAGCCACCATGGCCCTGTATCCGTCAGAGCCTTCGAACGTCAACCACAGCTACATCGGTGACTTCGTCAAATTCCGCAACACCCACAACGGCCACGAACAGCACATCTTCCACTTGCACGGCCATCAGTGGTTGTTCAACCCCAACGACGACAACTCCGATTACGTCGATGCCCAAGGCATCGGTCCGGGGGCCGGCTATACCTACGAGATCGCCAATGGCGGCTCCGGCAACCGCAACCGGGTGGCCGGCGATGCGATCTATCACTGCCACTTCTATCCGCATTTCGCCCAGGGCATGTGGTCGATGTGGCGGGTGCACGATGTGTTCGAAGAAGGCACCCGGCTGGAAGTTTCGCAACAGGGCGCCGATGGTTATCACAGCGAGCCCTTCGCACTGCGCAGCGGTAAACCCGCCGCGGGTGCCCGGGCCTTGCCGGATGGCGAGATCATTGCCGGCACGCCGATTCCGGCCGTCGTGCCGCTGCCCGGCAAAGCCATGGCCCCGATGCCTGGCAAAGTGGTGGTGGTGCCGAAAATCGGCGAAACCCTGGTCGCCGGTAACGATGACGACGATGAGGAAGCGGAGGGCGATGACGACGGCGAACAACACGGCGGCAACGGTGGATCGCAGGCCATCGGTTCCCTGGCACTGGTCGATCGCAGCGAAGCCAACCGCAACCCCGACGGCAGCCTGAAAAACCCTGGCTATCCATTCTGGATCGGCGGCATGGAAAGTTCGGTGGGGCAACGTCCGCCAACCCCACCGCTGGACATGCTCGACGCCGCCACCGCGCAATCCTTGAAAGCCAGCGGCAAAGCGCTGTGGGCCAACCTCGACCCGAATCAGTCCGGCGGCTGGGACGGCGGATTGCAGCGGCACGCCCTCGATGGGGTGTCCGCTGGAGGCGAGGCACACACCGTGACCACGTCGCTGGATTTCTCCAAGGAAGTCACCCGCGCCAAACCGATTTACCTGCCCGAAGAGGGCACAGAAGTGGAACAGGCCGCGATGGCGTTCCACGCGAAAAAGGATCACCCAAGCTTTGCCTTGCTGCCCGGCAATCAGATCGTAGCCAAGGCCTTCCGCACCAACGGCGCCTTGCCGATTGCCGGCGCGCCGTACTACGAACCGTGCATGGACGACCGGCAAAAGCGCCTGACCAGCAGCGCCGGCACCGGTGAATTCGCCAGCGGCGATCGGCTGGACGGCATGTCCTTCGTCGGCGCCTCGACCTTCACCGCCGACCGCCCGCGCATCTACAAGGCTGCCAACATTCAGTTCGACGCGGTCTACAACAAGGTCGGTTACCACTTCCCGCAAGCCCGGATTCTGGCGCTGTGGGAAGACGCCTGGCCGGTGATCACCAAGCAGCGTCCGCCAGAACCTCTGGTGATGCGCATGAACACCTTCGACTGCGTGCAATACCAGCAAACCAACCTGGTGCCCGCCACCTACGAGATGGATGACTATCAGGTGCGCACGCCGACCGACGTGATCGGCCAGCATATTCACCTGCCTAAGTGGGACCTGACGTCCGCCGACGGTTCCTCCAACGGCTGGAACTACGAGGACGGCGTGCTCTCCCCGGGCGCTGTTCAGGAACGCATTCACGCGATCCGCGAATTCAACCAGTGCGAAGGCACCGATCCGCGCGACGGCACCCAGGCGTGCCCGAAAGCCAAGGCGCATCCGTTCTTCGGCCAGTTCGGGCGCAGTGACTGGATGGGCGCGCGCACGGCCATGCAACGCTGGTTCGTCGACCCGGTAGTCAATGCCAAGGGCGTGGATCGGGGGCTGGGCACCATCTTCACCCACGACCACCTCGGCCCATCGACTCACCAGCAGATCGGGCTGTATGCCACGGTGCTGGCGGAACCGGCCGGTTCCACCTGGTTCCACGCCGAAACCGGCGAGCCTCTGTACAGCGGCGCGCGGCAGGACGGCGGACCGACCTCATGGCAGGCGGTGATCAACACCGGCGACCTCGATGGCGACGGCAAGAACGACAGCTTCCGTGAGTTCTTCCTCGAATACAGCGACTTCCAGCACGCCTATGAAGCCGGTGTGTACGTGGGGGCCGGTCCCAACGGCGTGCCGAATCCGCAAGCGTTCCCGGCCACCGCCGACAGCTTCCGTTACGCGATCAACCCGCCGGTGCGCAACAACGCCAGCACCCTGCTCGAAGGTGTGCTGGAAGTGCAGGGCGGTCAGGTGCCGGGCTGCCCGAGCCGGCCTTGCCCCCAAGCGATCTCCGTGGATGACCCCGGCATGTTCGTCGTCAACTATCGCAACGAGCCGCTGGCCCTGCGGGTCTACGACCCGAACAAGGTCGGCCCGGACGGCAAGCGCGGCATGCAGGCCGACGGCCTCGGCGGCGATCTGGCCTACGCCATGCAAAGCCGCATCGACCGCGCGATCCCGGCGATGAACCTGGCGCCGAACCTGGTCACGGCCGCCACCGGACCGACCGGCGGCACCACCCTGTTCCCGCCGCACATCAACAAGGGCGGCAGCGAGCCGGGCGATCCGTTCACCCCGATGTTGCGCACCTACACCGGTGACAACGTACGTCTGCGGGTGCATGCCGGCGGCCACGAGGAAGAGCACAACGTCACCCTGCACGGCGTGAAATGGCTGCAGAGCGGTTCCGGTTTCGGCAACAGCTCCAACTCTGGCTGGCGCGCCTCGCAGATGATCGGCATCTCTGAACAGATGGGCTTCATCGCACCCGTTTCGATGCTGTCCAGTTCCGCCGCGACCACCGGTGATTATCTGTACTCGATGGACGCTTCGATCGAAGGCTACTGGAGCGGGATCTGGGGCGTGATGCGCAACTACACGGCCAAACGCAATGACCTGTTCGCCATCCCCAACAACCCGAACCCGGCCGGCATGCGCAACACCGTGGCGTTTGAAGGCAGCTGCCCAAGGATCAGCGCCAACCCCAACGGCATCGGCACCCGGCCGACGGTGCAGCGCAACTATGAAGTGGTGGCGGCGCTGGCCAACGACATCCTCGGCAATTCGCTGGGCCTGAGCATCGGCGACTCTGCCGGCCTCGGTCAGCATGTCGGCGGGCCGCTGAATCCGGCGGGTGGCACCCTGGTGCTGAACTCGCGCACGGTGAGCATCCCGCAGGTCACGGTGACTGATCCTGAGGACGGCGAGACCATCACCATCGGTGGCCAGAGCGGGCCGCTGCATGATCCGACGGCGATCCTGTACGTGCGCAAATCCGACCTCGATCCGGTCAGCGGCAAGCTCAAGCCCGGCATTCCGGTCGAACCGCTGGTGCTGCGTGCAGCGGCCGGGGACTGCATCAATATCACCCTGGAAAACCGTCTGCCGAGCGTGATGCCCGACCTGACGCAAACCGCCGTGATGCAAGGTATCGTCAAGCGCGATCGCAACAGCGGTCTGGGTTCGACCACCTTCAGCAACAACCTGATGCGGCCGTCCAGCCATGTCGGTCTGCACGCGCAGTTGCTGGCCTACGACATCACCAAGTCGGACGGTGCCAACGTCGGCGCCAACCCGATCCAGACCGTGCCGCCACGGGTTGGCAACAGCGGCGCCTACCCGACCCGTACCTATCAGTACTACGCCGGGCACCTGGAGCGTGAAGGCAAACCGGTCACGCAACTGGGCCGCAGTGTCGACAACATCAACGCCACGGCCGTGGAGTTCGGTGGCCTGAACATCACCCCGGCGGATGTGATCAAGCAACCGCAAAAAGGTCTGGGTGGTGCGATGAGCATCCTGCCGATCGGCGCGACCTGGGTCGACGATGCACGCAAGGTCAACGCCACGGTCACCGCACCGGGGCAGACGACCTACCGCGACTTCGCGATGGTCTGGCACAAGGCGCTGAACACCCGCTGGGCCAATGGCCGGCCGGTCGAAGGCATCGCTGCCGAGGGCTTCGGCGTGCCGACCGATCCGCAGGACAACTCGAGCATGACCATCAACTACAAGACCGAGCCGCTGTGGTATCGCTTCGGCCTCGCTCCGGATGCGCCGTTCGGCCATGCCGATGGCGCGGGTTACGGCGACATGACCAACGCGCACATGGCCTACAGCAATGCGCTGGTCGGGAGCGATCCGCAGACGCCGGTGCTGTATGCCAAACCGGGTCAGCCGTTCCGTACGCACATTCTGATGCCGAGCGGCGGCAGTCGCGGCACGACGTTCCAGCTCGACGGACACGTCTGGTCGCTCAACCCGTTCCTGGCCGAGAAGAGCGACACCGGCGGTTACCCGATGGGCACGCCGGGCGTGGGTTCGGTGCGCTTCGGCTACAACCCGATGTCGATGTACATCGGCGCTCACGAGAGCGTCCTGCCGGCGGCGCACTTCAGCTTCATGATCCCGAGCGCCGGGGGCAGCAACGCGATACCGGGGGACTACCTGTTCCGCGATTACGCCGCCTATGGCAACACCTCGGGGCTGTGGGGATTGCTGCGGGTGACCAATGAGCCGGAGCCGGCGCCGCCTGCTCAGTAGCTGGAATGCGATGGATCGGTGGATGCAAAAACTGTGGGAGCGAGCTTGCTCGCGAATGAAAGCAACTCGGTTTCGAGGGGTGAGGCGTCTGACGCCTTCGCGAGCAAGCTCGCTCCCACAGGGCGGTGGTGTTTCGGACAATGTGTCAGGGGAGAGCGACATGAACAGGATCATCAACATCATCGGCGTCTGCCTGCTGGCGATGGCCGGCGCGCTGCTCACGCTGAGTGAGATTGCTCTGGCGCAAACCGGCGCCGGGCAGGTGCTGACCCGCGACGGTGTGTCGATCGCCTTCGATCTGAAGCCGCTGGCCAGCGACGGCCAGTTGCGTGAGGGTGAGTTCGCCGACGTGCAGTTTCGTGTCACCGATGGCGCGACCGGCCAGCCGTTGTCCGGTGTAGCACCGGGGGCCTGGATCGATCCGCAAACCCTTGCTGCCGATCAGGCCCAGGGCCGCGATCAGAGCTGCAAGTCGCGGGTAGGCACGTTCCTGAAATCCAATATCGGCGCGCGGCCGCTGCTCGACCTCAACAGCTATTTCCTGTTGGTGATGAACCGCGATGCCAGCGTTTCGGTGGTCGATCCGTCAGTCTCGGTGGGAGGCATCACCAGCACTTTGGCGCGGATCGAACTCAAGCAATCACCGATGGACTGGGTCACGCCCAAGGACAACAAAAAGGTCTTCGTGTCGATGCCGACGGCGGGGGAAGTGGCGGTGATCGACAGCGAGCAATTCAAGGTCCTCGACTCGGTGGCCGCCGGCAGCCAACCGGTGCGTGTGGCGCTGCAACCGGATGAGCGCCTGCTGTGGGTCGGCAACAACGCGAGCAAGACTGAAGAGTCCGGCGTCACGGTGATCGACACCCAGAGCCTCAAACCGCTGAAACACCTGGCGACCGGTCGCGGCCATCACGAAATCACCTTCAGCAAGGACAGCCGTTTCGCCTTCGTCAGCAACCGCGACGACGGCACCCTCAGTGTCATCGACATCGCCAGCCTGAGCCTGCTGCAACAGGTCAAGACCGGTTCCAGCCCGTTGTCGGTGGCCTACTCGCCGTTGTCCGGCGCGGTGTACGTGGCCGATGGCAAGGACGGCACCGTCACCGTGATCGACAGCAACAGCCGCGCCGTACGCCGGGTGATCAAGCTGCAACAGGGCCTCGGCCCGATGGGCTTCAGTGGCGACGGTCGTTTCGGCGTGGTGCTGAACACGGTGGAGAACCGCGCTTCGGTCATCGACGCGGCCAACGATTCGGCGATCCATGATCTGGAAGTCTCGGCCGAACCCTATCAAGTGGTGTTCACCCAGGCCTACGCCTATGTGCGTGGACTGGCCTCGCCGAAAGTCACCATGATCAACCTGTCATCGCTGGGCGAAGGGCGTCAGCCGATTACCCAGGGTTTTGAAGCCGGGCCGCAGCCGCCACGGCTGGCCGGGGATCTGCCGCTGGCCTCGAGCCTCGCCGTATCGCGCGATGACAACGCGGTGTTCGTGGTGAATCCGGTGGACAACACCACCTACTTCTACGCCGAAGGCATGAACGCGCCGATGTCCGGTTACCCCAACCGGGGGCAAATCGCCCGCGCCGCGCTGGTCATCGACCGCAGCCTGCGCGAAGTGTCGCCGGGGCTCTACAGCGCCCGGGTGAAACTGCCGGCGGCGGGGCGCTTCGACGTGGCGTTCCTGCTCAACCAGCCGAACATCATTCATTGCTTCACCGCGCTGGTGGCGCCCGACGGCGCGACCGAAAAACACGTGGGTGCACCAAAAGTCGAGTTCCTGCTGGACAAGACCGCCGTGGCCCTCAACGACCCTTACGTGGTGCGCTTCCGCATCGTCCAGGGCAAACAGAAGATTCAACGCAGCGGCGTGAAGGACGTGCAGTTGCGCTACTTCCTCGCGCCGACTTCCCGGCCCCGTGAAGTGGCCGCACTGGAAGTCGCCGACGGCGTGTACGAAGCGCCGGTGACCCTCGACCGCAGCGGCGCCTGGTACCTGCATGTGCGCGCGGCATCGTTGGGCGCCGGTTTCGACGACAAGACATTTGCCAGTGTCCGGGTGCTGCCCGGCCAGACTCAGTGACGAGGAAAAGAACATGAACCGATTTGCATCCCGTGGTGTGTTGACCCTTTGCCTGTTGGCCGTCGGCATCCATCAAGCCCAGGCCCATTCGGCGGACGAGCATGCCGGGCACAAGGCGCCCGCCGCCAGTACGCAAGAGCACGCCCAGGTCAAATTCGCCGACGTGCCGTTGCTCGACCAGAACGGCAAGACCGTGCGTCTGGAGCAGGATCTGGTGCGCAACAAAATCGTCGTCATGAGTTTCATCTACACCAGTTGCACCACGGTGTGCCCGGTGGTCTCGTCGATCATGGGCAAGGTGCAGAAACAGCTTGGCTCCCGCGTGGGCGGCGAAGTGCAACTGGTATCGATCAGCATCGACCCGCAGCGCGACGACCCGAAACGTCTGCAGGATTACGCCCGCACCTTCCAGAAAGGCCCGGGCTGGAGCTGGCTCACCGGTTCGCCGCAATCGATCACGGCCACCCTCAAGGGCCTCGGCAGTTTCAGCGGTGACTTCAAGAATCATCAGCCGCTGATCCTCGTCGGTGACGGCAACAGTCGCCACTGGACGCGCTATTACGGCTTCACCGACCCGGCACTGCTGGCCAAGGAAGTCGAGAAACTCAGCGGCCTGCGCACCCACGCCAAACACACCGCGATTGCCATGGAGCAACAACCATGAGAACCCTGGACTGGGTCACCCTGACGGTTTGTTTCTGGATTTTCAGCGCCATGGCCCTGGCTCACGAAGGCCACGAGCAGCCCGCACCGGCAACGGCCAGCGCTGCGCCTGCACCGGCGAAAGGTACTCACGACGCGAAAACCTGGTTCACCGACACGCCGCTGCTGGATCAGCACGGCGATGTCCAGCGTTTCTACAGCGATGCGCTGCACAACCGCGTGGTGCTGCTCAATGTGATCTTCACCAGTTGTAACGACGCCTGCCCGCTGATTACCCGCAAGCTCAAGGAAGTCCGCGAGCTGCTGGGCGACAAGGCCGACGGCATCACCTTCATTTCCCTTACCAGTGATCCGCTGCGCGACACGCCGGCGGTGCTCAAGGCTTACACCTTGAAGCAGGGCGCCGATGACCCTCACTGGCTTTTTCTCACCGGCGACAAGGCGCAGATGGACCTGGTGCTGGGCCGCATCGGGCAGATCGTACCGACGCCCGAGCAGCACTCGACCCAGCTGATCGTCGGCGACGTCGCCAACAAACGCTGGAGCAAAATCCGTCCCGATGCCCCGGCTGCCGCCATTGCCCAGCGCTTGCAGTTGCTGACAATGCCCGTGGCCGGCCGCTGAGTCCGCGCCATGAACCTGCGCCGCGTCCTCGCCCTGATCCTGCTCGCTGGCGTCAGTCTCGGCGCGGCCGCGTTGCCGCTGACTGATGAAGAAAGCGCCGGCAAGCGCCTGTACCGCGAAGGCTTGTCTGCCAGCGGTGAGCCGATCATGGCGCGGGTCGGCGCGGCGGATGTGTTGCTGCCGGCCACCAGCCTGCCGTGCGCCAATTGCCACGGCGCCGACGGCCTCGGCCGGCCCGAAGGCGGGGTGCGTCCGCCGGAATTGAACTGGTCGCGGCTGACCAGCATCCACGGTCAGCAGCAGGTCAACGGCCGCAATTACCCGGCCTACACCGACAGCAGTCTGGCGCGGGTGATCCAGCAGGGCCGCGACCCCGGCAACAATCGCCTCGACCCGAGCATGCCGCGCTTTCTGCTGTCGATGAAGGATCAGCGCAACCTCACGGCGTACCTCAAACGCCTGGCCGAAGATCGCGATCCTGGGCTCGATGATCAGACCTTGCACTTGGGCACCTTGCTGCCCAGCCAGGGGCCGCTGGCCGAGGAGGGCGCAACCATCGCGGCGGTGCTCAACGGCAGCGTCGCGCGGATCAATCAGGCCGGTGGCATTCACGGCCGGCAGTTGCGCCTGACCGTGGCCGATCCCGGCCCGGATCGCGCCAGCGCTGAACAGGCCCTGCAACGGCTGATCGAGGAGGAGAAAGTCTTTGCCTTGATCGCACCGCTGGCCCCGGCACTGGACAGCGAACTGGCGCCACGTCTGGAACAGTCCGGTGTGCCGCTGATCGGCGCCATGTCGCTGCTCGGCCCGGTGCAGGCCAGCCCGCAGATTTTCGAACCGCTGCCGGGTCTGCGCGAACAGTTGATCGCGCTGGCGGACTACGCCGCCGCCAGTCTGCGGGTGCTGCAAGGACCGACGCTGATTGCTTATCCCGACGACCCCGCGCAGGTGCAGGCGGCGCAGGCGCTGGGCGGTTATCTAAAGGATCACGGCTGGCAAAAAATCCATCTGCAAACTTACGACTCTGCAACGGACAGCTTGCCGCTGGGGTCGCGTTCGGTGTTTTACCTGGGCAGCGGCGGTGGTTTCAGTCGTCTGGCGACCGGTTTGCAGAACGCCGGTCAGGTGCCGTACCTGTTCGCTGCATCCAGCCAGGTGGCAGGGGACCTGCTGCAAGTGCCGGAAGGTTTTTCCCGACGGGTGTTTCTGGCTTATCCATTCGTGCCCAGCGACTGGACCCAGGCCGGGCGGATGGCGTTGACATTGTTGCGCGAACATCAGGGCCTCGGCGCCCAGCATGCGGTGCTGCAAGTCGGCGCCTACGCCTCGATGCTGTTGTTCAGCGAAGGCATGAAGCAGGCCGGCCGCGATGCCAGCCGCGAAAAACTGGTGGCGGCGCTCGAAGGTCTGCACGACTTCGACACCGGCCTGACCCCGCGGCTCAGCTTCGGCCCCGGCCGACGATTGGGTCTCAGCGGGGCGCATGTGGTTACCGTCGACTTGCCCGACCAGCACTTTTATCTGGTCGCTCCTTACAAACCGATTATTGCCACACCCTGACCGGAGGCCCTGATCATGAAGCTCAAAACCCTGTGTTTGCTGCTGACATGCTGGTTGCCGGTGGCGCTGGCGAACAATGAGCCGGTGGCCGCCCGGGTCAATGGCGAGGCGATTTCCGAGTTCCGCCTGGAACGCTTTTTCGCCGAGTACCTGGAGGATCAGGGCCGCGCCGTGGCGAGCATCCGCAACCCCAAAGCCTATAAACAACTGCGTCAGGCCGCGCTGGACACGCTGATCGACAAGGAACTGCTCTGGCAGGAATCGCGCAAGCGCGGGGTGAAAATCGATGAGCAAGCCGTGCGTGAACAGGTCGAACAGACCCGCACCGCCATCGGCGGCACCGATAAATTCCTCCAGCGTTTGCAGGATGCCGGTTTCGATGAGGCCTCGTTCACCGAATACACCCGCCGCGAACTCGCGGCGCAGCAGATCTTCGCCGAGCTGACCAAAATCGATGGGCCGAGCGAGCAGCAAGTGCGCGCATTTTATGAGGAACACCGGGCTGAAATGGGCACGCCAGAGCAGGTGCAGGCCCGGCACATCCTGATCAAGGTCGCGGCGGATGCCGATGCCGCCACGGTTGAAGCTGCACGGCTACGCTTGATGGAGTTGCGTGCCGCTATCGCTGAGGGGCAAACCTTTGCTAGCGTCGCTAAATCGGGTTCGCAAGACGTCACCGCCAGCCAGGGCGGCGACCTGGGGTATTTCGCCCGTGGGCAAATGGTGCCGGCCTTCGAAGCGGCGGCGTTTGCCCTCAAACCTGGCCAGGTCAGCGAGGCGGTACGATCACCGTTCGGCTGGCATTTGATTTTTGTCGAGAACCACAAGGAGGCGGCCGATGTCCCAGAGGAGCAAGGGCTGGAATCAGTCAGGGCGTACCTCGCCCGACAGCAACAGTCCGAGGCTCGTCGTCAGGTGCTCGCGCAATTGCGGGCGCAGAACAGGATCGAACGAATTGACGACGAATGAAGGTTCCCCCCAAAAGTGGGGAATGGCTTCGATGCCCATTCAGGTGCTTCCCCGTTTCTGGGGAACGGGGGATCAGGACGAGCGGGCATTTCCAATCAATTCAAGGACATGAAGACAAAAATTTACCGGCACTCAGCCTGGCATGAAGTGTGCGTTACCTCTTGCGAGGGGCACTTCAGCAGGTTCGGGTCATTGAATTTCAATTGCCGGCACTTGCGGTTTCAGGGAGTACACCTTGGTTAACAAAGTACTGGTTGTCGAAGACGAACAGCTGCTTGCACAGAACCTTCAGGATTATCTGTCGGCGCAAGGGCTGGAAGTCCGGATTGCACATGACGGCGCAGAGGGAATCGGCCAGGCCGAGACTTTCGCCCCCGACGTGCTGGTGTTCGATTACCGCTTGCCCGATATGGAAGGGTTCGAGGTGCTCGACGCGGTTCGCCAGAACAGGACGTGTCATTTCGTGCTGATAACGGGTCACCCGACCGCTGAAGTCTGTGAGCGGGCGCGGCAACTGGGAGTCAGTCACATCCTGTTCAAACCGTTTCCACTGGCGGAACTGGCCCGAGCTGTCTGCGACCTTCTGGGGGTTCAGCGCGAAGCGAAACCCGGTGCGAGCCCTTCAGAGGGGTTCGTCGAACGACGCCAGAGCAGGACCGAGAGCTTCCCGTTGCAGTTGTACGATGGCAGTTGGGTGCTGGCGGATCGCCGACGGACCAGGTCGGAGGTCATGGCACCGGACGACGATCAAATGCTCACCGGGGAGTAATGGCGCGATAGACGTTCCGGCACTCGCCGAATTCGCCTCCCGCGCCGTCAGGGCCTCAAGCCCCGGGTGTTGGAGAGCAAGCCATGGATCGTCTGTCCGTTGTCGTCGAACCGCTGTCGGTCAGTTCCCTGTCGCAAGAGCAGGCCCCGCTGCGTTTTTCCAGTGAGCAACTGGCCCAGGCCCGCGCACGGGCCGGCACCTCCGGGGAGCGGGTGCTGGATGCGCTGGCCGTGCTGTGTGAACTGGCGCCGATGCCGTTCATTGCCAGCCTCGGTGCCACCCTGCATTACCCGGTGCTCGACACCGACACGCTGTTCCAGGCGACCCCGGTGTTCGACCGGGTCACCCTCGCGCAATGCCTCAAACGTGAATTCATCCTGCTGCGGCACAACGATCAGGTCATCGGCGTGTTTGCCGACCCGTTCGACAGCGCACGCCTGGCCTGGATCGATGAATGCCTGCACGGCGCGCCGCTGTACCTGGTGCATGCCGACGACCTCAAGGCCTATCTGGCCCGCCACGAAGAAAGCTTCCACGCCGTCGAATCGCTGAACGCCCAGGCCGACGCCGGCAGTGAGACCGACACCCTGCAAAGCCTGTCGCTGACCAGCATCAGCGAAGACTCGAGCGTGGTGGTGAAACTGGTCAACTCCACCCTGTACGACGCGCTGAAAATGCACGCCAGCGACATCCACCTCGGCACTACCGGCCAGGGCCTGGTAATCAAATACCGGATCGATGGCGTGCTGAACAACATCGGCAAGATCCAGGGCAGCGAGTTCGCCGAACAAGTGATTTCCCGGGTCAAGGTCATGGCCGAACTGGACATCGGCGAAAAACGCGTGCCTCAGGACGGTCGCTTCAAAATCGGTATCAGTGGCCGGCAGATCGACTTCCGGGTATCGATCATGCCGAGCATCTTCGGCGAAGACGCGGTACTGCGGGTGCTGGACAAACAGGACTTGGCCGACAAGGTTTGCGGCGTGCAGCTGCAAGCGCTGGGCTTCGAAGACGAAACCCTGCGCCAGTTGCGGCGCCTGGCGGCCGAACCCTACGGCATGGTGCTGGTGACCGGCCCCACCGGTAGCGGCAAGACCACCACGCTGTACGCGATGATCACCGAGATCAACCACGGTGTGGACAAGATCATCACCATCGAAGACCCGGTGGAATATCAGCTGCCGGGGGTATTGCAAATCCCGGTCAACGAGAAAAAAGGCCTGACGTTTGCCCGTGGCCTGCGCTCGATCCTGCGCCACGACCCGGACAAGATCATGGTCGGCGAAATCCGCGACCCGGACACCGCACAGATCGCCGTGCAGTCGGCGCTCACCGGGCACCTGGTGTTCACCACCATCCACGCCAACAACGTGTTCGACGTGATCGGCCGCTTCACCCAGATGGAAATCGACCCCTACAGCCTGGTCTCGGCGCTCAACGCAATTCTCGCCCAGCGCCTGATCCGGCTGGTGTGCAGCAGTTGCAGCACGCCGGTCAACCCGAGCGATGAAGAGCTGCGCGCCTCGGGTCTCGATCCACACAACGTCGATCACTACCACTTCGTCCACGGCAAGGGCTGCGGCCACTGCCGGGGCAGCGGCTATCGCGGGCGCACGGCGATTGCCGAGTTGCTGCACCTGGACGACGAACTGCGGCAGATGATCGTCGAGCGCCAACCCATCACCCAGATCAAAGCCCTGGCTTGTGCCCGTGGTTTGCGCCTGTTGCGCGAATCGGCGCTGGAGCTGGTGGAGCACGGTCGGACCACGCTGGAGGAGATCAATCGTGTCACTTTTATCGCGTGATCATTTTATCGCCGTGCTCGGCGCCAGCGGTGTCGGCCTCGGCCAGCGCCGCGGCAGCGACACCCTGTGGCTGGGCAGCGTCGGCTACATCGACGAAGGCTTCCAGAGCTACGCGGTGGCGCTCGACACCCTCGACCGTCTGCTTGGCGAACACACCCGCGCCGGTGCGGAGCTGAGTGTGGTGATCTCCGGGCACTTCAGCCGCTTCTGCCTGGTGCCGTGGAGCGAGCAGATCAGCAGCCCTGAAGAACTGCGCGGCTTCGCCCAACTGTGCTTCGAAGACCTGTTTGGCGCACCGACCCAACCCTGGAGTCTGGTGTTGTCCGCCGAGCCGGCCGGTTACGACCGTGTCGCCAGTGCGCTGCCGCAAGACTTGCTCGAACGCCTGCGCACATTGGTCAAAGATCGCGGCCTGCGTCTGCGTTCGGTGCAGCCGTACCTGATGACGGCGTTCAACCGCTTCGACAAAAGCCTGGACGCCGGTGACTTCCTGTTCGTGGTCGCCGAACCGCAACGCAGCGTCTTGCTGCTGGCTAGGGAAGGGCGCTGGGCGTCGGTGCGTTCGGTGGGCGGCAGTGACAGCGATGCGGCGCTCAGCGCACTGATCGGTCGTGAACGGCAACTGCAAGCCTCCACCAGCGACCGCGCCTTCAACGTTTACTTGCACGCCCCGGCGCGCCTCGATGCACATCCGGACATTCCCGAAGTGCACCTGCGCACCCTCGAAGACGACTCGATGACCGTGCGTGACGGCTTGTACGTCATGTCCCGGGCGGTGGCCTGACATGCGCGCCTTGAACCTCGACTTCCAGCCACGTCCGCGTTCCGGCCCGCTGGGCTGGAGCCTGCTCGGCGGCGGTGTGTTGCTCGCGCTGGTGTGCTTCGGTGTGCAGCAGCACCTCGGCGATCAGGCCGAACAACAGCAGGGTCACTTGCAGCACACCCAGCGTCAGCTCACTGGCGACAGTAGCACCAAGACCAGTCTGAGCCCGGCTGAAACCCGCGAGCAGGCGCAGAACCTCGCTGAAATGCGCAAGGTCTCGCAGCAACTGCGTCGCCCGTGGGAACGCCTGTTCGCCATGCTCGAAGCCATGCCGCGCGACGACATCGCCTTGCTGACCCTGACCCCGGATGCACGCAAGGGCCAGGTGCGGATCAGCGCCGAGGCGCGGGATCTGCAAGCGATGCTCGATTTTCACAAACGGCTGGAAGCCAGCGACGAGCTCTCCGATGTATCGCTGCTGAGCCACGAGATCGTCGTCAAATCGCCGGAACAACCGGTGCAATTCACGCTGTCGGCGACCTGGGAGATGGGCGATGCGAATCCCTAGACTGATCGTTCACGAATACCTGCAAGGTCTCGGTGTTCCGGGCCTGGCCGGGCTGGCGCTGCTGATCGCGGCATTGGTCTGGGCACTGGGCGGTTTGTTGCCGGGTTGGCAATCGCTGCAACAGCTGAGTCAGCAAACCCGGGAAGCTACCGAGTATCTGGCCAAGGTCGAGGACGGCAGCATTGCGCCGCCGGTAGTACCACAGCGTCAGCTCGATGATTTTCGTAACAAGTTGCCGGCCCAGCCGCAAGCCACCGTCGCCATCGACCGCATCTACGCCTTGGCCGCGCAGGAACACATCACCCTGGCGCGCGGTGAATACGCCCTCGGCGTCGATCCCAAGACCCATCTGGCGCGCTACCAGATCCTGCTCCCGGTGCGCGGCAGCTATCCGCAACTGCGCCGCTTCCTTCATGCCTTGCTCGGCCAGTTGCCGGCCGTGGTGGTGGAAGACCTCGAATTGCAACGCAAGAAGATTGCCGACACCGACCTCAACGGCCGGATCCGTATGACCCTCTACCTGTCGAGGTCGTGATGAACACCAAGCGCGTAACCGGCTGGGTAGCGTTCTTCGGCGTGGCGGCGGCGCTGGCCTGGTTGCCGGAATATTTCTCGCCGAGCGACGAAGCGGATTCGACCGAAGTTGCCGTGGCCAGCCCGGCGAAAGCCACCGCCCGTGGCGCCTTGCCCGCCAGCAGCGCCAAGACGAATGCGGCGCCGATCAAGGATCTGAGCCCGGCCGGCGACCTGTTCGCAAGCAAATCCTGGAAGGCCGCACCGACCCTGGCCACGGTCACCGAACAAGCTGTCAACCCGACCCCGGTGGTGCAAGCCCCGAGCCTGCCACCGGTGCCGTTCCAGTTCGTCGGCAGGCTGCATGACCGCAGCGACCTGCAAGTGTTTTTGCAGGACGGCGAGAAAATCTACGTCGTGCGCAACGGGGATGTAATCGACAACACCTGGAAGATCGCGGCGATTTCCGATGTGGAACTGAGCCTGGTCTACCTGCCTTTGCATTTGTCGCAGACCTTGTCTGTGGGGAGTACGCAATGAACAGATCCCGTTTGCTGATGAGCCTCGGCCTGTGCGCCGGGCTGGCCGCGTGCAGTTCCGCGCAGGTCGCCAACAAGGAGGCTTCCGACCTGATCGAGCAGGGGCAGTACGAGGCGGGCCTGGCCCGGATCGAAGAAGGCTTGCGGGAGAATCCTCGCGACACCGAGCTGCATCTTTTGCTCAACAGCGGCCGGGCCAAGGCCATTACCGCGCTGCTGACCTCCGGCGACACCGATCGCTCGCGGCGCGACTTTGCTTCGGCGCGTACCGCCTACAACCGCGTGCTGACCATCGAGCCGAACAACCGCCGCGCCCAGGACGCACTGCGCCAGCTCGAATACCTGCGCAGCATGGACGAGAAAATCGAACTGGCCCGTGGCGACCTGCGTCGCGGTGACATCTACGGCGCCGACCGTCAGGTGAAACAGGTACTCGAACTCGATCCGACCAACGAAGGCGCGCTGGAGCTGCAAGGCAATATCCGTCTGGTGCAGAGCCGTAACGTCATCCAGTACCCGCAACTGCGCACCCGGCTCGACCGCCCGGTGACCCTGGAGTTTCGCGACGCCAACCTCAAAACCATTTTCGAAGTGCTGTCGCAGGTCGCCGGCCTGAATTTCATCTTCGACAAGGATCTGCGTCCGGACATGAAAGCCACGATCTTCGTGCGTGACGTGCGCATCGAAGACGCCGTGCAACTGCTGCTGCAACAGAACCAGTTGCACCAGAAAGTGGTGAACGAAAACACCTTGCTGATCTTTCCGGACTCGCCGCAGAAGCTGAAGGATTATCAAGAGCTGGTGATGCGTACCTTCTACCTGACCAGCATCGACGCCAACACCGCGCTGAACATGATCAAGACCATGCTCAAGACCCGCGATGTGTTCGTCGACGAACGCCTCAATACCCTGACCATGCGCGACACCGAAGACGCGATCCGCATGGCCGAAAAGCTTCTGCAATCGCAAGACCAGTCCAACCCGGAAGTGGTGCTGGAAGTGGAAGTGATGGAAGTCGCCACTCAGCGCATTCTCGATCTGGGCCTGCAATGGCCGAACACCTTCGGTGTGGTCAACAGCGACGGCTCGGCGGTGACCATTCTCGATCAACTCAAAGGCATCAACTCCAGCCGGATTTCGATCTCGCCGTCGCCGCAAGCCAAGATCAACGCACAGGACAACGACATCAACACCCTGGCCAGCCCGGTGATCCGCGTCAGCAACCGCGAACAGGCGCGCATCCACATCGGTCAGCGCGTGCCGATCATCAGTGCTACCTCGGTGCCGTCCACCCAAGGCCCGGTGATCACCGAAAGCGTCACCTACCTCGACGTCGGTCTGAAGCTTGAAGTGCAACCGACCGTGCACCTGAACAACGAAGTGGCGATCAAGATCGCTCTGGAAGTGAGTAACGCCACGCCGCTGGAACCGACTCGCCAGGGCACGATCCCCGTGCAGGTCGATACCCGAAATGCCCAGACCTCACTGCGCCTGCATGACGGCGAAACCCAGATCCTCGCCGGCCTGATGCGCAACGACCATGGCGCCACAGGCAACAAGATTCCAGGGCTGGGCGACATCCCCGGACTGGGCCGGTTGTTCGGCAGCAACAAGGACACCATCGGCAAGTCGGAACTGGTGCTGTCGATCACTCCACGGATCGTGCGCAACCTGCCTTATCAGAGCCCGTCGGACATGGAATTCCCGACCGGTACCGAAACCAGCATGCACATTCAGGCACCGAATCGTTCGCTGCAGTCTTCGTCGAGCCCGGCCCCGTCGGTACAGCCTCGCGCCGTCGGTGAAGCCGCTGTGGCAACCACGCACGTCACCATCGAGAAGCCTTGATCATGAACGCCTCGCAACGCGGTTTTACCTTGATCGAAGTCGTGGTGACGCTGGCCCTGATCGGCCTGCTGGCCGGCATGGCCGCGCCGCTGACCGAGACCCTGGTACGGCGCGGCAAGGAGCAGGAGCTGCGCACCGCGCTGTATCAGATTCGCGATGGCATCGACGCCTACAAGCGGGCGTTCGATGCCGGTTACATCGAGAAATCCCTGAACAGCAGCGGCTATCCACCGAACCTCAAAGTGCTGGTCGAAGGCGTGCGCGACGTGCGCAGTGCCAAAGGTGCGAAGTTCTACTTTCTGCGCCGGATACCGCGGGATCCGCTGGTGCCGGCCAAACGTGACGACGACGGCGGTTGGGGCCTGCGCGCCTACAACAGCTCGGCCCAGAACCCGCGCGATGGCGAGGACGTGTTCGACGTCTACTCCCACGCCAAGGGCCGTGGCCTCAACGGCATCGCTTACCGCGAGTGGTGACTCTCATGCGCCGGGAAAAAGGTTTTACCTTGCTGGAGCTGATGGTGGTGATGGCGATCATCGCGACCCTGATGACCATCGCCTTGCCGCGCTACTTCAACAGCCTCGAAACCTCGAAAGAGACCACGTTGCACCAGAGTCTGTCGGCCATGCGCGAGGCGCTGGACCATTACTACGGCGACACCGGGCGTTACCCCGATTCGATCGAGCAACTGGTGGAGATGCGTTATCTGCGCAATGCGCCGGTAGATCCGATCACCGAGCGCAGCGATCAATGGGTACTGATCGCGCCGCCGGACGGCGTGGCGGGCGGCGTCGCCGACATCAAGAGCGGAGCTACCGGGAGGGCGCGTGATGGCAGCCAGTATTCCGAGTGGTAAGCGCGCGGAGCAGGGCGGGTTCACCTACCTGGGCGTGCTGTTCCTGATCGTGATCATGGGCATGGGCCTGGCGAGTGCCGGCGAGTTGTGGTCCACCGTGTCGCGGCGTGATCGCGAGAAGCAATTGCTCTGGGTCGGCACTCAATACGCCCAGGCCTTGCGCAGCTACTACCGCAGTTCGCCGGGGCTGGCGCAGTACCCGAAAGAACTCGTGGAGCTGCTCGATGACGAGCGTTTCCCCGAGGCGCGTCACCATATCCGCCAGCTCTATCCGGACCCGATCGGTGGCGGTGAGTGGGCACTGCAACGCGGCTTCGACGGGCGCATCACCGGCATCAACAGTCCGTCGACCGAGTTGCCTTTGAAGCAGGCGGACTTCCCGGCGCAGTGGTCGGATTTCGAAGGCATGCAGCGTTATTCGGACTGGCAGTTCGTGGCCGAGAAAGCCTTCCTTGAAGGTACCGGCTCTGGCAGCGGGGGCCCGGCCAGAGGCCAGTCGGCCCTGCCGCAGGCATTGCAGCCATGAGCGGGAAATGGTGGTGCGCGTTGATCCTCTCGCTGGCGGTGTCCTGCGCCATGGCCGCAGAGGAAGACGAAATGATGGGCTTCATCGTCGACGACACGATTTCGCACATCGGCCACGACTTTTACTACTCGTTCAGCGAACGCCTGCGCGACACCAGCCGCATGGATTTCAACCTGGTGGTGCGCGAGCGCCCCGACGCGCGCTGGGGCAGCCTGGTAACCGTGGAATATCAACAACGCCTGGTGTATCGGCGCTTCCTGCCGCCGAACACCGTGGAACTGAAGGACGAGGCTTACGAGGCCGCCGACTCGGTTCGACTGGAGGTCGTCCGGCGCAAGCTGGAAGCCTTGTTGCAGGACACCACCGACCTTGAGAAGGACGAACTATGAACACGACAACGTTCTCACGGCGCAGCGGATTCTGGATCTCGGGTTTTCTGATCGGGCTTGCCAGCACTGCGGCCGTCCAGGCCACCGAACTGGTCTACACGCCGGTCAACCCGTCGTTCGGCGGCAACCCGCTCAACGGCACGTGGCTGCTCAACAACGCCCAGGCGCAAAACGACCACGACGATCCGGATCTCAAGAAACGCTCGACGGTGGCCGGCACTTCGGCACTCGAGCGCTTCACCAGTCAATTGCAGTCGCGGTTGCTAGGGCAACTGCTGGACAACATCTCCACCGGCAACACGGGGAGCCTGTCCACCGACGCTTTTATCGTCAACGTCGTTGATGACTCGGGGGCTCTCACGATCGAGGTGACCGACCGAGCGAGCGGTGAAGTTTCTGAAATTCAGGTGAACGGCCTCAACCCATGACGGGATGACGGTTCCGGGGAGTGATGGACATGAAAAAAATAATAGCGCTAGGGCTGATGTTGGCAGCATTACAAGGGTGCAGTCTGCGCGAGCCGATGCCGGCCGAGCAGGACACCAAGACCCCGACCCTGACCCCCAGGGCCTCGACCTACTACGATTTGCTGAACATGCCACGACCCAAGGGCCGGTTGATGGCGGTGGTGTATGGCTTCCGTGACCAGACCGGACAGTACAAGCCGACGCCGGCCAGTTCGTTCTCCACCAGCGTCACCCAAGGCGCGGCGTCGATGTTGATGGACGCGATGCAGGCCAGCGGCTGGTTTGTGGTGCTCGAACGTGAAGGGCTGCAGAACCTGTTGACCGAGCGCAAGATCATTCGCGCCTCGCAGAAGAAGCCGAATACGCCGGTGAACATTCAGGGTGAGCTGCCACCGTTGCAGGCGGCGAACATGATGCTCGAGGGCGGGATCATCGCTTACGACACCAACGTGCGCAGCGGTGGGGAAGGGGCGCGGTATCTGGGGATCGATATTTCCCGGGAGTATCGCGTTGACCAGGTGACTGTGAACCTGCGTGCGGTGGATGTGCGTAGCGGGCAGGTGCTGGCGAATGTGATGACCAGCAAGACGATTTATTCGGTGGCGCGCAGTGCGGGGATTTTCAAGTTTATCGAGTTCAAGAAGTTGCTCGAGGCTGAGGTGGGTTATACGACTAATGAGCCGGCGCAGTTGTGTGTGCTTTCGGCGATTGAGGCTGCGGTGGGGCATATGGTGGCGCAGGGGATCGAGCGGCGGTTGTGGCAGGTGGCGGGGGATAGTTCTACGCCTTCGCAGGATGATGTTTTGAATCGGTACCTGACTCAGAACAAGGTGGATCCGGAGGCTGAGTGAACGTGGCGGCCTTCGGGCCGACCAGGTTCTTGTTGGGTTGGGTGAATATCCGTTTCTTCGGGTGTTGCCGCTGGCGGTTCCGCTCTTACAGCGGCTCACTTTTTCAAACGCCAAAAAGTAAGCAAAAGGCTTGGCCCCGGCGTTCGGCCCCTCGCTGGGGCTCGGGGTTCCTTCGCTCCGGGATTCATCCGGGGGCATCGCCTCCGGTTTGCTTCGCTGCACCTCCTCTCGATGCATGCGGCTTCGCCGCACGGTCGCTGCGCTCCCACCCCCGGATAAATCCCTCCACTCAGCCTTCCGAAGGGGCCGGCACGGCAAGAGCGGTACTCGAGCTAACGCTCATTGTGTTGAGTGGTGAGAAGCAAAAGCTGGAGCTGGGTTGTTTGGCTCCTGCTTTTCTGTGGGAGCGAGCTTGCTCGCGATGGCGGCCTGACAGCCGACCGATCACTTTCGGGTGTACGTGAGGCTTGTGTGGTAGCGAGCGTCCGCACTCGATTGATCGTTCCCACGCTCCGCGTGGGAATGCAGCCCGGGACGCTCCGCGTTCCATTCTTGAATGTTTAAAAGTTGTTTCGGTTTTGCCGATCCTTCCCACAAGGTTTTCAGGTTGTCCGTCGGAAGCGTGGGCTCTAGCCTGTTTCGGTCGCTGCCAATTCAGCGATCGGGATTGGAAACCCCGACTAGAACCGAGCGCACAAGCGCTTTTCATAACGTATGCTTGCGCACCTTGAAAAGTGTGCACTCCGTTATGGCGGCTGTGCGCGGGAGACCTTCGGGTCAACCGGGTTCTCCGTTCCCCGGGTTTCCAGCCTGCGTACAGCTGCCACCCATTCGTTCGGAAACCGAATGGGCCAGCTTCATTTCAGGATCGGAGATTCACCATGTTCAAACCAACACCAAACCCACCCGAAAACGAAGCCAACCTCGAAACCGACCCAACCTCCCCATACACCTCCACCACCTCCAGAAAACTCCACGAAGCCGCCGAACGCGCCCTCGATCATTACCTCTGCCCCGGCGCCCACATCATGGGCAGCGTCAACGAACCCGCCCCGATGTACCTCGCCAACCCGGCCTACAACACCGAATCCTTGCTCGCCAACGCCAGCGAATCCCTGGGCTCGGCCAGCGAAATGCTCAACAACTTCGCCGCCACCCTCGACCCCGCCCACCGCAAGACTGCCCTGGGCATCGCGCAGATCCTCATGTTGGGTGAACTTGCCGTAAATCAGGCCTTGGATCACGTCGAGCTGAAAGACTGATCAAGCACCGTCCCCAATAAAAAAACGCGACCCGGCAATGGGGTCGCGTTTTTCACATTCAAACTGGAGTCACCATGGATCCGCTGATTTCAGAAGTCGTTTCAGACTTCGAAAGCGAAGAGCAGGCCGCCAGCTACGACCGCTGGTTCCGTGCCGAAGTCCAAGCGTCAATCGATGACCCGCGTCCAAGTATTCCGCATGAGCAAGTGATGGCTGAAATACAGGTATTGATGGAAGAGGCTCAACGCAGGTACGAGGCACTTGAGGCGTCGAACAAGGACTGCACCGCAGCACCAGATTGATCGTTCCAACGCTCTGCGTGGGAATGCAGCCCCTGACGCTCCGCGTCAAATTCGCGAGCTGGAACGCGGTGCGTCCCTTGAGGCATTTCCCGAGTCGGTTCGACGTGGGAACGATCAACGACTCAAGCACCAGCGAAAAAAAAAACGCCCCCAAAAGGGAGCGCATTTTTTGCTTCAGTGAGGTTATTCATTCTGTGACCGAGCGCCACATCACGGATATTCCTGACGTGCGTGCACAACGCCCAGAATATTTATCCGGCCCACCGCTTGGTAAATGAGCAGGTAGTTGGGATGTACGACCATCTCACGAGTGCCGGGAGTTCGCCCCACTCGATAGAGGTGTGGATGTTTGGTAAGGGTAACCGTGGCGGCTTCGATAGCGTTTGAAAGCTTGTTAGCCGCTTTGAAATTACGGTCACTGATGTAGTCAAGAATGTGCAGGAGTCAGCCCGAGCTTCGGGCTGCCACTCAACCTGCATCGTATTTTTTACGCTTTGCTTCCATCAGGGCATGCATTTCGGCCATCACCTGATCATTAGGAATGCTCGGACGTGGGTCATTCATGGAAGCTTGTATTTTGGCGATCAACCAACGGTCATAACTCGCAGCCTGCTCCTCAGGATCAATATCCGAAACAACCGGGCACAGTGGGTCGATCAAAGACGGGTCGATCATGGAACCTCCGGGTTGGGTGCCTGGAAGTCTATTCGTTAACGGTATCGCTGTCGTCGCTGTCTGGATGAATTGCATGTAGGCCAAGCTCCATGGGATCAAGTTGTCCCGGCAAATCCTAGAGCCTGCACTTCCGACGGCCAACCGCCAGAATTCGTCAGAAAACTCCTCGAATTTCTGAAAACGTTCCGTTTTCCGTAGGACGCCACTCAAGCGTCAGCGCAAAAAAAACCGCGACCTCAAGATCGCGGTTTTCCAACACCCAACACTTACTGCTGCAAAACCGTCGCCTGGTTAGCCGACCCGAACTGTTGAATATTCGCGGTCTGCGTCATCCCGCTCTGATCCACATTGGCAATGTTCCCGGTGCCGCCCTGGGTCACGTACGCCACGTTCATGGTGTCAGCCTGTTTCACGGTGATCATGTTGTCGCTGCCATACAACTGCGCGGTGTACGCCTGGTTGCCGGTGCCGGATTGATCGAATTCGGCGCTGTTGCCCGAGCCGTTCGACGAGCCCTGAACCAGGTTGGTGGTGCCGCGTTGGTCGGCGATGAGGATGTTGTCGCTGCCGTTCTGATCGAAGTACAGCTCGTTGTAGGAATCCGCCTGGCTGACCGTCGTCTTGTTGCCAGTGCCGGTCTGATTGGTGGTCATGATCTGGCCGATGCCGTCCTGGGTGAAGCTGGCGATGTTGCCGTTGCCGGTCTGATTGACCGTGGCGCGCTGGTTGCTGCCGAACTGGCCGCCATGTTGCGGGCCTTTCCAGTTGCTGGCGTAGACCTTGTTGTTGTCACCCGCCGAGGTGGCGTTGAGCACGTGGCCGTCGCCGTTCTGGTAGGTGAAGTGCACGTTGCCGTTGCCGACTTGATACAGCGCAAGCGTCGAGTTGACCGATTCGAACTGGTCGGCGTAGATGGCGTTGGTGTTGCCGACCTGGGTGACGGCGGCGGTGTTGTTTTCGCCGAAGCTCTGGTCGACCACGGTTTCGTTGCTGTCGCCGTATTGGTTGACGGTGGCCTGGCTTGCCAGTTGCGAGTCTTGCCAGATTTCGGTGCCGTTGAGGTTGCCGAACTGGTTGATGGTGATGTTGCCGCCGGTGCCGTTGCGCTGGTCGCCGTAGGCGTAGTTGGTTGCGCCGGCCTGGTTGATGCCGATCTGCCCGCCGTTGTGCAGCACTTGTTCGGCGGTGCCGTAGTTGGCGGTGCCGTACTGGGTGATCACCGAGCTGTTGCCGGTGCCTTCGTACAGTTGCTCGATGTTGGCTTCGTTGCTGTCGCCGAACTGGAAGGTCTTGCCTTCGCTGCCGTTCTGCGAGTCCTGGTAGACGAACGAGAAGTTGCCGGTGCCTTGCTGTAGTTGCAGCGCCTGGTTGCCGGCGCCGAAGCCCAGGGACTGGCTGGCGTGGGCGGTGTTGAAGGCGCCGGTCTGTTGCTGGGTGATGGTGCTGTTGTCTTCGAACAACTGTTCGGCGTAACCGGCGTTGTAGTCGCCGACAGCGTCTTGGGTGATGACGCTGGTGGCGGTGTCCTGCACGGCGGCCGCGTTGTTGCCTTCCCCCAGTTGGGTCTGGGTGGCGGTGCTGAATGAGGACTGGGTCTGTTTCACATCGGCGATGTTGGCAGTCCCGAACTGGTTCTGGGTTGAAACACTGTCATCGGCCATGGCCTGGGCACTGATCATGACCAGGATCGCGGCGGTGAGGGGCGTCAGTTTGAACATGATGAACTCTCCAAGGTTGCAGGGCTTTAGCGGTATTGCTTGACCGAGACGCTCATTCCGTTGCCCGACTGGGTCACGGCGCTCTGCAGCCCCGTGCCGGCCTGCTCGATGCTGGCGTCGTTGTTGTTGCCGTTTTGCGAAATCTGCGCGCGGTTGTGGCTGCCGTTTTGTGTGATGGATGCGGCGTTGCCGGAACCGTTTTGCGTGATCAAGGCCATCAGGTCGCTGCCTTGTTGCAGGATGTACGCCTCCTGATTGCTGCCCGACTGCACGATCCGCCCGAGCAGCGACTGACCGTTTTGTTCAAGCAAGGCAACGTTGACCTGGCCGTTCTGGTCGATCAGCGCTTGCTGGCCCACCGGGGCCGGCAGTTCACCGAGGTCGGTGGAGGGCGCCAGGTCATCGTTTTCCATCAGGTCGTCGGCGCGCACGCCCGCACTGCCGCACAAGGCGAGCAGGCAAAGCAGGGCGGCGGTCGGCGTGTTCATGGCGTTGTCCTGTGTTGTCCTGAAGCTGGAATCCGGGCTGAGCGGGCCCCACCCACTCCGCTTTGAACGGTGTGGGGTGGGTGGGGCGTGGGCTCAGAGGGTGGTTACCGACACCGTGCGCACGGTGCCTTGGGACGAACGGATGGTGGCGGTCGGGTTGGCCGATGGCACTACCAGCGTGTTGTTCAGCGTCAGCCGCCAGCGTCCGGTCACCGGCACCGTGGTTGTGCCCAGCGTCACCAATCCGCTCGGGGTGGTGACCTGCACGGTGATGGTATTGCCGGTGGTCACCGACGAGGTGCCGGCGAAGTCCCAGTTGAAGCGGCCGCCGGATCTCGCCTGCACCGTCGAGGTGGTGATCGTGAAGGTTTCCGCCGCTGGCCGTGGCGACACTTGCACCGTGACGGTCGCCGGCGTCGACTGGGCGTTGAAGCTGTCCCGGGCGATGTAGGTGAAGGTCGTGGTGAAGGCCGTGGTCACGGTGGCCGGTGGGGTGTAGGTGATCACCGTGCCGTCAGTGCTGACCGTGCCGCGTCCTGCCGGCGGTTGGGTCAGGCTGGCGACGCCCAGCGGTGTGTTGCCTTCCGGATCGGTGTCGTTGGCCAGCACGTTGATCGGAATCGCGACACCCAGCGTGGCAACGCTGTCGGCGACGGCGGTCGGTGGCCGGTTGGGCGCGACGGTCACCGTCACGGTCGCCGGGTTCACCGAGGCCAGGCCTTTGCTGTCCTGGGCCTTGTAGGTGAAGGTTGTGGTCAGCGGCGCGTTGACCACGGCGGGCGGGGTGTAGACCACCGATGTGGTGCCGTTCAGGGCGACGGTGCCCTGGCCTGCGGCCGGTTGAGTCAGCGCAGTGATGGTCAGCGGTACGTTGCCATCCGGGTCGCTGTCGTTGGTCAACAGGCTGAGGGTGATCGGCACGCCGAAGCTGGTGCTGCCGGTGTCGGCGACGGACAGCGGTGCCTGGTTTTCACCGGTGTCAGGCGCGGTGCCGACGACTACGACCGCCTCGGTATCGCTGCCGCCGGCAGCGGATTTCACCGTAACGGTGGCGGGTGGTTGGGTCAGGTCGGCGACGGTGATGCGTTGCAGGGTGCCGGACTTGGACAGACGTCCGTAACCCTGCGCAACCATGTCCGGCACCGCGACTTCATCCGTCGAAGTCGCTTCGATCAACAGGCTGTGGTTGGCCCAGCTGTAGCGCGCGGTCTGGATTTTCACCACGTCGGTGAGCTTGGCCGAGACGGCCGTCGGACGGGTAGTGCCGGCCGGGTTGGTGGCGGTCACGACCACCACCGACGGCAGGGTACCGGTACCCAGACGCTGGCCGAAGAACAACCCGTTGTTGTCGCCCAGCAGGCTGGTCTGGCACGGCGTCGGCGGTGGGCCGGGCAGCAACGCCACGGTTTCGCGGAAGCACAGGGTCGAGCTGCTGTCGGCCTTGGCGAACACCTCGGCGCGCACACCGGCCGAGGTCCGGCGATAGGTGGCGCGGTCGATGGCGACTTGGGTTTGCTGACGATTGTCGAGGACCTTGCCGGCAACGGTGAACAGATTGGTCTGAATCGAGCCAACGCCGGAAGGACCATCGATCCGCAGGAAGTTGGTGTCGAACGGGCTGCCGGTCACCGCTTCGGTGAGGTTCGGATCGCCGACGAAGGTTTCGATGCCGCCGGTGTCCGGGTTCACTTCGGTGTACGGGCCGTTAATGCTGCGCAGGAATGGGCCGATGGCGCCGTTGAGCGCTCCGCTGAAGTTGCCCGGCGCGCCGATGCCGACGTCCTTGGTGATGTTGATCGCCCGCCGGCCCGGTGTGGTGACGTTGACCGTTTCAACACCGTACGGGTGGGTGATGGTGTAGGTGCCGGCCACCGGTACGTTCACCCGGATGCGGATCCGCGCGAAGCTTTGCTGATCGCCATCGACCGGATTCTCCGAGGCGAACGCCGCTTCGATGCCTGCGACGTAGGCGTCGACACCGAAACCGGCGCCGTTGTTGGGGATCGCGGTTTCAGCCAGGAACCAGAACGCTTCCGGCGGCCAGTTATCAGGGAACACCATCGGCAGGCTGTCATCGAAGATGCCCGGTTCCGGCAGCAGGGTGCACATGTACGCCGGTGGGGTGCTGACCGGCACCCGCGAGCTCGCTGCGCGCGACTGGCAGAGCTCCATCGACAGTTGATTGTTGTCCTGATACCACATCGGGAATTTCCCGGTGGCGAAGGTGTAGGGGCCGGGATCGACGGCGGCCAGTTGCGCGAACGCACTGCCGGTCAGCGAGATTGTCAGCCCGAGCGCGTTGAGCGCGAAACGTGGCCACTTGTTCATGATGCCTCCTGATGCGGATCTGGGCATGTGAGCGTTCATTGCACGATGACCACTTCTTCGGTATCGCTGCCGCCGTTGGACGACGTCACCCGAACCCTGGCCGGTGGAATCGGCGAGATGCCGGTCGTCAGGCTTTTCACCGCGCCGTCGCCGCCCAGGGCGCCGATGGCGGCGCCGCCGTCGGACGTGACGGTGAGTACCGGTGGCGAGGTTTCGTCACTGGTCGACGCGATCACGGTCAATTGCCCGGAGTTCAGGCTGTACTCGGCCCGCTGGATCACCACCAGGTCGGTCAGGTTCATGGGCAGGGTGGTGGGCGAACTCGTGGCGATGGCCAGGTGGTTGTCGGCGGTCACTTGCAGCACGGTCGGCAAGGTCGGGTTGACCGACGATTGCGCGTACCAGCTGCCGGTGCTGTCGGCTTCTGTCATGTTCACCACGGGCGTGCTGCTGGTGATGGCGGCGGTGCCCGGCGCGGGCGGGGCTTTGACGAACACGTCTTGTTGGGCCACTGGTGCGCTTTCGCCGGGCTTGCGCGAGTAGGTGCTGCGCTCGGTGATCAGAGGCGTTGGCCGCACTACTGTCGACAACTTGCCGGACACGGCGAAAGTCGTGCTGCGCAGGTCGATGCCGCCCGGGCCTTCGATGCGTACGTAGTTGGTGTTGAACGGGCTGCCGGTGACCGCTTCGTTGAGGTTCGGATCGCCAACAAACTGTTCGGCCGCGCCGGTCAACGGATTGGTCTCGGTGTACGGCCCGTTGACGCTGCGCAGGAACGGACCGATGTCACCCTTGAGCGCGCCGTCGTAGGTTTGCGGGGTGCCGATGCCGATGTCGCGGGTCATGTTGATCGCGCGCCGGCCGGGGGTATCGACGGTGAATACATCGACGCCGTACGGGTGGGTGATGACGTAGGTGCCGGCGGTGGGCACGTCGACCCGGATGCGGATCCGCGCGAAGCTGACCTGATCGCCTTCCACCGGTTCTTCGGCGGCGAACGCGGCTTCGATGGCGCTGACGTAAGTCAGGTCGATTCCGCGTGCTGCATCGACGATGGTGGTTTCGCCGGTGAACCAGAACGCTTCATCGGGGAAGTTGGTGGGGAACACGATCGGCTGCGCGTCATCGAACACGCCGGGGGTCGGCAGCAGCGAGCACATGTACGACGGGGCGCCGGGTGTGCTCGGTACGCGGGAGCTGAGTGCTTTGGACAGGCACAGATCCAGCGTGCGACCGTGGCTGTCCTGATACCAGCTGGCGAAACCGCCATTGGCCGGTGTGTAGGGACCTGGGTCGACGGCGAACAGAGCGGCCTGGGCAATGCCCTGGGCCAGAGCGCTCACGACCAGCACGGTCGCGGTTTTGGACAGTAAAGGGTGCATGAGTTAATCCCTCTATCGAAGTACCTGCCCCGTGGGGTTGGGTCAGTTGCTGAGGGCTTTACAACTTCCATACCAACGATTGGCCAACCGGCGGCAAAGGCCCGTGGCAAAGGGGTTTTACGCTGGCGGGGGCGCTCGCATGCGTCGTATCGATAGGGCGACAGTCCCCAGGATTGGGGGTTTTGGGGTATGGGTGTGGAGGTCGCAATTGTGGGGAACCCGTTTGCGGGCAAATCCCCAATCGTGGGCTATAAAAAAAGAGGGACGTATCGGGAAGTCGCCGCCATGAACATGCAGTCAGAATCGCTACCTATAGAGGACGGCAGCCAGCGGCTGAACTCGCGCAAGCAGCCGTTCAACCTGTTGCGCTGGTTTTCATTGATCAGCATGGCGGTGATCGGCACCGTGGCGGTGGCGCTCGGGGCGGTGTCGACACGGTTCGTGATCGAAGAAAGCGTGCAGCGCGATGCCTTGCTGACCGCGCAGTTCATTCAGGCGATTGCGTCGGCGGAAGTGCGCCATGTCTCGATCCCCAATATCCGCACCATGGGCGAGTTGCTCGACCCTCGTCAGGACAACGATTTTCCCGATGTCGACCCGGAAGCCCGAGCCAGCGCCAGAGGTGAGTTTCTCGATCACATCGAGCATTTGCCGGATGTGATCCTCGCCAACATTTATGCGCCGGACCGTACCGTGATCTGGTCGACCAACCCGGCGCTGATCAACACCCGGATTCATGCCGATGAAGACCTCGACCGGGCCTTCGATGAAAAGATCCCGGTCTCGGCCAGCTATCACGACGTCGACAAGGCCCGTGAAGAACAAAAGTTCGTGGTGCCGCCGGAATACATCTTCATCGAAAACTACATCCCGCTGTTCGACGCCGAGGGCAAGAACGTCACCGCGATGGTCGAGATTTATAAAGAGCCCAAGGACCTGATCGCCCGCATGGAGCGCGGTCTGACGCTGATCTGGCTGGCCACCGCGCTGGGCGGCGGGCTGATTTACCTGGGGCTGTACTGGATCGTGCGGCGGGCGGCGATTCTGCTGGCGGCCCAGCAAAAACAACTGATCGCCAACGAAACCTTTGTCGCGCTGGGCGAGATGTCTTCGGCGGTGGCCCACAGTCTGCGCAACCCGCTGGCGACCATTCGCTCGAGCGCCGAGCTGGCGCTGGAGTTCGACGCGGGGCCGGCACAGAAGAACATCAAGGACATCATCGGCCAGGTCGACCGCATGTCGAAGTGGGTGCGCGAACTGCTGCAATCGTTGCGACCGCTCAATGACGACCCGGAACCGGTGAACCTGGTGGCGGCGCTGCACGACAGCCTGATGGCGTACGAGCAGCAGATTGCCAAGGCCGGCGTGCAGGTGGTGTTTCAACCTCAGCAGACGCCGATGGTGCTGAGCCAGCCGGTGCAACTCACGCAAATCCTCAACAGCCTGCTGGCCAATGCGCTGGAGGCGATGGACAAGGGCGGCACGCTGACCATCACCCTCGAACCGAGCGACAGCCGTGGCGTGAGCGTCATGCTCAGCGACACCGGCAAAGGCATGAACGAGGAGCAGCGCAGCATGGCGTTCCGGCCGTTCTTCACCACCAAACAGGGCGGCCTCGGCGTGGGGCTGGTGCTGGTCAAACGGATCATGGAGCGCTTCGGCGGCGGGGTGAGCCTGGACAGCCGCGAAGGCGAGGGCACCACCGTTCGTCTGGCGTTTCAGCTCATTCAGTAAATTGGGGTGAACTTTCCCCCAGCAGTGGGTGTCAGGCCCCGGTCACCGGGGAGTGGGGAATGCAACAGCGCGTCCAAGTCCCTGTTACAACTGGAAATGATTTTTTGGCGAGGTAATTGCAAAACACCATCACCCCTTCCTTAGATGAGGCGGCTGGTGATGGACAGAACAACGCGTTACCCCAACAAGGTATTTCTGCTGACGCCTTTGAGCGTCTTTCTGGCTTTGACCCTCGGCACCATGACCGTGGTTCGAGCGAGTCCGATCGATGACGAAAGCCAGCCGGAAACTACCGACCCATCGGCGTATTACGACGAACCGGCGGATGAGCCGGCGGCGTTGAATGCCATCCTGACGATGCCCGAGGCCAACGAAGATTCCTTCGATTTGCCCGACGGGGTCAAAGGCACGCGGGACACGACGCGCACGGAAAACATCCTGCCGCCAGCCGCGCAAACCAGTTTCAACTACCCCACCAACGGCAAGCCAAGCCCACTGTTCGGAGCGCTGCCGTTCACCCAGCAACTGGTTCTGTTCGAAGAGTTCGGCCCGGAAAAACTCGACCCGACCACCCCAGCCGCTCCACTGAGCTTCCCGCCAGCGGCCATCGGCCCGGCCCCGGCCCAGGACCCCAACAATGTCGCCCGCAGCGCTCCACCCGGCACCGCGCTGGATGCGTTCCTGCGTCAACCGGGACTGACACCGTTTCCGAGTCAGTTTGCCAACGTGGTCGACCGCAACCCGTGGCAGGCTCAGATCGAACTGTTCCTCAACCGCCATATCGGCTCGTCCGCCGAAGGGCGGCCACCGGGAAAAGGCTGGGCTCATCAGCGCTGGAACGAGTTCTACCCGCAAGTCGCCTACAAGACCGTGCAGACCGGTGCGCGGCTGAACGGCGGCCTGCGTGACAGTCGGCAGATGCACGGTTACGCGGTCGGCGAATTCGGCCCCGGCGGTCTGTACCACAACGTCGCGGGCGTGCCGGCGACCGATGGCACGGCCAAGGGTGTCGATGCGCGATTCCACCCGGCGATGCCGGTGCAGGACCACAATTCGGTGTGGACCTTCGACGGCACGCTGCCGCCAAAACTGTTGATGGTGCGTTACGGCCAACCGGTGCTGATGCGTCATTACAACGGCTTGCCGATCGATCCATCGGCCAACCGTGGTTTCGGTCTGCATACCATCACCACCCACGAGCACAACGGCCATGCGCCAGCGGAAAGCGACGGTTATGCCAACGCGTTCTTCTTCCCCGGCCAGTTTTACGACTATCGCTGGCCGATCCAGCTTGCCGGTTACGACAGCATCAACACCAAGGCTGAAGATCCTCGCGCGGCGTTCCCTTGCGCGCCGGGGGAAACCCTCTGGGTCAACGATCTGCAACCCTCGAAGAAGACCTGCGATAACGGCACCATCAAGATCCGTGGCGACTACCGGGAAACCATGAGCACCCACTGGTTCCACGACCACATGCTCGATTTCACCGCGCAGAACGTCTACAAGGGCAACGCGGCGATGATGAACTACTACAGCGCCCTGGACCGTGGCAACGAATCGGTGAACGACGGCGTCAACCTGCGTTTTCCCAGCGGCAGCGCCTTGCCGTGGGGCAACCGCGACTATGACGTCAACCTGGTGTTCGCCGACAAAGCCTGGGATCAGCAGGGTCAGCTGTGGTTCAACCCGTTCAACACCGACGGCTTCATCGGCGATCAGGTGCTGGTCAACTGGCAATGGAAACCGACCCTCGACGTGCGGGCGCGCAGCTATCGCTTCCGCCTCCTCAACGGTTCGGTGTCGCGCTACTTCAAGCTTGCGCTGGTGCGTGAAGTCAAGGGCACCAGTGGTGAGTTCCAGGGGCCGAGAAACTCCGGTGTGTCCTACAGCCGGGTGCCGTTCCACATGATCGCCAACGACGGCAACATCATGGAACACAGCGTGCCGTTCGACGGCTCGATGGACCTGGATGCCGACGGCGACAAGCAGAACCACAACGCGATCCTGCCAACCCAGGGCATCGCCGAGCGCTTCGACATCATCGTCAACTTCGCGAAAAACGGCATCAAACCGGGCGACAAGCTGTTCTTCGTCAACCTCCAGGCCCAGGACGATGGCAAAGGCCCGAAAGAGGTGATTCCGCTGGCTGATGTGCTGTCCGAAAAATACCTGGCGGTCATCAAACAAACCAGCAAGGGACCGCAATGGGATCGCGGCGATCCGGTGGTAGGCAAGGTGTTGCAGCTCAACGTCAAGGCCTACACCGGCCAGGATCTGGCCATGGACCCGGCAGCCTACGAACCGGCCAAACCGGGCAAGGCTGAAGGCAAGGTGATGATCCCGCTGAAGATTCACCGCGACAACGCTGCCGACAAAGCGCTGCTGGCCAAGGCCCTGCACCGGACCTTCACTTTCGGTCGCGCCGACGGCACCGATGAAGCTCCATGGACGATCAAGACCGATGGTGGTTTCGGCTTCCACATGGACCCACGCCGGTTGAACGCGTCGACCAAACTGGCCAGCGGCCCGACCGACGCTGGAGTCAGCGGCATCGGCACTCTGGAAGTGTGGAACATCAAGGCTGGCGGCACAGGCTGGAGCCATCCGGTACATGTGCACTTCGAGGAAGGGATCATTCTCAGCCGTGGCGGCAAGGCACCACCAGAGTGGGAAAAATGGGCGCGCAAGGATGTCTACCGCATCGGTTCGGAAGCCGACGGGCTGGCCAACGTCGAAATGGCGATCAACTTCCGCGAGTTTGCCGGGACCTACATGGAGCACTGTCACAACACCCAGCATGAGGACAACTCGATGCTGCTGCGTTGGGACCTGGAAAAACCCGGGCAACTGCAGTTGATGCCGACACCGCTGCCGAGCTGGGATGGCGTGCGCTACGTCAACTCCGCCGCACTGCCAACCTTCCGCACTGGCGACGGCTTCGGCCCGCAAGTGACCGTGAAACCATGAAAAGGGAGGGAGCCGACATGACCCAGCCAACGCCGCGCTCCCGCGCCCTGGGCATGCATTTGATTCTGGTGCTGGTCACCTGCCTGCTCGGCAGTCAGGTGCTCATCGCCCATCAGGCGCAGCCCGACGGCGCCAGTGAATCCGCCACCCCGTGGGGTGGCGACTATTTCCCCAACACCCTGCTGACCGATCAGGACGGCAAGCAGGTGCGTTTTTTCGATGACCTGATCAAAGACAAAGTGGTGGTGATCAACTTCATCTTCACCTCGTGCAGCGACTCCTGCCCGCTGGAAACCGCACGCCTGCGCCAGGTGCAGAAACTGCTGGGGGACCGGGTCGGGAAAGACATCTTTTTCTACTCGATCACCATCGATCCGCTGAGCGACACCCCCGCAGTGCTCAAAGCTTATGCGCAACGCTTCAAGGTCGGCCCCGGCTGGAAATTTCTCACCGGCGAGTTCGAAGACGTCACCGAGCTGCGCAAGAAGCTCGGGCTGTTTATCGAAGGCGTCGACAACGGCCGCACCAAGGATCACAACCTGAGCCTGATCGTCGGTAACCAGAGCACCGGGCGCTGGATGAAAGCCTCGCCGTTCGAGAACCCGTGGATCCTCGCCGACCAACTGGCCAACACGCTGCAAAACTGGAAACAGGCCAGCACCGAAGAAAGCTACGCCGACGCCCCGCAGATCCGGCCGCCGAGCAATGGCGAAGAACTGTTCCGCACCCGCTGCGCTTCGTGCCACAGCCTCGGCCCGCAGGATGGCGAAGGCATCGGCATGCGCAACATCGGCCCGGACCTGATCGGCGTGACCCGCCAGCGTGATCCGGCCTGGCTCAATCGCTGGATCCGCGAACCGGATCGTGTGCTGGCGGAGAAAGACCCGATCGCAGTGCAACTGTTCGAGCAATACGAGCGTATTCCGATGCCCAATCTGCGCCTGGACGAGGCCTCGGCGCAGTCGATCATTGATTTTTTGAGTGCCGAAACCGAGCGTCAGCATCCGTCCGTGCAGCCCTTGGCCGACGGGGCATTGACGCCAGTAGAACCGGGTTCTGCGAGCGAAGCGGTGAGTCGTATGCAGTAGCGGCTAAATAGCATCATTGAACCGTGTGTCACGGTCATTGCCACCTACACTCATTCGAGAAGGCGGCTGTAACGGGCTCGACACAAAAAAGCCAGGGCAATCCCATGCAGCAACTGGAAGAACAAAAAACAGCAGCGCCGAACATAGCGTTGGCAGCCATCAAGAGTTGGGGCGGGCAGTTCAATCTGCTGCGCTGGTTCTCGCTGGCCAGTTTTTTCATCATCGCGGCCGTGGCGCTGGGGCTGGGGTATATCTCCACGCGCTTCGTGGTCACCGAAAGCGTGGAGCGCGATGCGCTGCTCACCGCGCAATTCGTGCAGGCCATCGGCGATGCGGAAATGCGCCACGCCAACATCACGCCGCAACGGACCATGGGCGAGATGCTCGACTCGCGCCAGGACGGGAACTACCCCGACGTCGATCCGCTGTCCCATGCAATGGCCCGTGCCGAGTTTCTCGATCACGTCGAACACTTGCCGGATGTTCTGCTGGCCACGGTGTACGCCCTGGACCGCACGGTCATCTGGTCGACCAACCCCGAACTGATCAACGTCAAGTTCGAAGACGACGACGAGCTGGATGAGTCGTTCGAGATGAAAGTCCCGGTGTCTTCCAGTTATCACAAGATCGACGATGAAAAACCCGAGCAGCGGCTGTCTCGCGAACCCAAATACCTGTTCATCGAAAACTATATTCCGATGTTCAACGCCGACAAAAGCAAAGTGGTCGCCATGGTCGAGATCTACAAGGAACCGGCGGATCTGGTCGACCGTATCGACCGAGGGTTCGCCTCGATCTGGGCTGCGACGATCCTCGGCGGCGCGGCGATTTACCTCGGCTTGTTCTGGATCGTGCGGCGCGCCTCGACGCTGCTGCAGAGCCAGCAGCAGCAACTGATCAGCAATGAAACCTTTGTCGCTCTGGGCGAGATGTCTTCGGCGGTGGCCCACAGCCTGCGCAACCCGCTGGCGACCATTCGTTCCAGCGCCGAACTGGCCCAGGAAATCGCCAGCCCGGGCGCACAGCGCAACATCGGCGACATCATCAGCCAGGTCGACCGCATGTCGCGCTGGGTTCGCGAACTGCTGGTGTCGTTGCGCCCGATGAGTGACGACGGCGAGGCGGTGGACCTGCTGGCGGCGGTCGAGGACACCCTGGGGGCGTTTGATGCGTTGATCCGGCGCAATGGCGTCGAAGTGCGATTCGCACCACAAGATTGCCCGCCGGTGGTCAGTCAACAGGTGCTGCTCACGCAAATTCTCAATAGCCTGTTTGCCAATGCCCTGGAAGCGATGCCCAGAGGCGGCGTACTCAGTGTCGAGATTGAAACGGCGCAGACCGGTCAGGTGCGCATGACCCTGAGCGACACTGGCAAAGGCATGAGTGCGCAGCAGCAACAACTGGTGTTCAAACCGTTTTTCACCACCAAGCAGGGCGGTCTCGGCGTCGGCCTGGCGTTGGTCAAAAGAATCATGGAGCGTTTTCAGGGTTCGGTCGTGCTGACCAGCCGCGAGCAGGAAGGAACCCGCGTCAGTCTCAACTTTAGAGTGGCATCGGGAGGGGAATATGGAACACAGCATTCTGCTGGTCGAGGATGACGAACTGCTGGCCGAGAATATCCAGACCTACCTTGAGCGCAAAGACTTCGAGGTCACGGTCTGCCACTCGGCCGAGGACGCGTTGGAGCAATTGGGCCGCTTTAACCCGGACGTGGTGCTGACCGACAACTCGCTGCCGGGCATGAGCGGTCATGATCTGATCCAGAAGCTGCGCATCAGCGCGCCGGATCTGAAAGTGATCATGATGACCGGCTACGGCAACGTTGAAGATGCGGTGGTCGCGATGAAGGAGGGCGCCTTTCATTACGTCACCAAACCGGTCGCGCTGCCGGAACTCAAACTGCTGCTGGACAAGGCCCTGGCCACCGAACGGATGGAGCGCACGCTGTCGTTCTATCAGGAGCGTGAGGCGCAAAAGTCCGGCGTACAGGCATTGATCGGCGAATCGGCGCCGATGCTGCATTTGAAGAACACCATCGGTCAGTTGCTCGAAGCCGAGCGGCGCATGACCAACGGCGATCTGCCGCCGGTGCTGGTGGAGGGCGAAACCGGTACCGGCAAGGAACTGGTCGCCCGTGCGCTGCATTTCGACGGTGCGCGCAGCAAAGGCCCGTTCATTGAATTCAACTGCGCGTCGATTCCGGCCAACCTGGTGGAGTCGGAGCTGTTCGGTCACGAGAAAGGCGCGTTCACCGATGCCAAGGACCGCCGGGTCGGGCTGGTGGAAGCCGCTGATGGCGGCACGCTGTTTCTCGATGAAATCGGTGAAATGGATCTGGTGCTCCAGGCCAAACTGCTGAAACTGCTGGAGGATCGCACCATTCGCCGGGTCGGCTCGGTGAAGGAGCGCAAGGTCAACCTGCGGGTGATCAGCGCCACCAATTGCAACCTTGAACAGATGGTCCAGCAGGGCAAGTTCCGCCGCGATCTGTTTTTCCGGCTGCGGATCATCTCGATCAAGGTGCCGCGTCTGTATGCCCGTGGTGAAGACATCCTGCTGCTGGCCCGGCACTTCCTCGCCAGTCACGGCAAGCGATATGGCAAACCGAACCTGCATTTCAGCGATCAGGCCGAAGAACTGCTGCTCAGTTACACCTGGCCGGGCAACGTGCGCGAGCTACGCAACATGCTCGAACAGACTGTGCTGCTGGCGCCGGGCGACACCATCGCCGCGCACCAGTTGAATGTGTGCATGAGCCTGTGCGACGAGTTGCCACCGCAGCTTCAGCATGAAATGCCGCACTTTGAAAATCGCCCGGCGAGCAACACCGAATCGATGAACCTGCCGGAGGTCGAGCGCGACATGGTGCGCAAGATGCTCGACAAGACCGACTGGAACGTCACCAAATCGGCGCGCCTGCTGGGTTTGAGCCGCGACATGCTGCGCTATCGCATCGAAAAACTCGGCCTTGCCCGCCCGGACAAACGTCAGTGGTAGACCGCGTTGCTGCGAGGATTCGGCGGGTTGAGGCATTCCAGCACGCACGTCGGATCCAGCACTTCGTCGTTGACGTAGATGCCGCGCTCGGCATCGTAGGTGCGGATAAATACCCGCACCGTCGCATCGGCTACGGTGGGCAGCTGCGAATCGTGGAACACATGGCGATCCGGGATGACGATGAAGTCCTGCGGCGGCGCGTCATCGAACGGCCGGGGCGGCGTTGCATAGAGCGATGGCGGAGCAGGGTGGGCGAACGGCTGATCCGGCCCGTAGTAATTGAAGTTGCTGTCCAGCGCCTGCGCCTGCGTGGCGGTGAGCAGGCAGGCGGATAACAGTAGCCGGTTGAACGTTTGCATGGCGGCACCTGTGGAAGCGGTTTTCCCCAAGGCTATTAACTATAGCTGCCCGCGGTGCAGGCGTTGGTGCAGGCGTTGTCGGCTTACAAGTTCGCAACAACCTGTCGCGTGAGGCTGAACTAGACTCGGGCCGCTCAATTGTGAGCATCGCCCGGAGGGCGCCATGGAAGTGCCAAACAATAAAAATGCCGTCGAGAGCAATCGTCAGGCGTGGAACGATTCCGCCCGTCATCACCAGGACTCGCCCGACTGGCAGGCCTTGCTGACCGAAGTCGCAGAGGCTGATTTTTCCTGCCTCGACGACACGCTTCAGGGTTTGCTCGAGCAGGTCGGTGTCGATGGCAAAGACGTCGTGCAGCTGTGTTGCAACAACGGCCGCGAAAGCCTGTCGCTGTTTGCCCTCGGCGCACGGAGCGTGGTCGGTATCGATCAGTCGCGCGCGTTTCTCGAACAGGCCCGCGAACTGAACAAGCGTTCGCCGCACAACGCCGAGTTCATCGAAGCCGATATTCATCATTTGCCCGAATCATTGCGCGCCCGTTTCGACGTCGCGCTGATCACCATCGGCGTCTTTGGCTGGATGCCCGACATCGGCGAGTTCTTTCGCCACGTCGCCTCGGTCCTCAAGCCGGGCGGGCGGCTGGTGATTTACGAAACCCACCCGTTCCTGGAAATGGTCGACCCCGAGGCCGAAGACCCGTTTCGCCTCGCCACCTCGTACTTTCGCGAAGAACCGTTCGTGCAGGAAGAACCGATCGTCTACGTCGGCAAGGTCGAACAGCCGGCGGCGAAGTCCTACTGGTTCGTGCACACCCTGGGCGCGATCTTCACCGCCGCCATCGAGGCCGGCCTGGACATCACGCACTTCAAGGAATACCCGCACTCGAACCGGGAAGACGTGTATGACCAGTACCAGAACCGCGAGGCGCAGATGCCGATGTGTTTTACGTTGGTAGTCATTAAAAGCTGAAGTTCTGGCGAACCGGTGTGTTGAGCTTAGAGCCCCTTCGCGAGCAAGCTCGCTTGTATGCTGGTACTTGAAGGGAGGAGGAGGGACAAGGCTCGATTCTGACTGTTGGCGCAGTACAGATCCGTGGGAGATTTCGCCCCTCCTCC
>NZ_NEJP01000016.1 GCF_002113125.1 Pseudomonas sp. B20(2017) | reverse complement strand
GGAGGAGGGGCGAAATCTCCCACGGATCTGTACTGCGCCAACAGTCAGAATCGAGCCTTGTCCCTCCTCCTCCCTTCAAGTACCAGCATACAAGCGAGCCTGCTCGCGAATGCGATCCATCATTCAACATCGTTGTTGGCTGATGGTCCGCTTTCGCGAGCAGGCTCGCTCCCACAGTCGTTATTTCAGTGCAGCGAGAATCTCGTCCGGATCAAACCCGCGAATCAGCGTGCCATTGACGTCGATCAGCGGGATCCCTCGTCCGCCCAGCGCTTCGTACGCCTTGCGTGCCTCGGCATCTTTCTCGATATCGAATTCCTTGAACGGAATGCCTTTCTGATCGAGAAAACGCTTGGTCTGCTTGCAGTAGCCGCACCAGTCCGTGGCGTACAGCACGACATGGGCGTTGGCGCGGACCTGCTCGGACGCCATCTGCGACGGGTTGAACACCCGCTCGATCTTGCCCCAGTTCTGATAGACCACGACCACCAGCAGAACCAGCAGAACCTTTTTCAGCACATTGCCGAGCATCAGTTGCGACGCTTCAGCTGATCGGTGAGCGAGGTCGGCAGGCCTTTGATGACCAGTGTTCCGGCTTCTTCGTCGTATTCGATCTTCGAGCCCAGCAGGTGCGCTTCGAAGCTGATCGACAGGCCTTCGGCGCGGCCGGTGAAGCGGCGGAACTGGTTAAGCGTGCGTTTATCCGCCGGGATCTCCGGCGACAGGCCGTAATCCTTGTTGCGGATGTGATCGTAGAAGGCTTTCGGGCGTTCTTCGTCGATCAGCTCCGAGAGTTCTTCCAGGCCCATTGGCTCGCCGAGTTTGGCCTGGCTGCTGGCGTAGTCGACCAGGGTCTTGGTCTTCTCGCGGGCTGAGTCTTCCGGCAGGTCTTCGCTCTCGACGAAGTCGCTGAAGGCCTTGAGCAGGGTGCGGGTCTCGCCCGGGCCGTCGACGCCTTCCTGGCAGCCGATGAAGTCGCGGAAGTATTCCGAAACCTTCTTGCCGTTCTTGCCCTTGATGAACGAGATGTACTGCTTGGACTGCTTGTTGTTCTGCCACTCGGAAACGTTGATCCGCGCCGCCAGGTGCAGTTGACCGAGGTCGAGGTGGCGCGAGGGGGTCACGTCCAGCTGATCGGTCACCGCCACGCCTTCGCTGTGGTGCAGCAGGGCGATGGCCAGGTAATCGGTCATGCCTTGCTGATAGTGGGCGAACAACACGTGGCCGCCGACCGACAGGTTCGACTCTTCCATCAGCTTCTGCAGGTGCTCGACCGCGACTTTGCTGAACGCGGTGAAGTCCTTGCCGCCTTCCATGTATTCCTTCAGCCAGCCGCTGAACGGGAACGCGCCGGACTCCGGATGGAACAAACCCCAGGCTTTGCCCTGTTTGGCGTTATAGCTCTCGTTGAGATCGGCGAGCATGTTCTCGATGGCTGCGGACTCAGCCAGTTCGGAGTCGCGGGCGTGCAGGACTGCGGGTGTGCCGTCGGGTTTTTTGTCGATCAAATGGACGATGCAATGACGGATCGGCATAGGCTTCTCGGCTGGTGGAAGGGAGGAGGGCGGGCTCCCCCGAAAAAGCGCTCAGTGTACCGCAACCACTGGATTTGGCGCGGGGTGAAGGGTAAATCCGGGTCACCCGACGGCCCTTATGCATTTATTTACCGATTTAGCGCAATAAACCTGACCATTTGGCTAGCTAGAGGCGGATATTTCCTTGTCTCTGTGCTAGTTTTGCCCGGTCTTGTGCGAAGTCACCGCGACAAGCATGCATTCAGCTTTTGTCAGGTCGAACCAAACCTTGATTTCGGCATCTATAACCCCGACTCGTCGTGGTTATCGCCGAGGGTGCCAGATCCAGAAGATCGGGCTCGATGGCTGACACTGCACTCTGCAATCCATATGAATTTGATAGGGAAGGAACACTACATGGCTCTTACTAAAGACCAACTGATCGCCGACATCGCTGAAGCTATCGACGCGCCGAAAACCACCGCGCGTGCCGCTCTGGACCAACTGGGCCAAATCGTTGCCGATCAGCTGGAAAACGGTGCCGAAATCACCTTGCCAGGTATCGGCAAGCTGAAAGTGACCGAGCGTCCTGCCCGCACTGGCCGTAACCCATCGACTGGCGCTGCCATCGAAATCCCTGCCAAGAAAGTGATCAAGCTGGTTGTGGCCAAAGGCCTGACCGACGCTGTGAACAAGTAAGACGCAGCGATAAAAAAACCGTGCACCGGAGTGATCCGGGCACGGTTTTTTTGTTCCTGATGTTTGTGTTTCAGCAGTAGCGGCGGCTACTTTTCACTCAAGCGCCGCCCCGGTTGAAGCGTATTACTTGCGCACCCAGCGTTCGCGCCGCCAGATCTGCTGTTCGGACTTGGTCTGAAAGGTCCAGGCGACGAAGCGGCTCTGCTTCTGCCCCTGGGACATCTCCACCACCTGGCTTTCCAGCGCACCGGCCTTTTTCAGCGCGGTTTCGATGGCAGGCAGGTTCGAAGCCTTCGAGACCAGGGTGCTGAACCACAACACCTTGTGCGCAAAGTTCGCACTTTCGGCGATCAGTTGCGTCACGAAACGCGCTTCGCCGCCTTCACACCACAGTTCGGCCGACTGCCCGCCGAAGTTCAGCACTGGCAGTTTGCGTTTCGGGTCGGCCTTGCCCAGGGCGCGCCATTTACGCTCGCTGCCCTTGGTGGCTTCTTCCATCGACGCGTGGAACGGCGGGTTGCACATGGTCAGGTCAAAACGCTCGCCCGGCTCCAGCAGGCCGATCAGGATGTGCTTGCGGTTCTCCTGCTGGCGCAGCTGGATGACCTTGTTCAGGTCGTTGGACTGGACGATGGCCCTGGCGGCGGCCACGGCGGTCGGATCGATCTCCGAGCCCAGGAAGTGCCAGCGGTATTCGCTGTTGCCGATCAGCGGATACACGCAGTTGGCGCCCATGCCGATATCCAGCACATTGACGATGGCGCCGCGTGGAACCACGCCGTCGTTGTTGCTGGCCAGCAGGTCAGCCAGGAAGTGGATGTAGTCGGCCCGGCCCGGCACCGGCGGGCACAGATAATCGGCCGGGATGTCCCAATGCTGGATGCCGTAGAACGATTTGAGCAGCGCCCGGTTGAACACGCGCACCGCATCGGGACTGGCGAAGTCGATGCTTTCCTTGCCGTACGGGTTGGTGATCACGAACTTCGCCAGCTCCGGCGTGGTCTTGATCAGCGCCGGAAAGTCGTAACGACCCTGATGGCGATTGCGCGGGTGAAGGCTGGCTTCTTTACGCGGTTCCACGGGCTTGGCCGGGGTGGAGTCAGGCTTCTTGCGCGCAGGTTTCGGTGTACGTGGGGCGTTCATGGGCGTGGTCGATTCGGGTAGGGCTGAAAGTGGCGGCTATTGTCCCACAGGGAGCCGTGTTGTTGGCCGGAAAAGTGCCGGGCACAAAAAAGGGAGGCCGTTGCGGGCCTCCCTTTTTCAGTGCGATTTGCCGTTACAGACTGGCAATCCGCGCGTGCTGCTCGGCCAGCTTGGCCAGAGCCTGTTCGGCTTCGGCCAGTTTGGCGCGCTCCTTCTCGATGACTTCGGCCGGGGCCTTGTCAACGAAACCGGCGTTGGACAGCTTGCCGCCAACGCGCTGGACTTCGCCCTGCAGACGCAGGATTTCCTTGTCCAGACGCGCCAGCTCGGCGTTCTTGTCGATCAGGCCGGCCATCGGCACCAGCACTTCCATCTCGCCAACCAGCGCGGTCGCGGACAGCGGCGCTTCTTCGCCGGCGGCCAGTACGGTGATCGATTCCAGACGCGCCAGCTTTTTCAGCAGCGCTTCGTTCTCGGTCAGGCGGCGCTGGTCTTCAGCGGTGACGTTCTTCAGGTAGATCGGCAGCGGTTTGCCCGGGCCGATGTTCATTTCGCCACGGATGTTGCGCGTGCCGAGCATCAGGCCCTTGAGCCATTCGATGTCGTCTTCGGCCGCCGGATCGATGCGCTCTTCGTTGGCCACCGGCCACGCTTGCAGCATGATCGTCTTGCCCTGAATGCCGGCCAGCGGCGCGATGCGCTGCCAGATTTCTTCAGTGATGAACGGCATGAACGGATGCGCCAGGCGCAGCGCCACTTCCAGTACGCGAACCAGCGTGCGGCGGGTGCCGCGCTGACGCTCGACCGGCGCGTTTTCGTCCCACAGCACTGGCTTGGACAGTTCCAGGTACCAGTCGCAATACTGGTTCCAGATGAACTCGTACAGCGCTTGCGCCGCCAGGTCGAAACGGAACTGATCCAGTTGACGGGTCACTTCGGCTTCGGTGCGTTGCAGTTGCGAGATGATCCAGCGGTCTGCCAGCGACAGCTCGTAGGCTTCGCCGTTCTGGCCGCAGTCTTCGCCCTTGTCCAGAACATAACGCGCGGCGTTCCAGATCTTGTTGCAGAAGTTGCGGTAGCCCTCGACGCGGCCCATGTCGAACTTGATGTCGCGACCGGTGGACGCCAGCGAGCAGAAGGTGAAGCGCAGGGCGTCGGTGCCGTAGCTGGCGATGCCGTCGGCGAACTCGTCGCGGGTTTGCTTCTCGATCTTCTTCGCCAGTTTCGGCTGCATCAGACCGGAAGTGCGTTTCTGCACCAGGGTTTCGAGCTCGATACCGTCGATGATGTCCAGCGGGTCCAGGACGTTGCCCTTGGACTTGGACATCTTCTGGCCCTGGCCGTCACGCACCAGACCATGCACATAAACGGTCTTGAACGGAACCTGCGGCGTGCCGTCCTCGTTCTTGATCAGGTGCATGGTCAGCATGATCATCCGGGCAACCCAGAAGAAAATGATGTCGAAGCCCGTCACCAGTACGTCGGTGGAGTGGAATTTCTTCAAGAACTCGGTCTTTTCCGGCCAGCCCAGGGTGGAGAAGGTCCACAGGCCCGAACTGAACCAGGTGTCGAGAACGTCGTTGTCCTGTTGCAGCGCAACGTCCGGGCCGAGGTTGTGCTTGGCGCGCACTTCGGCTTCGTCGCGACCGACGTAAACCTTGCCCGACTCGTCGTACCAGGCCGGAATCCGGTGGCCCCACCACAGCTGACGGCTGATGCACCAGTCCTGGATGTCGCGCATCCACGAGAAGTACATGTTTTCGTACTGCTTCGGCACGAACTGGATACGGCCGTCTTCAACGGCAGCAATCGCAGGCTCGGCCAGCGGTTTGGTGGACACGTACCACTGGTCGGTCAGCCAAGGCTCGATGACGGTGCCGGAGCGGTCGCCTTTTGGCACTTTCAGGTTGTGGTCGTCGACACTGACCAGCAGGCCGGCGGCGTCGAACGCGGCAACGATTTGCTTGCGCGCTTCGAAACGCTCGAGACCGGCGTACTCGGCCGGAATCTTGCCGTCGATGCTGTCGTTCAGCGTGCCGTCGAGGTTGAACACCTGCGCTGCCGGCAGCACGTTGGCGTTCTTGTCGAAGATGTTCAGCAGCGGCAGGTTGTGGCGCTTGCCGACTTCGTAGTCGTTGAAATCGTGGGCCGGGGTGATTTTCACGCAGCCGGTGCCGAATTCAGGATCGCAGTAATCGTCGGCGATGATCGGGATGCGGCGGCCAACCAGCGGTAGCTCGACAAATTTGCCGATCAGGGCTTTGTAGCGCTCGTCGTTCGGGTTCACCGCGACGGCGGAGTCCCCGAGCATGGTTTCCGGACGGGTGGTCGCGACGATCAGGAAATCGTTGCCTTCAGCGGTTTTCGCGCCGTCGGCCAGCGGGTACTTCAGGTTCCACAGGAAACCTTTCTCGTCGTGGTTTTCCACTTCGAGGTCGGAAATCGCCGTGTGCAGCTTGGTGTCCCAGTTGACCAGACGCTTGCCGCGATAGATCAGACCGTCTTCGTGCAGGCGCACGAAGGCTTCTTTAACGGCTTCCGAGAGGCCGTCGTCCATGGTGAAACGCTCGCGGCTCCAGTCCACGGACGAACCGAGGCGGCGGATCTGACGGCTGATGTTGCCGCCGGACTGATCCTTCCATTCCCAGACTTTCTCGAGGAATTTCTCGCGGCCCAGATCGTGGCGATTCTGGCCCTGGGCTTCGAGTTGACGCTCCACCAGCATCTGCGTGGCGATACCGGCGTGGTCGGTGCCCGGCTGCCACAGGGTGTTGCGACCCTGCATGCGGCGGAAACGGATCAGGGCGTCCATGATCGCGTTGTTGAAACCGTGACCCATGTGCAGGCTGCCGGTGACGTTCGGCGGCGGGATCATGATGGTGTAGGAGTCGCCCGCGCCTTGCGGGGCGAAGTAGTTCTCGGACTCCCAGGTGTTGTACCAGGAAGTTTCAATGGCGTGCGGCTGGTAGGTCTTATCCATGCGCGGCGGGACCCTATTGGCATTTATTCAGGAAAAGCCGGGAAGTATAGCGGGGCATGGGGCGCAGGGCGAGCGAGTGGCGACTGGACGTGGAACTAAATGTGGGAGCGAGCTTGCTCGCGATGGCATCGCCGCAATATTAGGAAAGATCGCAGTGCCTGCATCGCGAGCAAGCTCACTCCCACAAGGGATTGGGGGGATTATTCGTACTGGCCGAGAAGCCGTTCCATCCGCGCCTCGAGGCGGCGTTTGATTTCGGTTTCGATGTGCGGGGCGAAGTCGTCGATCACGTCTTGCATGATCAGTTGCGCGGCGGCGCGCAGTTCGCTGTCCAGGTGCAGCAGGGCGTCGGGGCCTTTATCCACAGGCGCAGCGGCAGGCTGCGCGGCTGGCGTCGGCGCGGGTGCAGCTTCGACGGCTTGCGGTGCGTTGTCGACCGAATCGAACAACATCGGAATCTGTTCCTGTTCGCCATCGTCGACCGTGTCGGTCAGCAGTGGCGGTTGCAGGTTGTCATCGCCGAGTAACTGGCGGATCGACTCGAGGTCATCCAGCAGGTGCGCGGGTTTTTGCAGCGGTTTTGGCGTGTCCATCGGCGTACTCAGAGTCGCTGTAAACGGTGGTCTTGCAGAGGATAGCCCTGTTCGCGGTAGAAACGGAAACTCTCCCGCGCCGCAGTGCGGATCGCCGGATCTTCCACTACAACCTCCGCCACCCGGGCGAATTTATTGGCGAAAGCTGGGACTTTCAGGCCGAGGTTGACCAGCAAGTCCGTGTGTTGGCCGCAGTCATCGCCCAGTCCCAACACGATCAAACCTTCCGGTTCGCTTTCAGCCGGACCGTGAGGCACGAAGGTTTCGCCCTTGAATGCCCACAGTCGCGCATCGAGATCATCACGCTGGGCGGCATCGCTGCAATGCAGATAGATGCGATGGCCCATGCGCCAGGCTTTCTCGGTGAGCTTGCAGGCAAAGTCCAGGCGAGCCGAAGGATCGGCGCTGGGCAGGATATAAAAGTCGACTTTGGTCATTGCGGTTCCTGAGCTGTAAACGGCGCCCCTCAAGAGAGGCGCCGCTCGCAGTCATCGGTTTCAGGCTTTGGCGCGGTCCAGCAGGTATTGGGTCAGCAGCGGAACCGGACGGCCAGTGGCGCCCTTGTCCTTGCCGCCGCTGGTCCAGGCGGTGCCTGCGATGTCCAGGTGCGCCCAGTTCAGGTTCTTGGTGAAGCGCGACAGGAAGCAGGCGGCGGTGATGGTGCCGGCTTTCGGACCGCCGATGTTGGCGATGTCCGCGAACGGGCTGTCCAGTTGCTCCTGGTACTCGTCGAACAGCGGCAGTTGCCAGGCGCGGTCGTCGGCAGCCTTGCCGGCGCTCAGCAGTTGCTCGATCAGTTCGTCGTTGTTGCCCAGCAGGCCCGACGTGTGGGCGCCCAGAGCAACCACGCAGGCACCGGTCAGGGTGGCGATGTCGATCACCGCTTGCGGCTTGAAGCGCTCGGAGTAGGTCAGCGCGTCGCACAGCACCAGACGGCCTTCGGCGTCGGTGTTGAGGATTTCCACGGTCTGGCCGCTCATGGTGGTGACGATGTCGCCCGGACGCGAAGCGGTGCCGCTTGGCATGTTCTCGGCGCAGGCCAGGATGCACACCAGGTTGATCGGCAGTTTCAGTTCCAGCACGGCGCGCAGGGTACCGAACACGCTGGCGGCGCCACCCATGTCGTACTTCATCTCGTCCATGCCGGCGCCCGGTTTCAGGCTGATGCCGCCGGTGTCGAAGGTGATGCCTTTACCGACCAGTGCATACGGCTTCTCGGATTTCTTGCCACCGTTGTATTGCATGACGATCAGGCGCGGCGGCTGGGCGCTGCCCTGGCCGACAGCGTAGAACGAACCCATGCCCAGCGATTTGATCTTCTTCTCGTCGAGCACTTCGACTTTCAGATCCTTGAACTCTTTGCCGAGGTTCTTGGCCTGTTCGCCGAGGAAGGTCGGGTGGCAGATGTTCGGCGGCAGGTTGCCCAGGTTACGGGTGAATGCCATGCCGTTGGCGATCGCAGTGGCGTGGTTCACGGCGCGTTGCACTTCGGCCTGAGCGGCCTTGATGGTCGGCAGGGTGATTTTCTTCAGGGCGCGCGGTTCGGCTTTCTGGCTCTTGAACTGGTCGAAGGTGTATTCGCCGTCGACCAGGGTTTCGGCCAGCAGACGGGTCTTGCCGTAGCTGTCGCGGTTCTTGACGATGATTTCATCGAGCGCCAGCACGGCGTCGCTGCCGCCCAGGCCTTTGAGGGTGTTGAGGATGCCGGCGACGATCTTGCGGAAAGGACGGTCGCCCAGTTCTTCATCCTTGCCCACGCCGACCAGCAGCACGCGTTCGGCTTTCAGGTTCGGCAGGCTGTGCAGCAACAGGCTCTGGCCGACCTTGCCGGCCAGATCGCCACGCTTGAGCACGGCGCTGATGGCGCCACCGCTCAGTTCGTCGACCTGCCTGGCGGCAACACCGAGTTTGCGGCCTTCGCCGACGGCAACCACCAGGGTGGCGGTTTTCAACGTTTCTGGGCTAACGCTTTTTACAACCAGTTCCATGTCCGGATCCCTGAATGAATGGTCAACACGCAGGCGTTCGACGGTGTCCGCCGTCGCCTGCTTATAGAGAGAAGAGGCGCAGGCCAGTGCCTGCGACAGAGGCGGCAGTTTGAACCTCGCTCACCGCGCCTGACAACCCTCGGTTGTACGATCTTCAACGGATTGCATGCTTGCGTGAGTGTGCGCAGTGACAGGCGCCCTCAATCACAGGATAATGCCGCATCTTTTTTCGACGGCTCTGCATTGCGGGCCGGTCGATACGTTTGCTTGTTTGGCCGCCTTAGCCTGACAACCCTGGAGTGTCTGGTTTGATCGTCTTCCGTTATCTGTCCCGCGAAGTCCTGTTGACCCTGAGTGCGGTAAGCGCCGTGCTGCTGGTCATCATCATGAGCGGTCGCTTCATCAAATACCTTGCCCAGGCCGCCGCGGGCCAGCTCGATCCGGGATCGCTGTTCCTGATCATGGGCTTCCGTCTGCCGGGCTTCCTGCAACTGATCCTGCCGCTGGGCCTGTTTCTCGGGATCCTGCTGGCGTACGGCCGGTTGTACCTGGAAAGCGAGATGACCGTGCTCTCGGCTACCGGCATGAGCCAGCAGCGTCTGTTTCGCATGACCCTGTTCCCGGCCACCCTGGTGGCACTGGTGGTGGCGTGGCTGAGCCTGAGCCTGGCCCCGCAAGGCGCCAACCAGTTCCAGCTGCTGCTGAACAAGCAGGACGCCCTGACCGAATTCGACACCCTCGAGCCCGGCCGCTTCCAGGCCCTGCGCGACGGTACGCGGGTGACCTACACCGAAACCCTGAGCGATGATCGGGTCAACCTTGGCAGCGTGTTCATTTCGCAGAAGAACCTCGGCGCCAACCAGAAGGATCGCGGGATTTCCGTGCTGGTGGCGGAAAAGGGTCGTCAGGAAGTGCGTCCCGACGGCAACCGCTACCTGATCCTTGACAACGGCTACCGCTACGACGGCAGCCCGGGTCAGGCCAACTACCGCGCCATTCACTACGAAACCTACGGCGTGCTGCTGCCCAAGCCGGATGTCAGCGAGGAAGTCACCGACCGTGACGCCATGCCGACCTCGTCTTTGCTGGGCAGCGACGACATTCGCTCGAAAACCGAACTGCAATGGCGCCTGTCGCTGCCGTTGCTGGTGTTTATCGTGACCCTGATGGCGGTGCCGCTGTCGCGGGTCAATCCGCGTCAAGGGCGTTTCCTCAAGCTGCTGCCGGCGATTCTTCTTTATATGGCTTACCTGACCATCCTGATTGCCGCCCGCGGCGCCCTCGAGAAAGGCAAGATTCCACCGGCGCTCGGCTTGTGGTGGGTGCACGCGATCTTCCTGGTCATCGGTCTCGGCCTGTTGTACTGGGAACCTCTGCGCCTGAAGCTGGCCAGCCGTCGCAGCGCTGCGCTGGAGGTGGCTCGTGGTTAAACTCGACCGCTACATCGGCAGCAGCGTATTCATTGCGATCATCGCAGTACTGGCGATCATTCTCGGCCTGGCCACTTTGTTCGCGTTCATCGACGAGATGGGCGACGTCAGTGACACTTACACCCTGGTCGATGTCCTGAGTTTCGTGCTCCTGACCGCGCCGCGCCGGCTCTACGACATGTTGCCGATGGCGGCGCTGATCGGCTGCCTGATCGGCCTCGGCAGTCTGGCGAGCAGCAGTGAGCTGACCGTAATGCGTGCCGCCGGTGTGTCCATCGGGCGCATCGTCTGGGCGGTGATGAAGCCGATGCTGGTGCTGATGCTGGCCGGCGTGCTGATCGGCGAGTACGTGGCACCGGCCACCGAAAGCATGGCCCAGGCCAACCGTTCGCTGGCGCAGGGCAGCGGCGACGCGCAGAGCGCCAAGCACGGCATGTGGCATCGTCAGGGCGAGGAGTTCATTCACATCAACTCCGTACAGCCCAACGGTCGCCTGTATGGCGTGACCCGTTATCACTTCGACAAAGAGCGTCATCTGCTGAGCTCGAGCTTCGCCAAGCGCGCCGAGTTCGACACGGATCACTGGCAGCTGACCGACGTGACCACCACCAAATTCCATGAGCGCAGCACCGAAGTGGTCAATACGCCGGTCGAGCGCTGGGATGTCTCGCTGAGCCCGCAATTGCTGAGCACCGTAGTGATGGCGCCGGAATCGCTGTCGATCACCGGTCTGTGGGGTTACATCCACTATCTGGCCGATCAGGGCCTGAGCAACGGCCGTTACTGGCTGGCATTTTGGGTCAAGGTGTTGCAGCCGCTGGTGACCGCCGCGCTGGTACTGATGGCGATCTCCTTCATCTTCGGTCCGCTGCGTTCGGTGACCCTCGGTCAGCGGGTGTTCACCGGTGTGCTGGTGGGCTTCACCTTCCGCATCGTTCAGGATCTGCTGGGCCCGTCCAGTCTGGTGTTCGGCTTCTCGCCGCTGTTCGCGGTGCTGGTGCCGGCTGGCGTGTGTGCGCTGGCGGGTGTCTGGTTGTTGCGTCGAGCCGGTTGATGAACAAGGTTTCACTAACGCTCTAGCCTTGAAAACGCCTCGGTCGCCAGACCGGGGCGTTTTTGCATGCAATCCGGGTGACAGGCGAACGTGACGCTTGCGCCGTGTATCAGGTACAATTCCCGGCTATTTTTCGGCGGGCCAAGCCTGCAGCCTTTTTGAGTGTTGATCCGTGAGTGATTTGAGTCATATCCGCAATTTCTCCATCATCGCCCACATTGACCATGGCAAGTCGACGCTGGCTGACCGTTTCATCCAGATGTGCGGCGGCCTGGCCGATCGCGAGATGGAAGCCCAGGTCCTCGACTCCATGGAGCTGGAGCGTGAGCGCGGGATCACCATCAAGGCCCACAGCGTCACCCTTCATTACAAGGCCAAAGACGGCGTCACCTACCAGCTGAACTTCATTGACACCCCGGGCCACGTTGACTTCACCTATGAAGTCAGCCGCTCCCTGGCGGCCTGTGAAGGTGCGTTGCTGGTGGTCGATGCGGGGCAGGGCGTTGAAGCCCAGTCCGTTGCCAACTGCTACACCGCCATCGAGCAGGGCCTCGAGGTCATGCCGGTCCTGAACAAGATCGACCTGCCACAGGCCGAGCCCGATCGCGTCAAGGACGAGATCGAGAAGATCATCGGCATCGACGCCACCGACGCCGTCACCTGCAGCGCCAAGACCGGCCTGGGTGTCGACGAAGTGCTCGAGCGTCTGGTTGCTACCATTCCTGCGCCGACCGGCAACATCGAAGATCCGCTGCAAGCGTTGATCATCGACTCCTGGTTCGACAACTATCTGGGCGTTGTCTCCCTGGTGCGTGTGCGTCACGGTCGCGTGAAGAAGGGCGACAAGATTCTGGTCAAATCCACCGGCAAGGTGCATCTGGTCGACAGCGTTGGCGTATTCACCCCGAAACACACCGCCACCGCTGACCTGAAGGCCGGCGAAGTGGGCTTCATCATCGCCAGCATCAAGGACATTCACGGTGCGCCGGTCGGTGACACCCTGACCCTGAGCTCCACCCCGGACGTTCCGGTGCTGCCAGGTTTCAAACGCATCCAGCCGCAGGTTTACGCCGGTCTGTTCCCGGTCAGTTCCGACGACTTCGAGGACTTCCGCGAAGCGCTGCAGAAACTGACCCTGAACGACTCGTCGCTGCAATACACCCCGGAAAGCTCCGACGCACTGGGCTTCGGCTTCCGTTGCGGCTTCCTCGGCATGCTGCACATGGAGATCATCCAGGAGCGCCTTGAGCGCGAATACGACCTGGACCTGATTACCACCGCGCCGACGGTAATCTTCGAACTGGTGCTGAAAACCGGTGAAACGATTTACGTCGACAACCCGTCGAAGCTGCCGGACGTCTCGTCGATCGAAGACATGCGCGAGCCGATCGTGCGCGCCAACATCCTGGTACCGCAGGAACACCTGGGCAACGTCATCACCCTCTGCATCGAAAAACGCGGTGTGCAGGTCGACATGCTGTTCCTCGGCAATCAGGTGCAAGTGACCTACGACCTGCCGATGAACGAAGTGGTCCTGGACTTCTTCGATCGTCTGAAATCCACCAGCCGCGGCTATGCTTCGCTGGACTACCATTTCGATCGTTACCAATCGGCTAATCTGGTGAAACTGGACGTGCTGATCAACGGCGACAAGGTCGACGCTCTGGCGCTGATCGTGCACCGTGACAATTCGCACTTCAAAGGTCGCCAGTTGACCGAGAAGATGAAAGAACTGATTCCTCGTCAGATGTTCGACGTGGCCATCCAGGCTGCCATTGGCGGTCAGATCGTCGCCCGGACAACCGTCAAGGCGCTCAGAAAGAACGTATTGGCCAAGTGCTACGGCGGCGACGTCAGCCGTAAGAAAAAACTGCTTGAGAAGCAGAAGGCCGGTAAGAAACGCATGAAACAGGTCGGCAACGTGGAGATTCCACAAGAAGCCTTCCTCGCCGTGCTCAGGTTGGAATAGTCAGGTCCTATGTCACTAAATTTCCCGCTGTTGCTGGTCATTGCCGTGTTCGTCTGCGGTCTGTTGGCGTTGCTCGATCTGTTGATCCTGGCACCGCGTCGGCGTGCTGCCATCGCCTCCTATCAGGGCAGCGTCAGCCAGCCTGATGTGATGGTGGTCGAGAAGCTGAACAAGGAACCGCTGCTGGTCGAGTACGGCAAGTCGTTCTTCCCGGTGCTGTTCATCGTGCTGGTGCTGCGTTCGTTTCTGGTGGAGCCGTTCCAGATTCCGTCCGGCTCGATGAAACCGACCCTGGACGTCGGCGACTTCATTCTGGTGAACAAGTTTTCCTACGGGATCCGTTTGCCGGTGATCGACAAGAAGATCATCGAAGTCGGTGATCCGCAGCGCGGCGATGTGATGGTATTCCGCTACCCGAGCGATCCGAACGTCAACTACATCAAGCGTGTGGTCGGCCTGCCGGGCGACACCGTGCGGTACACCGCCGACAAGCGTCTGTTCGTCAATGGCGAGTCGATTGCCGAGCAACTGGTCGGCTCCGAGCCGGGCACGCTGGGCAGCGCGGAGCTCTACAAGGAAAAACTTGGCGTCGCCGAGCACCTGATCCGCAAGGAAATGAGCCGCTACCGCGCCACGCCGGACCATACCTGGACCGTGCCGGCCGGGCACTACTTCATGATGGGCGACAACCGCGACAACTCGAACGACAGTCGCTACTGGGATGATCCGAACATTCCCAAGGATCTGCTGGGCATGGTTCCCGACCAGAACATCGTCGGCAAGGCCTTCGCGGTCTGGATGAGCTGGCCGGAACCGAAACTCAGCCACCTGCCGAATTTCTCGCGGGTCGGCCTGATCAAGTAAACAAACACGGCGCTGTTGACCACAGCGCCGAATGCATTTCTGGCGTCGGCACAACCGGCTCCGGGGCATGAAGCCACGATATTCAGGACGTCATTTTTGAACACAGCGTTAATTGTCCCAGGCCTGCGCCGTATCCCGGCGATGGCGGTGGAATCCAGCCACGAACTCAGCGTGGGTAAACCGTGAGCGTTTCTCTAAGCCGTCTCGAGCGTCAGCTCGGTTACACCTTCAAGGACCAGGAACTGATGGTCCTGGCCCTTACGCACCGCAGCTTTGCCGGACGCAACAACGAGCGTCTGGAATTCCTCGGCGATGCGATCCTCAATTTTGTTGCCGGCGAAGCCTTGTTCGACCGTTTCCCGCTGGCGCGCGAAGGCCAGTTGTCGCGTTTGCGCGCACGGCTGGTAAAAGGTGAGACGCTGGCGGTGCTGGCCCGCGGTTTCGATCTGGGCGATTACCTGCGTCTGGGTTCCGGCGAGTTGAAGAGCGGCGGTTTCCGTCGCGAGTCGATTCTGGCCGACGCCCTTGAAGCGCTGATCGGTGCGATCTACCTCGACGCCGGCATGGAAGTCGCCCGCGAACGCGTACTGGCCTGGCTGGCCGGCGAGTTCGAAGGTCTGACGCTGGTCGATACCAACAAGGATCCGAAGACCCGCCTGCAGGAATTCCTGCAATCGCGCGGCTGCGAACTGCCGCGTTATGAAGTGGTGGATATCCAGGGCGAGCCGCACTGCCGTACCTTCTTCGTCGAGTGCGAAGTTGTCCTATTGAATGAAAAAAGCCGGGGTCAGGGTGTAAGCCGTCGTATTGCCGAACAGGTAGCGGCCGCCGCAGCACTGATTGCCCTGGGTGTGGAGAATGGCAATGACTGATACAAACGCAACTCGCTGTGGCTATGTTGCCATCGTCGGCCGTCCCAACGTGGGCAAGTCCACGCTGCTGAACCACATCCTTGGCCAGAAGCTCGCGATCACCTCGCGCAAGCCGCAGACCACTCGCCACAACATGCTCGGGATCAAGACCGAAGGCGATGTGCAGGCGATCTACGTCGACACCCCCGGCATGCACAAGGGTGGCGAAAAAGCCCTGAACCGCTACATGAACAAGACCGCTTCGGCGGCGTTGAAAGACGTCGACGTGGTGATCTTCGTGGTCGATCGCACCAAGTGGACCGAAGAAGACCAGATGGTGCTGGAGCGCGTGCAGTACGTGACCGGCCCTTTGATCGTTGCGCTGAACAAGACCGATCGCATCGAGGACAAGGCCGAGCTGATGCCGCACCTGTCGTGGTTGCAGGAACAGCTGCCGAATGCGCAGATCATTCCGATCTCGGCGCAACAGGGTCACAACCTCGACGCGCTGGAAAAGGTCATCGCCGAGCATCTGCCGGAGAACGATCACTTCTTCCCGGAAGACCAGATTACCGACCGCAGCAGCCGCTTCCTCGCCGCCGAACTGGTGCGCGAGAAGATCATGCGTCAGCTCGGCGCCGAGCTGCCGTACCAGATCACCGTGGAAATCGAAGAGTTCAAGCAGCAGGGTGCGACGCTGCACATTCATGCGCTGATCCTCGTCGAGCGTGACGGTCAGAAGAAAATCATCATTGGCGACAAGGGCGAGCGCATCAAGCGCATCGGCACCGAGGCGCGCAAGGACATGGAGCTGCTGTTCGACTCCAAGATCATGCTCAACCTGTGGGTCAAGGTGAAGGGCGGCTGGTCCGACGACGAGCGTGCGCTGCGTTCGCTGGGTTACGGCGACGTGTAAAGCAATACATCGATCCATTGTGGGAGCGAGCTTGCTCGCGAAGACGATGTAACATTCGGCATAGATGTTGACTGTTGCACCGCTTTCGCGAGCAAGCTCGCTCCCACATTGGTTTTGGGTGATGAGTAAACCGCGTTTCCCTCAACGAGAAATCCATGTCTCAAGCGCCTCCCGCCCAACCCGCCTACGTCCTGCACTCCCGCGCCTACCGCGAAACCAGCGCATTGGTGGACTTCCTCACGCCGCAAGGTCGGCTGCGGGCGGTGTTGCGCAGTGCGCGGGGCAAGGCCGGGACGCTGGCGCGGCCATTCGTGCCGCTGGAAGTGGAGTTTCGCGGCAAGGGTGAGTTGAAGAATGTCGGGCGCATGGAAAGCGTCGGCAACGCAACGTGGATGGTCGGCGAGGCGCTGTTCAGCGGCCTGTATCTCAATGAGCTGCTGATCCGCCTGTTGCCCGCCGAAGATCCGCACCCGGCGGTGTTCGATCATTACGCCGCGACCTTGCTGGCATTGGCCGAAGGCCGGCCACTGGAGCCACTGCTGCGTTCCTTCGAATGGCGGCTGCTGGATGATCTTGGTTACGGTTTTTCCCTGAACACCGACATCAATGACGAGCCCATCGCTGCGGACGGTCTCTACCGTTTGCAGGTGGATGCCGGACTCGAACGGGTCTACCTGCTGCAACCCGGTCTGTTCAACGGCACCGAACTGCTGGCCATGGCCGAAGCCGACTGGTCGGCCCCCGGCGCGTTGTCCGCCGCCAAGCGCTTGATGCGACAAGCGCTGGCCGTGCATCTGGGTGGTCGTCCTCTCGTCAGTCGCGAGCTGTTTCGCAAGCCCTGATATGCTGTGCGCCGAATCTTTCCATTCAGGAGCGCATCCGTGACCACCAGCAATCGTATTCTCCTTGGCGTAAACATCGACCACGTCGCCACCCTGCGTCAGGCCCGTGGCACGCGCTATCCGGATCCGGTCAAGGCAGCGCTGGACGCGGAAGAGGCGGGCGCCGACGGCATTACCGTGCACCTGCGCGAAGACCGTCGGCACATTCAGGAGCGCGACGTGCTGCTGCTCAAGGATGTGCTGCAAACCCGCATGAACTTCGAAATGGGCGTCACCGAAGAAATGATGGCGTTTGCCGAGCGCATTCGTCCGGCGCACATCTGCCTGGTGCCGGAAACCCGTCAGGAGCTGACCACCGAAGGCGGTCTGGATGTAGCGGGGCAGGAAGAGCGAATCAGGGCGGCGGTCGAACGTCTGTCGAAGATCGGCAGCGAAGTGTCGCTGTTCATCGACGCCGACGAGCGGCAGATTGCTGCGTCGAAGCGCGTCGGCGCACCGGCCATCGAACTGCACACCGGGCGTTACGCCGATGCCGAAACGCCGACGGAAGTGGCTGAAGAGCTCAAGCGTGTGGCGGACGGCGTGGCCTTCGGTCTGGCCCAGGGCCTGATCGTCAATGCCGGCCATGGCCTGCACTATCACAACGTCGAGGCGGTTGCCGCAATCAAGGGCATCAACGAGCTGAACATCGGCCATGCGCTGGTGGCGCACGCGTTGTTCGTGGGCTTCAAGTCGGCGGTGTCGGAGATGAAGGCGTTGATTCTGGCGGCTGCCAAGCACTAAGTATCAACATAAATCCTGTGGGAGCGAGCTTGCTCGCGATAGCGGTGTATCAGCCAACGAATTTGTTGACTGACACTACGCATTCGCGAGCGAGCTCGCTCCCACTTTGGGTTCTTGGTGATGGTTAAAGCGGAGCGGGCTCTTGAGCGGGTTTCGACTTGTCGATTCCCGGTACATGCAGATTGCCCTCGGCCACCTGATCGCCCTCAAGCTGCGGCTGGGTCACCCAGGTCAGGATGTCGTAGTAGCGACGGATGTTCGCCACGAAATGCACCGGCTCGCCGCCACGGGCGTAGCCGTAGCGGGTCTTGCTGTACCACTGCTTCTGCGACAGGCGCGGCAGGATCTTTTTCACATCCAGCCACTTGTCCGGGTTCAACCCTTCCTTGGCCGCCAGTTTGCGTGCGTCATCCAGATGACCGCTGCCGACGTTGTAGGCCGCCAGAGCAAACCATGTGCGATCCGGCTCCTGGATCGACTCGTCGAGCTGATCCTTCATGTAGGCCAGATATTTCGCGCCACCCATGATGCTCTGCTTCGGATCGAGGCGGTTGGACACGCCCATGGCCTGAGCGGTGTTCTGGGTCAGCATCATCAGGCCCCGCACGCCGGTCTTCGACGTGACCGCCGGTTGCCACAGCGATTCCTGATAACCGATGGCCGCCAGCAGGCGCCAGTCGACTTTCTCTTTTTTGGCGTAGGCCTTGAAGTGCTGTTCGTATTTGGGCAGCCGCTGCTGCAAATGTTGGGCGAAGGTGGTGGCGCCCATGTAGCCGAGGACGTCGACGTGGCCGTAATAACGGTCTTTCAGGCGTTGCAGGGTGCCGTTCTTCTGCACCTTGTCCAGATAACTGTTGATTTCGTTGAGCAGGCTGTTGTCTTCGCCGGCGGCCACGGCCCAGCTCTGGCTGCGCGCATCGCCGAGGTCGAAGGCCACGCGGATGTTGGTGAAGTACACCTGGTTCATCGCCACTTCGTTGGAATCGACCAGGGTCAGGTCGATCTGGCCTTCATCGACCATGCGCAGCAGGTCGACCACTTCTACGGCGTCGGATTCTTCGTACTGGATGCCAGGGTATTTCTGTTTCAGCTCCGCCAGTTGTTCGGCGTGGGTGCTGCCCTTGAGCACCATGATCTTCTTGCCCACCAGATCGCCGGCGTCGGTAGGACGTGACTGGCCGTTGCGATAGATGATTTGCGGGGTGACTTCGAGGTAGGAGCGGGAAAAGCGCACCTGCTTCTTGCGCTGTTCGCTGCTGACCAGACCGGCGGCCGCCAGTACCGGGCCATTCGGCTTGCCGATCTGGTTGAACAGGTCGTCGAGGTTATCGGCGGTTTCGATCTTCAGCTCGACTCCCAAATCGTCGGCGAAGCGCTTCACCAGCTCGTATTCGAAGCCGGTTTCACCGCTGCGATCCTGAAAGTAGGTGGCGGGGCTGTTTCGGGTGACCACCCGCAGCACGCCATCCTCCTTTACGCGCTCGAGTGTGTTGGGTTTATCAACACAGCCACTGAGCATCAGGAAGAGTCCGGTAGCGATCAGCCATTTGGCGTACCGCGGACGCAAAGCCGTTGGGGAAAACATGTGCGCAGTATACGCAAAGGACAACGGGCGCCATATCTCGACAGTTGCGGGGTTGTCTGCTAGGGATCACAAAATCGCTCGAAACCCCGCAGGAACGGGCCCGAAAGGCATTTTGTGACAGAAAAAATAACCCGCGTTCCGACACCCTGTAAATTTGACCCTCAAGGCAGGAACACCACTCGACATCCGGGTGCAACCGTGCGTAGCGTTTCGGGTGATGTTGAGGGCGGTTTAGGCTAGAATGCACGGCCTCAAAGCACACCCCTTCCCGAGGCTGTCCCGAAGATGTTGATCCTGCGCGGCGCTCCTGCCCTTTCTGCCTTTCGCCACAGCAAACTCCTTGAGCAACTGAGCCAGAAGGTTCCGGCTGTCAGTGGCTTGTATGCTGAATTCGCTCACTTCGCCGAAGTCACCGGCGTCCTGACCGGCGACGAACAGCAGGTGCTTGCGCGCCTTCTGAAGTACGGTCCAAGCGTTCCGGTTCAAGAGCCGACCGGTCGTCTGTTCCTGGTGTTGCCGCGTTTCGGCACCATCTCGCCATGGTCGAGCAAGGCCAGCGACATCGCCCGCAACTGCGGCCTGAACAAGATCCAGCGCCTGGAGCGCGGCATTGCGTTCTACGTGGCCGGTCAGTTCAGCGAAACCGACGCGCAGCAGATCGCCGACGTACTGCATGACCGCATGACTCAGATCGTTCTGGCCAACCTCGAGCAGGCCGCCGGTCTGTTCAGCCACGCCGAACCGAAGCCGCTGACCGCCATCGACATCCTCGGCGGCGGTCGCGCCGCGCTGGAAAAAGCCAACGTCGAGCTGGGCCTGGCCCTGGCCGAAGACGAGATCGATTACCTGGTCAACGCCTTCAACGGTCTCAAGCGCAACCCGCACGACATCGAACTGATGATGTTCGCCCAGGCCAACTCCGAGCACTGCCGCCACAAGATCTTCAACGCCAGTTGGGATATTGACGGTGAGAGCCAGGAAAAAAGCCTGTTCGGCATGATCAAGAACACCTATCAGATGCACAGCGAAGGCGTGCTGTCCGCTTACAAGGACAACGCTTCGGTGATCGTCGGCAACGTCGCCGGCCGCTTCTTTCCGGATCCGGAAACCCGCCAGTACGGTGCGGTGCAGGAGCCGGTGCACATCCTGATGAAGGTTGAAACCCACAACCACCCGACCGCGATCGCTCCGTTCCCGGGCGCATCCACCGGTTCCGGTGGCGAGATCCGCGACGAAGGCGCAACCGGCCGTGGCGCCAAGCCGAAGGCCGGCCTGACCGGTTTCACCGTGTCGAACCTGCAGATCCCGGGCTTCGAACAGCCGTGGGAAGTGCCGTACGGCAAGCCTGAGCGCATCGTCAACGCGCTGGACATCATGATCGAAGGCCCGCTGGGCGGCGCCGCGTTCAACAACGAATTCGGTCGTCCGGCCCTGACCGGTTACTTCCGTACGTTCGAACAATCGATCACCACCCCGCACGGTGATGAAGTTCGCGGTTACCACAAGCCGATCATGCTGGCTGGCGGCATGGGCAACATCCGTGAAGAACACGTCAAGAAGGGCGAGATCGTTGTCGGCTCCAAGCTGATCGTGCTCGGCGGCCCGGCGATGCTGATCGGTCTGGGCGGCGGCGCTGCTTCCTCCATGGCCACCGGCACCAGCTCGGCGGACCTGGACTTTGCTTCCGTGCAGCGTGAAAACCCTGAAATGGAGCGTCGCTGCCAGGAAGTCATCGACCGTTGCTGGCAGTTGGGCGACAAGAACCCGATCAGCTTCATCCACGACGTGGGTGCGGGCGGTCTGTCCAACGCCTTCCCGGAACTGGTCAACGACGGCGACCGCGGTGGCCGTTTCGAACTGCGCAACATTCCAAATGACGAGCCGGGCATGGCCCCGCACGAAATCTGGTCCAACGAATCCCAGGAACGTTATGTTCTGGCGGTCGGCCCGGCCGACTTCGAGCGCTTCAAGGCGATCTGCGAACGTGAGCGTTGCCCGTTTGCCGTCGTCGGTGAAGCCACCGCCGAGCCGCAACTGACCGTGACCGACAGCCACTTCGGCAACAACCCGGTGGACATGCCATTGGAAGTGTTGCTGGGCAAGGCACCGCGCATGCACCGTTCGGTGGTTCGCGAAGCCGAGCTGGGCGATGACTTCGATCCGTCGAACCTCGACATCGCCGATTCCATCGAGCGCGTTCTGCACCACCCGGCCGTGGCGAGCAAAAGCTTCCTGATCACCATCGGCGACCGCACCATCACCGGCCTCGTGGCCCGTGACCAGATGGTCGGCCCATGGCAGGTTCCGGTGGCTGACGTTGCCGTTACCGCCACCAGTTTCGACGTCTACACCGGGGAAGCGATGGCGATGGGCGAGCGCACTCCGCTGGCGCTGCTGGACGCTCCGGCGTCGGGCCGCATGGCCATCGGCGAAACCCTGACCAACATTGCCGCCTCGCGCATCAACAAGCTCTCCGACATCAAACTGTCGGCGAACTGGATGTCCGCTGCCGGCCACCCGGGCGAAGACGCGCGTCTGTACGACACCGTGAAAGCGGTCGGCATGGAACTGTGCCCTGAACTGGGCCTGACTATTCCGGTTGGCAAGGACTCGATGTCCATGGCCACCCGCTGGAATGACAACGGCGAAGACAAGACCGTCACCTCGCCGATGTCCCTGATCGTGACCGGTTTCGCGCCAGTGGCTGACATCCGTCAGACCCTGACTCCGGAACTGCGCATGGACAAGGGCACCACCGACCTGATCCTGATCGACCTCGGTCGCGGCCAGAACCGTATGGGCGCCTCGATCCTGGCGCAGGTTCACGGCAAGCTCGGCAAGCAGGCTCCGGACGTCGATGACGCCGAAGACCTGAAAGCCTTCTTCGCAGTGATTCAGGGCCTCAACGCCGACGGTCATCTGCTGGCTTACCACGACCGTTCCGACGGTGGTCTGCTGACCTCCGTGGTGGAAATGGCCTTCGCCGGCCACTGCGGTCTGAGCCTCAACCTCGACAGCGTTGCTGAATCCTCGGCAGAAATCGCCGCCATCCTGTTCAACGAAGAACTGGGTGCCGTGATCCAGGTTCGCCAGGACGCCACCCCGGACATCCTCGCCCAATTCAGCGCTGCCGGTCTGGGCGACTGCGTTTCGGTGATCGGTCAGCCGATCAACAACGGCCAGATCAACATCACCTTCAACGGTGACACCGTGTTCGAAGGCCAGCGTCGTCTGCTGCAACGTCAGTGGGCCGAGACCAGCTACCAGATCCAGCGTCTGCGCGACAACGCCGACTGCGCCGAGCAAGAGTTCGATGCGCTGCTGGAAGAAGATAACCCGGGCCTGAGCGTCAAGCTGAGCTACGACGTCAATCAGGACATCGCCGCGCCTTACATCAAGAAAGGCATCCGCCCACAGGTTGCGGTACTGCGTGAGCAGGGCGTCAACGGTCAGGTGGAAATGGCGGCTGCGTTCGACCGCGCCGGTTTCAACGCGATCGACGTGCACATGAGCGACATTCTGGCCGGCCGTGTCGACCTGAACGAGTTCAAAGGTCTGGTGGCCTGCGGTGGTTTCTCCTACGGCGACGTTCTCGGCGCCGGTGAAGGCTGGGCCAAGTCCGCACTGTTCAACAGCCGTGCCCGCGATGCGTTCCAGGGTTTCTTCGAGCGTAGCGACAGCTTCACCCTCGGTGTGTGCAACGGTTGCCAGATGATGTCCAACCTGCACGAGCTGATCCCGGGCAGCGAGTTCTGGCCGCACTTCGTGCGCAACCGCTCGGAGCAGTTCGAGGCGCGCGTGGCGATGGTTCAGGTTCAGGAATCGAACTCGATCTTCCTGCAGGGCATGGCCGGTTCGCGCATGCCGATCGCCATCGCTCACGGTGAAGGCCATGCCGAATTCGAAAGCGAAGAGGCACTGCTCGAAGCCGATCTGTCCGGTTGCGTGGCGATGCGTTTCGTCGACAACCACGGCAAGGTCACCGAAGCCTACCCGGCCAACCCGAACGGCTCGCCACGCGGGATCACCGGTCTCACCAGCCGCGACGGTCGCGTGACGATCATGATGCCGCACCCGGAGCGTGTGTTCCGTGCCGTGCAGAACTCGTGGCGTTCTGAGGACTGGAACGAAGACGCGCCTTGGATGCGTATGTTCCGTAATGCTCGTGTGTGGGTGAACTAAGCGCTGTGTACAAGCTCGCGTTTTTTGTTCCCGACAGTCATGTCGAGGTGGTCAAGGATGCTGTATTCGCTGCCGGTGGTGGGCGGATCGGTGATTATGACCACTGTGCGTGGCAGGTGCTTGGTACGGGTCAGTTTCGGCCTCTGGACGGGAGTCAGCCGTTCATTGGTGAGGCGGGGCGGGTTGAGCGGGTCGAGGAGTGGAAGGTTGAGCTTGTCGTTGGTGATGAGTTGATTCGTGGGGTGGTGGCTGCTCTTAAGTTGAGCCACCCATACGAGACGCCAGCTTATGAAGTTTGGCGGTTGGAGGATTTTTGATCTTCCTTGGCTGCTGAAACGGGAAACCCGCTGAGAGTGATTTCAGCGGGTTTTTTGTTGTTCTCGGTTTGGGTTGGGTGAATATCCGTTGCTGCGGTAACGGCTTCTTATGGTTTCGCCCTTACGGCGAGTCCCTTTGGCAAACGCCGGAATGCCGGCCCAGCCCAAAGGAACCAAAGGTCTGGGCCCCTGCGTTCGGCGCCTCGCTGTGGCTCGGCGTTCCTTCGTTCCGGGATTCATCCGGGGGCATCGCCTACGGTTTGCTTCGCTGCACCTCCTCTCGATGCATGCGGCTGCGCCGCACGGTCGCTGCGCTCCCACCCCCGGATAAACCCCTCCACTCAGCCTTCCGATGGGGCCGGCACGTCAAAAGCGGTACTCGAGCTAACGCTCATCGTGTTGAGTGGTGGGAAGCGAGAAGCGAGAAGCGAGAAGCAAGAAGCGAGAAGCAAGAAGCAAGAAGCGAGAAGCAAGAAGCAAGAAGCGAGAAGCAAGAAGCAAGAAGCAAGAAGCAGAAGGCAGAAGGCAACTGCGTACTGCTTGATCGTTCCCACGCTCCGCGTGGGAATGCAGCCCGGGACGCTCCGCGTTCCATTTCCGAATGTTTAAAGAGGTGTGGGATTTACCGAATCTTTCCATTTGGTTTCAGCTTGCCCCTCGGAAGTCCTGGTCCTGCGGTGGTTGCCTCAAATGGAACAAGAAACCCGGCCAAGGCCGGGTTTCCTGGTTTTGACCGCTTAAAGTCAAAACTTGATGGCAACCATCAGACTTTTGCACTCACCTCACTCCGATTAACCAACCCCTCCAACGCCGCACTCAAGCTCTGCGCCCGCTGGCCCACCAGCAAGTGCCACACGCCATCTTCCAGCGCGCTCACACCCAGACATCCAAGCTCTTTCAATCGGCTTTCCGACAGCACCTTGCCATCGGCCAGTTGCAGGCGGATCCGGCTCATGGCGATGCAGTCGAGTTGTAGCACGTTGTCGCTGCCACCCAAGGCGGTCAACCATTGTTGGGCCTGAGGTGTGGAGACTGCGACAGGCTCGCTGGTTTCGACGTCGGCGACAGGAGCATTCGCTACGGCTCGGCCCAGTGCGGGCATCGCCAGGCGGATTTCGTCGGCAATGCTGTCGGCCATCGGCCCCACAACAACCTGCAGGCTGCCGCCCTTGCCCGGACGTACAACGGCCATCGCGCCCAGTGCTTTCAAGTCCGCATCGGAGGCTTTGTTGCGATCGACCATTTCCAGTCGCAGACGCGTGGTGCATGCGCCGACGGTGACCAGATTCTCCGCGCCGCCGAGTGCCTTGATGTAAGCGCCGGCGCGTTCGTTTTCGGTCAGGACCGCTTTGTCGGCGGTGGCGACGTCTTCGCGTCCCGGGGTTTTCAGGTTGAAGCGGCGGATGCAGAGATCGAACACCGCGTAGTAGATGACCGCATACGCCAGGCCTACCGGCACCACCAGCCAGCCGTTGGTCGAGCGTCCCCAACCCAGCACCATGTCGATGAATCCGCCGGAGAAGGTGAAGCCCAAGTGGATGTTCAGTGCGTTGGTGATTGCCATCGACAATCCGGTCAGCAGCGCATGCAGCAAAAACAGCAGCGGTGCGAGGAACATGAAGGCGAATTCGATGGGTTCGGTGACGCCGGTGAGGAACGCGGTCAGGGCCATCGACAGGAAGATCCCGCCCATGACTTTGCGGCGCTCCGGCAGGGCGTTGCGGTACATCGCCAGGCAGGCGGCGGGGAGGCCGAAGATCATGACCGGGAACATGCCGGTCATGAACTGGCCGCCTTTCGGGTCGCCGGCGAAGTAGCGGGACAGGTCGCCGGTGACCAGCGCGCCGGTGGTCGGGTCGGTGAAGTTACCGAACACGAACCACGCCATGTTGTTGAGGATGTGGTGCAGGCCGGTGACGATCAGCAGGCGGTTGAACACGCCGAAGACGAAGGCGCCGAAGCTGCCGCTTTCCATCAGCAGGGTGCCGAAGCTGTTGATGCCGTGCTGGATCGGCGGCCAGATGTAGCCGAACAGCACGCCCAGACCGACCGCGCTGAACCCGGTAACGATGGGGACAAAGCGCCGGCCGCCGAAGAACGCCAGGTACTCCGGCAGCTTGATGTCCTTGAAGCGGTTGTACAGCGCGCCGGCCATCAGGCCGCTGACGATCCCGGCGAGCATGCCCATGTTGATGCTCGCATCGAGCACCTTGAGGGTGGAGATCATCACCAGGTAACCGATCACCCCGGCGAGGCCGGCGGTGCCGTTGTTGTCCCGGGCGAAACCGACCGCGATGCCGATGGCGAAGATCATCGCCAGGTTGGCGAAGATCACCTGGCCGGCGTCGTGGATGATCGCGATGTTCAGCAGGTCGGTGTCGCCCAGGCGCAGCAACAGGCCGGCGATCGGCAGGATCGCGATTGGCAGCATCAGCGCCCGGCCGAGGCGTTGCAGGCCTTCGATGAAGAGTTGGTACATGGCGTTTGTCCTTGTTGTTTTTGTTAGCGCAGAGGCCAATGTTGATGACAGGCGTGACGCACTGCGGCGGCGCTGCTCAGCTTGAGCAAGTCCCGGGCGAGGCGTTGGCATTCGGCTTCGTGCAGCTGGCGCACGCGGTCCTTGATTTCGCCGATCTGTACCGGGCTCACCGACAGTTCGGTCACACCCAGGCCGATCAACACCGGCGTCGCCAGCGGATCGGAAGCCAGGGCGCCGCACACGCCGACCCAGCGTTTATGCACCGCCGCGCCTTCGCAGGTCATGGCGATCAGGCGCAGCAGCGCCGGGTGCAAGGCATCGACCCGAGCGGCGAGGCCCGCGTGGTCGCGGTCCATGGCCAGGGTGTATTGCGACAGGTCGTTGGTGCCGATGGACAGGAAGTCCGCGTGCTCGGCCAGTTGCTCGGCCTGCAAGGCGGCGGCCGGGACTTCGATCATCACGCCGATTTCCGGACGTTGATTGATGCCCAGTTCCAGGCACAGCGCATCGACCCGCTGGCGGATGTGCAGCAGTTCGTCGACCTCGGTGACCATCGGTAACAGGATCCGGCAGCGCTGCAACGGGCTGACTTGCAGTAACGCACGCAGTTGCTGATCGAGGATTTCCGGGCGGGCTTGGGCCAGGCGAATGCCACGTAGGCCGAGTACCGGGTTGGCCTCCACGGGTAGCGGCAGGTAGTCGAGTTGCTTGTCGCCACCGACGTCGATGGTGCGGATGATCACCGACTTGTCGCCCATGGCATCGATCACCGCTTGATAGGCGGTGCGTTGCTCTTCGACGTCCGGCGCAGTGTGGCGATCGACGAACAGGAACTCGGTGCGCAACAGGCCGACGCCGTCGGCGCCGTTGGCAAGCGCATCCGCCGCTTCATGGCTGGACGCAACGTTGGCGACTACTTCGATGGATACGCCGTTGCGGGTTTCCGCCGGAAGATGGGCTTGGGCCTGCTGGGCATCGCGCCGTTGTTGGCGGTCGATCTGCGCTTGGCGGACTTCGGCCAGACGCTCGGCATTCGGCGTCAGTTCGAGGCGACCGCCGTCGGCGTCGAGGACCACAGATTGGCCTTGCGCTTGATCAAGCAGCGCCGAGCCCAGTGCGACCATGCACGGCAGGCCTTTGCCCCGGGCCAGAATTGCCACGTGGGAAGTCGCGCCCCCTTCGGCCATGCACAAACCGGCGACGCCCTGTGCGCTCAGTTGCAGCAGGTCCGACGGTGTCAGTTCGTGGGCGGCGACGATGGCGCCGGCCGGCACGTCGTAATGCCAGGCTTCACCGAGCAGGGCACGCAGCACCCGTTGCTTGAGATCGCGCAGATCGTTGGCGCGTTCGGCCAGCAGCGCGCTGCCGGTGTTTTGCAGCACCTCGCATTGCGCGTCGATGGACTGGCTCCAGGCGTGAGTCGCCGCCGTGCCGGTTTCAATCGATTGCTGGGCGGCGTCGAGCAGGGCCGGGTCTTCCAGCAAGGCCAGATGCGCGGCGAAGATGGCTTCTTCGTCGGCATTGCGCTGTTTTTTCGCCTGGGCGAGGGTGCCGTCGATTTCGCTGCGAACCTGATTCAGCGCGGTGTCGAGGATCTGCAATTGTTGCTCGGGCTGATGATTGCCGCTGTCCGCCGGCAGGCTGATCGCGTTCAGGCGAAACAGCGGCCCGCCGACCAGGCCCGGTGCGGCGCAAACACCGTGCAACACGCCAGCCTCGGCCGGGCGATTGCGTGGGGTGGCGGCTACCGGTGCAGCGGCGTGATGATCTTCGGGCAGGGCGGTGGCCAACGCGGTGAGCAAGGCTTGCAACGCAGCCTGTGCGTCCGGCCCCTGGCAACTGACCTGCACTTCGTCCTGCTCGCCAATCGCCAGGCCCATCAAACCGATGAGGCTGTTGCACGGCGCCGATTTGCCGGCGAAATGCAGTTGCGACTGGCTCTTGAACCCTTGCGCGGTCTGACGGATCAACGCCGCGGGGCGCGCATGCAGGCCGCCGCGATGGGCGACCTGCACGTGGCCGTGAACTTCCGGGCCGCCGAGTTCTTCTGTGTTCGCCGCTGCGCTGTGACGAGCGACGATGTGCAGCAGCGGCTCGCCCACCTTCACCGTTTTCAGGGTGATGGGGCGCGCCTGGAAATCCTGGCTGTTGGTCAGGATCAGCAGGCTGACCAGGCTTTTGCACTGGCGGCCGACCTTGTCCAGGTCATAGCGCAGCAGCGGCTGGCCATTGCTGACCCGCGCGCCTTCCTTGACCAGCATCGAGAACCCTTCGCCCTGCAACTCCACTGTGTCCAGGCCGAGGTGCAGCAACAGCTCGGCGCCGTTGTCGGCGCGCACGGTCAGTGCATGGCCGGTGCGGGCGACGTGGATCACCACGCCGGCGCAGGGCGAATACAGGGTGTCGTTCAGCGGATCGATGGCAATGCCGTCGCCCATCGCGCCGCTGGCGAACACCGCGTCCGGGACTTTGGCGAGCGTGAGCACCGGGCCGCTGAGCGGGGCGCTTAAAGTCAGCTCTTTATTGTTGTTGTGCATGGCTCGGTCTCATCAGGAAAACGTTCGGTTCGGACTCAGTGCGTACGGGTGACTTTGCTCAGGTGTCGCGGCTGATCCGGGTCCATGCCACGGGCCACGGCCAGACCGGCCGCCATCACGTAGAAACTCTGGATCGCCAGGATCGGATCGAGGGCCGGATGCTCGGCACGGCTGAGGGTCAGGTCGCGTTCGCTGACGTCATCCGGCGCGGCCAGCAGCACGCGGGCGCCGCGCTGACGCATCTCGGCCGCCAGGCTCAGCAGACCGGCCTGTTCGGCACCGCGCGGGGCGAACACCAGCAATGGGTAATGTTCGTCGATCAGGGCCATCGGGCCGTGGCGGACTTCGGCGCTGCTGAAGGCTTCGGCCTGGATCGCCGAGGTTTCCTTGAATTTCAGTGCGGCTTCCTGGGCAATGGCGAAACCCGCGCCACGGCCGATCACCATCAACCGCTCGCAATCGCGCAGGGCGTCGATGGCCAGGCTCCAGTCCTGTTGCGCAGCTTCGCGCAGGCCTTCGGGCAGGGCGTTGTGCGCTTCCAGCAATTCGCTGTCTTCTTTCCAGTGGGCGATCAGACGGGCGCTGGCGCTGAGGGTGGCGATGAAACTCTTGGTTGCGGCGACGCTGCTTTCAGTGCCGGCCAGCAGCGGCAGGCTGAATTCGCACGCGGCTTCCAGCGGCGAATCGGCGGCGTTGACCATCGACACGCTCAGGGCGCCGCGCTTGCGCAGCAGACGCAGACTGTTGACCAGATCCGGGCTCTGGCCCGATTGGGAGAACGCGAACGCGACCTGACCGCTGACCTTCAACGGCGCTTGCTGCATGGTCACCACTGACATCGGCAGCGACGCCACCGGAATCCCCAGTTGCTGCATGGTCAGGTAAGCGAAGTAGCTCGCCGCATGGTCGGAGCTGCCACGGGCGACGGTCATCGCCACTTGCGGCGGCTGACGGCGAAGGCGCCCGGCGATCTCGATCATTTGCGGGTCGAGCTGTTGCAGTTGGGCTTGCACGGCCTCGAAAGAGGACAGCGCCTCCTCAAGCATTTTTGAAGTCAATGTCTTCTCCTTCGACCATGACGGCGGTCAGTGTGAGTGAGCGATCCAGCCGCACGCAGTCGGCCCAGGCGCCTGGTGCAAGGCGCCCGCGTTCGGTGATGCCGAGGTAGTCGGCGGGGAATTGCGAAAGACGTTGCGAGGCTTCGGCGATCGGCAGACCGATCTTCACCAGATTGCGCAGGGCCTGATCCATGGTCAGGGTGCTGCCGGCCAGGGTGCCGTCGGGCAGGCGAACGCCGCCCAGGCATTTGGTGACGGTGTGGCTGCCGAGCTTGTACTCGCCATCGGGCATGCCGGCGGCGGCGGTGGAATCGGTGACGCAGTAAAGGCACGGAATCGAGCGCAGGGCCACGCGGATCGCGCCCGGGTGAACGTGCAGCAAGTCCGGAATCAGCTCGGCGAATTTGGCGTGGGCCAGCGCCGCGCCGACGATGCCCGGCTCGCGGTGATGCAGCGGGCTCATGGCGTTGTACAAGTGGGTGAAACTGGTGGCGCCGGCTTCGAGGGCGGCGACGCCTTCCTCGTAACTGCCGAGGGTGTGGCCGATCTGCATGCGGATGCCACGGCTGCTGAGTTCGCGAATCAAACCGTCATGGCCGGCGATTTCCGGGGCGATGGTGATCACCCGGATCGGCGCCAGCGCCAGATAGTCTTCGACTTCGGCCATCAACGCGGTGTGGGCGAAGTTCGGCTGGGCGCCGAGCTTGCCGGGATTGATGTACGGACCTTCGAGGTGAACGCCGAGCACCCGGGCGGCGCCTTTCGGACGCTGTTCGCAGAACTCGCCGACCTCCTTGAGCACGCTGGCAATCTCGGCACTCGGCGCGGTCATGGTGGTGGCCAGCAGCGAAGTGGTGCCAAAGCGCACGTGAGTCTTGGTGATGGTCTCGAACGCGCTGGCGCCTTCCATGATGTCCTTGCCGCCACCGCCGTGGACGTGCAGGTCGATGAAACCCGGCAGCAGATACGGCAGGTCATTGGTCGCCGGATCGCAAGGCACGCCGTCGATCGACACGACTCTGCCGTGTTCGTGGATCAGCCGGCCGCGGATCCAGCCGTCAGCGGTAAGGATGTTGTCTTCAGACATTTCGCTTCTCTCGTTTGGCCTGGCTGCTGATCAGCGGCGAAGCTCTGCAACAAAGTCGTAGTAGTCGTTGCGGCAATAGGTGTCGGTGACTTCGATCGGCGTGTTGTCTTCCAGGTAGCCGACCCGGGTCATCAGCAGCATCGCGGTGCCGGGGGCGATGCCGACGAGAGCGGCGAACTCGTCCGAGGCGTTGATTGCCTGGATGTGCTGCAAGGCACGCACGATCGGTTTGCCGATGCTGTCGAGGTGTTCGTAGAGGGAATCGCCCACCACCTGAGGCTTGGGCATGATCGAGGCGGGCAGAGTGCTCATCTCGATGGCCATCACCGTGTCGTCGGCTTTGCGCAGGCGTTTCATGCGCGCGACCTTGTCGTTCGGTGACAGGCCCAGGCGGATCAATTCTTCGTGGGTGGGCAGGGTGACCTCACGCTCGAGCCATTGCGAACTGGGCACGAAGCCCTTGAGGCGCAGCATCTCGCTGAAACCCGACAGGCGCGACAGCGGTTGTTCAAGACGTGGGGTGATGAAGGTGCCGGAACCTTGCAGGCGGCGGATCAAACCTTGATCGAGCAGGACTTCCAGTGCCTTGCGCGCGGTGACCCGGGAAATCCCCAGCATCTCGCTGAGATTGCGCTCCGACGGCATCGCCTGTTCGGCTTTCCACTGGCCGGCATGGATCGCCGCTTCCAGGTTGCGCGCCAGTTGCAGGTACAGCGGCGTCGGCTGGGAGTCGTCAGGGCGTAGGGCGTGGAGGTCGTTCATGTAAGGCATTTCCGGCGCTGATATAGGATTGTTGTCGCTCGGTATTTCGGCAAAAACTAATACCACTTGCATACCATGTCAACGCGTCGGAAAGGCCTGTAGTCCTTTGGATTCGGGTGTTTCAGGGTGGGTGGTTTGAAGTGGTATTAGAGGTGAGGCCTGGAAAGCAAAAGATCGCAGTCTGCGGTAGTTCTGGCGGGTGAAAGTGGTATCACCGTTCGGACGTTGCCGCAGGCTGCGATCTTTTTGATTTATTTTTTTGCGAGCGACCAATGGTCGGGAGAAAGGGCCGCTTTGCGGCCCCTCGGGAGCGTGCTCCCTGGGTGACAGAATCAGGGGCGGATTTCGATCATCGTGCCATCCGGCACCAGGTTCCAGACTTCGCGCATGTCGACGTTGCGCATGGCAATGCAGCCGTCGGTCCAGTCCAGGGTGTGGAACAGTTGTTCGGGATTGTCCTCGGAGTCCGGCGTGCCGTGGATCATGATCATTCCGCCAGGCTCGACGCCTTCGCGGCGGGCGCGGGCGGAGTCGCTGATGTTCGGGTAGGAGATGTGCATCGACAGGTTGAATTTGTCGCTGGTCTTGCGCCAGTCGATCCAATAGAAACCTTCCGGTGTGCGTTTGTCGCCTTCAATCAGCTTCGGGCCTTTTTTCGCGCCCTTGCCCAGGGAAATGCGATAGCTCTTGAGTGGCTTGCCGTCGGCGATCAACTGCAGTTGATGAGCCGATTTGAGCACCAGTACTTTTTCGATGAGCGGGGAGTTCGAAGGCGTCACGGTGGTCACGAATGACGCTTGGGAGACGGTGACGAACGACAGGCAGAACAGGGCAAGCAACCAGCGCATTGAAACGATTCCCCAGAAATGAAGCAGCTACTTTATTTATAGATAGTGTGCAGGCGCTGTCGCGGGCTGCGTTAGCCGGTTATCGGCCGGCCGCCGTCGAAATCAAGTGATGACCGGTTGAGTGAGCGGCGGGATCGATTCGGAGCGAACCGGATAGACCTCGACGCGCCGGTCAGCGAAGAAGCATTCCAGAGTACGGCCCACTGTGCGGAAAGCCAGCTCGTCCCAGGGAATGTCCGCTTCTTCGAACAGTTGCACTTCCAGGCTTTCGGGGCCGGCGGCGAAGTCCAGATCCGCCAGCTCGGCGCGGAAAAACACGTGCACCTGACTGATATGCGGCACGTCGATCAGGGTGTAAATGCTCAGGTTGCGCACCCGGGCGCAGGCTTCCTCGGCGGTTTCGCGAATAGCGGCCTGCTCGATGGTCTCGCCGTTCTCCATGAAGCCGGCGGGCAGCGTCCAGTAACCGAGGCGTGGCTCGATGGCGCGGCGACACAGCAGGACTTTGCTGCCCCAGGTCGGTACACAACCGGCCACGATATTGGGGTTCTGATAGTGAATCGTCTGACAGCTGTCACAGACGAATCGCAGCCGCGAGTCGCCTTCGGGAATGCGCTGGGTGACCGGGTTGCCGCACTGGCTGCAAAATTTCATGCTGGGGTTCCTGAATGCTGCGCCTATCTTGGCGTGCAGCGGTGTCAGTCGGCAAGTTGTCGTTTCGCGACATGACGCCTGTTCGGGGCTTGGGCGGTCGCAATGATTGGTGCATGATGCAGGGTAAGGCACCGATCGAGAACACTTATGCTGGACGAGCTACTGCACCGGGTAAGCAATCACACGCCGCGCACGCTGGAGACCGACACGCGTTTCCCCGAGGCCGCTGTCCTGGTGCCGATTACTCGCAGTGACGAACCCGAACTTGTCCTCACCCTGCGCGCCAGCGGGCTCTCGACCCACGGCGGCGAAGTCGCCTTTCCTGGCGGGCGACGGGATCCCGAAGACCCGGACCTGATCTTCACCGCCCTGCGTGAAGCCGAAGAGGAAATCGGCCTGCCGCCGGGACTGGTCGAAGTGATTGGTCCGCTCAGTCCGCTGATCTCCCTGCATGGCATCAAGGTCACGCCGTATGTCGGGGTGATTCCCGATTTTGTCGAATACCAGGCCAATGATGCCGAGATTGCTGCGGTGTTCAGTGTGCCGCTGGAGTTCTTCCGCAAGGATCCGCGCGAACACACCCACCGCATCGACTATCAGGGTCGCAGTTGGTACGTGCCGAGCTATCGTTACGGCGAATACAAGATCTGGGGGTTGACGGCGATCATGATCGTCGAGTTGATCAACCTGCTCTATGACGCCAAAATCAGCCTGCATCAGCCGCCCAAAAGCTTTATCAATACCTGAAGCCATCGCTCGAATGGCCAGCCATCGTGAGCTCTGAGGAAAACAAGATGAAATACCGCCTGGGCGACGCCCGTGTCGAAACCCATCCGCAGAGCTGGGTCGCCCCCAACGCCGTGCTCGTGGGCAAGGTCAAACTGGAAGAGGGCGCCAACGTCTGGTTCAACGCTGTGCTGCGCGGCGATAACGAACTGATCCTGATCGGCAAGAACAGCAACGTGCAGGACGGCACGGTGATGCACACCGACATGGGCTATCCACTGACCATCGGCACCGGCGTGACCATCGGCCACAACGCCATGCTCCACGGCTGCACGGTCGGCGACTACAGCCTGATCGGCATCAACGCCGTCATCCTCAACGGCGCGAAGATCGGCAAGAACTGCATCATCGGCGCCAACTCGCTGATCGGTGAAGGCAAGGAAATCCCGGACGGTTCGCTGGTGATGGGCTCGCCGGGCAAGGTGGTGCGCGAACTGACCGAGCCGCAGAAGAAGATGCTCGAAGCCAGTGCCGCGCACTATGTGCACAACTCCCAGCGCTATGCGCGCGATTTGGTCGAGCAGGAAGAATGACAACCCCGGAAAGACCCGTCGCCTCGCCGTGCGTGAGCATTTGCGCGCTGGACGAAGACGACATTTGCACCGGTTGCCAACGCACGGTAGAGGAAATCACCCGCTGGAGCCGCATGACGAATGACGAACGCCGGGTTGTACTCGGGCTCTGTCATGAACGGGCGAAGGCCAGCGGCCTGGTCTGGATGATCGGCAAAACGCCAGGGCAATAACCGATTTGATTGGCGCCATCGAAGGGCTGAAGTAACCTGTGCGCCAAATTGACAGGTCACGCCCATGATTTTCCTCATCGCTTACATCAGCAGCGTCGTGCTGATCAACTTCGCCTTCTCCACTGCGCCGCACCTGGACATCATCTGGTCGGCCTGGGGCGGACTGGTGTTCGTGTTGCGCGACATGGTGCAGATCCGTTTCGGCCACGGCGCGATTGTGGCGATGCTGGCGGCGCTGGTGCTGTCCTATGTCACGTCCGATCCGTCGATTGCGTTGGCCAGCGCCACGGCATTCGCGGTTTCCGAGTGCATAGACTGGCTGGTGTTTACCATCACCAAGCGTCCGCTGCGTGACCGGTTGTGGATCAGCTCGGCGCTGAGCATTCCCCTCGATACCTTCATCTTCTTCGGCATGATCGACCTGCTGACACCGCCGGTGCTTATCACCGCGCTGGCCTCGAAGTTCGCCGGTGTGACTGCGGTCTGGCTGATCATGGCCTGGCGTGAACGCAAACAGGCTGTCGCCGGCTGAAGCCAAACCCTCAGGTTCATGTAAAATGCCGCGCTTTCTCCCCATGGAAAGCGCGTATGGCGTTGCTTTCCTCGATGATCCGCTTCTTTGAGGACCTGAGATGACCCGTATCGGAACTCCATTGTCGCCGACCGCGACCCGCGTATTGCTGTGTGGCTGTGGTGAGTTGGGCAAGGAAGTGGTGATCGAGCTGCAACGCCTGGGCGTTGAAGTGATCGCCGTCGACCGTTACGCCAATGCGCCGGCCATGCAGGTTGCCCATCGCAGCCACGTGATCAACATGCTCGACGGCGCCGCCCTGCGTGCAGTGATCGAAGCCGAGAAACCGCACTTCATCGTGCCGGAAATCGAAGCCATCGCCACCGCCACTCTGGTCGAACTGGAAGCCGAAGGCTTCACCGTGATCCCGACCGCTCGCGCCGCGCAACTGACCATGAACCGCGAAGGCATTCGTCGTCTGGCCGCCGAAGAGCTGGACCTGCCGACTTCGCCGTACCACTTCGCCGACACCTTCGAGGATTACAGCAAAGCCGTTGAGGACCTGGGTTTCCCGTGCGTCGTCAAACCGGTGATGAGTTCGTCGGGCAAGGGCCAGAGCCTGCTGCGCAGCGCCGATGACGTGCAGAAAGCCTGGGATTACGCCCAAGAGGGCGGTCGCGCCGGCAAAGGTCGCGTGATCATCGAAGGCTTCATCGATTTCGACTACGAAATCACTCTGCTGACCGTGCGTCACGTGGGTGGCACGACTTTCTGTGCACCGGTCGGCCACCGTCAGGAGAAGGGTGACTACCAGGAATCCTGGCAGCCACAGGCCATGAGCCCAATCGCACTGGCTGAATCCGAGCGCGTTGCCAAAGCTGTGACCGAGGCGTTGGGCGGTCGTGGTCTGTTCGGTGTCGAGTTGTTCATCAAGGGCGATCAGGTGTGGTTCAGCGAAGTGTCGCCGCGTCCGCACGATACCGGTCTGGTGACCCTGATTTCCCAGGACCTGTCGCAATTCGCCCTGCACGCCCGGGCGATCCTCGGCCTGCCGGTGCCACTGATCCGTCAGTTCGGCCCATCGGCCTCGGCGGTGATTCTGGTGGAAGGCCAGTCGACCCAGACCGCATTCTCCAACCTCGGCGCTGCGCTGAGCGAACCGGATACCGCGCTGCGTCTGTTCGGCAAACCTGAAGTCAATGGTCAGCGCCGCATGGGTGTTGCGCTGGCCCGTGACGAGTCGATTGAGGCCGCTCGCGCCAAAGCGACCCGTGCTTCCCAGGCTGTTGTTGTAGAGCTGTAAACCGAGTCACATCCATCGCGAGCAAGCTCGCTCCCACAAGTTCGGCGGCACTCACAAATTATGTGTGTGGCACGGACAATGTGGGAGCGAGCTTGTTCGCGAAGCTTTTGATCTAAGATCAGGCAACCTGATTCAAATCGTTATTGCGCGTTTCCTTCAGGCACAGCACAGCGATCAAGCTGAGCACCGCTGCCGCCGATACATACCCGCCGACGTAACTCAAACCACCCATCGCCACCAGTTTCTGCGCGAAGAACGGCGCCGCCGAGGCTCCGACAATGCCGCCAAGGTTGTAGGCTGCCGATGCGCCGGTATACCGCACGTGCGTCGGAAACAGTTCCGGTAGCAATGCTCCCATCGGGGCGAATGTCACGCCCATCAGAAACAGCTCGATGCACAGGAACAGGGCCACGCCCCAGGTCGAGCCCTGAGTCAGCAGCGGCTCCATCAGAAACCCGGAAAGAATCGCCAGCACGCCCCCGACGATCAGTACCGGCTTGCGCCCGTAGCGATCACTGGCCCACGCCGACAAAGGCGTGGCGGCTGCCATGAACAGTACTGCGAAGCACAGCAGCCCGAGGAAGGTTTCGCGACTGTAACCCAATGTTGATACGCCATAGCTCAGGGAAAATACGGTCGAGATGTAAAACAGGGCGTAACACACCACCATGGCGGCGGCGCCCAGCAGCGTCGGCGCCCAGTACTGGCTGAACAGCTCGACCAGCGGCACTTTCACTCGCTCCTGGCGGGCGATGGCATTGGCGAACACCGGGGTTTCGTGGAGCTTGAGGCGCACGTACAGCCCGACCATCACCAGCACTGCGCTGAGCAGGAACGGAATACGCCAGCCCCAGCTGCGGAACTGATCGTCGCTCAGGCTCATGGCCAAGGTCAGGAACAGACCGTTGGCGGCCAGAAAACCAATCGAAGGGCCTAGTTGCGGGAACATGCCGAACCACGCCCGTTTGCCTTTCGGGGCGTTTTCGGTGGCCAGCAGTGCCGCGCCACCCCATTCGCCACCCAATCCCAAACCCTGGCCGAAGCGCAGCACGCAAAGCAGGATCGGTGCCCAGGCCCCGATGCTGTCGTAACCCGGCAACACGCCGATCAGCGTGGTGCAGACACCCATCAGCAACAGCGAAGCCACCAAAGTCGATTTGCGCCCGATCCGGTCGCCGAAGTGGCCGAACAGTGCCGAGCCCAACGGTCGGGCGAGGAAAGCGATGCCGAAGGTCAGGAATGCAGAGAGCATCTGCGCCGTGCCGGAGGTCTGCGGGAAAAACACCGGCCCGATCACCAGCGCAGCGGCGGTGGCGTAGACGTAGAAATCATAGAACTCGATGGCCGTGCCGATGAAACTCGCCGTCGCCACGCGGGTGGCGGAGTTGGTCGGTTGGGCAGGCGTGGTGTCGCTGTAAGCGGTACTGGTCGTCATGCGGTGATCCCTGACAGTCATGAGCTCCGTTGGAGCGAATTATTATGGTCGAACACCCAGGGATGTGGGATGAGGCGCGATCGCTGCTTCAGGTAGGAACAGTCGTCGGTGTGATGCGGATATTGCCGATGAACCGGCCGGAATTTGTCGGGTGCGGGGTAAGCACGCGGTTCGGCGGGGCTTGGGTAAGCACCGCGATTATAGGAAGGTGGCTAACGATTGAACAAGGGGCTGTCTAGCGGGCCGTGGCCAGCGCCGGGGCGGAAGTGGTGTGCCAGATCAGGACTTTGCTCACCCGGTTCTCCTCGGTTTCGAGAATCTCCAGGCGATAGCGGCCGATCTTCAGGCAGACCGCGCTTTCCGGGATGGTTTCCAGCGCCTCGGTCACCAGGCCATTGAGGGTCCGGGGGCCGTCGCTGGGCAGGTGCCAGCCCAGGCATTTGTTCAGCTCGCGGATCGACGCCGCGCCATCGATCACCATGCGGCCATCGGCTTGCGGGTGGATGTGGGGGTTGTCGAGGCTGTGCTCGCTTTCGAATTCGCCGACGATTTCTTCGAGAATGTCTTCCAGGGTGACGATGCCGAGCACTTCGCCGTACTCGTCCACCACCATGCCCAGACGCCGCTGCTGCTTGTGGAAGTTCAGCAGTTGCAGTTGCAGCGGGGTGCTTTCAGGGACGAAATACGGCTCGTAACTGGCCGCCAGCAAGGCTTCGCGCGTCAGACTGCCATTGTCCAGCAGGTGACGGATCTGCCGGGTGTTGAGCACCGCCTCGACCTGATTGATATCGCTGTGGAAGACCGGCAGGCGAGTGCGCCGGTTCTTGCGTAATTGTTCGATGATTTCTTCGATCGGATCGTCGAGGTTGATGCCGTCGACATCGCTGCGCGGCACCAGAATGTCATTGACCGTGATGTTGTCCAGCGCATGGATGCCTGAAACCGGGTGCGGACGCACCGGATGATCCGGATCGTCATGACGCTCCGCCGGTACATCGTCTTCGCTCTGTTGCACCACCTGGGTCTTGCGGATGAACGGGCGCACCAGCAAACCACTGATGCGGCTGAGCAACCAGGCAAGCGGGTAAACAACCTTCAGCGGGACCGCCAGCAGCGTATTGCCGAACGACAGCACCGCATCCGGATAACGCTGGGCGAGGGCGCGGGGAAAGTAGTCGGCAAAAACCAGCAGCAAGGCGCCGGCACCAAGGCAAGCCGCCCAAGGGCCATTTTCTTCACAGAGAAAGATTGCCAGCAGCGTGGCCAGAATGACGGCGAGGGCGCGGCACAGGGTGTTGCACAGGATCAGACTGTCGAGCGGGAAGCTGAGTTTTGCCAGTGGTTTGTCACTGGCGCGCGAAGCGGTGCGTTGCGCCAACAGATGCTGTTGCGCCACTTCGATGGCGGTAAACAGTCCCGACCAAAGAATCAGCAGGACAAATACCGCGAGCATCGGCCCTATGGGCAAACCGTCCATTTATGCCGCCCGTCAGATGTGCAGGATGTATTCACGAACCAGTTTGCTGCCGAAATACGCGAGCATCAGCAGGCAGAAACCGGCGAGGGTCCAGCGGATTGCCTTGTGCCCGCGCCAGCCGAGGCGGTTACGGCCCCACAGCAGGACGCTGAACACGACCCAGGCCAGGCAGGCCAGCAGGGTTTTGTGAACCAGATGCTGGGCAAACAGGTTCTCGACGAACAGCCAGCCGGAGATCAGCGACAGCGACAGCAAAGTCCAGCCTGCCCAGAGGAAACCGAACAGCAGGCTTTCCATGGTTTGCAGTGGCGGGAAGTTCTTGATCAGCCCGGACGGGTGCTTGTGCTTGAGCTGGTGATCCTGCACCAACAGCAACAAGGCTTGAAAAACAGCGATGGTGAACATGCCGTAGGCGAGGATCGACAACAGAATGTGCGCGAGGATGCCCGGCTCTTCGTCGATGATCTGCACCGTGCCTGCCGGCGCGAACTGCGCCAGCAACACCGTGATCGCACCCAACGGGAACAGCAGCACCAGCAGGTTTTCCACCGGAATCCGCGAGCAGGCCAGCAGGGTCAGGGCGATGACAGCGGCGGCGATCAGGCTCGATGCGCTGAAGAAATCCAGGCCCAGACCGATCGGCGTCAATAAATGCGTAAGCAGGCTGGCGCTGTGGGCCAGCACGGCGAGGACGCCGAGCGAGACCAGCAGGCGCTTGTTGGCCTTGGCGCCAGTGGCCAGGCGGGTGCCCTGATAGAGAGTCGCAGCGGCATAGAGAAAGGCGGCGGCGAGGGTGGTCAGCAAACTCGGTGACAAGGGGAGCATAAGTCCTGTTAGGCAAGCCCGAAAGGCGCTGAGTTTGGCATAGAACCGCTATTGCACGAAAGACCACGTGACCCGACGGCGAGGTGTCCGCCGGACGCAGTCTTCGCTATAATCCGCGACCTGCCCACGCCGCAGGCTCGCCGAGCACATGTTGAATCCGGTCTGGGCCGCCATTATCCCGGTCTACACAGGGCCTGAAAGGATCGCGCAATGTTTGAAAACTTAACCGACCGTCTCTCGCAGACGCTGCGCCATGTCACCGGCAAGGCGAAGCTGACCGAGGACAACATCAAAGACACCCTGCGCGAAGTGCGCATGGCGTTGCTCGAAGCCGACGTCGCCCTGCCGGTGGTCAAGGACTTCGTCAATTCGGTCAAGGAGCGCGCTGTCGGCACCGAGGTGTCGCGCAGCCTGACGCCGGGCCAGGCGTTCGTGAAGATCGTCCAGGCCGAACTCGAAAGCCTGATGGGCGCGGCCAACGAAGACTTGAACCTGAGCGCCGTGCCGCCCGCTGTCATTTTGATGGCCGGTCTGCAGGGCGCGGGTAAAACCACCACTGCCGGCAAGCTGGCGCGCTTCCTTAAAGAGCGCAAGAAGAAGTCGGTCATGGTCGTGTCGGCGGACATCTACCGTCCTGCTGCTATTAAACAGCTGGAAACCCTGGCCAATGACATCGGCGTGACGTTCTTCCCGTCCGACCTGAGCCAGAAACCGGTCGACATCGCCAACGCGGCTATTAAAGAAGCAAAACTGAAATTCATCGACGTGGTCATCGTCGACACCGCCGGTCGTCTGCACATCGATGAAGAGATGATGGGCGAGATCAAGGCGCTCCACGCTGCGATCAACCCGGTCGAAACCCTGTTCGTGGTCGACGCCATGACCGGCCAGGACGCGGCCAACACCGCCAAGGCCTTCGGTGATGCACTGCCGTTGACCGGCGTGATTCTGACCAAGGTCGACGGTGATGCCCGTGGCGGTGCCGCGCTGTCCGTTCGCGCGATCACCGGCAAGCCGATCAAGTTCATCGGTATGGGCGAGAAGAGCGAAGCGCTCGATCCGTTCCACCCTGAGCGGATCGCTTCGCGGATCCTCGGCATGGGCGACGTGCTCAGCCTGATCGAACAGGCTGAAGCGACCCTCGACAAGGACAAGGCCGACAAACTGGCCAAGAAGCTGAAGAAGGGCAAGGGCTTCGACCTCGAAGACTTCCGCGATCAGTTGCAACAGATGAAAAACATGGGCGGCCTTGGCGGCCTTATGGACAAACTGCCGAATATCGGCGGCGTCAATCTCTCGCAAATGGGCAACGCCCAGAACGCCGCAGAGAAGCAGTTCAAACAGATGGAAGCCATCATCAACTCCATGACCCCGGCCGAGCGCCGCGACCCTGAGCTGATCAGCGGTTCGCGCAAGCGCCGGATCGCCATGGGTTCCGGCACTCAGGTGCAGGACATCGGTCGCTTGATCAAGCAGCACAAGCAGATGCAGAAGATGATGAAGAAATTCTCCGCCAAGGGCGGAATGGCGAAAATGATGCGCGGCATGGGCGGTATGTTGCCCGGCGGCGGCATGCCAAAGATGTAAAGCCTTCGCCGGTCGTCGCACCGGCGCAGACCCTGCAAGGACGCAGGATCAACAGCAAACCCGCACTCGGCGGGAGCTGACCGGCCGTTTTGAACGACGGCCCCATATGCAAATCTGCACGGCATGCCATAGGCGCCGGAAAAAGTCATTTGCAAAAGTCCGGATATTCCTTAGAATATGCGGCCTTTCGGGCACCCATGCCCGCTGTGCATTTAGATTTGCAGCACCGACTACAGGAACGATGTTCACATGCTAACAATCCGTCTTGCCCTTGGCGGCTCCAAAAAGCGCCCGTTTTACCACCTGACCGTAACCGACTCGCGTAACCCGCGTGACGGCTCCCACAAAGAACAGGTTGGTTTCTTCAACCCTGTTGCCCGTGGTCAGGAAATCCGTCTGTCCGTGAACCAAGAGCGCGTAGCCTACTGGCTGAGCGTTGGTGCACAGCCTTCTGAGCGTGTTGCTCAGTTGCTGAAGGAATCGGCTAAGGCTGCGGCCTGAGCAATATGAACGCGACGCCTGCTGTTGCCGATGATTTGATCGTTATTGGCAAAATTTATTCTGTTCACGGCGTTCGCGGCGAAGTGAAGGTTTATTCCTTTACTGATCCGACTGAAAACCTGTTGCAGTACAAAACCTGGACGCTCAAGCGCGAAGGTAATGTCAAACAGGTCGAGCTGGTCAGTGGACGCGGGAGCGACAAGTTCCTGGTCGCAAAGCTCAAAGGTCTTGATGATCGTGAAGAAGCTCGTCTTCTGGCCGGTTACGAGATCTGCGTGCCGCGCAATCTGTTCGCTGAATTGACCGAAGGCGAGTACTACTGGTACCAGCTGGAAGGTCTGAAGGTCATCGACACTCTTGGGCAATTGCTCGGGAAAATCGATCATCTTCTGGAAACCGGCGCCAATGATGTAATGGTAGTCAAGCCTTGCGCTGGCAGCCTGGATGATCGCGAACGCCTGTTGCCCTATACGGAGCAATGCGTGTTGGCAGTCGACCTCGCAGCGGGCGAGATGAAGGTGGATTGGGACGCGGACTTCTAAGCGTGGCTAACTTGCGCGTAGAAGTGATCAGTTTGTTTCCCGAGATGTTTTCCGCCATCGGCGACTACGGCATCACCAGTCGAGCGGTCAAACAGGGGCTCTTGCAGCTGACCTGTTGGAATCCGCGGGATTACACGACGGATCGGCATCACACTGTGGACGATCGCCCGTTTGGCGGTGGTCCGGGCATGGTGATGAAGATCAAGCCCCTGGAAGATGCTCTGGTTCAGGCCAAGGCAGCAGCCGGGGAGGCGGCGAAGGTGATTTACCTGTCCCCCCAAGGCCGTCAACTGACTCAGTCGGCGGTACGCGAACTGGCGAAATCGGATGCATTGATCCTGATTGCCGGTCGCTATGAAGGCATTGACGAGCGTTTTATTGATGCTCATGTCGATGAAGAGTGGTCGATTGGTGACTATGTGTTGTCTGGCGGCGAGCTGCCGGCCATGGTCATGATCGATGCGGTTACACGACTGCTGCCCGGAGCTTTAGGGCATGCGGATTCCGCTGAGGAAGATTCCTTTACGGATGGTCTGCTGGATTGCCCGCACTACACCCGACCTGAGGTGTATGCGGATCAGCGTGTTCCCGACGTGTTGCTGAGTGGCAATCACGCGCATATCCGGCGTTGGCGTTTACAGCAGTCCCTTGGTAGGACCTATGAACGACGCGCCGATCTTCTGGAAAGCCGCTCGCTTTCTGGAGAAGAGAAGAAGCTGCTCGAGGAATACATCCGCGAGCGGGACGATAGTTAACAACGTATCGATGGTAGATCAGACGATTTACCTTAGGAGCACAGCATGACCAACAAAATCATCCTTGCACTCGAAGCAGAGCAGATGACCAAAGAAATCCCTACCTTTGCCCCGGGCGACACCATCGTCGTTCAGGTGAAAGTGAAGGAAGGCGATCGTTCCCGTCTACAAGCGTTCGAAGGCGTTGTAATCGCCAAGCGTAACCGCGGCGTGAACAGTGCGTTCACCGTTCGTAAAATCTCCAACGGTGTTGGCGTAGAACGTACTTTCCAGACCTACTCCCCGCAGATCGACAGCATGGCTGTCAAACGTCGCGGTGACGTACGTAAAGCTAAGCTGTACTACCTGCGCGACCTGTCGGGTAAAGCAGCTCGCATCAAGGAAAAACTGGCTTAAGTCCAGCTTCCGATGCAGAAAAAAGCAGCCTACGGGCTGCTTTTTTGTTGCCCGCAATTTATCCACAGCATTCCGTTCCAGGCCTGACCCATGACCCCTCGCGAGCAAGAAATCGAACGCCGCACCGAACTCTCGGTGACCCGCGTGACCAAGGCGGTTTTCCCGCCGACCACCAATCACCACAACACCCTGTTCGGCGGCACTGCGCTGGCCTGGATGGACGAAGTGTCGTTCATCACTGCTACGCGGTTTTGCCGTTTGCCTTTGGTGACCGTGTCCACCGACCGCATCGATTTCAATCATGCGATCCCGGCGGGTTCCATCGTCGAACTGGTCGGGCGGGTGATCAAGGTCGGCAACACCAGTCTCAAGGTCGAGGTGGAAGTCTTCGTCGAAAGCATGAGCTGCGACGGCCGTGAGAAAGCCATTCACGGGCAGTTCAGCTTTGTTGCGATTGATGATGACAAGCGTCCGGTGCCGGTGCTGCCGGGTTTTGAGGCCTGATCCGGCACCGAGGCGCGGCATTCGCGGGCAAGCCCGCTCCCACAGGTTTTGTGTTGTTCGCTGATATTGAGTTCGACAGGGACACTGTGGGAGCGGGCTTGCCCGCGATCCGGTCTGTCAGGCGCTGACATCCTCCGGCTGAATCAGCGCCAGCAACGTCCACCCCGGCCCCGGCTTCAGCACGGTTTCCGGCGACACCACATGCACCCAGCCGCTGTCATCGCGCATGAACAGCAGTGTCGCGCGGTTGCCATGTAATGCACGGTAATCGTCCCAGCCAAATCCGTCAGTCAGCGTCGTGCTGTACAGATCCGCGCCCTGACCCAATTGGCTGGCGAGCCTGGCGTAAGTCAGCGCCTCGCTCCCCAGTTGATTGCCGCGATGTTCAAGGCTGGCGCGGTGCTTGTCGCTGCGGCGGCTCTCCTGCCCACTGGCGAGCCCGAACAGGCGTTGATGGCCAAAGTCATGACGAAAGCGCATGGCTGCCAGGGTATTGAGTTCGCCGGACGGTGACAGCGCCAGCAAATGCCCCAGTCCGACCAGATCCAGATGCGCGTCGGCATGCTGCGAGGCCGGATTGCCGAAGTAGGTCGGCAAACCCTCCATGCGCGCCGCGCGGATGTTTTCCCAGCTCGAATCAGTCAGCAGCACCCGGCTGCCTAACTGCTGCAGCGACTTGCCGAGCAGGCGCGCAGGCCCGTTCGCCCCGACGATAAGGAAGCCGCTGGGCGCAGGCTCCGCAACCTTCAACAGGCGCGCCAATGGCCGGGCAGTCGCACTTTGCAGCACGACTGTGCCGATAATCACGGCGAAAGTCAGCGGCACCAGCAACAGCGCGCCTTCATGACCCGCTTCATCCAGGCGAATCGCAAAGATCGCCGAAACCGCCGCCGCGACGATCCCGCGTGGAGCAATCCAGCTCAACAGTGCACGCTCACGCCAACTCAGACTCGAACCAGCGGTACTCAACGCCACGTTCAACGGCCGGGCGATCAGTTGAATCACCAGCAACAGAATTAGCACCAGCGGCCCGAGACCGATCAACGCGTTCAGGTCCAGTCGCGCCGCCAGCAAAATGAACAACCCGGAAATCAGCAGCACGCTGAGGTTTTCCTTGAAGTGCAGGATGTGCCGCACATCCACGCCCTTCATGTTTGCCAGCCACATGCCCATCAGCGTCACCGCCAGCAGCCCGGACTCGTGCATGGTCTGGTTGGCAGCGATGAATATCCCCAGCACCGCGGCGAGCGATGCCAGATTGTGCAAATACTCCGGCAGCCATTGGCGCCGGATGATCGTGCCGAGCAGCCAGCCACCGGCAATGCCGAACACGCTGCCGCAGACAATCACCCCGCCAAACGTCAACAGGCTCTGTTCCAGGCCATGGCCTTCGGCCCGGGCGATGATGAAGCTGTAGACCACCACCGCGAGCAGTGCGCCGATCGGGTCGATCACGATCCCTTCCCAGCGCAGGATGTTGGCGATTGAAGCCTTCGGCCGCACCACGCGCAGCATCGGCACGATCACGGTCGGCCCGGTGACCAGGGTCAAGCTGCCGAACAGGATCGCCAGCAGCCAGTCAAAGCCCAGCAGCCAGTGGGTCGCGACCGCAATCACTACCCAGGTCGAGAGCGCTCCGATTGTGACCAGGCGATGCACGACGCTGCCGACCTCCCGCCATTCCGACAGATGCAGGGTCAGGCTGCCTTCAAACAGAATCAGCGCCACGGCCAGCGACACCAATGGCATCAGCAGCGGACCGAACATTTCCTGCGGGTCGAGCCAGCCCAGTACCGGACCCGCCAGAATCCCGGTCAGCAGCAGAAACAGAATCGCCGGCAGCTTCAGGCGCCAGGCGAGCCATTGGCAGCCCAGTGCGGCGGCACCGATACCACCGAAAGCCAACAGAATTTGCTGCTCGTTCATTGAAGCTCCCTGTTCCTTGAAATAGCGGGCTATGAAAGACTAGCGGCCATTTCAACCGTTCACTCTTTATTTGCGCGCAGGCCAAGCCTGCGTGACTTGAGCGCCCATGCCTGCCATCGACCACCCACTGATCGACCAGTTTCTCGACGCCCTCTGGCTGGAAAAAGGTCTCTCCGACAACACCCGCGACGCCTATCGCAGCGATCTCGCGCTGTTCAACGGCTGGTTGCAGGACAAAGGTCTCGAACTGATCAATGCCGGTCGCGAACTGATCCTCGATCACCTGGCCTGGCGTCTGGAACAGAACTACAAACCTCGTTCCACTGCGCGATTTCTCTCCGGGGTACGTGGCTTTTATCGCTACCTGCTGCGGGAAAAACTGATTTCGGTCGATCCGACCTTGCGCGTCGATATGCCGCAACTCGGTCGGCCATTGCCCAAATCCCTGTCGGAAGCCGATGTTGAAGCGCTGCTGAAGGCACCGGATCTGAGTGAAGCCATCGGCCAGCGCGACCGCGCCATGCTCGAAGTCTTGTATGCCTGTGGTCTGCGTGTCACAGAGCTGATCAGCCTGACTCTGGAGCAGGTCAACCTGCGTCAGGGCGTGCTGCGGGTGATGGGCAAGGGCAGTAAAGAGCGCCTTGTACCGATGGGCGAGGAGGCGATCGTCTGGGTCGAGCGCTACCTGCGCGACGGTCGTGGCGAATTGTTGGGCGGGCGCCCCAGCGATGTGCTGTTCCCCAGTCAGCGCGGCGAACAGATGACCCGCCAGACCTTCTGGCACCGCATCAAGCATCAGGCCAAGGTCGCCGGGATCGGCAAGTCGTTGTCGCCGCACACCTTGCGTCACGCGTTTGCCACACACCTGCTCAACCATGGCGCCGACTTGCGGGTGGTGCAGATGCTGTTGGGCCACAGCGACCTGTCGACCACGCAGATCTACACCCACGTCGCCCGGGCACGTTTGCAGGATCTGCATGCCAAACATCACCCGCGCGGCTGAGCGCCATTTGTCTTGCGACAGGCGCATTCGGCCACGGGAGCCTTATGTGGTAGGCTTTGCCGGTTTGCACGATGGGCGGTTATGACCCGGTGTTCCGGCACGGGCGTTCTGATCGTTCCATTTGTCCGCCTTCAGGAGTTCTCATGCGTCTGACCCAGATTTTCGCCGCCGCAGCCATTGCGTTGGTCAGCACCTTTGCCGTCGCCGATGACGCGGCCGACAAAGCGATTCGCCAAAGCCTGGAAAACCTCCAGCTCGACGTGCCGGTGGACACCATCACCGCCAGCCCGCTGCCGGGCCTGTACGAAGTCAAGCTCAAGGGCAGCCGCGTGCTCTACGCCAGCGCCGACGGCCAGTACATCGTTCAGGGCTACATGTTCCAGCTCAAGGACGGCAAACCGGTCAACCTGACCGAGAAGACCGAGCGCCTGGGCATTTCCAAACTGATCAATGCAATCCCGGTGGCCGAGACCGTGGTTTACCCGGCTGTGGGCGAAACCAAGTCGCACATCACCGTTTTCACCGACACCACGTGCCCGTACTGCCACAAGCTGCACGCCGAAGTGCCTGAGCTGAACAAGCGCGGCATCGAAGTGCGTTACGTGGCGTTCCCGCGTCAGGGCCTGGGATCGCCGGGTGACGAACAGCTGCAAGCCGTGTGGTGCTCGAAGGACAAGAAAGCCGCCATGGACAAAATGGTCGATGGCAAGGAAATCAAGGCCGCCAAGTGCGAGAACCCGGTTTCCAAACAGTTCGCCCTCGGTCAGTCGATTGGCGTGAACGGCACGCCGGCCATCGTTTTGGCTGACGGACAAGTCATTCCGGGCTACCAGCCTGCGCCACAAGTCGCCAAACTGGCGCTGGGCGCGAAGTAATTCGCATCGTCACGCTCAGGCGTTGACGAGCGTGGTCCGGCGGCTGGATAGCCGGGCCATCAATAGAGAGCCGCGAACCTGCGGTTGTTTTCACGGCCGGCCTCGTGTCGGCCGTTTTATGGGGAGTTCACAGTGAAACCGGTCAAAGTAGGCATCTGTGGGTTAGGGACCGTCGGTGGCGGAACCTTCAACGTACTTCAGCGCAACGCCGAGGAAATTGCTCGTCGTGCCGGGCGTGGAATCGAAGTGGCACAAATTGCCATGCGCACGCCAAAGCCTCAGTTCCAGACGACCGGTATTGCGATTACCAACGATGTCTTCGAAGTGGCCACGAACCCTGAGATCGACATCGTCATAGAGCTGATGGGCGGCTATACCGTTGCCCGCGAGCTGGTACTCAAGGCCATCGAGAATGGCAAGCATGTGGTCACCGCGAACAAGGCTCTGATTGCCGTTCACGGTAATGAAATTTTCGCCAAGGCACGCGAGAAAGGCGTGATCGTGGCATTCGAAGCGGCGGTAGCCGGCGGCATTCCGGTGATCAAGGCGATCCGTGAAGGGCTGTCCGCCAACCGTATCAACTGGGTCGCCGGGATCATCAACGGCACCGGCAACTTCATCCTCACCGAAATGCGCGAGAAGGGTCGCACCTTCGAAGACGTGCTGGCCGAGGCGCAAGCGCTGGGTTACGCCGAAGCCGATCCGACCTTCGACGTCGAAGGCATCGACGCCGCGCACAAGCTGACGATCCTGGCGTCGATCGCATTCGGTATTCCGCTGCAGTTCGACAAGGCTTACACCGAGGGCATCACCAAGCTGACCACCGCCGACGTGAACTACGCCGAAGCGCTGGGCTACCGCATCAAGCACCTGGGCGTGGCACGCAGCACCGCCGCCGGTATCGAGTTGCGCGTACACCCGACGCTGATCCCGGCCGATCGTCTGATCGCCAACGTCAACGGCGTGATGAACGCGGTGATGGTCAACGGTGACGCTGCCGGTTCGACCCTGTTCTACGGCGCCGGTGCCGGCATGGAGCCGACCGCTTCGTCGGTGATCGCGGATCTGGTGGATGTGGTTCGCGCCATGACCTCCGATCCGGAAAACCGCGTGCCGCACCTGGCCTTCCAGCCGGACTCGCTGTCGGCCCACCCGATCCTGCCGATCGAAGCCTGCGAAAGCGCCTACTACCTGCGCATCCAGGCCAAGGACCATCCGGGCGTACTCGCTCAGGTGGCGAGCATCCTTTCGGAGCGCGGCATCAACATCGAGTCGATCATGCAGAAGGAAGTCGAGGAACACGACGGCCTGGTGCCGATGATCCTGCTGACCCATCGCGTGCTGGAACAGCACATCAACGATGCGATCGCCGCCCTCGAAGCGCTGGCGGGCGTGGTCGGTCCGGTTGTGCGGATCCGCGTCGAGCACTTGAACTAAGCCGATCTCCTCCACCGGTCCCGCCAGCGGGGCCGGTGTCGTGAACACTGTCCATTGGAGTCAGTCATGCGTTACATCAGTACCCGCGGCCAGGCACCGGCCCTGAATTTCGAAGACGTCCTGCTGGCCGGTCTCGCGACCGACGGCGGTCTGTACGTCCCGGAAAACCTGCCACGTTTCACCCAGGAAGAAATCGCTTCCTGGGCCGGCCTGCCGTATCACGAGCTGGCCTTCCGCGTCATGCGCCCGTTCGTCACCGGCAGCATTCCGGACGCCGATTTCAAAAAGATTCTTGAAGAAACCTACGGTGTGTTCGCCCACAACGCCGTTGCGCCGCTGCGTCAGCTGAACGGCAACGAGTGGGTGCTGGAGCTGTTCCACGGCCCGACCCTGGCGTTCAAGGACTTCGCCCTGCAACTGCTCGGTCGTTTGCTCGACTACGTGCTGGAAAAGCGCGGCGAGCGCGTTGTCATCGTCGGCGCCACCTCCGGTGACACCGGCTCGGCCGCCATTGAAGGCTGCAAGCACTGCGAAAACGTCGACATCTTCATCCTGCACCCGCACAACCGTGTGTCCGAAGTGCAGCGTCGGCAGATGACCACCATCCTCGGTGAGAACATCCACAACATCGCGATCGAAGGCAACTTCGATGACTGCCAGGAAATGGTCAAGGCCAGCTTCGCCGACCAGAGCTTCCTCAAGGGCACCCGCCTGGTGGCAGTGAACTCGATCAACTGGGCGCGGATCATGGCTCAGATCGTTTACTACTTCCACGCGGCCCTGCAACTGGGCGGCCCGGCGCGTTCGGTGTCGTTCTCGGTGCCGACCGGCAACTTCGGCGATATCTTCGCCGGCTACCTGGCGCGCAACATGGGCCTGCCGATCAACCAGTTGGTCGTCGCCACCAACCGCAACGACATCCTGCACCGCTTCATGAGCGGCAACCAGTACGTCAAGGAAACCCTGCACGCCACGCTGTCGCCGTCGATGGACATCATGGTCTCGTCGAACTTCGAACGTCTGCTGTTCGACCTGCACGGTCGCAACGGCGCGGCGATTGCCGGGCTAATGGATTCGTTCAAGCAGGGCGGTGGTTTCAGCGTTGAACAGGAACGCTGGACCGAGGCCCGCAAACTGTTCGACTCGCTGGCTGTGGACGATGCGCAAACCTGCGAAACCATCGCCGAAGTCTACGAGCAGACCGGTGAAGTGCTGGACCCACACACCGCCATCGGCGTGAAAGCCGCTCGCGAGTGCCGTCGCAGCCTGGATATCCCGATGGTGATTCTGGGCACGGCGCATCCGGTCAAGTTCCCGGACGCGGTGGAGAAAGCTGGTGTAGGAAAAGCTCTCGAACTACCTGCACATCTTTCTGATTTGTTTGAGAGAGAAGAGCGCTGCACTGTGCTGGCGAACGAGCTCAAAGCCGTGCAAGCCTTTGTCAGCCAGCATGGCAACCGCGGTAAGCCTCTTTAAGCCCGCAAAGCTGTCACATTTTGAAGCCCGTCTCCTGACGGGCTTTCTTGTTTTTGCATGCCACACTGCGCGCGTTTCGCCCACCAAGGACGGGCGAGTCGATGACGAAGGATGTGGCAATGCGGTTTTTTTCAGGATTGAAACCAGCGCTGTGCTGGTTGTTTTTATTGGGATGTTTCGGGTTGTCGCAGTGGATCGAAGCAGCCCATCTGACGAAGCATTCCGATGCGCTGGAGGCGGTTCAGCCCATCGAGCTGAATGAGCATGAGCGTCAGTGGATTCGAGATAACCCACGGGTGACCGTCGCCTCGGTGCAGTACCCGTTGTATCTGTTTCAGGACGAGCATGGCCAGTGGACCGGCTTGAACAACGATGTACTCAAGCACATCAGCGCCATGACCGGATTGCAGTTCGTCCATCAGGAATCGTTTTCCACCGACCACATGCTTGAACGGCTCCAGAGTGGCGTGGCCGACATCAGCACGACGTTGGCAATGAACGACGAGCGCAAGGCGTTTCTGGAGTTCAGTCACGCGTTTGGCGGTGCCGGGTGGGTGTTCGTCGGTCATTCGGGCGAGCCGGCAATACAGTCGCTCGAAATGCTGGCCAAACGGGTACTGGTGCTGCCGGCCAGGCACGCGCTGGAGGACAGCATTCGACGCGACTACCCGTCGATCGAGATCCGTTCGGTCAAGACCTATGCCGAGGCTCGGGCGCTGGTCGAAAGTGGCGAGGCTTACGCCACCATCGAAAACGAGATCGGCGCGCAGCTGTTTCCCTCCGGCCTGCTCAGGGTCGGTGGTCTCGTCGAGGGCAAGTGGGAGGCCGACCATCTGGCGGTACGCAAGGGGCTGCCCGAGCTTGTGAGCATCCTCAACAAAGCCTTGGGCGCTTTCTCGGCGGCCGAACTGCGTGCCATGCGCCTGAAGTGGCTGGACGGAGTCTCACCTGCGCCGGCACCGTCGTTCCGCGCTCGGCTGATCGAGTGGGGATGCTGGGGGATGGGTGCACTCGGGGTGTTAGGCCTGCTTTCGCTGCTATGGAGTCGTCGACTCGCTACCGAAATAAAACAGCGCAGGGAGGCTGAAAAGGGCCTGGGTGATCAACTGGCCTTTCAACACGCATTGATCGATGCGATGCCTGACCCTGTGTTCGTTCGCGATCTGCAGGGCCGGTTGATCATGTGCAACCGCAGTTATGAAGATGCGCTGTCGGTCCGACTGGAGCAGGTGCAGGGCCGGATGCTGTTCGAATTCGATGCACTGCCACAGGCCACGGCATTGATGCTGCATGACGAATTCATGGCGCAGCTGGGGACGCGTAAAACACGCTTCAGCAAGCGGCAACTGATGTTCAAGAGCGGCCCCCGTCAGATCTATCAATGGACGGTTCCGTTTTACAGTGTCGATGGAAAACTGCGCGGCCTGCTCGGGGGCTGGACGGACATCACCGAGCGGCGGAAGGAGAGCGGGTGTCGATGTCTGCATTAAAGATGGGAAAAGTCCTATAAAACGCGGCTACTTTTCTGATGGGAGGCTTAGGACGAACACCCTAGAGTGACAAGCCACTGCGGCGTGAATCCGCGATTGTCGCTCCAGAGGTCGTCCCATGCGCTCGCTCAAGATTCTGATTCTCGAACCCAACCCGTTCCAGCTGATGGCGTTGCATCAGATGCTGAATGCCATCGGTATCTACGATGTGCTGACCGCGCCGTCGCTGGGCTCGGCAAAACGATCACTGGAACGTCGTGGTGCCGTTGATATCACCCTGTGCAATCCACAGTTGCAGAACGGAGACGGACTGGCGCTGATCCGGCATCTGGCCGACCGGCAGGGCGCGCGGGCGATGATTCTGCTGGGGGCCGCGGCACCGAGCCTGCTGAAAGAATTGGAGACCTTGCTGGGCGCGCACCGGATCACCTTGCTGGGCCGCCTTCACACGCCGGTCTCGGCGGTGTTGATGAGGGCGTTGCTGGACACCTACATGAGCATCCCCCGGCATTCCGTCGACGCTTGAGCCCCATGGTTATTTTTCTGTCATCTTCACCATGCATGCTCCGATAGGCCGGTGACGCTCCGGGAGAGGCCGGCGACGAGCAGAACTTTCCTCTCGGGCCGGTGGTCATTTACTGTGAACACGCCCCAGACACTGTGTTTTCGGACTATTGAGTGGAGATCGAGATGGAAAGTATCAGTCTATTGCTCGGTGAGGCTCTGAGCCCGTATCAGGTGACGTTGACCCCTCGCGGTCGCCACGGCGAATGCCTGGTGACCTTGAAGAACGGCAGCGGCGCGATCGTGGTGGAGCGCGAATTCAATCAGGCGCAATTGAGCGACAAGCGCCAGCTGACGGATGTGGTCGACGGCCTGCACCGCGACATCCTGATTGCCGAAGGCCGGCTGGAACCCTGTGTGATCGCCGCGTTGCGAAACGCAGCCCTCGACAAGCACCCGTCCCTCTGAAACTGATTTTTCAATTGTGGGAACCTTCCTGCATCCGGATCAGTCAGACCCCGTAACAGCAGGATCAAGCATTGTGCTCCGGTGCTTGTCGCTTGCTGCTACGGGTCTTTGATACAGACCACGTTTAACCCCGAGTCGTCTCCCCACTTCTCGGGGTTTCTTTTTACCCGGATTTTATTGCGCGGCTTGTTGCTGGAAAAAAATCCTCGCCTGTTCCAGGTAATCCTGGCGCCGCTCGGGGTCGAGCCAGTCGGCGTAGAGCTGGTTGAGGTGTTCGTGGGGCAGGGTGCGCAACAGCTGATTGATTTCCGTGATCGCCTGTCGACCCGCCGTTGTGTCAGTGCAGCCAACATGGCCCGACAGGTACTTGCCCGTGCCGCGAATCGGGAAAAACAGCAGTTCGTCCTCGGCGATCTCGGCCTGGCGCGCTTGGTAACGGATTTCCGGCCAGTAACCCAGCACCACCTGCAAACGCCCCAGACGCTGCATCGACAGCAGGCTGCTGAGCGCATCGTTGCCGTAGTGGGGCGTCAGCGCGCCGGTTGGTGCCTGATGCAGCAATGTATCGATGTACTCGCCATAACTGCGTTCCGCCACCACTCCGACTTTTCGCTCGCCGTTGGCCAGAAACGCCGACAGATCGACTTCGTCCTCGACCAGAAACGGCTCCAGCACTTCGCGATCTCTCTGACGCACCACCAGACCATTGCTGACCGCGCGAAACGCAGGGATGGAGAACGCGATCCACTGTGCCCGTTCCTTGTTCCAGATCAGCGACGGATCGCAGGCGAAGGGATGTTCATGAAGCATTTGAATGCCGCGGGCGCGATTGACCCGCATCAAGGTGTGGTCGTATTGCGGCATGCCGGCAATCAGCATCGGCATTAAATGATCGATAACGCCCTGGCCCTTTTTCGGGCCTTCGAAGATCGTCAGCGGCGGCAGGTCGCGCAACAGCCAGATCAACGTCGGTTTGGCCTGCGCCCACGCCGGCAGCACCAGCAGAAATAGCAGGCCGAACAACCGCCATGTCCACCAATGGTGGGCGCGGTTCGAGGCCGAGGGCATCAGGCGCTTCAGCTCAGATGGCTCCGTCTTCGCGCAGCCGGGCGATCTGCTTCTCGTCGTAGCCAAGATCGTGGAGTACCTGCGCATTGTGTTCACCGAGCTGCGGTCCGACCCATTCGGACGTGCCGGGTGTCTCAGAGAGTTTCGGCACGATGCCCGGCATCTTGAAGGGTTTGCCGTCCGGCAGTTTGGCGTGCAGGAACATTTCCCGGGCCAGGTACTGTGGATCGTTGAACATGTCTTCGGCGCTGAAGATGCGGCTGGCTGGCACTTCGGCCTGATTCAGCAGGTCCAGCACGGTTTGCAGCGGCAGCGAATTGACCCAGCGGTCGATCACGCCGTACAACTCGTCACGGCGGGTGTCGCGCCCGTCGTTGCTGGCCAGCGCCGGGTCATTGGCCAGATCTTCACGGCCAATGATCAGCATGAAGCGCTTGAAGATCGCATCGCCGTTGGCGCCGATCTGCACGTGTTTGCCGTCGGCGCTGGTGTGGATCGAGGAGGGCGTGATGCCCGGCATGATGTTGCCGGTGCGCTCACGAATGAAACCGAATACATCGAACTCCGGCACCATGCTTTCCATCATGGCGAAGATTGCTTCGTACAACGCCACATCAACCACCTGGCCGAGGCCGCCGTTGACCTCGCGATGACGCAGGGCCATCAACGCGCCGATCACGCCCCACAACGCGGCAATCGAGTCGCCGATGGAAATCCCGGTACGCACTGGTGGGCGGTCTTCGAAACCGGTGATGTAGCGCAATCCGCCCATGGATTCGCCGACTGCGCCGAACCCAGGCTGATCCTTCATCGGGCCGGTCTGGCCGAAGCCGGACAGGCGCACCATCACCAGTTTGGGGTTCAGTGCGTGCAGGGTTTCCCAGCTCAGGCCGAGTTTTTCCAGAACACCGGGGCGGAAGTTCTCGATCAGGATGTCGGCTTCACCCAGCAGCTTTTTCAGGATTGCCAGGCCGTCGGGGTGTTTCAGGTTCAGCGTAAGGGACTTTTTGTTGCGTGCCTGGACGAACCACCACAGCGAGGTGCCTTCGTACAACTTGCGCCACTTGCGCAACGGATCACCGCCGTCCGGCGACTCGATCTTGATCACTTCGGCGCCGAACTCGCCGCAGATGCGCGAGGCAAACGGCCCGGCAATCAAAGTACCCAATTCAATGACTTTCAGACCGCTGAGCGGTTTGTTGGCGAACGGCATGCGAGATCCTGTAGGACAAGGCTGAGCAGATACAGCGTTTTAACATAGCCGGCTGTCAGTCGCGCAAGGTTGATCGCCATCAATTCGTGGATTGCCTACAGCATCGGTTAGACTTGCCGACTTTCCTCGTATCAAGAAGCCCGTTCATGGCCCAGCCGTCCACTACCTACAAATTCGAACTGAACCTCACCGATCTCGACCGCAGCGTCTACGAGAACGTGAAGCAGACCATCGCCCGTCACCCTTCGGAAACCGAAGAGCGCATGACCGTGCGCCTGTTGGCCTACGCGCTCTGGTACAACGAGCAGCTGTCGTTCGGTCGTGGTCTGTCGGACGTGGATGAACCTGCGTTGTGGGAAAAGAGCCTGGATGATCGCGTCCTGCACTGGATCGAAGTCGGCCAGCCAGATGCGGATCGCCTGACCTGGTGCTCCCGTCGTACCGAACGCACCAGCCTGCTGGCCTATGGCAGCCTGCGCGTCTGGGAAGGCAAGGTGATCCCGGCGATCAAGAACCTGAAGAATGTCAACATTGCCGCTGTTCCGCAGGACGTGCTGGAAACCCTGGCCCAGGACATGCCTCGTGTCATCAAGTGGGACGTGATGATCAGTGAAGGCACGATCTTCGTCACTGACGATCGCGGTCAGCACGAAGTCCAGCTCACCTGGCTGCAAGGCGAGCGCGGTTAAGTCCGCGCTACTCCCGAAAAATCCCACGTATTCAAGAGAAGCTTCTGTCACCCCATGCGTATCGATCCTCGCCCGTTGCCCGCCACTCTGCCGTTTCTCGGTGAACTGCCACCGCTGCTGACCCGCCTGTACGCGGCGCGGGGCGTACAGTCCGAGGCGGAGCTGGACAAGAGCCTGGCGCGGCTGATTCCGTTCCAGCAGCTCAAAGGGATCGATGCGGCGGTGGACCTTCTGGTGACGGCGCTGGAGCAGCGTCAGCGGATCCTGATCGTCGGCGACTTCGACGCCGACGGCGCGACGGCCAGCACTGTGGGCGTGCTCGGCCTGCGCCTGCTGGGCGCGGCGCATGTCGATTACCTGGTGCCGAACCGCTTCGAATACGGCTACGGCCTGACCCCGGAAATCGTTGAAGTCGCGATGACCCGCGAGCCGCAACTGTTGATCACCGTCGACAACGGTATTTCCAGCGTCGAAGGCGTTGCAGCAGCGAAGCGTCATGGCCTGAAGGTCTTGATCACCGACCACCACTTGCCCGGCGATGAGTTGCCGCAAGCCGATGCACTGGTCAATCCGAACCAGCCCGGCTGCGAGTTCCCGAGCAAGGCGCTGGCCGGGGTCGGGGTGATTTTCTATGTACTGATGGCCTTGCGCGCGCGCCTGCGCAGCCTCGGGTGGTACGAGAACAAACCACAGCCGAACATCGGTGAACTGCTGGATCTGGTGGCGCTGGGCAGCGTTGCCGACGTGGTGCCGCTGGATGCCAACAACCGGATTCTGGTGCACCAGGGCCTGGAACGGATTCGCGCCGGGCGTGCGCGGCCGGGGATCAAGGCGATCCTTGAAGTGGCGAAGCGCGAGGCCTCGCGCATCACGTCGACCGACCTCGGTTTCATCGTCGGCCCGCGCCTGAACGCGGCGGGGCGTCTGGATGACATGAGTCTCGGAATCGAGTGCCTGTTGACCCAGAATGCAGAGCTGGCCCGCGAAATGGCTGCGCAACTGGACGGCATGAACCAGGATCGCAAATCCATCGAGCAGGGCATGCAGCGTGAAGCGCTGGCCCAGCTCAAGGACTTGCCGGTCGAGTCGATGCCATTCGGGTTGTGCCTGTTCGATCCCGAATGGCACCAGGGTGTCATCGGTATTCTGGCGTCGCGGATGAAGGAGCGGTATTTCCGCCCGACCATCGCCTTCGCCGATGCCGGTGACGGTTTGCTCAAGGGCTCGGGGCGTTCGGTTCAGGGCTTTCATATCCGTGATGCGTTGAGCGTGGTCGCGGCGCAGCATCCGGAGCTGATCAGCAAGTACGGCGGCCACGCGATGGCGGCCGGTCTGACCTTGCCGCAGGAGAATTTTCCGTTGTTCGCCGAGGCATTCGACGCCGAAGTGCGTAGGCAGCTTCGCGAAGAAGATCTGACCGGGCGACTGCTGTCGGACGGCACCTTGGCTGTTGAAGAGTTTCATCTGGAACTGGCCCGCGCCCTGCGTCATGCCGGGCCATGGGGCCAGCATTTCCCGGAACCGCTGTTTCACGGCGTGTTCCAGTTGGTCGAGCAGCGGGTGGTTGGCGAGCGGCACCTGAAAGTGGTTCTGAAGACCGAGTGTGGTTCGGTGAAACTCGACGGCATCGCCTTCGGCATTGATCGCGACATCTGGCCGAACCCGACGATCAAATGGGTCGAACTGGCGTACAAGCTCGATCTGAACGAGTTTCGCGGCAATGAAACCGTGCAGTTGATGATTGCCCACATCGAACCGCGCTGAGCCCATCGCGAGCAGGCTCGCTCCCACTAGGACAACACCGTACCTGTGGGAGCGAGCCTGCTCGCGAAGGGGGACGTTCACACACTGAATCACTCTGAACCCTGCCTCATCCCCAGTTGTCGACTAGGCTCTAAGCACTGCTTGATTGGCCTTGTGACGTCTTGTCGAATTTTTTGCCCGCGGGGGCGGGTGCTGTACCTTTTTCCTGTCACTCGTCGACTTTTCAAACAGAACCCTGGAGCCTGCCCACTGATTTGAGAGGTGCCCCATGAGTCTGCTGCTTGAACCCTTTACCCTTCGCCAACTGACCCTCCCTAACCGCATCGCCGTATCGCCCATGTGCCAGTATTCCAGCGTCGATGGCCTGGCCAACGACTGGCACCTGGTGCATCTCGGCAGCCGGGCAGTGGGGGGCGCGGGCCTGGTATTTACCGAAGCCACGGCGATCACGGCCGACGGGCGGATCACCGCCGAAGACCTGGGCCTGTGGAACGATGAACAGATTGCACCGCTGCAACGCATCACCCGATTCATCAATGCGCAGGGCGCCGTGGCCGGCATTCAACTGGCCCACGCCGGGCGCAAGGCCAGCACCCATCGGCCGTGGATCGGCAAGCATGGCAGCGTCAAACCGGAGGATGGTGGCTGGACGCCGGTCGGGCCGTCGCCGATTGCCTTTGATCCGCAACACACCCAACCCAAACAACTCGATGAGAGCCAGATCGCCCAGGTCATTCAGGACTTCGTGGCCGCCGCCAAACGTGCGTTGGCAGCCGGTTTCAGCGTGGTTGAGGTGCATGCGGCGCACGGTTATCTGCTGCACCAGTTTCTGTCGCCGTTGAGCAATCAGCGCCGCGACCAGTACGGCGGTTCATTCGATAACCGCATTCGACTGGTGCTGCAAGTGACCGAGGCAGTGCGCGCGGTGTGGCCGGAAGAACTGCCGGTGTTTGTGCGCCTGTCGGCTACCGATTGGGTCGAAGATGGCTGGAACCCCGATGAAACCGTGGAGCTGGCGCGACGCCTGAAAGCCTTGGGGGCTGACCTGATCGATGTGTCATCGGGCGGTACGGCGGCCAACGCTGAAATTCCTGTGGGACCCGGCTATCAGACGCGCTTCGCCGAGCGGGTACGCAAGGAGTCAGGCATCGCCACCGGCACCGTGGGAATGATTACCGAGCCTGCCCAAGCGGAGCACATCCTGAGAACCTGCCAGGCCGATATCATCTTCCTCGCCCGTGAGCTGCTGCGTGACCCGTACTGGCCACTGCATGCCGACGACGATCTGGGCGGACGCAAAGCGGTGTGGCCGGCGCAGTATCAACGGGCGACCCATCGGGATCAGCCGATTCACGAGTCTGATTTGCGGGATTGATTCCGGCCTGCCGCAAAGCCTATAAAACCCGCCATTGAACTGGCGGGTTTTTTCTTGCCTGTCGTTTGGAATTGCAAAGGAATGGACCGCAATGTTGATCGAACGAGCGCTGACTGAATCGGACTTGCCACTGCTGGCGCAGATCGACCGGAGTGAGTTGGTCGAGGAGTGCTATCGCTTAGAGAACGGTGAGCTGATTCTGTATCCGGCGCGTTTCGACATGCGCGGCTGGCCCGAAGGGGAGGCGGAGGAGAATGCGCGGGTATTAGAAAAATGCTGGCGCAGCGGAGGGTGGCTACACGGACTTTTCGATGGCGAAACACTGGTGGCTGCGGTGGTTGTGGATAACCGGGTTATTCACAATCAGGGCCTGAACATGCGGCAGTTGAAGTTTCTGCACATCAGCCGTGCCTGGCGCGGGCAGGGGCTTGGCGGGCGATTGTTTGCCCTGGCCTGCGAGCATGGTCGGGAGGTCGGTGCTGAGGCGTTGTACGTGTCGGCGACCGAGTCGCGCAATACCGTGGAGTTCTATCAGCGTCAGGGATGCCGTTTGGTTGATCACCCGGATCCTGAGTTGTTTGATCAAGAGCCCAAAGACATTCATCTTTATTGCCCATTGACCTGACGCAGTACCTTCAATTTCCGATGTTGAATATTCTGACGCTTTCGCGAGCAAGCCCGCTCCCACCCTGGCTCCGTGTCGGTCACAAACTGTGTGATCGAACCAGATCCAATGTGGGAGCGGGCTTGCTCGCGAAGAGGCCCGCGCAGGCGCCTCAAAACATCAAGGGTATTTGCGCTTGTCCGGCGCCGGCGGGAAGTACTGGTACAACCAGGTCTCGCTCAGCGTGCGGTCGTTGGTGCGGATGAACAGACGCAGTTCTACCGGATCCACGCTGTCATTGGTCGGGTACCAGTCGAACAGAATCCGGTAACCCTTGATGTCATCCAGCACCAGCACGCTGAAATCCTGCACCTTGCCGTTGGAGCAAGTCACCACCGGTTCGATCCCGGTGCCCTGCGGCAGGCGATCCAGACCGCCACCGGTGAAGTCCACGGCAAAACGACGGGCCCAGACCGGCGGGTAGTGCTCGCCCGGTGCCCAGCCTTCGACGAATCCACCCATGCCGGAACGGGTGGCATGCACTCGCGCCAGTGGCGTGCCGACCGGCGGCAGGGCGCTCCAGTAGAGCTTGTAGCCGTAGTTCAGCGAATCGCCGGCGGCTACCGGTTTCTTCGGCGTCCAGAACGCAACGATGTTGTCCAGGGTTTCGCCGGTTGTAGGAATTTCCAGCAGATCGATAGAGCCTTCGCCCCACGCGGTTGTAGGTGCTACCCACAGGCTCGGGCGCTTGCTGTACCAGTCGACGGTGTCCTGATAGTTGGCGAATTCGTGGTCGGTCTGCACCAGACCGAAACCTTTCGGATCGGTGTCGGCGAAGGCGTTGAATTGCAGGGTCGCCGGGTTGTTCAGCGGGCGGCAGATCCACTCGCCGTTGCCGCGCCACATGGCCAGACGATCCGAGTCATGGATCTGCGGGTGGATGGTGTCGCACATCCGGCGCTCGTGGGTGCCGCAGCTGAACATGCTGGTCATCGGCGCGATGCCCAGTTGTTCGATGGCGGTGCGGGCGTTGACGTGGGCATCGACTTCCATCACCACGCGCTCGGCCTGGCAGTCGATGTCGAAGCGATAGGCGCCGGTCGCACTCGGCGAGTCGAGCAGGGCGTAGACCACAAAGCGGGTCGCGTTCTGATCCGGAGTCTCGAACCAGAACTTGGTGAAGTCGGGAAATTCTTCGCGCTTCTTGGCGTAGGTGTCGACGGCCAGGCCACGGGCGGAAAGGCCATATTGGCCAGTGGCATCCACCGCGCGGAAGTAGCTGGCGCCGAGGAACGACACCACGTCATGGCGATCCAGTTCCGGTGCTTTGAACAGCTTGAAGCCGGCAAAACCCAGGTCGCCCTTGAGCTGCTGGGTGTCGACTGAGGTGTTTTCATAGTTGAACAGCTGAGGGCGGAAATGCACCTCGCGGGCCGTGCGGGTCTTCGGATCGACGCTGTACATGCGCACCGGCTGACGGAAACCCATGCCGACGTGGAAGAACTGCACGTCGAGCTGACCCTTGTTCTCTTTCCACAGCGAATGCTCGCCGTCGTAGCGGATCGCGTTGAAGTTCTGCGGAGTCATGGTCGCCAGGGTCGGCGGCAGCACCTGTTTGGTGTCCTGATACGCGCTGCCGGCCAGTTGCTTGGCCTGGTGCTTCAGCGTTTCGAAGTCGAAGGCCTGGGCTTCACCGTCGGCGGCACCGCCAGAGGCGGCCCAGGCGCGTGCGGCGAGCAGGCCGGAGGCGGAAAGGCCGGTGTAAGCCGCAATGGCCATGGACGCTTTGAGCAAATTCCTGCGGTGCATAGATACAACCTGTCGTGGACAATCCCGCGCCCTTCCTGGCACGTACTGGATCAGAAATTACGGTTCGGACAAGCCTTCGGCCAAACGCTACGGACTAGTAACAGATGCGCGCTAGCTTAATCCGTTCGCTGATTTTGCAAAATTCATTGATAGCACGGCGACAGCGTCTCAATGAAACAAGACGTTACGGTTACTTATCCCACAGCCTTTTCTGATTTATAGGGCATATCTGCTTTTTTCGACTAATTACTCTAAAAACAGCTTTTCAGCGCCGATTTAATTTCTATTCTATGGGCATCGCCGGTCACGACCCCTCCGACCGGCAGGGCTCAAATCGCTGCTTAAAGGAGCAGGGCGATGCGGTTTTCGAAAATTTCTGACGTACTGGAAAAGGACATCGTCCATGACAAAAGGACAAGGCATCACCGAAATGTTGGGCATCTTTCCCTGCCTCACCAACGTCCGGCGAAGACGCCGGCTCAGTCCTGACGAACTGAAACTGGTGGAGCGTTACCGGGAGTTGTCGGAAAGCGACCGGATTGCGATGCGGTATCTGGTGGATGCGATGAGGAGTGTTTCGCGGTTCTAGGGAGGTGAACAGCCAGCCGTACTTGCTACGGCTGGTTTACCAATTTTCTGGTTGTTCTGCGCGCTGGTGCAGAATTCTCAAGACCTGGATCTGGCCATCCTCCAGGCGATATGGCGCAATGAACGGATAACGGGTCAGCACCAGTTCGCGTATATCCGGTACGACTGAAGGCCGGCCTGAACCCGGAAATTGCTTCAATTGATCAAACGCTCCAAGAATGGAGTTCACGACACCAAACGCTGGATTGGCACCCAAGATGCCTTGGTAATACTCAAAAATTGTTTCGAGATCGTTTTCAGCTCGTTCAGTCAGTACTACGTTCGGCACGTTTTGCCCACTTAGCCTTCACGGCATCCAGATCGGTAAGATTTCCAGCATCGGCATCAGCAATCCCCTCGCTGATGGCTTGCAGATGCCAAGACTCCGCTTCCACATATCTAACCAACGCACGCTTGAGATGGTACTGGCGGTCTCGGTCAGTGGCCGCGGCCAATTGATCCAATTGTTGAGCGAGCAATTCTTCGACGCGGAAGGATAAAACGGGCGAGGCCATGGAAGATCTCCTGCGTGTGTATACGCTGTAAACGACGTAGACACCCTAGGCCGCGATAGCATCGGCGTCAACCAGTCAGAGTGCGAGGTTGAGGAAAACTCTAGTGGACTTGAACGCCGCTGGAAGACGGGATGTGTTGCGAAATGCTTGGATAATACCCCGGTGACCTAATCGCCGCCGGGGCAAAGCCACTGACTTTCAGAGTCAGCCGCAAGAGCGCGGCGCTGGATACGGCTGCTGTACTTGCACCAATTCAGGCATATCACGCCATTTCACCCAAGCCTGTTGTTGCCAATGCAACAGCGGCACGGTGACGCCTGCCCAATGCACCGAGCTCAGGCTCGGGCAGTTTTCCGCTGTTACTGAGTTGGTTTCCCGCAGGATGGGGATCACCTCATTACTCAGCCATTGCCGCAGGTTGCGGTTTTCCGGGATGAAATGATGGACGAGCAGCGCATACATGCCGGATTCGCTGACCATTGGTGTCTCGACAACTTTGCCGTACTTGCGCAGCCGGACGGTGCGGCGTTGGTCGGGGTCGAGTTTGAGCGTGACGCGTAGGTTCAAGGGATGGCCCATCATGCGGCCGAGATCCTGAGCGCAGAACCAGGCTTGATGATCGAGCAGGAGAGCGTGGAGGAAGCGGTTGTGGCGGGTGAAGACGGTGGGAGTGAAATATTCAGTATTCGGATTGTGAGTAGGTGCTGGCATGAGATGACTTCCGTTTCGAGTAGGAAAGTCGCCACCAACTCTTCGAAAAGTTGGGTGGCGAACCGAGTGGCGTTCGAAGTCGGGTTACTTCCTGTCGAAACGGAAAAGGCGGAAGGCCCGCGCCACACGGCCCGCCATAACGCAGAACTAAAGTTGCAAAGCAGCCGCAGTTCAATGGGGGCACGCAAGCACCGTTTTGACAGATTTCCGGCTTCGACCCCGGGCCGCTGATTGGGCAGCGACGGGGTAAAGCCTATCGGTCAGGCGCTAGCGGCGCCAAGTCTACTCTGCCGACGCCATTCGTAGGAAAGGGGACTGAATGCTGAGAGTTCGGTCTGTAGGAAGCGAGTAACTGACGCTGAAAGAAATCAGCCCCGAAATTGTGATAAATCCGGGGCTGTTTTTCTTAGCGACTAACTTTCCAGGCATCCCCAGCCGGCGCCTTCCCATGGTTATACGGCTTGCCAATCCACATGTACACCAACCCCAGCCCAATCACGATCGCCGTGCTCAGCACCATCGCGTAGTTGATGTACCACGCCGCATCCGGTGTGCGGGGCCAGGCCATGTTGATGATTGCGCCGACGCCGTAGACCAGCGCGCCGATGTTCACCGGCCAGCCCCAGGCGCCGAGGGTGAATTTGCCGCTGGGTTTCCAGCCTTTGCTGCGGGCGTACAGGGCGGCGAGCACGATCATCTGGAACGCGAGGTAGATGCCGATGGCGGCGAAGCTGACGATGGTGGCCACGGCGTCTTGCAGGAAGAAGCCGAGGGCGATGATCAGTCCGGGCAGGACGCCGGACACGAACAATGCGGCAACCGGAACCTGGGTCGTAGGAGAAATCTTTTTCAGCAGTCGGCTGCCGATGACCATTTCATCGCGGGCGTAGGAATACAGCAGACGACTCGCCGCCGCTTGCAGGCTGATGACGCAGGAGATGAAGGAAATCATCACCACGCCCATCACCACTTTCGAACCGACCGGGCCGAAGGCGTTGTTGAGGATGGTGGTGACCGGGTCCTTGTCGGTGCCGTTGATCACCGCTTGTATGTCCGGCACGGCGAGGATCAGCGCCAAGCAGGCGAACATTGCCGCGATGCCGCCGATGTAGATGGTCATGCGCATGGCCACCGGGATTTTCTTGCTCGGGTTCGGGGTTTCTTCGGCGACGTCGCCACAGGCTTCGAAGCCGTAGTAGAGGAACATCCCCGCCAGCGATGCGGTGAGGAAGGCTGGCAGGTAGGAGCCGTCAACGCTGATATCGAAGGTGTTGAACAGCACGCTGATCGGCTGGTGGCGCTCGAAAATCAGCAGGTACACGCCGACGATCACCGCGCCCACCAGTTCGCAGAGGAAGCCGAACATGGCGATCCGCGCCAGCACTTGGGTGCCGCTGAGGTTCACCAGTGTGGCGAACAGCGTCAGCACCAGGGCGATGACGATGTTGGTGTTGTTGCTTGGCTCAAAGCCCAGCATGGCCGCGAGGTACGGGCCGGCGCCGACCGCCACGGCGGCGATGGTTACGCACAGGGCGATGGAGTAGATCCAGCCGACCATCCATGCCCATTTCTTGCCGACCAGGCGACGTGCCCAAGGATAAACGCCACCGGAAATCGGGAACTGCGAAACCACTTCGCCGAAGATCAGGCACACCAGCAGTTGCCCGCAACCGACCAGCAAATAGGCCCAGAACATCGGCGGCCCGCCAGCGGCCAGGCACAGGCCGAACAGGGTATAAACCCCTACGACCGGTGACAGATAAGTGAAGCCCAACGCGAAGTTTTCCCACAGGCTCATGCTGCGGTTGAAGTTGGAGGTGTAGCCCAGTTGGCGCAGTTGTTCGGCATCGCTGTCGGCAACGGCGGCTGAGAGATCGGGTGATGCACTCATGTGTGTTTGCTCCGTGAAATCGGCAGATTTCGGATGGCCGAAACCGTGGCGGGGCTTGGTGAGCGCCGCCCGGATCGGTAGTTATTGTTTTGAATGCCTGGTGGTGCGTAATGCCGGTTTTCTTCCTGAAACCGGGGTGACGCCATCGCCAGCAGGCCGGTTCCCACAAAGACTGTTTGAACCTGTGAGAGCCAGCCTGCTGGCGATGCTTTTAGTGCTTGAACATCACATGCCGAACCGTGGTGTAGTCTTCCAACCCGTACATGGACATGTCCTTGCCGTAGCCGGACAGTTTCTGACCGCCATGCGGCATTTCGCTGACAAGCATGAAGTGGGTATTCACCCAGGTGCAGCCGTACTGCAACCGCGCAGACAGTCGATGCGCACGTCCTACATCCGCCGTCCACACCGAGGACGCGAGGCCGTAGTCCGAATCGTTGGCCCACTCCAGCGCCTGGGCTTCATCGGTGAACTTGGTCACCGACACCACCGGCCCGAACACTTCGCGGCGGACGATTTCGTCGTCCTGCTGGGCGTCGGCCAGAACGGTCGGTTCGAAGAAGAAACCATTGCCTTCGACAGCCTTGCCGCCGGTGATCAAGCGAATGTGAGGTTGCGCCACGGCGCGCTCGACAAACCCGGCGACGCGGTCGCGATGCTGGGCGGTGATCAGCGGCCCCAGCTCGGTCGACGGATCATCCTGCAAGCCATACTTGATGCTGCTTACCGCCGCGCCGAGCTTCTCGACGAACTTGTCGTAGATGCCTTGCTGGGCGTAGATCCGACATGCAGCGGTGCAGTCCTGGCCGGCGTTGTAGAAGCCGAAGGTACGAATGCCTTCGACCGCCGCATCAATGTCGGCGTCGTCGAAGATGATCACTGGGGCCTTGCCGCCCAGTTCCATGTGCATGCGTTTGACGCTGTCGGCGGTGCTGGAAATGATGTTCGAACCGGTGGCGATGGAGCCGGTCAGTGAGACCATGCGCACTTTCGGATGGGTCACCAGCGGACTGCCCACGCTCGGCCCACGCCCGAACACCAGATTGAGTACACCGGCCGGGAAAATTTCCGACGCCAGTTCGGCCAGACGCAACGCGGTCAGCGGGGTTTGTTCCGACGGCTTGAGCACCACGGTATTACCGGCGGCGAGGGCCGGGGCAATTTTCCAGGCGACCATCATCAGCGGGTAGTTCCACGGCGCGACGGAGGCGATCACGCCCACCGGGTCGCGGCGGATCATCGAAGTGTGGCCAGGCAGGTATTCGCCACCGGCCGAACCACTCATGCAACGGCTGGCGCCGGCGAAGAAACGGAACACGTCGGCAATTGCCGGGATCTCGTCGTTCAGCGCGGCACTGTAGGGTTTGCCGCAGTTGTCCGATTCCAGTTTGGCCAGTTCTTCGCCGTGGGCTTCGATGGCGTCGGCGAGTTTGAGCAGCAGCAGCGAACGGTCCTTCGGCGTGGTCTGCGACCATTCGGCGAAGGCACTGTCGGCGGCGCGCACGGCGGCATCGACCTGGGCTTCGGTGGCTTCGTTGATTTCCACCAGCACTTCGCCGCGCGCCGGGTTGAGCACCGGTTGCGCCGGGCCTTCGCCGTTGACCAGTTGGCCGTTGATCAAGAGTTTGGTTTGCATGTTGTTGTCCTCACTAACACTTTTATTTTTCTGCCTGAACCGAATTGAAACTGTGGGAGCGAGCTTGCTCGCGAAAGCGTTGCTCCAGCCGGCATCAATGCTGGATGTGACCGCCTCATCGCGAGCAAGCTCGCTCCCACAGGGATTTGTGGTTTGTGTTTTCTGTGTAGATGTTCATTTGCCGCCGCTGCCGGCCACGCTCTCGCCACCCCGGGTCAGGTAGTAGGCGCCGAGGATCGGCAGCATGGTCACCAGCATCACGAGCATCGCCACGACGTTGGTCACCGGCACGTCCCGTGGGCGGCTCAGTTGGTTGAGCAACCACAGCGGCAAGGTGCGTTCATGGCCAGCGGTGAAGGTGGTGACGATGATTTCGTCGAACGACAGCGCGAACGCGAGCATGCCGCCGGCGAGCAGTGCCGAGCCGAGGTTCGGCAGGATGATGTAGCGGAAGGTCTGCCAGCCGTCGGCGCCGAGATCCATCGACGCCTCGATCAGGCTGTGCGAGGTGCGGCGCAGACGGGCGATGACGTTGTTGTAGACGATCACCACGCAGAAGGTCGCGTGGCCGACGATGATGGTGAACATCCCCGGCTCGATCCCCAGCGTCTTGAAGGTCGCCAGCAGCGCGATCCCGGTGATGATCCCCGGCAGCGCAATCGGCAGGATCAGCATCAGCGAAATGCCCTGCTTGCCAAAGAAGTCCCGGCGGTACAGCGCCGCTGAAGCAAGGGTGCCGAGCACCATGGCAATCAGTGTGGCGATGGCCGCGATCTGCAACGACAGCTTGATCGCTTCCAGCACGTCCGGCCGAGAAAACGCCACGCTGAACCAGTGCAGCGTGAAGCCTTTCGGTGGAAAGCTGAACGCCGCGTCTTCGGTGTTGAAGGCGTAGAGGAAGATGATCAGGATCGGGAAGTGCAGAAACACCAGCCCGCCCCAGGCTGCGATTTTCAGGCCTATGGAGGCATGCCCTTGTGATGAAGAGTCAGAGTGCATCGAAAGCCCCCAGTCGTTTGACGATGGACAGGTAAATGGCGATCAGCACGATCGGCACTAGTGTGAACGCCGCAGCCATCGGCATGTTGCCGATCGCGCCTTGCTGCGCGTAGACCATGCTGCCGACGAAGTAGCCCGGCGGGCCCACCAGTTGCGGCACGATGAAGTCGCCCAGGGTCAGCGAAAAGGTGAAGATTGAACCGGCAGCAATCCCCGGCACCGACAGCGGCAGAATCACCTGCATGAAGGTCTGGCGCGGTTTGGCCCCGAGGTCGGCGGAGGCTTGCAGCAACGACGGCGGCAAGCGTTCCAGCGAGGCCTGGATCGGCAGGATCATGAACGGCAGCCAGATGTAGACGAACACCATGAACCGCCCCAGATGCGAGGTCGACAAGGTGCTGCCGCCGACCCCGGGAATCCCCAGAATGAACTGCAACACCGGCTCCAGTCCCAGGTGCTGAACGAACCACTGCGCCACGCCGCCCTTGGCCAGCAGCAACGTCCAGGCGTAGGCCTTGACGATGTAACTGGCCCACATCGGCATCATCACCGCGATGTAGAAAAACGCCTTGGTCTTGCCGGTGGTGTAGCGCGCCATGTAGTAGGCGATCGGGAACGCGACGATGGCGCTGGCGATCGACACCACGACGGCCATGCTCAGGGTGCGCAGAATGATGTCGAAGTTCGACGGCTGAAACAGCGCGGCGAAATTAGCCAGGGTCAGGTCCGGGGTGACCGCCATGGTGAAGTCGTCGAAGGAGTAGAAACCTTGCCACAACAGCACCAGCAGCGAGCCCAGATAGATTGCGCCGAACCACAGCAGCGGCGGCACCAGCAGCATCGACAGGTACAGGTTCGGCTTGCGATAGAGCAGATTGGAAAACCTGCGCAACGGTGCCGATTGAGGGAGGGCGAGGGCGGTCATGTCACACCTCGCTCGCAACGGTGTCGTGCAGCGCAATCATCGCTTCCCGCGCCCAGCGTGCGCTGATGCGCTGACCGGTCTGGTGCTGCGCGCTGCTGTCGACCCACTGATTGTTGGCCTGACTGATGCTCAGGGTCTGGCCGTTTTCCAGTTTCAGCTCGTAGCGCGTGGCGCTGCCCTGGTACTGGATGTCGTGCAGCAGACCGCTGACTTCGATTTCATGGCTGGCCAGCGGGCCTTCGGCGAAACGCACGTGTTCCGGGCGGATCGAAAACGGCTGCGGATGGCCGCTGAGCTGGCGCGCCAGATCACCGCGAATCACGTTCGAAGTGCCGACGAATTCGGCGACGAACGTGGTGATCGGTTTCATGTACAGAGTGCGCGGCGTGTCGACCTGTTCGATGCGACCCTTGTTGAACACGGCCACGCGGTCGGACATCGACAGCGCTTCAGTCTGATCGTGGGTGACGAAGATGAAGGTGATGCCGAGCTGGCGTTGCAGCTTCTTCAGTTCGCTCTGCATCTGTTCGCGCAGCTTCAAGTCGAGAGCGCCCAACGGCTCGTCGAGCAACAGCACTCGCGGGCGATTGACCAACGCGCGGGCGAGGGCGACACGCTGGCGCTGACCGCCGGACAACTGCACCGGTTTGCGCGCGCCGTAGCCGCCGAGGGCGACCATGTCCAAGGCTTCTTCGGCGCGTTTATGGCGCTCGGTTTTGCTGACGCCTTTGACCTTCAGGCCGTAGGCCACGTTATCCAGCACGTTCATGTGCGGAAACAGTGCGTAATCCTGAAACACCGTGTTGACGTCGCGCTGATAGGGCGGCAGACCGGCGGCTTCGGCGCCGTGAATGCGGATCGAGCCCGCGCTCGGTTGCTCGAACCCGGCGATCAGGCGCAGGCACGTGGTCTTGCCCGAGCCGGAGGGGCCGAGCATGGAAAAGAACTCGCCGTCCTGGATGTCGATGGAAACCCGGTCAACGGCCTTCACTTCGCCGAACTGCCGGGAAACGTTGGTGAACTGGACTGCAAGCGTCATGGTGCGGTGCTCCAAATAGGCGAGGGCCGTCGCAGCGGCCCTGCCTGGACTTCTGAAAAACGAACAACGGTTATCTGTTGCCAGGTGAGATCGCGGTATTGGCGGTGATCTCATGTGGGAGCGAGCTTGCTCGCGAAGACGGTGGGTCAGTCACCTGCAATGTTGGATGTGATACCCACTTCGCGAGCAAGCTCGCTCCCACAGAAAAGATCGATTACCTACCGCCCATAATCGCAATGTAGTCCTGCGTCCACCGGCTATACGGCACAAACTTCCCACCCTCAGCCTGCGGTGTTTTCCAGAAGGCGATCTTGTCGAACTGGTCAAACCCGTTGGTCTTGCAGCCTTCAGCGCCGAGCAACTCACTGCCCTGACACGCCGCCGGAACCGCCGGCAACGAACCGAACCATGCCGCCACATCACCCTGGACTTTCGGTTGCAGTGACCAGTCCATCCACTTGTACGCGCAGTTCGGGTGCTTGGCCTCGGTGTGCAGCATGGTGGTGTCGGCCCAGCCGGTAGCGCCTTCTTTCGGCACGGTCGAGGCGATCGGCTGTTTCTCGTTGATCAGGCCGTTGACCTGATATGGCCAGGCGCTGGATGCGACCACGCCTTCGTTCTTGAAGTCGCTCATCTGCACCGTGGTGTCGTGCCAGTAGCGGTGGATTAGCTTCTGCTGGGCGCGCAACAGTTCCAGCACGGCTTTGTACTGATCTTCGGTGAGCTGGTACGGGTCCTTGATCCCCAGCTCAGGCTTGGTGGATTTCAGATAGAGCGCCGCGTCGGCGATGTAGATCGGGCCGTCGTAGGCTTGCACGCGACCCTTGTTCGGCTTGCCGTCGGGCAGGTTCTGCGCGTCGAACACCACGTTCCAGCTGGTCGGCGCGGTCTTGAACACGTTGGTGTTGTACATCAACACGTTCGGGCCCCACTGGTACGGGGTGCCGTAGGTCTGGTTGTTGACCACGTACCACGGCGCGTCTTTCAGGCGCGGGTCGAGGGATTTCCAGTTCGGGATCAACGCGGTGTTGATCGGTTGCACACGCTTGCCGACGATCAACCGCAGCGACGCATCGCCCGACGCGGTCACCAGGTCGTAACCGCCCTTGGCCATCAGGCTGACCATTTCGTCAGAGGTGGCGGCGGTTTTCACATTGACCTTGCAGCCGGTTTCCTTCTCGAAACCGGTCACCCAGTCGTAGGCCTTGTCGCTTTCACCGCGTTCGATGTAGCCGGGCCAGGCGACGATATCCAGCTGACCTTCGCCGGCGCCGACGGCTTTCAGCGGTTCGGCGGCCTGCAGGCTGGCGCTGGCCAGCAGGGCCGTGGTGATTGCACTGAACAGTGCGGTCTTGTGCACGAACATAGTGAACCCTCTTCTTTAAATTATGGTCGGGGCAGTTGTGAACGCGGTGGAGCATGCCGTCAGCGGCTTGTTATTAGCGTAGTCAGAGATGCTGGCCGTGGCGGGCCATGATGTGCCGCACCACGCTGTAGTCCTGTAGCGAATCGCTGGATAAGTCTTTGCCGTAACCGGAGCGTTTCAGCCCGCCGTGGGGCATTTCGCTGACCAGCATGAAATGGCTGTTGATCCAGGTGCAGCCGTATTGCAGGCGTGCGGCGACCTGCATCGCCTTGTCCAGGTTCTGGGTCCAGACCGACGAGGCGAGGCCGTATTCCGAGTCGTTGGCCCAGTCCACCGCTTGCGTCAGTTCGTCGAAGCGGGTCACGGTCACCACCGGTCCGAACACTTCGCGCTGGACGATTTCATCGCTCTGTTTGCAACCGGCCAGCAGGGTTGGCTGATAGAAGAATCCGGCGCCGGAGTGCACTGCCGCGCCGGTCACCCGCTCGATATGCGGCTGACCGAGGGCGCGCTCGACGAAACTGGCCACGCGGTCGCGCTGACGGGTGCTGATCAGCGGGCCGATTTCGTTGTCGGCATCGCGTTTGCCGGCGAAGCGCAGGCTGCTGACCGCTGCGCCGAGTTCAGCCACCAATTTGTCGTGAATCCCTGCCTGGGCGTAGATCCGACAAGCCGCCGTGCAATCCTGCCCGGCGTTGTAATAGCCATAAGTGCGCACGCCTTCGACCACGGCTTTCAGATCGGCATCGTTGCAGACGATCACGGGGGCTTTGCCGCCGAGCTCGAGGTGGGTGCGCTTGAGGGTTTTCGCGGCGGCCTGGAGGATTTTCTGGCCGGTGACGATATCGCCGGTCAGCGACACCATGCGCACTTTCGGATGCCCGACCAAGTGACTGCCAACGCCTTCTCCGCCACCGCAGACAATGTTGATCACCCCGCGCGGCAGGATTTCTGCCAGTGCTGGCGCCAGTGCCAGGATCGACAGCGGCGTGTGCTCGGACGGCTTGAACACCAGCGTATTGCCCGCAGCGAGGGCCGGGGCGATCTTCCACGCGGCCATCATGATCGGGTAGTTCCACGGCGCAATCGAGGCGACGACGCCAATCGGATCGCGGCGCACCATGCTGGTGTAGCCCGGCACGTATTCGCCGCTGAGCTGGCCGGTCTGACAGCGCACCGCGCCGGCGAAAAAGCGGAATACATCGACGGTCGCAGTCAAATCGTCCTGCCGCGCCAGATGCAGCGGCTTGCCGCAGTTCAGGGCTTCGAGTCGGGCGAGGTGGTCGGCATGTTTCTCGACGGCGTTGGCGATTTCCAGCAGCAGGTTGGAGCGTTGTTGCGGGGTGGTGCGCGACCACTCGGCAAGGGCGCGGTGGGCGGCGAGGATGGCGGCTTCGACTTGTTCGGTGCTGGCTTCGGCGATCTGGGTCAGGACTTCACCGGTGGCCGGGTTGAGGATCGGTTCGACAAATCCTTGCCCGGCGACCAATTCGCCGTCGATCAGCAACGCGGTGTGCATGTGGGTCTGCGCGCCAGCCATTTTCCGGGATCTCTTTTCTTGTGTGGTCATATTGCTCCCTGTTCCGGGAGCCAACCGTCTTATAGATGCAGCAAGACTAGTGTGCGGCTCCGGGGTCGACAAATTCTAAATACTGAAGGTGGCATTCGATTAAATAGATGGCTTGCGCCCGCCGTGGGGCTGCTCGCGAGCCACGGTCAGGAACGGATCGACCAGCGCGGGGCGCGCAGTGCCACGACGCCAGGCCAGGCCGACGTCGAGGGTCTGGTTGAGATCGGCAATTGGCCGCGCTTCGATGATGTCGCCTTCCAGCGACCATGGGCGGTAGGTCATGTCTGGCTGGATCGAAACGCCGAGACCCGCCGCTACCAGGCTTCGCACTGCCTCGGTGGACGCGGTTCTGAGGGTGATCTTCGGTTGCAGTCCGGCCCCGCGCCACAGGCGTTGGGCGTTGCGATCCATCTCGTCGACGTTCAGCTGAATCAACGGCTCCCGGGCCACATCGGCGAGGTTGATGCTGTCGTGTTCCAGCAGCGGATGCTGGGCCGGCAGCCATAAACGGTGCGGCGAATGGGTCAATACTTCGATCTGCAGGGCGTGGCGGTCTTCGAGGTTGGAGAGGATCAGCACCCCGACATCGATCTCGCCGCTGACCAGCAAATGTTCAATATACGGCCGCTCGTCCTCCATCACCCGGATCTCGACATTGGGGTAGGCACGCTGGAAACGGGTGAGCAAATCCGCCAGGTAATAACCGGCCACCAGACTGGTCACGCCGACGATCAACTGCCCGGCAACCTGATCGGTGCTTTGTTGCAGGCTGCGTTTGGCGTTGTCCACGGTCGCCAGAATCAGGTGCGCCTGGCGCAGGAACTGGTGGCCCTGATGGGTAAGCGTCATGCCCTTGGCGTGGCGATTGAACAGGCTGACGCCGATTTCTTCCTCCAGTTGCTGGATGGCCAGGGTCAGGGTCGATTGGGAAATGAACGCGGTTTGCGCGGCGGCGGAGATCGAGCCGGTCTCGGCCACGGCGATGAAATGGCGGATCTGACGCAAGGTCATCATGGAAGGTTTACCCGGTGGGCGGTTTTTTTAGATTGCCTCGAGTGTATATCTATTTTCGCGAATGGCTGCTCCGGGCCAGGCAACATCTGGAAGCACACTCGCACCCAAGTGACGGGCACTTTCGAACTAGGCTGAGGGCCTTATTGATCCGGATAAACCCAGTTTGGAGACGGAACATGAACACCCGTGGATTGCTCGATCAACTCCTCAAGTCCGGCCAGGATCTGCTGCAGAACAAGGCGGGCGGGGCGCAGAACAAACCGGCTGCCGGTGGCTTGGGCGGCTTGCTGGGCGGATCTTCCGGTAATGGCGCACTCGGCGGTTTGCTGTCAGGCGCAGGCGGCGGTGCCCTGGCGGCCGGCGCCATGGGCCTGCTGCTGGGCAGCAAAAAGGCCCGCAAGGTTGGCGGTAAAGTCGCCCTCTACGGCGGCCTCGCCGCACTGGGCGTAATCGCCTACAAAGCCTACGGCAACTGGAACGCCCAGAAAGGCACCGCTCCACAAAACGAACCGCAAACCGTCGATCGCCTGCCACCGGCGCAAGTCGAACAACACAGCCAGGCCATCCTCAAAGCCCTGGTCGCCGCCGCCAAGGCCGACGGCCACATCGACGACCGCGAACGCCAACTGATCGAAGGCGAATTCACCAGACTCGACAACGATCAGGAACTCAAGCACTGGCTCCACGCCGAACTCAACAAACCCCTCGACCCCACCGACGTCGCCCGTGCAGCGAGCACACCGGAGATGGCCGCCGAGATGTACGTGGCGAGCGTGATGCTGGTGGACGAGGAGAACTTCATGGAAAAGAGCTATCTGGATGAGCTGGCGCGGCAGTTGAAGCTGGAGCCGGGGTTGAAGGTGGAGTTGGAGAGGCAAGTCCGTGTGGCAGCCCTGTAGAGCTGCCATGATCGATACGAGAACCCGCTATCTTGCACAGGATCGCGGGTTCTTTCGTTGCAGCAGCTGAAATGACCAATCCATCGCCCCTTTTTGCCATTGCGTCACTGGCACGCCGCCCTCCGATTCCTTGAAAGTCCCTGTCCAGAGCCCACCCCGTTTAATGCCGGAAGGCCTGAGCGCGGCAAACCGTCTTATAAATGAAACACCGCCCTCAGCTATACTCCCCCGCATTTCGACCCGCCCCGAGGACTGACTGTGAAGAACTGGACGTTGCGCCAACGCATTTTGGCAAGCTTTGCGGTGATTATCGCCATCATGCTGCTGATGGTGGTCGTCTCGTATTCGCGGCTGCTTAAGATCGAAGCCAGTGAAAACAGCGTCCGTGACGACGCGATTCCCGGCGTCTATTACAGCTCGATGATTCGTGGCGCGTGGGTCGACAGCTACCTGCAGACCCAGGAACTGCTGGGGCTCAAGGAAGGGCAGGGCGTCAGCAGCGAAGACGCGGCCGACTACAAGGCCTTCGAATCCCGGCTTCAGGAACAGATGGCCAATTACCGTGGCACGGTAGTCACGGACGAGGACAAGCTCGAATTCGCGGCGTTCGAGAAATATCACGATGCCTATCTGAAAATTCAGGATGCGGTGCTTGATCTGCACAAGCGCAACCTCGAAGCCGATGCCGTCAAGATGTTCCACGAGCAACTGACACCGACCTGGTACTCGGGCCGGATGAAACTCAACGACATCATCGGCGAGAACAAGCGAGTCGCCGACCAGGCCATGGCCAACATCGACGAGGCTGTGGCAGCGGCCAAAGTCAGCATGTTCGTCTCGCTGCTGGTGGCCGTGCTGGCTGCCGGCCTCTGCGGTCTGTTGCTGATGCGCGCAATCATGGCGCCGATGAACCGCATCGTGCAGATCCTCGACATCATGCGCACCGGCGATCTGAGCAGCCGCTTGAATCTCGAGCGCAAGGACGAGTTCGGCGCAGTGGAAACCGGCTTCAACGACATGATGACCGAGCTCACCGCGCTGGTGTCCCAGGCCCAGCGTTCGTCGGTACAGGTCACCACCTCGGTGACCGAGATCGCCGCCACCTCCAAGCAGCAACAGGCGACCGCCACCGAAACCGCTGCGACCACCACTGAAATTGGCGCGACATCCCGCGAAATCGCGGCAACCTCTCGCGACCTTGTACGCACCATGACTGAAGTCTCCACCGCCGCCGATCAGGCCTCGGTGCTGGCCGGTTCCGGGCAACAAGGCCTGGCGCGCATGGAAGACACCATGCACTCGGTGATGGGCGCGGCGGATCTGGTGAACGCCAAACTGGCGATCCTCAACGAGAAGGCCGGCAACATCAATCAGGTGGTGGTGACCATCGTCAAGGTCGCCGACCAGACCAACCTGCTGTCCCTGAACGCCGCGATTGAAGCGGAGAAGGCCGGTGAGTACGGTCGCGGTTTCGCCGTGGTCGCCACCGAAGTTCGGCGCTTGGCGGATCAGACCGCTGTTGCCACGTATGACATCGAACAGATGGTCCGCGAGATCCAGTCGGCGGTGTCCGCCGGGGTGATGGGCATGGACAAGTTCTCCGAGGAGGTGCGTCGCGGCATGGCCGAAGTGCAGCAAGTGGGCGAGCAGCTGTCGCAGATCATCCATCAAGTGCAGGCGCTGGCGCCGCGGGTGTTGATGGTCAACGAGGGCATGCAGGCCCAGGCCACCGGTGCCGAGCAGATCAACCATGCGCTGGTGCAGCTGGGTGATGCCAGCAGCCAGACGGTCGAGTCGTTGCGTCAGGCCAGTTTCGCCATTGACGAACTGAGCCAGGTGGCCGTGGGCCTGCGCAGCGGCGTTTCGCGATTCAAAGTCTGATGAGCGAAATCACCGCCAAACGCAGCGCTGCACCGGTGGCGAAGCAGGCGCTGTTCCTGCTGTTTCGCATCGGCAGCGAACGCTACGCCTTGCGCGCCACGGAAGTGGCCGAAGTGCTGCCGCGCCTGCCGTTGAAGCCGATTGCCCGGGCGCCGCACTGGGTGGCAGGGGTGTTCGCCTATCGCGGCACGGTGGTGCCGGTGATCGACCTCAGTGCCCTGACGTTCGGCCATCCTGCGCAAGCGCGCACCAGCACACGGCTGGTGCTGGTGCATTACCGCGCGGATGAATCGCAGCCGTCGCACTGGCTGGGCCTGATCCTCGAACAGGCCAACGACACCTTGCGTTGCAACCCGGATGATTTCCAGCCGTACGGCCTCGACAATCGTCAGGCGCCGTACCTGGGCCCGGTGCGTGAAGATGCGCAAGGGCTGGTGCAGTGGGTGCGGGTCAACGATTTGCTGGACGAGTCGGTACGTACGCTGCTGTTCCCGACACCGCCGCTGGATCCGGCGCGGCTTGAGGAGCAGCCATGAGCAGCGACCAGCGCTTCTTCGACTTCCTCAAGGAACGCATCGGCCTCGACGTCGCTTCGGTCGGGCCGGCGATCATCGAGCGGGCCGTGCGCCAGCGCATCACCCTGTCGCAAACGGTGAATGCCGATGAGTACTGGCAGACGCTGCAAGGCTCGCGGGATGAACAGCAGGCGCTGATCGAAGCGGTAATCGTCCCCGAGACCTGGTTTTTCCGTTACCCGGAATCCTTCGCCACCCTCGGCAAACTGGCACGCAAGCGCCTGAGCGAGCTGAACAACATGCGCGCGTTGCGCATTCTCAGCCTGCCGTGCTCCACCGGTGAAGAACCCTATTCGATTGCCATGGCCTTGCTCGATGCGGGCCTCAAGCCCCATCAGTTCAAGGTCGATGGTATGGACGTCAGCCCCTTGTCGGTGGACAAGGCGCGGCGGGCGCTGTACGGCAAGAACTCGTTTCGCGGTCAGGAACTGGACTTTCGCGAGCGGCATTTTTTCGCCGAGAACGAGGGGTATCGGGTGAATGACATCGTCCGCGAGCAGGTGCGCCTGCAGGTCGGCAACGTGCTCGATCCGTCATTGCTGGTCAACGAGCCGCCGTTCGATTTCGTGTTCTGTCGCAACCTGCTGATCTATTTCGATCAGCCGACCCAGCAGCAAGTGTTCGCCGTGCTCAAGCGCCTGACCCATGTCGATGGTGTGCTGTTTATCGGCCCGGCCGAGGGCAGTCTGCTTGGGCGGCTCGGCATGCGCTCGATCGGGATTGCGCAGTCCTTCGCCTTCAGCCGCCACAGCGAACCGCAGCCCGAACCGTTGCCGATGCCTACCGCGATGCCGGTGCCGTTGCCTGTGCGTCAGCCGGTGCGCAGTACGCCACCGCCGCCGGTGCGCAACCGTCCGTTTGCTGGCGTGACGCCGTTGCCGGCGACAGCTAAAACCACCAACCCCGACGCCGCGACGTTGCTGGCCAACATCGCCGCCCTGGCCAACGAAGGCAAAAGCGCCGAAGCCCGGGCCGCATGCGAGCAGTATTTGCGCAGCCATGAGCCGGTGGCCCAAGTGTTTTACTGGCTCGGCCTGCTCAGCGATGTCGCCGGCAGCGCCTTCGAAGCCCAGGGCTTTTACCGCAAAGCGCTGTACCTCGAACCGCAACACCCCGAAGCCTTGATGCACCTGGCCGCGCTGCTGCAGGCCCAGGGCGACACGGCCGGCGCCAGACGATTGCAGGAGCGCGCCGCCCGCAGCGACCGCACCGCCGACAGTGAGCGTAAACGATGATCCCGTCCGACACCTTGAACGTCACCCACGAAGACGCCCGGGCCATCGACGATTGCTGGAACCGCATCGGCATCCACGGCGACAAGTCCTGTCCGCTGCTGGACGAGCACATCCATTGCCGCAATTGCTCGGTGTATTCCGCCGCCGCCACGCGCCTGCTCGACCGCTATGCGTTGCAGCAGGACGAGCGCGATCCGGTGGCGACCCAGGTCGAAACCGAGCTGAAGACCCGTTCGCTGCTGATGTTCCGCCTCGGCGAAGAATGGCTCGGACTGGCCACCCGCAGTCTGGTGGAGGTCGCACCGTTGCAGGCGATTCACTCGCTGCCGCACCAGCGCTCCCGGGCCTTGCTCGGCGTGGCGAACGTGCGCGGTGCGTTGGTGGCGTGCCTGTCGCTGGTCGAACTGCTCGACCTCGACAGCAACGCGGCCCCGGCGACCGGCGCGCGAATCATGCCGCGCATGCTGATCATCTCGGCCCAGGGCGGGCCGGTGGTGGTGCCGGTGGACGAAGTCGACGGGATTCACGCCATCGACGAGCGCATCCTCGATGCTGCCTCACGTTCGGGTGCGCAAGCCAGCGCCAAATACACCCGAGGCGTGCTGCCTTTCAAAGGTCGCAGCCTGCGTTGGCTGGATGAAGAACAGCTGTTGTCCGCCGTGTCCCGGAGCCTCACATGACCCCCGAGCAAATGCGCGACGCCTCCTTGCTCGAGCTGTTCAGCCTCGAAGCCGAAGCTCAGACCCAGGTGCTCAGCGCCGGGCTGCTGGCGCTGGAGCGCAACCCGACCCAGGCCGATCAGCTCGAGTCGTGCATGCGTGCGGCGCACTCGCTGAAAGGCGCGGCGCGGATCGTCGGCATCGACAGCGGCGTCAGCGTCGCCCACGTGATGGAAGATTGTCTGGTCAGCGCCCAGGAAGGGCGGTTGTTCCTGCGCCCCGAGCATATCGACGCGCTGTTGCAGGGCACCGACTTGCTGATGCGCATTGCTACACCGGCCAACGGCCCGCAACCGGCGGACATCGAGGCTTACGTGGCGTTGATGGGCGGGTTGCTCGATCCGACGGCGCCGGCCGTGGTGCCCGCCGCTCCGAGTGCGCCGCCGATGGCCGAGTTGCAGCTTCAACCACCGCCGCTGGCTGAGCCGGCGCCGGTTGAAATCCCGGTCGAGGTTGCCGAGCCGGAGCCTGCGCCGCGCAAGAGCAAACGCACCACTGAGGGCGGCGAGCGGGTGCTGCGGGTCACCGCCGAACGCCTGAACAGCCTGCTCGATCTGTCGAGCAAGTCCCTGGTGGAAACCCTGCGCCTCAAGCCGCACCTGGCCACGATGCAGCGCCTCAAGCGCATGCAGAACAACGGCCTGCGGGCGCTGGAAAGTCTTAACGTTCATCTCAAGGAACACGCCCTGAGCCTTGAGGCTCAAGAGGCGCTGGAAGACGCGCGCCGTTTGCTCGCCGAATCCCAGCAACTGCTGGCAGAGAAAAATGCCGAACTTGACGAGTTTGCCTGGCAAGCGAGTCAGCGCGCACAAGTGCTCTACGACACCGCTCTGGCCTGCCGCATGCGGCCGTTTGCCGATGTGTTATCGGGGCAGGTGCGGATGGTGCGCGACCTCGGTCGCAGCCTCGGCAAACAGGTGCGGCTGGAAATCGAGGGCGAGAAGACTCAGGTCGACCGCGATGTGCTGGAAAAACTCGAAGCTCCGCTGACGCACCTGCTGCGCAACGCGGTCGATCACGGCATTGAAACTCCGCAGGAGCGCCTGCTCAAAGGCAAGCCCGAAGAAGGCCTGATCCGCCTGCGGGCCTCGCATCAGGCCGGTCTGTTGGTGCTGGAGTTGAGCGACGACGGCAACGGTGTGGATCTGGAAAAGGTCCGCCGCAGCATCGTCGAACGTCAGTTGTCGCCGGCCGAAACCGCCGCCCAGTTGAGCGAAGAAGAACTGCTGACCTTCCTGTTTCTGCCGGGTTTCAGCCTGCGCGACAAGGTTACCGAAGTGTCCGGTCGTGGCGTCGGCCTTGATGCCGTTCAGCACATGGTCCGCCAGTTACGCGGCGCGGTGGTGCTGGAGCAGACGGCGGGCGAGGGCAGTCGCTTCCATCTGGAAGTACCGCTGACCCTGTCGGTGGTGCGCAGCCTGGTGGTGGAAGTCGGCGACGAGGCCTACGCCTTCCCGCTGGCGCACATCGAGCGCATGTGCGATCTGGCGCCGGAGGACATCGTGCAGGTCGAAGGCCGCCAGCATTTCTGGCACGAAGGTCGACATGTCGGGCTGGTTGCGGCCAGTCAGTTATTGCAACGTCCCGCCAGCCAGAACAGCGGCGATACCTTGAAAGTCGTGGTGATCCGCGAGCGCGATGCAATCTACGGCGTGGCGGTCGAGCGTTTCATTGGCGAGCGCACGCTGGTGGTGCTGCCGCTGGACGAGCGGCTGGGCAAGGTGCAGGACATTTCCGCCGGGGCCTTGCTCGACGATGGCTCGGTGGTGCTGATTGTCGACGTCGAAGACATGCTGCGTTCCGTGGACAAGCTGCTCAACACCGGGCGTCTGGAGCGCATCGCGCGTCACGGCAATCAGGCCGCTGAAGCGGCGCGCAAGCGGATCCTGGTGGTCGACGACTCGCTGACCGTGCGCGAACTGCAACGCAAGCTGCTGCTCAATCGCGGCTACGACGTGGCCGTTGCGGTGGACGGAATGGACGGCTGGAACGCCTTGCGCTCCGAGGACTTCGACCTGCTGATCACCGACATCGACATGCCGCGCATGGACGGCATCGAGCTGGTTTCGCTGCTGCGTCGTGACAACCGTCTGCAATCGCTGCCGGTGATGGTGGTGTCCTACAAGGATCGTGAGGAGGACCGCCGCCGTGGACTGGACGCCGGCGCCGACTATTATCTAGCCAAGGCCAGTTTTCATGACGACGCCCTGCTCGACGCGGTGGTTGAGCTCATCGGAGGAGCGCGGGCATGAAGATCGCAATCGTCAACGACATGCCGCTGGCAGTGGAGGCTCTGCGCCGGGCGCTGGCCTTCGAGCCGGCGCATCAGGTGGTGTGGGTCGCCAACAATGGCGCCGAAGCCGTGCGCCTGTGTGCGGAAAGCACCCCGGACCTGATCCTGATGGATCTGATCATGCCAGTAATGGATGGCGTCGAGGCCACCCGGCGGATCATGGCCGAGAGCCCATGCGCGATCGTTATCGTCACCGTGGACCGCCAGCAGAACGTGCACCGGGTGTTTGAAGCCATGGGCCACGGCGCGCTGGACGTGGTCGACACCCCGGCCATCGGCGGTGGCAATCCTCAGGAAGCGGCGGCGCCGCTGCTGCGCAAGATCCTCAACATTGGCTGGCTGATCGGCGAGAAAACCGCCCGCTCGCGTCCGGCTCCTGCGACACCGCGCAGTACCGCCTCACGCCAGCGATTGGTGGCGATCGGCTCGTCGGCGGGTGGCCCGGCAGCGCTGGAAGTATTGCTCAAAGGCCTGCCGCGCCACTTTTCGGCGGCCATCGTGCTGGTGCAGCATGTCGATCAGGTGTTCGCCGCCGGCATGGCCGAATGGCTGGCCAGCGCCAGCGGCCTGGACGTGCGTCTGGCCCGGGAAGGCGAACCGCCGCAGGCCGGCGCGGTGCTGCTGGCCGGCACCAACCACCATATTCGTTTGCTCAAGAACGGCACGCTGGCCTACACCGCCGAGCCGGTCAACGAGATCTATCGCCCCTCGATCGACGTGTTTTTCGAAAGCGTCGCCAACTACTGGAACGGTGACGCAGTAGGGGTTTTATTGACGGGGATGGGACGCGACGGGGCGCAAGGGCTTAAGCTCATGCGCCAACAGGGTTATCTGACCATCGCGCAGGATCAGCAAAGTAGTGCGGTGTACGGCATGCCCAAGGCTGCCGCAGCCATCGACGCGGCCGTAGAAATCCGTCCACTGGAAAAGATAGCGCCACGATTGCTGGAGATTTTCCCCAAATGAACACGTACCTCCGCAATCCTGGCCCCCGCAGCACTCAGGTGACCGCCCATGAATGACTTACAGATCGATGACATCAAAACCGACGAGAACGCCGCCATGGTGTTGTTGGTGGACGATCAGGCGATGATCGGCGAAGCCGTGCGCCGTGGGCTGTCGAACGAAGAGAACATCGACTTCCACTTCTGTTCCGACCCGCATCAGGCGGTGGCCCATGCGGTACGGATCAAGCCGACGGTGATTCTGCAGGATCTGGTGATGCCTGGCCTCGACGGCCTGAGCCTGGTGCGCGAATACCGCAATCACCCGGCGACCAAGGACATTCCGATCATCGTCCTGTCGACCAAGGAAGACCCGCTGATCAAGAGCGCGGCGTTCTCCGCCGGGGCCAACGATTATCTGGTGAAACTGCCGGACAACATCGAGCTGGTGGCGCGCATCCGCTATCACTCGCGCTCCTACATGACCCTGCTGCAACGGGACGCGGCCTACCGCGCGCTGCGGGTCAGCCAGCAGCAATTGCTCGACACCAACCTCGTCTTGCAACGCCTGATGAACTCCGACGGCCTGACCGGGCTGTCCAACCGCCGGCACTTCGACGAATACCTGGAACTGGAATGGCGCCGTTCGCTGCGCGACCAGAGCCAGTTGTCGCTGCTGATGATCGACGTCGATTACTTCAAGTCCTACAACGACACCTTCGGCCATGTCGAGGGCGACGAAGCGCTGCGCAAGGTCGCCACGGCGATTCGCGAGGCCAGTGCCCGGCCGTCCGATCTGCCGGCGCGTTATGGCGGCGAAGAATTTGCGCTGGTGCTGCCCAACACCTCGCCGGGCGGGGCGCGACTGGTGGCGGAAAAGCTGCGCCAGACGGTCGCGGCGCTGAAGATTCCGCACAATGCCCCGGCCGAAGGCTCAAGCCTGACCATCAGCATCGGCCTGGCGACCATGGTGCCGGAGTCGGGCAGCGACTGCCGGTTGCTGATCTCGGCGGCGGATCGCGGCCTGTACCTTGCCAAGAACAACGGGCGCAATCAGGTCGGCATCGAATAGGTACGCGATACCCTTGTGGGAGCGGGCTTGCTCGCGAATGCGGTGGGTCATTCAGCAATGATGTCGACTGATACTCCGCCTTCGCGAGCAAGCCCGCTCCCACAGGGGATCTGTGTCAGGCCATGTCAAGTGAATCGCCTTAACAGCCGCCAGACGGGCTGCCGTGACAGCGTGATTACGTTATACTCGCCGGCTTTCAAAAGTTCGCCAACGAGTGCTGCCCGTCATGGAAATCAACCCGATCCTGAACACCATCAAGGACCTGTCCGAGCGCTCCGAATCTATTCGGGGGTATCTTTGACTACGATCAAAAGCATGAGCGTCTGATCGAAGTCAATCGCGAGCTTGAAGATCCTGCAGTCTGGAACAAACCTGAATACGCCCAGGAACTGGGCCGCGAGCGCTCGACGCTGGCGCAGATCGTCGACACCCTGGACGAGCTGGCCACCGGCCTGGCCGATTCCCGCGAGCTGCTCGACATGGCCGTTGAAGAGAACGACGAAGGCGCCGTGAATGACGTCGTCGAAGTCCTCCAGGGTCTCGAAGAGTCCCTGGCCAAACTGGAATTCCGTCGCATGTTCAGCGGCGAGATGGACCCGAACAACGCCTACCTGGACATCCAGGCCGGTTCCGGCGGCACCGAGGCCCAGGACTGGGCCAACATCCTGCTGCGCATGTACCTGCGCTGGGCCGACAAACGCGGTTTCGACGCGACCATCATGGAGCTGTCGGCCGGTGAAGTCGCCGGGATCAAGGGTGCGACCGTGCACATCAAGGGCGAATACGCCTTTGGCTGGCTGCGTACCGAGATCGGCGTGCACCGTCTGGTGCGCAAGAGCCCGTTCGACTCCGGCAACCGTCGCCACACCTCGTTTTCCGCGGTTTTCGTCTCGCCAGAGATCGATGACAAGGTGGAAATCGAAATCAACCCGGCAGACCTGCGGATCGACACCTATCGTTCCTCCGGTGCCGGTGGTCAGCACGTAAACACCACCGACTCGGCCGTACGTATCACCCACGTACCGACCAACACCGTGGTGAGCTGCCAGAACGAACGTTCCCAGCACGCCAACAAGGACACCGCCATGAAAATGCTGCGGGCCAAGTTGTACGAGCAGGAAATGCAGAAGCGCAACGCGGCGTCCCAGGCGCTGGAAGACACCAAGTCGGACATCGGCTGGGGTCACCAGATCCGTTCGTACGTGCTCGATGCGTCGCGGATCAAGGATCTGCGCACCAACATCGAACGCAGTGACTGCGACAAGGTGCTCGACGGCGACATCGACGAATACCTGGAAGCCAGCCTGAAATCGGGCCTGTAAGAAACGCAATACAGGATCGGCTGATTCAACTCGATCTCTGTAGGAGCCAGCCTGCTGGCGATCCCCGGGCCGAAAGGCCCGGGGGCAACGAACCTGTGATGGAATATTTAAAGACATGAGCGACCAACAACTCGACCAGGCCCTGCAACAGGAAGAAAACTCCCTGATCGCCCTGCGCAAGGAAAAGCTTGCTGCCGAGCGCGCCAAGGGCAATGCCTTCCCGAACGACTTCCGCCGCGACAACTACTGCGATGCGTTGCAAAAGCAGTACGCGGACAAGACCAAGGAAGAGCTGGCAGAGGCTGCGATCCCGGTCAAGGTTGCAGGTCGCATCATGCTCAACCGTGGCTCGTTCATGGTGATCCAGGACATGACCGGTCGCATCCAGGTCTACGTCAACCGCAAAACCCTGTCCGAAGAAACCCTGGCCGCGGTGAAAACCTGGGACATGGGCGACATCATCGCCGCCGAAGGCACCCTGGCCCGTTCCGGCAAGGGCGACCTGTACGTCGAGATGACCAGCGTGCGCCTGCTGACCAAATCCCTGCGCCCGCTGCCGGACAAGCACCACGGCCTGACCGACACCGAACAGCGCTACCGTCAGCGCTACGTTGACCTGATCGTCAACGAAGACGTGCGCCAGACCTTCCGCGTGCGTTCGCAAGTGATCGCGCACATCCGCAGCTTCCTGATGAAGCGCGACTTCCTCGAAGTCGAAACGCCGATGCTGCAGACCATTCCTGGCGGCGCCGCGGCCAAGCCGTTCGAAACCCACCACAACGCGCTGGACATGGAAATGTTCCTGCGTATCGCGCCAGAGCTGTACCTCAAGCGTCTGGTGGTTGGCGGTTTCGAGAAAGTGTTCGAGATCAACCGCAACTTCCGTAACGAAGGCGTTTCGACTCGTCACAACCCAGAATTCACCATGTTGGAGTTCTACCAGGCTTACGCCGACTACGAAGACAACATGGACCTGACCGAAGAACTGTTCCGCGAACTGGCGCAGCTGGTTCTGGGCAGCACCGACGTGCCGTACGGCGACAAGGTGTTCCACTTCGGCGAGCCGTTCGTGCGCCTGTCGGTGTTCGACTCGATCCTCAAGTACAACCCTGAGCTGACCGCCGATGACCTGAACGACATCGACAAGGCTCGCGCCATCGCCAAGAAGGCCGGCGCCAAGGTGCTGGGCTTCGAAGGTCTGGGCAAGCTGCAGGTGATGATTTTCGAAGAGCTGGTCGAGCACAAGCTGGAACAGCCGCACTTCATTACCCAGTACCCGTTCGAAGTGTCGCCGCTGGCCCGTCGCAACGACGACAACCCGAACGTCACCGACCGTTTCGAGCTGTTCATCGGCGGCCGTGAAATCGCCAACGCCTACTCCGAGTTGAACGACGCGGAAGACCAGGCCGAGCGTTTCATGGCGCAGGTGGCCGACAAGGACGCCGGCGACGACGAAGCCATGCACTACGACGCCGACTTCGTTCGCGCGCTGGAGTACGGCATGCCGCCAACGGCCGGTGAAGGTATCGGCATCGACCGTCTGGTGATGCTGCTGACCAACTCCCCGTCGATCCGCGACGTGATCCTGTTCCCGCACATGCGGCCGCAAGCGTAAGTGTTTCAATAAAAAAGCCGCCTGAAATGGGCGGCTTTTTATTGCCTGTCTGGTACAAACGTATCAAATGGTTAATTTTTGAAGAAAACAACAGAGGTATGCCTGTCGTGATCGGTGCAATGGCTCAAGAGGGTGCAGCGGGAATCGCCACTGCGGTCGCTGAAAGTGTTCAGTACCAGGGCCGCAAGGCCAGCCGGCAGGGCAGTGAACAGCGTCGACAGGACATTCTCGATGCGGCGATGCGCATTGTCGTGCGCGACGGCGTGCGGGCCGTGCGTCACCGGGCGGTGGCGGCCGAGGCCGGTGTGCCGCTGTCGGCCACCACGTATTACTTCAAGGACATCGATGACCTGCTCACCGATACCTTCGCCCAGTACGTCGAACGCAGCGCGGCCTACATGGCCAAGCTGTGGATCAACAACGAAGGCCTGCTGCGCGAAATGGTGGTCAGTGGTGACGGCAGCCCGGAATCGCGTTCGCAACTGGCGGACGATATCGCTCGGTTGATGGCTGACTATGTGCATCGGCAACTGGTCAACCGTCGCGAGCATTTGATGGCCGAGCAGGCGTTCCGTCAGGAAGCGCTGCTGAACCCGCGTCTGGCGGAACTGGTCCGCTCCCATCAGCAGATTCTGTTGCAGGGCTCCTGCCAGTTGTTCCAGGTATTGGGCTCGCGCGAGCCGCAGCAGGATGCCAAGGTGTTGACGGCGATTATCGGACGGATGGAATATCAGGGCCTGCTCAACGACGCCGAGCCTTTGGCCGAAGAGGACATGCTCGGCATTCTGACGCGCTATATGCACCTGGTACTCGCGTCGGTGTAACGCAATCCCCCTGTGGGAGCGAGCTTGCTCGCGATTGCGATCTGTCATTCAAAGTCTTCATTGGCTGACACTCCGCCATCGCGAGCAAGCTCGCTCCCACAGGTTCGCTGGTGAGTTCGGGTCTAGGGAGTGTCGAATGAAAGCCTGGCGTGGCGTGCTGATCGCCTTGTCGTTCCTGCTGCTCAGCGGATGTCTGGTGACCTTCAAGGATCCGCTGCCCGCCAGTGAACCGGCGCCCAAGGGCCTGCTCGGCCAATGGTCGAGCACCAATGCCTGGGGCGAGCCGATGAATCTGGAGCTGACACGCCTGGGCAACGATCGCTATCAGGCAGTTGCATACTTCAAAGCCAAACCCCGCGAGCGTGAAGCCTATCCGTTCACGGTGTCGCGCCACGGCAACCGCTGGTATCTGTCGGCGAAGGTGCCGGCGCAATATGGCGGGCACTTCACCATCGCCGGTTTCGAGATCACCGACAAGCGCGAACTGGTGATCTACAACCTCGATCTTGAGCAGATCAACCAGGCCATCGCCCAGAAAACCCTCGACGGCCAAGGCTTCCAGACCGATGACGGCGAGGGCGTGCAGGTCGACAGTCCGCTTGAAAAGGTCTTTGCTTACCTCGACGACCCGGCCAATTCCGACGTTTTCGTCGAAGCGGCGCGCTATCAGCACCAAGCCAAAGCCAAATAATCCAGTACGTCACGTTTTCTACAGGAGTTTCGGGTGGACGATTACCAGCAGACGATACGCACGTTGTCCGATCGCATTGTGCTGGCGCAGACGCCGATCCGCGTGCTCGACGCGGTCAAGTGGGACGAGAACATTCGCAAGGGTTTCCTCAAGGCCAAGGGCAAGGAATTGCCGGCGGTGGATCGCGACTACTACCTCAACCGGCCGCTGTCCTTCGACTCAAGCAGGGTCAAGCTGGAATTCCAGAACATCGAACGCGACATAACCCGTCAGCTCGGTCAGTTCAACCCGGTCGGCCAGATCATGCGCCGCATGTGCAAGGAATACCGGATGGTGGTGCGCATGCTCGAAGCGCGCGGCACCGAGGATTTCGGCCTGATTTCCCAGGAACTGTACGGCGCCGCGTCCGATGCGTTCCACGCCGGTGACCCCACACTGGCCGACCTCGGCCTGATGATGTCCGACTACCTGAACAACATCGACGGTCGTGGCGACCTGAAGGACGAACCGAAGGTCCTCACCGCCAAGGACGCCGTGCACCTGCTGCAAACCCGGCTGAACAAGGTGTTCGGTGAGGCCGAGGAAACCATCCGCGTGTTCGAGTCCGACGGGATCGTCGCCGATGCGGCGGCGGGCGCCGACTACATCAAGATCCGCACCGACGCGATGTTCAACGACCGCGACGTGCGCGCGCTGGAAGTCCACGAAGGCCTGGTGCACGTCGGCACCACGCTCAACGGTTTGAACCAGCCGATCTGCACCTTCCTGTCCAAGGGCCCGCCCTCGTCGACAGTGACTCAGGAAGGCCTGGCGATCCTGATGGAAATCATCACCTTCGCCTCCTACCCGAGCCGCCTGCGCAAACTGACCAACCGCACCCGCGCCATCCACATGGTCGAGGAGGGCGCGGACTTCCTGCAGATTTTCGAGTTCTTCCGCGAGCAGGGCTTCGAAATGGCGGAAAGCTATGGCAACGCCAGTCGCGTTTTCCGTGGATCGACGCCGACCGGTCTGCCATTCACCAAGGACTTGTCCTACCTCAAGGGCTTCATCATGGTTTACAACTACATTCAGTTGGCCGTGCGCAAGGGCAAGCTCGAGCAGATCCCGCTGTTGTTCTGCGGCAAGACCACGCTGGAGGACATGCGAACCCTGCGTCAGCTGGTGGACGAAGGCCTGGTGGTGCCGCCCAAGTACCTGCCGGACCAGTTCCGCGACATGAACGCGTTGTCGGCGTGGATGTGCTTCTCCAACTTCCTCAATCACTTGAGCCTGGACCGGATCGAGGCGGATTACTCGAATATCCTCTGAACTCGATGATGTCCTTTGTGGGAGCGAGCTTGCTCGCGAAGGCGGTGTGTCAGGTAACGCGTGAGTTGAATGTTAGATAGCATTCGCGAGCAAGCTCGCTCCCACATTGGAATGCATTCCCACCCTGTTTTTGCGAGGTTTCACCGGATGAGAATCCTCGGCATCCTTTGCCTGCTCCTGACCCTCGGCGGTTGCAGCTCGTTGCTGTTCTACCCCGAACCCGGCCAGTTGTTCACCCCGGAAAAGGCCAGACTCGAATACCGCACTGTCACCCTGACCACCGCCGACGGCCTCAAGCTGAATGCCTGGTGGCTGCCGGCCAAGCCCGGTGTCGAGGTCAAGGGCACGGTGCTTCACCTGCACGGCAACGGCGGGAATCTGCCGATGCACTTGGGCGGGAGCTGGTGGTTGCCGAAAAACGGCTATCAAGTGCTGCTGGTGGACTATCGCGGTTACGGCTTGTCCGAAGGCGAACCGAGCCTGCCAGCGATCTATCAGGACATTGATGCCGTCTTCGCCTGGCTGGACAAGGCGCCAGAGGTCAAAGGCAAGCCGCTGGTGCTGCTGGGTCAGAGTCTTGGCGGGGCGATGGCGGTGCATTGGCTGGTGCAACATCCGGAAAGACAAAAACAGCTCAAGGCCCTGGTGCTCGACGGCGTGCCCGCCAGTTACCGCAGCGTCGGCCAATACGCCCTCAGCACCTCGTGGCTGACCTGGCCGTTTCAGGTGCCGCTGTCGTGGCTGGTGCCGGATGGCGACAGTGCGATCAACGCCATGCCGCAGCTCAACGGCGTGCCGAAATTGATCTTCCACAGCCTCGACGATCCGCTGGTGCCCCTTTCCAACGGCATCCGTCTGTATCAAGCTGCGCCGCCACCGCGCGTGCTGCAGCTGACCCGGGGCGGGCATGTGCAGACTTTCGGCGACCCGGTCTGGCGGCAGGTGATGCTGCGCTACCTCGACGATCCCGAACACTTCAACGGCCTGCGCCGCCTCGGCGAGATACCGAATTATCCGACACCCCCGAATTCTGAAGACGAACCACCAGAGAGTCCGCAATGAGTGAAGAACGCAACGCCATCCCGCTGATCATCACCGGTATCTGCAGCATCCTCGGCACCGTCGGCGCCCTCTGGTACTACGGCTACCTGCACTTCGCCAAACCCGAGGATGCGTTGCTGCTCAACGAATTCACCATGCTCAAGACCATTCCCGGCGAAGACTACAAAGTCTCCCTGACCCCGGCGCCGCAAGTGGCGCAGTGCATCGATGGCGTGCTGGTGCTGTTCGACACCGAACAGAAAGGCCTGACCGGGGTGCTCGTCAATGCGCAGAAGAAGGCTGTGCGTTGCATGGGGCAGGAGACGCCGCAGAAGCTTGAGCAATAATTCAGTTCCATGTGGGAGCGAGCTTGCTCGCGATCGCGGTGGATCAGTCAAATAATTGCTGACTGAAAGGACGCTATCGCGAGCAAGCTCGCTCCCACAGAGTTCCATTCAAACAAAAGCCCCGCCTGATCAAATCAGGCGGGGCTTTTTCGTTACCGCGTAACGCTTAGTTCGAGCTGACAGCCGAACGTGGCATCACTGGCTGGTTGTCGTTGGAAATGGTCACTTCCACCCGACGGTTCATCGCACGGCCCGACACGCTGCCGTTATCCGCAACTGGGTATTCCTTGCCATAGCCCTGCACCACGATGCGCGAAGGGTCTACACCCATCTTGATCAGCGCAACCTGCACCGAGGTCGCGCGACGCTCGGACAGCGACTGGTTGTAGCTCGCCGAGCCGGTGCTGTCGGTATAGCCTTCGACGATCACTTTGCGATCCGGGTTTTCCTGGAGGAATTGCGCCAGTTTGTTGATGTTCACCAGACCGCTGGATTTCAGATCGGCCTTGTTGGTGGCGAACAGCACGTCACCGAAAGTCACCAGCGTACCGCGATCGGTCTGCTTGGCGTTGAGGCTGTCCTGCAGCTGCTTGATCTGCTGATCGCGGGCATCCAGACGGGCCTGGGCACGTTGGGCGGCGGCGTTCTTCAGGTTGTTTTCAGCGGTGCGCAGGGCGATGGTCTGCTTGGCCACTTCCACGCGCTGGTTGGTCAGATAGGCCAGTTGGTCGACCTTGTGCTGGTCTTCCTTGTCCAGATAAGCCTTGTCGGCCTTGTCCAGGTAATCACTGGCGTCCTTGGTTTCCAAGGCCGCGACTTTGCTCGCCTGCGGGTTGGCCTGAAGGCCGGCGTAGTTGGTGCGCGCCTGTTCCAGATTCGGGTTAGGCGGCGTCGAGCAGGCAGCCAGGGCAACGCTTGCGGCCAGAAGAGCGGGGATCATCAGTTGTTTACGCATAATCGTTCGTCCTTTCTATCGATAAGAGTTTCAGCCTTGCGGTCGGGATGCGCGCTTACTGCACAGTGCGCTGACTTTCCTGACGCAGTTCCTGAACACCTTTCTGGGAATCCTTCACCGCTTGTTCGGCTTTCATCGCCTGAGCCTTGCGTTCGGCGACGCGCGCGTCCCACTCGGCCTGTTCGGCGAGGATGCGGGCCTCGTCATACTTTTTGTCGTGCATGGCGATTTCGGCTTGCTTGAGCTTGTCCTGTGCCTGCTTCATTTCCACGGCGGCAAACTCGGTACCGCCGGCGCTGACCGCGCTGTTGACCGCCGATTGAGTCACGGCGTACTGCTCGGTCGGTGGATTGCCGGCGCAGCCGGCCAGTACGAAGCTGGTGCCGATGGCCAGAGCGGCCAGTTTCAGACCGCGCAGGTGGGAAAACGAGGTTTGGGTCTTCATGGTCTTCAACTCCATTGGTTAACTCCTTGAAAGCTTCGAAATCCATCCTGGTAGCGGAGCCGCAACCGTCATGTGCAAGTGCGTTTTGAAACGCTCGTTCCAGGCGTGGTTACCTGTTCCGACCGAAGGCATTTTTCAAAAGTTCAGAAAAGATGGCTCATCGCCCAAAAAAATGCTGACCAGGTGGACAAGGCCCTGAACCGGGAACTTTGGCGGGGGAGAGTGGTACGCGCGGGAATAATAAGGCGTGTGATTTATGAGTTTGAATACAGTCAATGTGGGAGCGAGCTTGCTCGCGATAGCGTCGGATCAGTCACCACTACAGTGCCTGACAAACCGCTTTCGCGAGCAAGCTCGCTCCCACGTTTCGATTTATGTTGTGTCAGTGTTTCTGCTTGCCGGCTGCGGTCGACAAGTCGTGCAGATGACGCCGTGACAGAGCGAGAAAACGCGGAGTCGGGCCGACATCTTCATACAGCGGATCGCCTTCCTCGTCGGTGGCGACCACGGTCGAACCTTTCACATACGGCAGGCTCGCTTCGAACTCTTCGAGGGCGGCGCCGATCAGCTCGCCGAGCAGTTCTTCGGCGTGACGTTTGGGGTACATCTCGGCGATCGCCGCCAGCCGTGCGGCAGCTTCCACATCCAGATGAATCGTGTAGCCGGTATCGGTCAGGCGACCCTTGGCGGTTTCTTCCCAATGCTGGGCGAGTTCACGGATTTTCATAAAAACCTCATGTCGCACCTGCTCATGGCAGGTCTTGGTGAGTGTCCGGCGTCAGCCGGCGGCAAGCCGTTGTGGGGCTTACCCTTGAGACTAGCTTCAACCCTCAAGGTTTAAAGTCCCTTCGTCGTCTGCTTGTAAGAAGCGTCCCAGAGCGGCACTCTCTGTTCATCCACTCACTTGCGATCCGTCACCGATTACTGCTGGAGCAGATGCTGATGACCGATATTGATGCACGCTTGCGCGAAGACGTTCACCTGCTTGGTGAGCTGTTGGGCAACACCATTCGTGACCAGTACGGCGAGGCGTTTCTCGACAAGATCGAGCAGATCCGCAAGGGCGCCAAGGCCGACCGGCGCGGCTCGATGGACGCCGAACTCAGCGCCAGCCTCAATCAATTGAGCGAAGACGAACTGCTGCCGGTGGCGCGGGCTTTCAACCAGTTTCTCAACCTGGCGAACATCGCCGAGCAGTACCAGCTCATCCATCGCCGCGAAGAGACCCAGGCCGCTCCGTTCGAATCCCGTGTGCTGCCGGAACTGCTCGCCCGCCTGCGCAACGAAGGGCACAGCGCCGAATCCCTGGCCCGGCAACTGGCGCGGCTGGAAATCGAACTGGTGCTCACCGCGCACCCGACCGAAGTGGCCCGCCGCACGCTAATCCAGAAGTACGACGCGATTGCTGCGCAACTGGCAGCTCAGGATCATCGCGATCTGACCACGGCCGAACGCGACCAGATCCACAACACTCTGCAACGCCTGATCGCCGAAGCCTGGCACACCGAAGAAATCCGCCGAACCCGGCCGACTCCGGTGGACGAAGCCAAGTGGGGTTTTGCGGTGATCGAGCATTCGCTGTGGCAGGCGATTCCCAACCATATGCGCAAGGCCGATCAGGCGCTGTTTGCGGCCACCGGTTTGCGCTTGCCGCTGGAAGCTGCGCCGATCCGCTTCGCTTCGTGGATGGGCGGCGACCGGGACGGCAACCCGAACGTGACTGCCGCAGTGACCCGCGAAGTACTGCTGCTGGCGCGCTGGATGGCGGCGGATCTGTACCTGCGTGACGTTGATCACCTGGCGGCCGAACTCTCGATGCAGCAGGCCAGCGACGCGCTCAAGGCCCGGGCCGGCGACAGCGCCGAGCCATATCGGGCGGTGCTCAAACAATTGCGTGAACGGCTGCGCGCCACACGTAACTGGGCCCATGCATCGCTGACCGCCACCACGCCGGCCCCAGCCGATGTGCTGCACAATAATCGCGACCTGCTCGATCCGCTGGAACTGTGTTTCAACTCGCTGCACGAGTGCGGCATGGGCGTGATCGCCGATGGGCCGTTGCTCGATTGCCTGCGTCGGGCCGTGACCTTCGGCCTGTTCCTGGTGCGCCTCGACGTGCGTCAGGATTCTTCCCGCCACAGCGCGGCCATGACCGAAATCACCGATTACCTCGGCCTCGGCAAGTACGAAGAGTGGGACGAAGAACAGCGCATCAGCTTCCTGACCCGCGAACTGCAAAACCGTCGGCCGCTGCTGCCGGCGCATTTCAAACCCTCGGCCGACACCGCCGAAGTGCTCGCCACCTGCAAGGAAATCGCCGCCGCGCCGGGCGCTTCGCTGGGCTCCTACGTGATTTCCATGGCCGGTGCCGCTTCCGATGTGCTCGCGGTGCAACTGCTGCTCAAGGAGTCCGGCGTATTGCGGCCGATGCGCGTGGTGCCGTTGTTCGAAACCCTCGCCGACCTCGACAACGCCGGGCCTGTGATCGAACGCCTGTTGCTGCTGCCGGGTTACCGCGCGCGGCTGCAAGGCCCGCAGGAAGTGATGATCGGCTATTCCGACTCGGCCAAGGACGCCGGCACCACCGCGGCAGCATGGGCGCAGTACCGGGCGCAGGAGCGGCTGGTGGAAATCTGCCGTGAGCAGCAAGTCGAACTGCTGCTGTTCCACGGTCGCGGTGGCACCGTGGGCCGTGGCGGCGGCCCGGCGCACGCGGCTATCCTGTCGCAGCCGCCGGGTTCGGTGGCCGGACGTTTCCGCACCACCGAGCAGGGGGAAATGATTCGATTCAAATTCGGCCTGCCGGACATCGCCGAGCAAAACCTCAATCTGTATCTGGCGGCAGTGCTCGAAGCGACCCTGTTGCCACCGCCGCCACCGACGCCTGAATGGCGGCATCTGATGGATGAACTGGCCGCTGACGGTGTCGCTGCCTACCGTGCGGTGGTGCGGGAAAATCCGCAATTCGTCGAGTATTTCCGCCAGTCGACCCCGGAGCAGGAGTTGGGGCGTTTGCCGTTGGGCAGTCGTCCGGCCAAGCGCCGCGCCGGTGGCATCGAAAGTCTGCGGGCGATTCCGTGGATTTTCGGCTGGACCCAGACTCGCCTGATGCTGCCGGCCTGGCTCGGCTGGGAAACCGCATTGAGCAAAGCACTGGAGCGCGGCGAAGGCGAGTTGCTGGGGCAGATGCGCGAACAGTGGCCGTTTTTCCGCACGCGTATCGACATGCTGGAGATGGTGCTGGCCAAGGCGGATGCCGACATTGCGCTGTCCTACGACGAGCGTCTGGTGCAGTCGGACCTGCTGCCTTTGGGTGCGCACTTACGCGACCTATTGTCGCAGGCGTGTTCCGTCGTCCTCGGCCTGACCGGTCAGTCGCAGCTACTGGCACATAGCCCGGACACCCTGGAATTCATCCGTCTGCGCAACACCTACCTCGACCCTCTGCATCTATTGCAGGCCGAGTTGCTGGCGCGCTCGCGGCAGCAGAATGTCGAGCAGGGCAGCCCGGTGGAACAGGCGTTGCTGGTGTCTGTGGCGGGGATTGCCGCCGGTTTGCGAAATACCGGCTAAGGTTTTCTGCGTGGGGCGGGGCACCCGGGGCGAACCCTCGGGTGCCGTTTAACGACCGTGGGAAAAATGCGGTCAGGCGACAGTTAATGATGGGGTTGCGACTTGGGGAACCGCGTCGCAAGGTCGCGGCGGGCGCCGGTTTCTCCGACTTTTGGCGTCTTGTGTGGGCGCAGCCTGCTGTGTATCTTGATCAGCCTTTGGCCGTTTGGGCGGCCACGACCCGTTTTATGAGATTGGCCCCACGAGGCGAATCCATTGTTTTTTATATAAAAAATTGAGGAGCACATCGATGCGCGTCATTCTGCTGGGAGCTCCCGGGGCCGGTAAAGGTACTCAGGCTAAGTTCATCACCGAGAAATTCGGCATTCCGCAAATCTCCACCGGCGACATGCTGCGTGCTGCGGTCAAGGCCGGCACCGAGCTGGGCATCAAGGCCAAGAGCATCATGGATGCCGGTGGCCTGGTGTCGGATGACCTGATCATCGCGCTGGTCAAGGACCGTATCGCTCAAGCCGATTGCGCCAAGGGTTTCCTGTTCGATGGCTTCCCGCGCACCATTCCTCAGGCTGAAGCGCTGGTAACGGCTGGTGTCGAGCTGGACGCCGTGGTCGAAATCGCCGTTGAAGACGAAGAAATCGTTCAGCGTATCGCCGGTCGTCGCGTTCACGAGGCCAGCGGCCGCGTTTACCACATCGTCTACAACCCGCCGAAAATTGCCGGTAAAGACGACATCACCGGTGAAGAGCTGGTACAGCGCAAGGACGACACCGAAGAAACCGTGCGTCATCGCCTGTCGGTCTATCACTCGCAGACCAAGCCGCTGGTGGAGTTCTACCAGAACCTGTCCGCCAAGAACGGTGGCAAACCGAAGTACAGCCACATCCCTGGCGTCGGTTCGGTTGAAGCGATCACCGCCAAGGTGCTTGAAGCGCTGAGCTGAAAAACCTGATCCGCTGCATCATCCACGGCCCGCTTGCGGGCCGTAGTTGTTTATACTGGCGCACTTTTTCCCCACCTGATTTACGGACACATTGATGAGCACCTTGCTGGCCCTGGACACCGCGACTGAAGCTTGCTCCGTTGCCTTGCTGCATGACGGCAAGGTCACGAGCCATTACGAGGTGATCCCGCGCCTGCATGCGCAGAAACTGCTGCCGATGATCCAGCAACTGCTGGCCGACGCCGGCACCACCCTGCAAGCGGTGGACGCCATCGCCTTCGGCCGTGGCCCGGGCGCGTTCACCGGCGTGCGGATTGCCATCGGCGTGGTGCAGGGCCTGGCCTTTGCGCTGGATCGCCCGGTGTTGCCGGTGTCGAACCTGGCCGTGCTGGCGCAACGGGCCTACCGCGAGCACGGCGTGAGCCAGGTCGCGGCCGCCATCGATGCGCGGATGGATGAGGTGTATTGGGGTTGCTACCGCGAGACGGCCGGGGAGATGCGTCTGGTCGGCGCCGAGGCGGTGCTGCCGCCGGAAGTCGCCGCGCTGCCGGATGACGCCTCGGGTGACTGGTTCGGTGCCGGCACGGGCTGGGGTTATGGCAAACGCATCGCTGTAAACCTGACCGGGTCCGACGCTGGCATGCTCCCACACGCCGAAGACCTGCTGACCCTGGCGCGATTTGCCTGGGAACGCGGTGAAGCGATTGCGGCGGACGACGCCCAGCCGGTTTACCTGCGCGACAAAGTGGCCACCCCGAAAGCCCGCTGACCCATGTGAGATCCTGTGGGAGCGAGCTTGCTCGCGAATGCGGTGGGTCAGTCACCATCAATGGTGACCATATCCATGTTTTCGCGAGCAAGCTCGCTCCCACAAGTTCAGTGATTGCCTCAACAAAGCCAATCGTCCGTTTCTAACACCGCGCTTTAAACCTTTTGTCTTTTATGTGTTCTAGTTATCACTCGGCGATTTGCTAAGTCGGTCAGGTGCCGCTAAATTGCCATCATCGATACCGAGCATGACTTTATGCGTATAGACGGCGTTTCCACTCATTCCTACCCCATCAAGCGCAAGCCTCGCAAAGGCAATCCGGCGCTGGATGAGTCCGTCGAGGATATCGACGGCGAGCTGGAATTCCCGACCGAAGAGCAACTGGCTGCCCGTGCCGCCAAAGCCACCGCGCAACGCCTGAGCAATCTGCCCGCCCGCCAGCAAGACATGATTTATCACCGCGCGATGAAGAAAAGCGTGGCCATGGCCCTGGCCAGCTACCTGAGCACCGCCGGTTTTGTCGATTGGGATGCAGACGTGCTGGGCCTCGATCTGTACATCTGATGGATCTGCCTTACTACCTCGGTTGCCCGTCCTGGAGCGAAAACGCCTGGCGCGAGTATCTGTATCCGGTAGACGCCAAGACCTCCGATTTCCTCGGACTCTATTCACAAGTATTCAACGCCGTGGAAGGCAACACGACCTTCTACGCCAGCCCGTCGCCCGCCACCGTGCAGCGTTGGGCCGAGGTGATGCCGGAGCACTTTCGCTTCACTGCCAAGTTCCCCGGCGACATCAGCCACAGCGGCGACTTGCGCGATCAACTGACCGCAGCCGAAACCTTCCTCCAGCTACTCAAGCCGCTTGGTGAACGCGTCTCGCCCATGTGGCTGCAACTGTCGAAAAGCTTCACGCCGCATCGCTTGCCGGAGCTTGCCGCGTTCATCGATGCGCTGGATTGTCCGCTGGCGGTGGAAGTGCGCCACGAGCAATTCTTCGCCAAAGGTGAGAGTGAGCGTTTGCTCAACCGGCTATTGCTGGATCGTGGCGTGGAGCGCATCTGTCTCGATCCGCGCGCCTTGTTCAGTTGTCTGTCCACCGAGTCGTCGGTGATCCACGCCCAATCGAAAAAGCCCCGCGTACCCACGCGGCCGGCAGCGTTCACGCAATTCCCGCAGGTGCGCTTCATCGGCCATCCCGAGCTTGAGGCCAACGACCCGTTCCTGGTGCCGTGGGTGGCGAAAATCGCCGAGTGGATCGAAGAGGGCCGCACGCCGTACATCTTTCTGCACACCGCCGATAACATTCTTGCGGCGAAGCTGGCGCAACGTTTTCACGCACAACTGATGCAACGTTTGCCTGGCCTGCGATCCTTGCCTGAGCTATACAGAGAACCCGCCGCCGAGCAACTTGGCCTGCTCTGAGGCGGATTTCTTTCCTGCCCAGGAGCCTGCCGATGGACGCCCAAGCCCGTCAACAACAAGTCCGTAAAGCCGAAACCTTCAAAGCCCTGCACGAACGCTCGGGGATTTTCGTGATTCCCAATCCATGGGATGCCGGTTCCGCGAAGATGCTCGCCAGCCTCGGCTATCAGGCGCTGGCGACCACCAGCGCCGGCTATGCGTTCTCCCAAGGCAAGCCCGATGGCGGCCTGAGTCTCGACGATACGCTGGCTAATGTCCGGGCGATTGTCGCGGCCACCGACCTGCCGCTGGCGGTGGATCTGGAAAACGGTTTCGCCGACGCCCCGGCCGAATCGGCGCAGAGTCTGATCCGCGCAGCCGAGGCGGGCGCCGTGGGCGGCTCGATCGAAGATGCCACCGGCCGGGAAGACTCGCCGATCTACTGCTTCGAACACGCGGTGGCGCGGATCGAAGCCGCCGTCGCTGCGGTGCGCACCTTGCCGTTTCCCTTCATGCTGACCGCCCGTGCGGAAAACTATCTGCATGGCAATCCCGATATCAACGACACCATCCGCCGCTTGCAAGCCTTTGCCGAAGCTGGCGCCGACGTGCTGTACGCGCCGGGCCTGCGTACCGCCGAAGAAGTTCTGGCGGTGGTGCGTGCGGTGGCGCCGAAACCGGTCAATGTGTTGATGTCCGGCGGCTTGAAGCTGACGGTGCAGCAGCTGGAAGAAATGGGCGTGAAGCGGATCAGCACCGGATCGGCGCTGGCCCTGGCGGCGTTGGGTGAGTTTTTCCGCGCGGCGGAAGAAATCCAGCAGTCCGGCACGTTCACCTTCACCTCCCGTTCGATGCCTTACGCCAGGGCCAATCAATTCTTCAAGGGATGAGCATGGGGCGCTGGCTGCTGTTGGCGGGGCTGCTGATCATCGGTGGCAGCCTGATCGGCGTCTGGCGCGGTTGGCTCGATGTGCCGCCGCAATGGAACCCGTGGGCGCCGCTGGACGTGCAGGCGACGCCCAACTGGCTCACGGGCTACAAGTTGATGCGACTGCGCAGCGATCCGGCCTTGTGTGAGCAGGCATTGGTCAGCTCCGGTCTGCGGGTTTCGCCACAGGCTGACAGTCCCGATGCCAAATGCCCGTTGATCGGCGCTTTGCGCGTGCAGGGCGGCGGGGTGGGGCTCAGCAGCAGCTTTCTCGCCAGTTGCCCGCTGGCTGTGGCGTTTGCGATGTTCGAGCGCCATACGCTGCAACCGGCGGCGCAGCAGGCCTACGGTCAGCCTGTGGCGCGTGTCGATCACCTCGGCAGCTTCGCCTGCCGCAATGTCTACAATCGCGAGAACGGCGCGCTCAGCCGCCATGCCAGTGCCGATGCGCTGGACATCGCCGGCTTCCGGCTGGCGAATGGTCGCGAGATCAGTGTGCTCAAGGACTGGCCGAAGCAAAATCAGGACGCGCAGTTTCTACGTCAGGTGCGCGACGGTTCCTGCGAGGCGTTCAGTGTGGTGTTGAGTCCGGATTACAACGCAGCCCATCGCAATCACTTTCATGTCGATGTCGGGCGCTGGAGCGTGTGTCGCTGAGGGATCAGGCGGCGATGCGCAGGTTCTGCTGAACGATCGGGCGCACCCAGCCGTTATCGAAGTCCAGGGCTTTCTGCTGCTCGACGATTTCTTCCGGCGGGAACGGCGGGTAAGGCTGCAGCAGATCCAGGTCGAACTCGGCAATCGGCAGGTACAGCGGCTTTTTCTGCGGGGCAGGGCCCGGTTCCGGAATCGGCTGACCGTTGTTGATCACGATCGGACGAACCCAACTGCTGTCGAAATCCTGCTGCTTTTGCTGAGTCTTGATTGCTTCTGGCGGGAATGGAGGGTACGGCTCGGCCAGTGTCATGTCGATTTCGGCGATCGGCAGGAACAGCGGCTCCGGCGGACGCACCTCGGTTTCAACCACATCGCATTCACGCTGACTGACGATGTGTGCGTGCAGCTCGCTGCCGACGGTCGGTTCTTCAGGACTTTGCAGATCGACCGGCGGGAAAGTGCCGCAGGCCGGCACCACATCACTCGATTGTTCGGCCAGTGCCTGGGCAAAGAAATCCTGCCACAGGTGGCTGACGCCGCCCAATGCTTGAGTGTTATGACGGCTGAAGTCGCCTGTGGGCGAAATGTAGCCAATCGATGTGGGAAGAATGCCTGACATTTTTTTCGGTTGACGCTCAGCTCTGGCAAAATGCGCGTTGATTGGGTTATCGGCGGATTTTGCCGATCCTTAACTTTTTTGAGCGTGTTTTCCATGATTGAGCAACCCGCGGCCTGCCGCATCCATGTCGAGGCCCTCGGCCCGACGTTCGAAGCGCAGGCCGAGCAGTGGGCGCAACGCCTGGGCCTGCCGTTGCAGGTGGCAGACGGCGAGTTTGCCCTGCAGGTCGGCGAGCAGGGTTTGCAGTTGCAACAACTGGGGCCGGATGCGCCGGGGCCGGTGCGGGTCGACTTCGTCGAAGGTGGCGCGGCCCATCGCCGGTTGTACGGCGGTGGCAGCGGGCAGATGATCGCCAAGGCGGTCGGCATCGCTCAGGGCGTGCGTCCCCGGGTGCTGGATGCGACGGCGGGACTCGGGAAAGATGCGTTCGTGCTGGCGAGTCTCGGTTGCGAGATGAGCCTGATCGAGCGTCAGCCTTTGATCGGCGCCTTGCTGGAGGATGGTCTGGCCCGTGCGGCGGAAGACTTCGAGGTGGCGCCGATCGTTGCGCGGATGACGCTGCTCAAGGGCAATTCCATCGAGGTGATGCGCAATTGGGAGGGCGAGCCGCCGCAGGTGATCTACCTCGACCCGATGTTCCCGCATCGTGAGAAAACCGCGCTGGTGAAGAAGGAAATGCGCCTGTTCCGTCCGTTGGTGGGTGATGATCCGGATGCTCCGGCCTTGCTGGAAGCAGCGTTGGCACTGGCCACGCACCGGGTGGTGGTCAAGCGACCGCGCAAGGCGCCGTGCATCGAAGGGCCGAAACCGAGTCATGCGCTGGATGGCAAATCCAGCCGCTATGACATCTACCCGAAGAAAACGCTCAAGGCCTGAGACCAGGTCGCCCCCTTCGCGAGCAAGCTCGCTCCCACAGAGATAGTGGTGTGATCACTAGAGGTGTGAACACCAACGAAACCTGTGGGAGCGAGCTTGCTCGCGAAAGCGTCAAATCAGACGCTGCACAATCAGGGGCGATAGGCCCGCATGAACAGCCCGACCACTTCCTGCACATGACTTTCCGCCGCCTCGCCGGTCAGTGGCTCACCGCAGCCGTATAACAGGCGGAAATTTCCCGCACCCTTGATCAGGCAAAAGAAGTGCTCGGCGGCGTTATGCGGTTTGTCGATGCTCAGCACGCCAGTTTCGTGAATCCGCCGCAGCAACCGTTCCATGCCTTGCACCATGCGCTGGGGACCGGCCTCGAAGAAGATCAGCGACAGCTTCGGATCCTGACTGCCCAGCGCCATGATCAGGCGATGCAGGTTCACCGATTCATCGCTGTTGATCAGGTGGTGAAAGCCTCTCGCAATGTTCAGCAACACATTTTCCACCGCGATGCCGTCCGGCAATTCGAAGAACAGCGGCGGCAATTGCTCCTCGCATTTGGCCACCACGGCGGCAGAGAACAGCGTCTCCTTGTCGTTGAAATGGCTGTAGACCGTCAGCTTCGACACCCCGGCCTCGGCGGCTACTGCGTCCATGCTGGTGTTGGCATAGCCATGAATCAGGAACAGGATTTTCGCCGCCTCGAGAATCGCCTGGCGCTTGGCCGGATCCTTCGGGCGGCCGGGGCCGTTTGGAGTGGAAAGATTGTTCGACATTCTTCGCTTTTAATACTGGACTGGTGAGTTTGCTATTAATAACATACCGGCCAGTATAATTATTCCAAGCCTCCTTAGCGAAAGGTCCTTCACCATGTTCCGCCATGCGTTGTCCTTTGCGGTGCCAGTCAGTCTGGCGTTTTTATTGTCGGCGTGTGGCAAGGAAGAGGTGACGCAAGTCAGCGTGCGACCGGCCATGGTGGTGCAGCCAGAGCCTTCGGCGCAGGCGATGGAAAGTTATCCGGGCGAGGTTCGCGCCCGCTACGAACCCGATCTTGCGTTCCGCATCGGCGGCAAAGTCAGCCGACGACTGGTCGAGGAAGGCCAGCGCGTGAAGGCCGATCAACCGCTCGCCGAACTCGATCCGCAGGATGTACGCCTGCAACTGGAGGCCACCCGGGCCCAGGTCGCGGCCGCCGAAGCCAACCTGAACCTGGTGCGCGCCGAGCGGGACCGCTACAAGACCCTGATGGAACGGCAGATGGTCAGCCGCTCGGCCTACGACAATGCCGAGAACCTTTATCGCTCCGGCGAAGCCCGCCTCAAACAGATCAAAGCCGAATTCAACGTCTCGACCAATCAGGCCAGTTACGCCGTGCTGCGCGCGCCGCAGGATGGCGTGGTGGCCAAGCGTTCGGTGGAAGTCGGGCAAGTGGTCGCCGCCGGGCAGACCGTTTTCACCCTCGCCACTGATGGCGAACGGGAAGTGCTGATCAGCCTGCCGGAGCAGAGCTTCGGCCGCTTCAAGGTCGGCCAGCCGGTTTCGGTGGAACTGTGGACGCAGCAGAACCAGCGCTTCGCCGGGCAGATCCGCGAGCTGTCGCCGGCCGCCGATCCAAAATCCCGCACCTTCGCTGCACGCATTTCATTCACCTCCGGCAAGGTCCCGGCAGAACTGGGCCAGAGCGCCCGGGTCTTCGTGCAGACCGCCGATGTCATCCCGCTGTCGGTGCCGCTCTCGGCGCTGACCGCCGAAAACGGCGCGACCTACGTCTGGGTCGTCAGCGCCAACAACACCCTGAAAAAGACCCCGGTGCGCACCGGCCCGTTCGGTGAGAAAACCGTGCCGGTGCTCGAAGGCCTGAGCGCCAGCGACTGGGTGGTCGCCGCTGGCGTCCATGTGCTGCTGGAAGGGCAGCAGGTGCGTCCGGTGGATCGCTCCAACCGCGTGGTCAATCTGGCGGACAAGGAGTAATCCCCGATGGGTTTCAATCTTTCCGCCTGGGCGTTGCGCAATCGTCAGATCGTACTGTTCCTGATGCTTTTGCTGGCGATCGTCGGCGCCTTGTCCTACACCAAGCTCGGCCAGAGTGAAGATCCGCCGTTCACCTTCAAGGCCATGGTGATCCAGACCCGTTGGCCGGGCGCCACGGCCCAGGAAGTCTCGCGTCAGGTCACCGAACGCATCGAAAAGAAACTGATGGAAACCGGCGAGTACGAGCGGATTGTTTCGTTCTCGCGCCCCGGTGAATCCCAGGTCACGTTCATCGCCCGCGACTCCATGCATTCAGTGGAAATTCCGGAGCTCTGGTATCAGGTGCGCAAGAAGGTCAACGACATCCGCCAGACCTTGCCACCCGGCATTCAAGGGCCGTTTTTCAACGATGAGTTCGGCACCACCTTCGGCAATATCTACGCGCTGACCGGTGACGGTTTCGACTACGCGGTGTTAAAGGATTACGCCGATCGCATCCAGATCCAGCTGCAACGGGTCAAGGATGTGGGCAAGGTCGATCTGCTCGGTTTGCAGGACGAGAAGATCTGGGTCGAGCTGTCCAACGTCAAACTCGCCACCCTCGGATTGCCATTGGCGGCGGTTCAGCAGGCGCTGGAGGAACAGAACGCGGTGTCCACTGCCGGCTTCTTCGAAACCGGCAGCGAGCGATTGCAGCTACGGGTTTCGGGGAATTTTCAGACAGTCGACGAGATCAAGAACTTCCCGATCCGGGTTGGTGATCGTACGTTCCGCATCTCCGATGTCGCCGACGTGCGGCGCGGTTTCAACGATCCTCCGGCCCCGCGCATGCGCTTTATGGGCGAAGACGCCATCGGTCTTGCGGTGGCGATGAAGGACGGCGGCGACATTCTGGTGCTGGGCAAGGCTCTGGAAATCGAATTCGCCCGGATCCAGAAAAATCTGCCGGCCGGCATGCAGTTGCGCAAGGTCTCCGACCAGCCCGCCGCCGTGAAAACCGGTGTCGGCGAGTTCGTCCAGGTGCTGGTCGAAGCGCTGGCCATCGTGCTGCTGGTGAGCTTCTTCTCCCTCGGCGTGCGCACCGGCATGGTGGTGGCGCTGACCATTCCGCTGGTGCTGGCGATGACCTTCGCCTGCATGTATTACCTCGGGATCGGCCTGCACAAGATTTCCCTCGGCGCGCTGGTGCTGGCGCTGGGCTTGCTGGTGGACGACGCGATCATCGCCGTGGAAATGATGGCGATCAAAATGGAGCAGGGTTTCGACCGGATCAAGGCTGCCAGTTATGCCTGGACCAGCACCGCGTTCCCGATGCTCACCGGTACGCTGATCACCGCCGCAGGCTTTCTGCCGATTGCCACGGCGCAGTCCGGCACCGGCGAATACACCCGCTCGATCTTCCAGGTGGTAACCATCGCCTTGCTCGCATCCTGGGTGGCTGCCGTGGTGTTCGTGCCGTATCTGGGGGAAAAATTCCTGCCGGATCTGGCGAAGATTCACGCAGCCAAACACGGTACGGCTGATGGTCAGACCGACCCCTACGGCACGCCGTTCTACCAACGGGTACGGCGTTTGGTGGAGTGGTGCGTGCGTCGGCGCAAAACCGTGATCGTGCTCACCGTGCTGCTGTTCGTGGCGTCGGTGGCGTTGTTCCGGTTCGTGCCTCAGCAGTTTTTCCCGGCGTCCGGGCGACTGGAGTTGATGGTCGATCTGAAGCTTGCCGAAGGCGCCTCGCTGGCCAACACCACGGGCGAGGTCAAGCGGCTGGAAGCGATGCTCAAGGTTCACGCCGGCATCGACAACTATGTCGCTTACGTCGGCACCGGTTCGCCACGTTTCTACCTGCCGCTGGATCAACAACTGCCGGCCGCAAGCTTCGCCCAGTTTGTCGTGCTGGCGAAAACCATCAAGGAACGCGAAGCGCTGCGCACGTGGCTGATCGACACCTTGAACGAGCAGTTCCCGTCCCTGCGCTCGCGAGTCACGCGCCTGGAAAACGGTCCTCCGGTTGGCTATCCGGTGCAGTTCCGCGTCACTGGCGAGCACATCGAGGAAGTCCGGGCTCTGGCGCGCAAGGTCGCGGCCAAGGTGCGCGAGAATCCGCATGTGGTGAACGTGCACCTGGACTGGGAAGAGCCGAGCAAGGTCGTGTACCTGAACATCGATCAGGATCGCGCCCGAGCCTTGGGTGTAAGTACGGCGAATCTGGCGAAATTCCTCCAGAGTTCGCTGACCGGCTCCAGTGTCAGCCAGTACCGCGAGGACAACGAGTTGATCGAAATCCTTCTGCGCGGCACCGTGCACGAGCGCACCGAGCTGTCGTTGCTGCCGAGTCTGGCGGTGCCGACCGATAACGGTCGCAGCGTCGCGCTGTCGCAGATTGCCACGCTGGAATATGGCTTCGAGGAAGGCATCATCTGGCACCGCAATCGTCTGCCGAACGTGACCGTGCGCGCAGACATCTATGGCAAGGAGCAACCGGCGACGCTGGTGAAGCAGATCATGCCGACGCTTGATCCGATCCGTGCCGAATTGCCGGACGGCTATCTGCTGGATGTCGGCGGAACGGTGGAGGATTCGGAGCGTGGGCAGAAGTCGGTGAATGCCGGGGTGCCGATGTTCATTGTCGTGGTGCTGACGTTGCTGATGGTGCAGCTGCGCAGTTTCTCACGCACGGCGATGGTGTTTCTGACAGCGCCTTTGGGGTTGATCGGGGTGACGCTGTTTCTGCTGGTGTTCCGTCAGCCGTTCGGGTTTGTGGCGATGCTCGGGACGATCGCGCTGTCGGGGATGATCATGCGTAACTCGGTGATTCTGGTGGATCAGATCGAGCAGGACATCGCCGCCGGGCTCAAGCCGTGGCAGGCGATTATCGAGGCGACCGTGCGGCGGTTCCGGCCGATTGTGTTGACGGCTTTGGCGGCGGTGTTGGCGATGATTCCGCTTTCTCGCAGTGTGTTTTTTGGGCCGATGGCGGTGGCGATCATGGGGGGGTTGATTGTTGCTACTGCTTTGACGCTTTTGTTTTTGCCGGCGTTGTATGCGGCTTGGTTCAGGGTTCGCAAGGAGTCTTGATTTGGTTTGGTGAGCTTGGCGGCCTTTGGGCCGACCAGGCTCTTGGGGTTTTGGGTGAATATCCGTTTCTGCGGGTGTTGCCGCTGGCGGTTCCGCTCTTACAGCGGCTCACTTTTGCAAACGCCCAAAAGTAAGCAAAACGCTGGGCCCCGGCGTTCGGCCCCTCGCTGGGGCTCGGGGTTCCTTCGTTCCGGGATTCATCCGGGGGCATCGCCTACGGTTTGCTTCGCTGCACCTCCTCTCGATGCATGCGGCTGCGCCGCACGGTCGCTGCGCTCCCACCCCCGGATAAATCCCTCCACTCAGCCGGCCGAAGGGGCCGGCACGTCAAAAGCGTTACTCGAGCTAACGCTCATTGTGTTGAGTGGTTAGAAGCGAAGCGCATCGGAGTGTGGGGTTTTGCGCTTTTCTGTGGGGCTTGCTCGCGAAGGCGGACCGTCTGCCGACCATACTCTATCGGTTGGACTCAATCTTGTCGGAGCTGGCCTGCAAGCGATGGCAGCCTGACAGCTGAGCAAAACAATGGTGTAGGACTCTGTGTCGCCTCCTACAAGTTTTTCAGACGCCTCCGATATTGAGTCGCTGTGTTGGCGGTGCTGTACTCGAGGCTGTTTTTCAGCCTTGGTTGAGCAGCGTTGATGAAGAAACCGCCGGTATTGAAAGGTCGGGCCGATCCGGTCTTTGAGTTGTTGATGCGACCGCCTCACAAGCAGCGTCTGGCGGATTATCTTGCGCTGCTCAAGCCGCTGGATGATCAGGGACGGTATCTGCCTTTTGAGGATTTGCGGTATCGCTGGGCCAGCGGGCTGGATTCGCGTTTGTGTTGGGCGCTGGTCAAGAAGGCGCGGGCCGCTCAGTACATTCATCTTCTGCCTCTGGGGGAGCCGGCGCAGTGGGGGAAGTTTGTGCCGACGCCCACCGCGCAGAAGGCCCTTTCAGTGGTTGATCGGCAAACCACGACGGCATCGCTGGAATACATGACCAGCCAGATAGGCGAGCGGGCGCATTTCAGTTATTTGCTCAACGATCTGATCGAGGATGAGGCGATCAGCAGCAGTCAGCTTGAGGGCGCCGTGACCACCACTCGTGTTGCCAAGGACATGCTCAAGCAACGGCGTCAGCCGCGGACGCCGGATGAGCGGATGGTCATGGGTAATTACCGGATGATGAATTTCGCCTGGGAAAAACGTTACGAACCTTTGAGCGTGGAGTTGATTGCGTCGATGCATCGGGTCGGTGTCGAGGGTATTGATGACGAGCAGTACGACCCCGGGCTTTTCAGGACGAACGATGAAGTGGTGGTGCAGGACGGCGAAGGGAATACCGTGCACTCGCCACCGCCTGCGGTCGGATTGGTGAGGCGACTGGATTTGCTCTCGCAGTGGATCAATCAACCACAGGGCTCACCTCGACAAAAAAACTACCTGCATCCGCTGATCAAGGCGATCACGCTGCACTTTGCCCTGGGCTATGAACATCCCTTTCGCGATGGCAACGGGCGGGTCGCCAGGGCGCTGTTTTACTGGTTCATGTTCAAGCACGAGTTTTCGGCGTTTCGCTATATCGCGATCAGTCTTTTACTGCGCAACGCGCCGGTAAAGTACGGGCGGTCGTATTTGCACAGCGAGGCTGATGAGCTCGACCTGACGTACTTCATCGAGTTTCAGTGTTCGGTGATTTTGCGGGCGGTAGAGGGTTTTACCGATGTGTACCGCAAGAGCGTGGCGTACAGCGAAGGCTTCGAACGCTGGCTGACCTGTTCGGGCTTTTTTGATCGGCTGACAGAGCGACAGCGGTCGATTTATCAGGTGGCCAGAAGTGGGGTGGCGAAGGAGTTCACGGCGGGGAACGTCAAGGAGCACCTTGGTTGTGCCTACAACACAGCGGTGTCGGCGTTGAGCGGGTTGGTTGAGCTGCAGGTTTTCGAGAAGAAGAAAATGGGGCGCGAGTGGGTGTACTTTTTACGTGTATCTGCTGGTGGCGGATTGATCAACGGGAGTGAGACAGCTCACTCCCGTGTGGTGCCGGTTTAGAGGGTACCGAACACTTTTTTCGCCAGACTCGTCGCCGCAGCGGCCGGGTTCTTGCGGATGGTTTCTTCCTGTTTTCCGATCATCTCGAACAGGCCGTTCAGCGCTTGTTCGGTCACGTAGCTTTCGATGTTGGCGCTTTTCGCATCGACCACGCCGAAGGTCGCGGCCTGGCCGGCGAAGGCGTTGTATTTCTGGGCTACGCCGACTTTGTCGGTCGCCTGTTTGACGATGGGCAGGAACTTGGTGCGGATCTGTTCGCGGCTGGATTTGTCCAGGTATCGGGTGGCGGAGTCGTTGCCGCCGCTGAGGATGCCTTTGGCGTCTTCCACGCTCATTTTCTTCACGGCGTCGACGAGGATCGGCTGGGCCTGGGTGACGGCGGTTTCCGCGGCCTTGTTCATGGCGGTTTCGAGTTCGTCGACCTGGGCACCCATGCCGAAGGCTTTCATCTTGCCGGCGACTTTGCCGAGTTTGCCCGGCAGTTCGATTTTCACGTCCGGGTTGTTGCTGAAGCCGCCCGGAGTACCGAGTTGTTTGACGGCCAGTTGCGCGCCCTGGGTCAGGGCATCCTTGAGACCGCCGGTGGCGTCGCCTTGCGACAGGTCGCTGAGGGACAGGGCCAGTGCGCTGGCGGAGATCATCAGGCCCGCGCAAAGGCCGGCGAAGCGAAGGGTAGGACGGAGCATGAAAGCTTCCTTGTATGAAAGCACGTTAACGGGCCGAGTCGACGCGGATCTTCAGCGGCTGCGGATCCTTGCCATCGAGCTGCACGGCATGGTTTTCAGTGGTTATGAACATCAGCTCGCCGTTGACTTCAATGCGTGCGCTGACCGAGTAGCGGTGGCCGGGTTTGATCTGGGCCGGATCGTAGCTCAAGTGGAACGGCAGCGGCACCTGGCCTTTGACCGGGCCTTTCTGCTCATCGAGTACGATGGCTGGCGCGTCGGCCAGCGAAACGTCTTGCAGGCTCACGCTCAAGGTCGCACTGGGCGGCAGGGCGATCCGTTGCAGGTAGAACACTTCGCCGTCGAGGCTGACCTTGCCGGCCGGAGAGGTCGACTGGCAGGCGCTGAGCAGGGTGGCGGCGGCCAGCAGAGAAAGTTTTTTCATCGCAGATCTCCGTATCGACGGCGCCAGAACAAGCCGGCGCCTGTAGGAATTTAGTCGTTTTGCACAGCGGGGGCGACCTGATCGGCCGCATCTTCGCTGCGATGCAGTGCCACCTGACGGATCGACAAGCGAATCTCCGCCGGCAACACCCGTTTGGCCGCGCCTTCGGCCAGTTCGCCGAGCAGTTCGTGGTAGCTCAACTTGCCGGCTTCGTCGCGACGCAGTACGTCGAGGTCGAGCAGGGTCTGGATGAAGTGGCGGAACAGGCTCTTGTCGAAGAATTCCGGTGCATTCAAGCCATGCAGAATCGACAGGCGCTGGGCCATGACCGTGCACAGATCCTCCAGCTCTTCGGCGCTGATGGTGTTCTGGCCTGCGTTGAGCAGCAACGACACGGTCATGTAGAAGCGTTGGAGGGTCTGGGCGATGCTCTTCGACAGCAGGGTCAGCAGCACGAAATGCCGCGAGCTCGGCGCCGGGCGCAGGTACACGTCTTTCTCGAAGCGCAGCAGGCCTTGTTCGACGAAAGCCTCCAGCCACTGATCGATCACCGCATCCAGTTCGTCCAGGCTCCAGCGGATGAACAGCTCCGCTTGCAGATACGGATACAGCGCGCGGGTGTAGCGCAGGATTTGCTCGCGGCTCATGCGCGAGGTGCTCTGGAAGAAGCTCGCCAGCAGCGCCGGCAGGGCGAAGATATGCAGCACGTTGTTGCGGTAGTAGGTCATCAGGACGGCGTTCTGCTCGTCCAGATAGAGAATCTTGCCCAGCGCATCGTTTTGCTCGGACAGCAGATCCATGTCTTTGACGTGTTCGATCAATGCCCGGCCATCACCCTCCGGCAGGGTGGTGTGCGGCGAGTACGGCACCTTGCGCAACAGAGCCAGATACAGATCCAGCACCCGCGCCATAGCGCGATCGTCCAGTGCCAGTCGGGTGGTCGACAGAAGGGCCAGCGCCACAAGGTTGACCGGGTTGATCGCCGCCGCTTCGTTCAGGTGCTGCGCGACTTTCTCGCCGAGACGGTTGGTGGTTTCGTTGAGCCAGGCCGGTTTGTACTGCGGGCCGAGTTCCTGCTGACGCCAGCCCGGTTGTTCGCTGTCGAGGAATTCCGCGAGCTTGATCGGTTCGCCGAAGTTCACCGCCACCTGGCCGAAGCGCTGCTTGAGCGCGCCGATGACTTTGAAGATGTCGAAGATCGATTCTTTCTTCTTGCTCGCGCCACGCAGCTCGCCGAGGTAGGTCCGCCCTTCGAGCACGCGCTCGTATCCGATGTACACCGGCACGAACACGATCGGCATCCGCGACGAACGCAGGAAGCTGCGCATCGTGATCGCCAGCATCCCGGTTTTCGGTTGCAGCATGCGGCCGGTACGCGAGCGACCGCCCTCGACGAAGTATTCGACCGGGAAGCCTTTGGTGAACAGGGTGTGCAGGTATTCGTTGAACACCGAGGTGTACAGCGGATTGCCCTTGAACGTGCGGCGCATGAAGAACGCACCGCCTCGGCGCAGCAGGCTACCGATCACCGGCATGTTGAGGTTGATGCCGGCGGCGATGTGCGGCGGGGTCAGGCCGTTGCGGAACAACAAGTACGACAGCAGCAAGTAGTCGATGTGGCTGCGGTGGCACGGCACGTAGATCACTTCGTGACCCTGGGCGACCTTCTGCACGCCTTCGATGTGGTTGACCTTGATCCCGTCGTAGATCTTGTTCCAGAACCAGCTCAGCACCACTTCCAGAAAACGGATCGCAGTGTAGGTGTAGTCCGAGGCAATCTCGTTGCCGTAGCGCAGGGCCTGGGCCTTGGCTTTTTCCGGCGAGATGTTTTCGCGCTCGGCTTCGTCGAGGATCGCCTGCCTGACCAACGGCTGGTTGAGCAGGCCTTTGACCAGGTTACGGCGGTGGGAAATGTCCGGGCCGATCACCGCAGCTTTCAGGTTGCGGAAGTGTACCCGCAGGATCCGCTGGGCCATGCGCACGGTGCGTTCGTGGCCCTTGTTGTGTTCGATCAGTTCGCGCAGGTGGATCGGCGCCGAGAACTGCACGCGGGTCTTGCGCCCCAGAATCATGATGCTCAGCAGCCGACGCAGGCGTCCGGTGACGGCCCAGCTGTCGGCAAACAGCAGTTTCCACGGGCTGTTTTCGCTGTCCGGCGACTGGCCCCAGAACACGCTGACCGGAATGATCTGCGCGTCTTCGGCGGCGTTCTGGCTCAGAGCGCTGACCAGTCGGGTCAGGGTCGGCGGTGCGCCGCGCTTGTCCTGGCGGCCGAGCCAGTCCGGGTCAGGCGTCAGGTAGAAGAACGCCGCCGGCTCGATCAGCGAACCTACGGACACCGGCAGCACCGGGCGCGGCAGGCCGGCCTTGGTGCACTCGGTGTCGACCACCGCCAGATCAGTCAGCGATGGATTTTGCAGGACGTAGAACACCGGACGACTGCGGTCGAGGTTGAGGGTGAACGACGACTGGTTGATCGTCTCGGAGCGAACCCAGAGATACAACAGTCGGCGCAAGGTGCCAAACACAAGACGGCGGAACGGGGAACGGGTCATACGGCTTCTGCGTGAGTGGATAAACCGAGCGTTTGCTCGGGCGGTCGACAGTTTGCCGTATTGGGCGAAAATCGGCAAAAAAGCGGCGAAGTAATCTCCTGTTGAGAGTTTTGCCGCCTGTCATATACTCGGCGGTCTGTCGCCGGGGCCCTCTTATGGACGTCGGACGCAGGCTGACGTTCCGCAAAGGCTTTCCTGCGAAAAGCCTGTTCAATAATAAAAAAGGAGTATGGACAGATGGCAACACGTGAAACCGGCAACGTGAAGTGGTTCAACGACGCCAAAGGCTACGGCTTCATTCAGCGCGAAGACGGGGTGGACGTGTTCGTGCACTACCGCGCGATTCGCGGCGAAGGCCACCGTTCGCTGACCGAGGGTCAGCAGGTTGAATACGCGGTGGTGGAAGGGCAGAAGGGGTTGCAGGCTGAAGACGTTGTAGGCCTGTAATGATCGTTCCCACGCTCTGCGTGGGAATGCCTCAATGGACGCTCTGCGTCCGCTTTGGGACGCGGAGCGTCCCGGGCTGCATTCCCACGCGGAGCGTGGGAACGATCAAGCTCGAAGCTAATTTTTACGCAGTTTTCCAGGTGATCTCTTCTTCACCATCGGCGCTGATCCGGATCCAGCGATCCGCCGTTTCCTCACCTTCTTCCTCGACCCACGTCCCCGGCGCGCAGCGCACCTCAACGTTCAGCGCGGCAAAGGCGGCGCGGGCGCAGGCGATGTCGTCGTCCCATGGGGTCGCATCGCTTTCCAGATACAGGCTGTTCCACTTGCCCACGGCTTTCGGCAGCCAGGTCACCGGGATGTTGCCGGCCTTGCACTTGTAAGTCTGGCCTTTCTGTACCCAGTCGCTGCACGGGCCGAGAGCGGCGCCCAGCCAGGCGGAAATGGCCTTGTGGTCGACGTCGGCGTCTTTCAGGTAAATCTCGATGTCCGGTTGGCGCATGGATATCCTCACTGCGGGTCTGAAAAATCCATTCGCGGATTTAGCCGGCCCCGGGTCGTTGCCCGAGACCAAAAGTTATTGAAGAACGAAATAATCGTAGCGCATCGAGACCGTGGTCACGAACGGCTCGGGCTGTTCGATCACCGCCGCGCGGCGCTCGGCACTGGCGCGCCAGCCGTGGGGTGTCATCGCCAGCAGGTTGGCGCGATCCTCGGGCTTGTCCAGCGTCAGTTTGAATTCCAGGGTTTCACTGTGCGCCAGCGCCATGCCTTGCGGCACCAGGGCCAGGTGCTTGTCGTCGGTGTACTCGCGTACTTCGTCGTACAGGCGTTTGCGCAGTTCCATCAGATGGCCGCTGGTCGGTCCGACTTTCATCAGGCCGCCGCCAACGCTGAGCAGGCGCTTGGCTTCCTCCCAGTCCAGCGGACTGAAAACGCTGGCCAGAAACTGGCAGCTGCCGGAGGCCAGTGGCACTCGGGCCATGCTGGCGATCAACCAGGTCAGCGCCGGATTGCGTTTGCAGGCGCGTTTGACCGCTTCCTTCGAGATATCCAGTGCGTAGCCATCGGCGTCCGGCAAAGCCTCGGCGATCTGCGCGGTGTAGTAACCCTCGCCACAACCGATATCGACCCAGCGGGCAGGCGCATAACCCGCCGCCAGTTCCGCCAGACGCTTGGCCACCGGCGCGTAATGCCCGGCGTTCAGAAAGTCGCGGCGGGCCTCGACCATCGCCTGATTGTCGCCGGGATCGCGGCTGTTCTTGTGCTGCACCGGCAGCAGGTTCAGGTAACCCTGACGCGCACGGTCGAAGCGGTGGCCGGCGGGGCAGGCGACACCGTTGTCCACCGCGTTCAGCGGTTCACTGCAGATCGGGCACGCGAGCATCAGGCGAGCAACTTGATCAGGGTCTGGTAGTAGATCTCGGTCAGCACGTCGAGATCGGCCGCCAGCACGCGCTCGTTGACCTGGTGGATGGTCGCGTTGACCGGGCCCAGTTCAACAACCTGGGTGCCCATGGTCGCGATGAAACGACCGTCGGAGGTGCCGCCGCTGGTGGACGCCTTGGTCTCGCGGCCAGTGATGTCCTTGATGCTCGACGACACCGCATCGAGCAGCGCACCCGGCTCGGTGAGGAATGGCAGACCGGACAGCGCCCAGTCGATGTGCCAGTCCAGGCCGTGCTTGTCGAGGATGTCGGCGACGCGTTTCTGCAGGCCTTCGACCGTCGATTCGGTGGAGAAACGGAAGTTGAACACCGCCACCAGATCGCCCGGAATCACGTTGGTCGCGCCGGTGCCGGAGTTGACGTTGGAAATCTGGAAGCTGGTCGGCGGGAAGAAGTCGTTACCGTGATCCCAATGCTCGGCTGCCAGCTCGGCCAGAGCCGGGGCCGCGAGGTGGATCGGGTTCTTCGCCAGATGCGGATAGGCCACGTGGCCCTGCACGCCGCGCACGGTCAGCTTGGCACCGAGGGAGCCGCGACGACCGTTCTTCACCACGTCGCCCACCAAAGTGGTGCTCGACGGTTCGCCGACGATGCACCAGTCCAGACGCTCGTTGCGGGCTGCCAGACGCTCGACCACAGCCTTGGTGCCGTGATGCGCCGGGCCTTCTTCGTCGCTGGTGATCAGGAACGCAACCTTGCCCTTGTGATCCGGATAGTCGGCGACAAAGCGCTCGGCGGCGACGGTCATCGAAGCCAGGCTGCCTTTCATGTCCGCCGCGCCACGGCCGCAGAGCATGCCGTGTTCGTCGATCACTGCATTGAACGGGTCGATCTGCCAGGCGGTCACCGGACCGGTCGGCACCACGTCGGTGTGACCGGCGAAGCACAGCACCGGGCCGTCGCCTTTGCCGTGGGTCGCCCAGAAGTTATCCACATCTTCGATGCGCATCGGCTCCAGGGTGAAACCGGCATCGCCCAGGCGCTGCATCATCTGCTTCTGGCAATCGGCGTCGACCGGCGTCACGGACGGACGGCGGATCAGGTCGATGGCGAGTTGGAGGGTCGGCGAAAGGTCGGCGTGGGCCGTCATGGAAAACTCCGGATGCTTGAAATTGGGCAAGGGCCAATGTGGGAGCGAGCTTGCTCGCGAATGCGGTGTATCAGGCAACATAAGGGTTGAATGTTACAAAGCCTTCGCGAGCAAGCTCGCTCCCACAGGGTTAGATATCACGCCAAGCCCCGCAAAATGGCGGTTATCTTAAAGCAAAACGGCGACCATTGGCCGCCGTTTAGTGCATCCGCAAGGATTTAGACCACCGGTGCCGGTTCAGGCGCAGCCGCAGGTTTCGGCAGCGACGACAGGAACGCCATGATCAGCGCCGCCACGTACGGCAGCGACTGCACCAGCAGCATCGCCACCCAGAAACGCATGTCATTGCTCGGAATGCCTTGCACCAGGTAAATCCCCAGCGCCGCGCCCCACAACAGCAGCATGATGAACAGCTCTTCCCGGGCCTCGGAAATCGCCACCCAGAAGCCATGGTTGTCGGCGTTTTTCGGGGTGCGGAAGAACGGAATGCTGCTGGTGAAGAAGCCATACAGCACCGCTTTGGCGATGGTGTGCGACAACGCCAGGCCGGCCAGTGCCGCGCAGAACGCATCCTTGAGGTTCACGCCCACGGCGCGACGGTAGAGGAAGATGATCTTGCCGACCTTGAACACGAACAGCGCCAGCGGCGGGATCGCGAAAATCAGCAGCGGCGGGTCGACCCGTTGCGGCACGATGATCATCGCCGCCGACCACAACAGCGCGCCGACAGTGAAGAAAATGTTCATGCCGTCCGCCACCCACGGCAGCCAGCCCGCGAGGAAGTGGTAACGCTGGCCGCGAGTCAGCTCGGTGTCCTTGCCGCGCAGCAGGCTGCGGGTGTGGCGTTTGATGATCTGGATCGCGCCGTAGGCCCAGCGGAAACGCTGCTTCTTGAAGTCGATGAAGGTGTCCGGCATCAGACCCTTGCCGTAACTGTCGTGGTAGTACGCCGCCGACAGGCCTTTCTCGAATACCCGTAGACCGAGCTCGGCGTCTTCACAGATGCACCAGTCGGCCCAGCCCAGTTCCTCCAGAACCGAGCGTCGGGTCATGGTCATGGTGCCGTGCTGGATGATCGCGTCGCGGTCGTTGCGGGTGACCATGCCGATGTGGAAGAAGCCTTTGTATTCGGCGTAGCAGAGCTTCTTGAAGGTGCTTTCGTTCTGGTCGCGATAGTCCTGCGGCGACTGCACCACGGCGATTTTCGGGTCGGCGAAGTGCGGCACCATGTGCTTGAGCCAGTTCGGGTGCACGCAGTAGTCCGAGTCGATCACCGCGATCACTTCGGCGTCCTTGGCGGTGTGCGGGATCAGGTAGTTCAGCGCACCGCCCTTGAAACCGGCCAGGGGCGAGACGTGGAAGAACTTGAAGCGCGGGCCGAGGGTTTCGCAGTAGTCGCGCACCGGTTCCCAGACCGCCGGGTCTTTGGTGTTGTTGTCGATGATCAGGACTTCGAAGTCCGGATAGTCGAGGTTGGCCAGGGCGTTGAGGGTCTGTTTGACCATCTCCGGCGGCTCGTTGTAGCAGGGCACGTGGATCGAGACTTTCGGGCGGTAGTCCGAATCGCCGACCACCGGCAGGAATTCACGGCGACGCTTGTGAATCCACACCGCTTCGGCCAGTTCGTGGGCCTCGGTCAGCAACACGATGAACACCCCGAGCGCACCGAGCGCCAGCAGGAAACCCACCGTCAGGCTGAACCACGTGCTGTATTGCTGGCTGTAGTCGTAGCCGATCCACACCAGCACCGAACCGCAGAGGAACGCGATAAAGGTCAGGAAGGTACGGCCGCGCTGACGCAGGGCCGAGCCGTCGATCATCAGCAGCGTCAGCGACAACAGCGCCAGCACCACCGAACCGATGGCCAGCACGCGCCATTGCGGGATCGCCACCACCGGGCCTTCGAAGTTGAATTTCTGCTGGCGCGCGGCGTTGAACACGCCCCAGTAAGCGCCGACCGAACCTTCGTCACTCGCCTTCCACGGCTGGTCGAACGCTTCGATCACGAAGTAGTTGAAGCCCTGGCGGTTGAGTTTGTTGACCAGCGTGCGCAGGTAGATCGCCTGATCCGCCGGCGACGCATCGGCGCCACCGCGCATGCGGCCGTTGCTCGGCCAGCCCACTTCGGACAGCAGCAGCGGTTTTTTCGGGAACATCTTTTTCAGGTCGCGGGCGCGGTCGAAAACGAACTGCCCGGCCTTGTCCACCGGAATGAATTCCCAGTAAGGCAGAACGTGCGCGGCGATCAGGTCGACGTGCTTGGCCAGTTCCGGGTGCTCTTCCCAGACGTGCCATTGTTCGGACGTGGTCACCGGCACTTTCACGGCCGCGCGCACCCGGTCGAGCAGTACGCTGAGTTCTTGGGCGGTGATTTCCTTGCGGAAGATCGCCTCGTTGCCGACCACTACGCGAACCACGCTGCGTGAGGTATTGGCCAGTTCGATGGCGCGAGTGATTTCCCGCTCGTTGCGTTCCTGGTCGGGGCTGATCCAGATCCCCAGGGTCACGCGCAGACCGAATTCTTCCGCCAGTTTCGGGATGTCCTGCAGGGAACCGTCGACCGAGTAGATACGGATGTTGTCCGTCAGCTTGCTCATGATCTCCAGGTCGCGGCGCATTTCATCGTCGGACGGATACTGATCCTTCTGTGGGAACTGTCCCTGCTGGAACGGTGAATAGGAGAAACCGGAGATCTGCTCCGGCCAGTTCGGCGCGGAGACGGGGCGGTTGATCAACGCCCAGAAACCGGTGAACAGGGCGGCGATTGCCAGAACCACCACCAAGTTGAGTCCAAATTTACGCGATGACATAGCTGTGTCGGGTTCCAAAGGCTGTGGAACGAAGGGTCGGCTGGTTGACGCCAAGAGGGCGCGCATCCTACACCGGCAGTTCGCCGAGTCCTACAAGAGACAGGGAAATGCCGGACGTTTGGCAATCCAACCTGACTTAAGTTCTTTCGTTTCAGCGTGTAAGACAAATCTTTGTTATGTGCAGCTTTAATTAAAGCAGGCGCGTTCGCCGTTCATAGCGCAAAGATGCTCTTGGTCGCCGACGGCCCTATAATGCGCGCCGGTTTTCAGGGTAATGGTCATGAGTACAGAAGATCCGCGGTTTGCAGGCATCGCCCGTTTGTATGGCATCGAGGGCCTCGAGCGTCTGCGTGCAGCCCACGTGGCGATTGTCGGCGTTGGCGGCGTCGGTTCCTGGGCGGCGGAAGCCATGGCCCGTTGCGGGGTGGGCGAGATTTCGCTGTTCGACCTCGATGACGTCTGCGTCAGCAACGCCAACCGCCAGCTGCACGCGCTCGATAGCACCGTCGGCAAGCCCAAGGTCGAAGTGATGGCCGAGCGTCTGCGCGGGATCAATCCGGACTGCAAGGTGCACGCCGTGGCGGATTTCGTCACCCGCGACACCATGGCCGAATACATCACGCCGAACATCGACTGCGTGATCGACTGCATCGACGCCGTCAACGCGAAGGCCGCGCTGATTGCCTGGTGCAAGCGCCGCAAGATCCAGATCATCACCACCGGCGGTGCCGGCGGGCAGATCGACCCGACGCTGATTCAGGTCTGCGACCTCAACCGGACCTTCAACGATCCGCTGGCCTCGAAAGTGCGCTCGACGTTGCGCCGCGACTACGGCTTCTCGCGCACCGTGACCCGTCACTACAGCGTGCCGTGCGTGTTCTCCACCGAACAACTGCGCTATCCGAAACCGGACGGCAGCATTTGCCTGCAGAAGAGTTTTGTCGGCGACGGCGTCAAGCTGGACTGCGCCGGCGGGTTTGGTGCGGTGATGATGGTGACGGCGACATTCGGCATGGTCGCGGCGACCAAGGCTGTGGACAAGATTGTGGCGGGCGTTCGGCGCCCGGCGGATCGGGTCAAGCCTCAGGCCTGACCAGTGACCGATCGTTCCCACGCTCCGCGTGGGAATGCAGCCCGGGACGCTCTGCGTCCCAAATCAAGAGCCGAACGCGGAGCGTCCGTTGAGGCATTCCCACGCAGACGGTTCGACGCCTCGACGTGGGAACGATCAGTCAGGGGCGAGTTCACGCATCCGCTGCAATACGGCATTCAGTCCATTGCTGCGCGAAGGCGACAACTGCCGCGACAGCCCAAGCTGATTAAACCAGTCCGGGAGATCAACCAACTGCAACTCGCCGGCGGTCAAACCGTTGACCCGCAGCAACAACAACGCCACCAACCCGCGAATCATCCGCGCATCGCTGCTGGCCGCGAACTGCCAGTGGCCGTCGCGCAACTCGCCAACCAGCCACACCTGACTTTCACAGCCGTGCACCCGATTGGCCTCGCACTTGTCTGCATCACTCAACGGCGGCAGGCGATCACCAAACTGCATCAACAGCCGCGCCCGCTGTTCCCACCCAGCAGCGTTCTGAAACGTTTGCAGTGCCTCGGCGGCCTCGACCGGCAGACTCATCGCAACAACTCCAGCGCCTGATCCAGCGCTTCAAAGAACCGCTCCAGATCTTCGGAGTCGTTGTACAGCGCCAGCGATACACGAATCGCCCCGGCCAGTTCAAAGCGCTTGAGCAGCGGCATCGCGCAATGATGCCCGGCACGCACGGCGATGCCCTGTTCGGTCAGCAAGTGCGCCAGGTCGGCGTTGTGCACGCCTTCGACGACAAAACTGGCCAGCGCCAGCTGCGGCTTGCCCAACAGACGAATGCCATTGCGGGCGGCGAGGCCGCGCAACAGGTAATCGTGCAGCGCGGCTTCGTGGGCGGACACCGCGTCCTGATCCAGACCCGCGAGGTAGTCGAGAGTCGCACCAAGTCCGATCACACTGGCAATCGGCGGCGTTCCGGCTTCGAAACCCAGTGGCGCCGGGCGGAAACGCGCGTCGTGATAATTGGCTTCCAGTACCATTTCGCCACCGAACTGCCACGGGCGCAGTTGTTCGAGCGCTGCGTTGCGCCCGAACAGCACGCCAAGGCCATCGGGGCCGTACAGCTTGTGGCTGGAAAACACGTAGAAGTCGCAACCGAGCGCCTGCACGTCATGCCGGCCATGAACCACGCCTTGAGCACCATCGACCACGGTCAGCGCGTTGTGCGCCTTGGCCTTCGCCAACAATGCCGGCAACGGTTGCCAGGCACCGAGTACGTTGGATAACTGACTGACCGCCAGCAAGCGGGTGCGCGGGCCGATCAGCTGAACGGCGGCGGCGAGATCGATCACGCCGTCCTTGTCCAGCGGCAGGATCACCAGCTTCAGGTCGCGACGTTGGGCCAGTTGCTGCCACGGCAGCAGGTTGGCGTGATGCTCCAGGGCGCTGATGACAATTTCGTCGCCCGGATGGAAAAGATGTTCCAGGCCATAGGCCAGGAGATTCAGCGCACTGGTGGCACCGTGGGTGAAGATGATCTGCCCGCTGTCACCGGCATTCAGCCACTGGGCGACCTTCAGGCGGCTGTCCTCGAACGCCTGCGTAGCGTGGGCGCCGGGCAGATGCTGGGCGCGATGCACGTTGGCTGCGCCATTGGCGTAGTAATGCGCCAGTGCGTCGAGCAGGGCCTGGGGTTTTTGCGTGGTGGCGGCGTTGTCCAGGTAAGTCTGGTCTTGCCGTTGCAGGGCGGCGATGGCCGGGAAATCGGCGCGCCAGGGGGAGGGAATCATCATCTGTTCAGCCCTGTGAACTTGGGCGGATATACACCGAACCTTGTGGGAGCGGGCTTGCTCGCGAATGCGTCGTGTCAGTCGAAATCAAGGGTGATTGACACACCGTCTTCGCGAGCAAGCCCGCTCCCACAGAAGGTCACAGCGGCGCTTAGTTGTGAGCGTGCAGCGCTTCGTTCAGTTCGATCGCCGATTTATGGGTCTTGCATTCCACAGCGCCGGTTTCCGAATTGCGACGGAACAGCAGGTCGGTCTGACCAGCCAGCTCACGAGCCTTGACCACTTTGACCAGATTGTTGTGTTCGTCCAGCAGCGCGACTTTAGTGCCGGCGGTCACGTACAGGCCCGACTCGACGGTGTTGCGGTCGCCCAACGGGATACCGATACCGGCGTTGGCGCCGATCAGGCAGCCTTCGCCGACCTTGATCACGATGTTGCCGCCGCCCGACAGGGTGCCCATGGTCGAGCAGCCGCCGCCCAGGTCCGAACCCTTGCCGACGAATACGCCAGCGGAGACGCGGCCTTCGATCATGCCCGGGCCTTCGGTGCCGGCGTTGAAGTTGATGAAGCCTTCGTGCATCACGGTGGTGCCTTCGCCCACGTAAGCGCCCAGGCGCAGACGCGCGGCGTCAGCGATACGCACGCCGGCCGGTACCACGTAGTCGGTCATTTTCGGGAATTTGTCCACCGAGAACACTTCCAGCAGCTCGCCGCGCAGACGGGCTTCGAGTTGCAGCTCGGCCAGTTCGCTCAGGTCGATCGCGCCCTGGCTGGTCCAGGCAACGTTCGGCAGCAGCGGGAAGATCCCGGCCAGGCTTACGCCGTGCGGCTTGACCAGACGATGGGACAGCAGGTGCAGCTTCAGGTAAGCCTCAGGGGTGGAAGTCAGCTGAGCGTCTTCGGCCAGCAGGGTCGCGACCAGCGGCTTGTGGCTTTCAGCCAGACGGGTCAGCAACTTGCCTTGTACCGCGTCGATGCCTTTCACGGCTTCAGCCAGTTGGGCGGCTTGTGCGGTGGTGAAGGTGATGGCCTGGTTGCCTTCGGTGTAGCCGAGGATCGGTGCAACAGCGGCGACCAGCTCAGCCGAAGGATTCAACAGCGGCTGGGCGTAGAACACTTCCAGCCACGCGCCTTGACGGTTCTGGGTGCCGACGCCGAAGGCAATACTGAACAGGGAGTTGGACATGTGAATACCTCTGCAAAAAGTGACGGGCTGCTTACTTGAGCGCGGCCGCGTAGATATCTGGCTTGAAGCCAATCAGGGTTCGGTCACCGAGATCGAGCACGGGGCGCTTGATCATCGAGGGTTGAGCGAGCATCAGTTCGATGGCTTTCGACTGGTCGAGATCGGCTTTGCGTTCGTCGTCGAGTTTGCGAAAGGTCGTGCCTGCGCGGTTCAACACCGTTTGCCAGCCATGTTCGTCACACCATTGGGTCAGGTGTTCACGGTCAATGCCGGCGGTCTTGTAATCGTGGAAGTCATAGCTGACAGCGTGTTCATCGAGCCAGGTGCGCGCCTTTTTCATGGTGTCGCAGGCTTTGATGCCGAAAAGGTGCAACGTTTTGCTTGAAACGGTCAAGGAATTGCCCCCTTTACAGGTGCTGGAAAAAAATGGTGTCGGATTATGCCATGACCAAACCGTTTCGGGCGCCCGGCTTCATTTGGCAATGCAAAACCCTGTGGGAGCGAGCTTGCTGGCGAAGGGGCCGTGTCAGTCAAAATCTCTGTTTATGACACACCGTAATTCGCGAGCAAGCTCGCTCCCACATTGGAATGTCGTTGTGGGGTTGCGACATAGGTGCAACGGTCACGCACAGCCTAAGCGGCTAATATGGCAGTTCAACGCTGTCGATTGTCCGGGATTTCCGCTTTATGCAAACTGCTTATACCGTCCTGATCTTGCTGATGCTGGTCAGTGTCTCGCGCCTGGTGGGACGGGTGATTCCGCTGCCGCTGCCACTGGTGCAGATCGCCGCCGGCGCCTTGCTGGCCTGGCCGACCCTCGGCCTGCACGTGGCCCTCGATCCCGAACTGTTCCTGTTTCTGTTCCTGCCGCCGCTGCTGTTTTCCGATGGCTGGCGCATGCCCAAGCGTGAACTGTGGCGCTTGCGCGGCCCAGTACTCACGCTGGCGGTCGGGTTGGTGCTGTTTACCGTGGTCGGGGCCGGTTACTTCATTCACTGGTTGCTGCCGACGATTCCGTTGCCGGTGGCCTTCGCGCTGGCGGCGGTGCTGTCGCCGACCGACGCCGTGGCGGTCTCGGCCATCGCGCAAAACCGTTTGCCGACGCCGCTGATGCATATGTTGCAAGGCGAGGCGCTGATGAACGATGCGTCGGGTCTGGTGACGTTCAAGTTCGCGCTGGTCGCGGCGGTGACCGGTGCATTCTCCCTGGCCAATGCCAGCCTGACCTTCGTGCTGGTCGCGGTCGGCGGGCTGGCGGTCGGCGTGGCGCTGAGCTGGCTGGTTGGCCGGTTGCGCGCCTGGATGATCGCACGGGGCTGGGACGATCCAGCAACGCACGTGGTGTTCATGTTGCTGCTGCCATTCGCCGCTTACGTGCTGGCCGAACGGCTTGGCGCGTCAGGCATTCTTTCGGCAGTGGCGGCGGGGATGATGCAGAGCTGGCTCGATCTGCTGCCGCGCCAGACCAGCACCCGGTTGCTCAACCGCAGCGTCTGGTCGTTGCTGGAGTTTGCTTTCAACGGTTTGATCTTTCTGCTGCTCGGCCTGCAATTGCCGGACATCATTAAAGCGGTGGTCAGCCACGAGACGTCATTGTGGCCGACCCTGTTCTATCGCTGTCTCGATGTGGTGGCGATTTTCCTGGCGCTGGTGTTGTTGCGCTTCATCTGGGTGCAGAGCATTTGGCGTCTGTCGGTGTTGCTGCGCCGTTTGCGCGGCAAGGGTGATCTGACGCAAGTGCCGACCACCCGTTCCTGCTGGCTGCTGACCGTCGGCGGCGTGCGCGGTGCGGTGACCCTGGCGGGCGTGATGTCGGTGCCGATGCTGATGGGCAGCGAGGCGTTCCCCGAGCGCGATCTGCTGATCTTCATCGCCGCCGGGGTGATTCTTTTATCGCTGGTGGCGGCCTGTATTGCGCTGCCTTTGCTGTTGCGCGGCATCGAAAAGAGCCCGGACGACAAGCGCCGCCAGGAAGTGCGAGACGCCTGGCGCAAGACGGCGGAAGCGGCGATCCATGCGCTGGAGACCGAGGAGGTCAACCCGCAGGACGCCGCGCAAGCCGCGCTGGCAGCGGAGCTCAAGGCGCGGATCATGTCCGAATACCGCCATCAACTGGAAGTCTTCAATGACTCGGCCGAAGCCCAGGCGCTGGCGTTCCAGATGGATCTGCTGGAGCGCCGCCTGCGACTCAAGGCACTGCGCGCGCAACGCCTTGAGTTGTACAGCCTCAGCCGTCAGCACCAGATCGGTGATGACGTGCTGAGGGAAGTTTTGGGTGAACTCGACTTGAGTGAGGCCAACTTGGGACAGGTCAAATAGGCAAAGCGTTACTTGGGATAGAGCAATCTCATCAGGCGTTTGTCTTTCTTGCTGATCGTGCGGTTGATCGGCACTTCCCAGTTGCCCACCGTCAAGGTGTTGGCCACGGGGTGGTGCATGATCGACCTGCGATCGTAGGAGGTGTAGATCGCGTCCAGCGTGTCGAAGGAGGCGAACAGGTTTCTGTCGACCTGCTCCTCGGTCAGCGGGTTCATCTCGCGACTTTTGTAGAACTCATACACCTTCGGTTTATCCCACGGAATTTTTGCCTGTGGGTGCTGATGTTCATGCAGCGCGCCCAACGCATGCCCGAACTCGTGCATCACGATCACTTCGAAGTCCTGGTGATCCGGCTTTACGCCCAGGTTCATGGTCGGATAGTCCGGATGAATCAGCAGCGCATCGGTGCCGAGCATCGAACTGTTGTCGTTGTTTTTAGTGGCGATACGGATGTCGCCCAGCAGGTCATCGACGAATTCGAACGTGAGGTTGATGTATGGCAGCCACTGGCTGGCGGCTTCGATGATCTTCTTTTTGTGATCGGTATCGGGCGCATCCAGGAAGGCGATTTTCAGTGTGCGGCCGTTGGCCCACAGCTTTGAATAGTTGACGACGGAGCGCTTGCGGCGAGTGCCGGTCGCGGTGCCGGCATTGGCCGGATTTTCGTTGATGGCGGCTATATACGCCGCCTGATCGTCGGGCCATTGATTGAGTTGGCAATCGAGCAGTTCTGTCATTTTCACTTCTTCCATGAAGTCAAAGGTCGGTTTTTAGTGATGCGCAGCGAACGGCGCCGCTCAAGACTAACGTCTGGTGCGCAGGGGAGTGGGGTAGAAAAGGAGGGGAACTGTTACGTGATATTTGATCGCCCGTGCCGGATTGCCCGGCACGGGCGTTCAGGCATTACTTGTGGCGCAAAACGAAATCGCGGATGCGCTCGGCGGCCTCGACGCATTCCGCCAGCGGCGCAACCAGTGCCATGCGCACACGCCCGGCACCCGGATTGACGCCATCGACGTCACGGGACAGGTACGAGCCCGGCACCACGGTCACGTGCTCTTCGGCAAACAGATCCCGGCAGAACGCGGCATCGTCACCTTGCACATTTGGCCACAGGTAGAAGCTGCCATCCGGACGCTGCACGTCCATCACCGGGCTGAGGATCGCCAGCACGGCATCGAACTTCTCGCGATACAGCGCACGGTTGGCGCGCACGTGCACTTCGTCATTCCACGCGGCAACGCTGGCCAGTTGGGTCTGAACCGGCATCGCACAGCCGTGGTAGGTGCGGTACAGCAGGAAGCCCTTGAGGATATCGGCATCGCCGGCAACGAAACCGGAGCGCAGGCCCGGCAGGTTCGAGCGCTTGGACAGGCTGTGGAACACCACGCAACGCTTGAAGTCCTTGCGACCCAGTTCGGCGCAGGCGCTGAGCAGGCCCGGCGGCGGAGTCTGCTCGTCGAAGTACAGTTCGCTGTAGCACTCGTCGGCGGCGATCACGAAGTCGTATTCGTCGGCCAGGGCGATCAGTTTTTTCAGCACGTCGACCGGGATCAGCGCACCGGTCGGGTTGCCCGGCGAGCACAGGAACAGGATCTGGCAGCGCTTCCAGATGTCCGGCGAAACCGCGTCGAAGTCCGGGTTGAAGCCGTTCTCGTCCAGGCACGGCAGGTAGTGCGGCTTGGCGCCGGCGAGGAACGCTGCGCCTTCATAGATCTGATAGAACGGATTCGGGCTGACCACCAGCGCGTCGTCGCCACGGTTGACCACGGTCTGGGTAAAGGCGAACAGTGCTTCACGAGTGCCGTTGACCGGCAGCACGTTGCGCGCCGGGTCGATCCAGCCGCCCGGCACGTTGAAACGACGCTCGCACCAGGCGGCGATGGCTTCGCGCAGGGCCGGGATACCGAGAGTGGTCGGGTACACCGCCATCTGATCCAGATTGTTCGCCAGCGCCTCGGCGACAAAGCTTGGCGAGCGGTGCTTCGGTTCGCCGATGGACAGTGCGATCGGGCGCTTGTCCGGGTTTGGCGTGACGCTGCCGAGCAGGGCGCGGAGCTTTTCGAACGGGTAGGGCTGAAGCTGGGACAGAGCGTTGTTCATCGGTGCGGGATCTCGTGCAAAGCGATTGAAGCCGGGCGCGCAATCAAATGCTGATGCGCGACAGTTTGATATCGGGTTCCTGATTGACGCTCAGCTGTTCGACGATGGCATCCTGCAAACGGCTGCACAGCAGCGGGTCGGACAGCGGTTGATTGTGGGCGTCGGTGATGAAGAACACGTCTTCCACCCGCTCGCCCAGGGTGGCGATCTTGGCGTTCTGTAGCGACAGGTCGAACTCGAGGAAAATCCCGCCGACCCGTGCCAGCAGGCCCGGGCGATCCGGTGCAGTGAGTTCCAGTACCGTTACCGGGCGCTGGGCATCGTTGTGGATCGTCACCTGCGGGGCGAACGCGAAATGCTTGAGCTGGCGCGGCACCCGACGCTGGATGATCGTCGGGTAGTCGGCCGGGTTGCGCAGGGCTTCGGTCAGGCCTTCGCGAATCTGTTTGACCCGGACCGGATTGTCGCCGATCGAGTCGCCATCGGTATCGAGCACGATGTAGGTGTCGAGGGTGAACTGACTGCTGGACGTGATGACCCGGGCGTCGTGAATGTTCAGGTTGAGCTGGTCCATCGCGGCCACGGTCACGGCGAAGAAGTCGTGCTGGTCCGGCGCATAGATGAAGATCTGCGTGCCGCCCTCGAATTCGCGCTGGGTGGTTTCCTTGATCAGCACCAGCGGACCGCCGTCGGCCGGTTGCTGGAGAATGGCGTCGGTGTGCCAGGCCACATCGCCGGCGGTGTGACGCAGGAAGTAGTCGTCGCCCAGTTGCGCCCATAATTGCTCGACGTCGTCGGGATCGGTGCCGCCGCGTACCAGGATATCCAGCGCTGCGCTCTGGGTCTGGCGGATCTGCTCTTCGCGATCGACCGGATTCTCCAGGCCGCGGCGCAAGGCACGCTTGGTTTCGGTGTAGAGCTGGCGCAACAGACTGGCGCGCCACGAGTTCCACAGGGTCGGGTTGGTCGCGTTGATGTCGGCCACGGTCAGCACGTACAGGTAGTCGAGACGGGTTTCGTCACCGACCGCCAAGGCGAAGTCATGGATTACTTGCGGATCGGACAAGTCTTTGCGCTGGGCGGTGGTCGACATCACCAGGTGGTTCTGCACCAGCCAGACGATCAGGCGGCTGTCCCACACCGGCAGTTGGTGGCGCTGGCAGAACGCCTCGGCATCCACTGCGCCGATATCCGAGTGGTCGCCGTGCCGGCCCTTGCCGATGTCGTGATACAGACCCGCCATGTAGATCAGTTCGGGTTTCGGCAATTTGGCCATGAGCTTGGCGGCCAGCGGGAATTTTTCCGACACCTGTGAGTACTGCAATTTGCGCAGGTGTTTGATCAGGTTCAGCGTGTGCGCATCGACCGTATAGATGTGGAACAGGTCGTGCTGCATCTGCCCGACGATGAAGCCGAACTCCGGCAGGTAGCGCCCGAGGATGCCGTAACGGTTCATCCGCCGCAGGTTGCGGTGGATGCCGATCTTGCACTTGAACAGCTCGATGAACAGGCTGGTGTTGCGGATGTCGTTGCGGAAGTTGTCGTCGATCAGGTGACGGTTTTCCCGCAGCAGACGAATGGTGTCGGCGCGTACGCCTTTGATTTCCGGCTGCTGGGCCATCAGCACGAAGATCTCGAGCATGGCGAACGGCGTGCGGCGGAACACGTTGTCGTTGCGTGCTTCGATGTAGCCATCGTGCAACTGGAAGCGCGAGTTGATCGGCTGCGGCGGCGCTTCGTCTTCCGGGGCGAGGATGACTTCCTCGAAGTGCTGGATGATCAGGTCGCTGAGCTGGGCGATGCTCATCACGACGCGGAAGTACTGCTGCATGAAGTTTTCGACGGCCTGTTTGGCGTCGTCGCCTTCAAAACCCAGCAGCCCGGCAATGGTGCGCTGGTGATCGAACAGCAGGCGGTCTTCGGAGCGACCGGCGAGCATGTGCAGGGCGTAACGCACTTTCCACAGGAATTCCTGAGAGGACGCGAGCAGGGCGTTTTCGCTCTCGACCAGAAATCCTTCGCCGGCCAGGGCGCGCAGGTTCAGGGTGCCGTACTGACGACGGGCCACCCACAGAATCGTCTGGATATCCCGTAGTCCGCCGGGCGAGCCTTTGACGTTGGGTTCCAGGTTGTATTCGGTATCGTTGTACTTGTGGTGGCGAGCCTTCTGCTCGGCGCGCTTGGCCAGGAAGAAATCCTTGCTCGGCCACATGTGTGCCGTGCTGGTGACGTCGAGCATGCGCTGGCGCAGGCGCTCGGGGCCGCAGATGGTGCGGCTTTCCATCAGGTTGGTGACCACCGTCAGGTCGGCGCGGGCCTCTTCGGCGCACTCGTCGACCGAACGAACGCTCTGACCGACTTCCAGGCCGATGTCCCACAGCAGCGTCAGAAAACGTTCGATGGAGTCGCGGAAAATTTCGTGGTCGGCGCTGTCTAGCAGGATCAGCAGGTCGATGTCGGAGTAAGGGTGTAGCTCACCGCGACCGTAGCCGCCGACCGCGACCAGCGCGATGTCGGCGTCTTCGCTCCAGTCGAACTGGTCCCAGGCCTTTTGCAGAATGTTGTCGACGAACCAGGCCCGGTCTTCGATCAGTCGCCGGATGTCGCGACCGGCCCGAAAACGTGCATCGAGCACTTCGCGGGCCTGGCGGATCGCCTTCTTGAACGCCGCAATGGGACTCGCTTTCAGGGCCAGTTCAGCCTGGAACTGGCCGCGGTCGAAGAGTTCGGGATCCACCTGCGGCATCGATTGGCTTTCCTTCTATAGGCTGGGAGCGGTGTCTGGATCAGGCCGAGATGCGCGGGATGGTGTCGTCGCTGCGCAGGGTGAAGATCTCGTAGCCGGTGTCGGTGACAAGCAAAGTGTGTTCCCACTGTGCCGACAGCTTGCGATCCTTGGTGATCGCGGTCCAGCCGTCGCCCAGTACTTTGGTGTCGGCCTTGCCCTGGTTGATCATCGGCTCGATGGTGAAGGTCATGCCGGCCTTCAGTTCCATGCCGGTGCCGGCGCGGCCGTAGTGCAGGATCTGCGGCTCCTCGTGGAACACCTTGCCGATGCCGTGGCCGCAGAATTCGCGCACCACCGAGAAGCCGTTCTTTTCCGCGTGCTTCTGGATGATTTCGCCGATGTCGCCGAGTCGGCAGCCGGGTTTGACGATTTCGATCGCCTTGTACATGCATTCCTGGGTGACCTGCGACAGGCGCTCGGCCCAGACCGGCACGGTGCCGACGTGGAACATGCGGCTGGTGTCGCCGTGGTAGCCGTCCTTGATCACCGTGACGTCGATGTTCAGGGTGTCGCCGTTTTTCAGCGGCTTGTCGTTCGGGATGCCGTGGCAGACCACATGGTTGATCGAGGTGCAGATCGACTTCGGGTAGCCCTTGTAGTTGAGCGGGGCAGGGATGGCCTGCTGGACGTTGACGATATAGTCGTGGCAGATCTGGTTCAGCTCATCGGTGGTCACGCCCGGTTTGACGTGCTCGGCAATCATTTCCAGCACATCGGCGGCCAGTTTGCCGGCGACGCGCATGCCAGCGATGTCCTCGGGGGTTTTGAGGGTGACGGTCATACAGGCTCTCTCTGCGCTCGGCGGCGCTTGCTGATACGAATAGGGGCGCGGCGGTTGATTTTGCGGCCCTGAAAAACGCGATTCTAACAGACCAAAGGCGCAAATCCGCGCCTGCGTGCATCGCTTCTCTCTATACAATGCGGTGCATTGTCCCGATTCCAAGGGGCTGGCGCGCATGTCCCTGACGCGATTGCAGATTCCGGGTTCCGTTTGCGTCGTCCCTGTGGTATAAAATGCGCCGCTTTCCGGGGATAGCCCCGAGAGCATTAACCCACACACGTGTCGACACGATGGCCTGGGTGCCTTTGATCCTCGGATCAATGGTTGGTCATTGGGATACGTGGAGGCCCAACCCGACTTATCAAGGAACTATCATGTCCCAAGTCAACATGCGCGATATGCTGAAGGCCGGTGTGCACTTCGGTCACCAAACCCGTTACTGGAATCCGAAAATGGGTAAATACATTTTCGGCGCGCGTAACAAGATTCACATCATCAACCTTGAAAAAACCCTGCCAATGTTCAACGAAGCTCTGACTTTCGTAGAGCGTCTGGCCCAGGGTAAAAACAAGATTCTGTTCGTCGGCACCAAGCGTTCCGCTGGCAAGATCGTTGCTGAAGAAGCAGCACGTTGCGGTTCGCCGTACGTCGATCACCGCTGGTTGGGCGGCATGCTGACCAACTTCAAGACCATCCGTGCTTCCATCAAGCGTCTGCGTGACCTTGAAGTACAAGCCGAAGACGGTACTTTCGCCAAGCTGACCAAGAAAGAAGCGCTGATGCGCTCCCGTGACCTGGAAAAGCTGGATCGTTCGCTGGGCGGCATCAAGGATATGGGCGGTCTGCCAGACGCACTGTTCGTGATCGACGTTGATCACGAGCGCATCGCGATCACCGAAGCCAACAAGCTGGGCATCCCGGTCATCGGCGTTGTCGATACCAACAGCAGCCCGGAAGGCGTTGACTACATCATCCCAGGCAACGATGACGCAATCCGCGCTATCCAGCTGTACATGGGTTCGATGGCTGACGCAGTAATCCGCGGTCGCAACAACGTTGCTGGCGGCACTGTAGAATTCGCAGCTGAAGAAACTCAGGCTGCAGCTGAGTAATTGACGCCCTGGCGTTGACTCAGTAAGCAAAAAGGGGGCTTGGCCCCCTTTTTGCCACCTCGAAAACCATTTGTCGGCAGCGCAGCTACAGCATCTGTAACGTGCAGCGGCTACAAGGTGGTTCGGGAAGAATTGAACGCCCGTTCGATCGGGTGGAATGGTTGAAAACCTATCCAAGAGGAATTTGAAAATGGCAGCAATTACTGCAGCGTTGGTCAAAGAACTGCGCGAGCGTACCGGCGAAGGCATGATGGATTGCAAGAAAGCCCTGGAAAAGGCTGGCGGCGACATCGAAAAAGCCATTGATGACATGCGTGCTTCGGGCGCGATCAAGGCTGCCAAGAAAGCCGGCAACGTTGCCGCTGAGGGCGCTATCGCCGTCAAGGCTGACGGCAAGTCCGCCGTTCTGCTGGAAGTGAACTCGCAGACCGACTTCCTGGCCCTGCAGGACGACTTCAAGAACTTCGTCAGCGAAAGCCTTGAAGAAGCGTTCGCTCAGAAGCTGACTGACGCGGCTCCGTTGATCGCTTCGCGTGAAGCTGCTCGTGAAGCCCTGGTTGCCAAGTGTGGCGAAAACGTCAACATCCGTCGTCTGGCGCGTGTTGAGGGTGACGTTGTAGGTGCTTACCTGCACGGCAACAAGATTGGTGCAGTGGTTGTTCTGAACGGCGGCGACGTCGACCTGGCCAAGAATATCGCGATGCACGTTGCAGCTTCGAACCCAGAGTTCCTGGACGCGTCGGAAATCTCCGCCGAGGCCATCGAGCGCGAGAAGAACGTATTCCTGCAACTGAATGCCGACAAGATCGCTGGCAAGCCGGAAAACATCGTTGAGAACATGATCAACGGTCGTATTACCAAGTTCAAGGCCGAAGCCTCGCTGAAAGAGCAAGCTTTCGTCATGAACCCGGAAGTCAAGGTTGGTGAGCTGGCCAAGAAAGCCGGTGCTGAAATCGTTTCCTTCACTTACTTCAAAGTAGGCGAAGGCATCGAGAAGCCGGTTGATGACTTCGCTGCCGAAGTTGCCGCTCAAGTGGCTGCCGCCAAGCAGTAAGACGGTTTTTCAACTGTCGCCCGAAAGAGGCTGCCCGCTCACGCGCGCAGCCTCTTTTCAGATAGGGTTACCAATTTTTATTGGTTTCCCCTTGGAACTGACTTACAAAGCCATGTTCCGATGGCGCTGAAGCAGCGCCAAGCTAGAGTGAACGCCAGCTGTAAACAGCTCGCAAAGAATTTTTAAAATACGCCGCAGGAGAGATTCGCAATGGCTCAGCAGGGCAGTGGTTATCAGGCTCGCTATAAACGCATTCTACTCAAGCTTAGCGGCGAGGCCCTGATGGGCTCGGAAGAGTTCGGGATCGATCCGAAAGTGCTGGATCGCATGGCACTGGAGGTCGGCCAGTTGGTCGGCATCGGCGTACAGGTCGGTCTGGTGATCGGCGGTGGCAACCTGTTCCGCGGTGAGGCGCTGAGCAAGGCCGGCATGGACCGGGTCACGGGCGACCACATGGGCATGCTGGCCACTGTGATGAACGCTCTGGCCATGCGCGATGCTTTGGAACGTGCCAATATCTCGGCCATCGTGATGTCGGCCATTTCCATGGTCGGTGTGACCGATCACTATGACCGTCGCAAGGCCATGCGCCACTTGAACTCAAAAGACGTGGTGATTTTCGCGGCCGGTACCGGCAATCCGTTCTTTACCACGGATTCGGCAGCCTGCCTGCGCGCCATTGAAATCGACGCTGATGTCGTGCTCAAGGCGACCAAGGTCGATGGCGTCTACACCGCTGACCCGTTCAAAGACCCGCATGCCGAGAAGTTCGATCATCTGACATACGATGAAGTACTGGATCGCAAGCTGGGTGTAATGGATCTGACGGCTATCTGCCTGTGCCGCGATCACAAGATGCCGCTGCGCGTATTCAACATGAACAAGCCGGGCGCCCTGCTGAACATCGTGCATGGTGGCGCTGAAGGCACTCTGATCGAGGAAGTCCAACAATGATCAACGAAATCAAGAAAGACGCTCAAGAGCGCATGAAGAAGTCGATCGAGTCGCTGAGTCATGCATTCGGCCAGATTCGTACCGGCAAGGCTCACCCGAGCATCCTGGGTAGCGTGATGGTGCCGTACTACGGCGCAGACACACCGTTGAGCGGTGTTGCCAACGTCACGGTGAAAGACTCCCGGACCCTGCAGGTCGTGCCATTCGAGCGCAACATGCTGACCGCGGTTGACAAGGCGATCATGAATGCCGGCCTGAACCTGAACCCGACCAACCTGGGTGAGTTGCTGCTGGTTTCCATGCCGGCTCTGACTGAAGAAACCCGCAAGGGCTTCACCAAGCAGGCCCGTGCTGCCGCCGAAGATGCTCGTGTCGCGGTACGCAACATTCGTCGCGATGCGCTGGGCGATCTGAAGAAACTGGTCAAGGACAAGGAAATCAGCGAAGACGAAGAGCGCCGTGCAGCGGCTGATATCCAGAAACTGACCGACAAGGCTGAAGCGGATATCGACGCGGCTACCAAGGAAAAAGAAGCGGATCTGATGGCCGTTTAAGGGTCGAGTTTTAATGGACAAGACCAAGCAGACTGCGCCGTCCGCGGTGCCGCGCCATGTCGCGATCATCATGGATGGTAACAATCGCTGGGCGAAAAAACGCTTTATGCCGGGTGTCGCCGGGCATAAAGCGGGCGTGGACGCTGTTCGGGCGGTGATCGAGGTGTGTGCCGAGGCCGGGGTCGAGGTGCTGACCCTGTTCGCCTTCTCCAGTGAAAACTGGCAGCGTCCGGCTGATGAGGTCAGTGCCTTGATGGATCTGTTCTTCAAGGCGCTGCGTCGCGAGGCCAAGCGCCTGAACGACAACAACATCAGTCTGCGCATCATTGGTGATCGTACGCGGTTTCATCCGGAGCTTCAGGCAGCCATGCGTGAAGCCGAAGCGATGACCGCCGGTGCCAACCGTTTTATCCTGCAGATCGCCGCCAATTACGGCGGTCAGTGGGATATCGCGCAAGCGGCGCAGCGTCTGGCACGCGAGGTCCAGGCCGGTCATCTGCGGCCGGAAGACATCACGCCGGATCTGCTGCAGACCTGTCTGGTCACCGGTGATCTGCCGTTGCCCGACTTGTGTATCCGCACCGGTGGCGAGCACCGCATCAGCAACTTCCTCTTGTGGCAGCTGGCTTACGCCGAGTTGTACTTCTCCGACCTGTTCTGGCCGGACTTCAAACACGAAGCCATGCGCAATGCACTGGCCGATTTCGCTTTGCGCCAGCGCCGCTTCGGTAAAACGAGCGAGCAGGTCGAAGCTGGAGCCCGGGTTTAATGCTTAAACAACGCATCATCACTGCACTGATTCTGCTGCCGATCGCTCTGGGCGGTTTTTTCCTGCTCGAGGGTTCCGGTTTTGCCCTGTTCATCGGTCTGGTCGTGAGCCTGGGCGCCTGGGAATGGGCGCGTCTGGCCGGCTTCACTGCGCAGGCATTTCGTGTCGGCTACGCCGCGGTGGTCGCGCTGATGCTGTTCGTCATGTACATCCTGCCGGGGCTGGCGCCATGGGTGCTGGGCGCTTCGGTGATCTGGTGGGCACTGGCAACATGGCTGGTGCTGACGTACCCGCGTTCCAGCGAGCGCTGGTCCAGTGCCGCCAGCAAACTGGTGATCGGATTGCTGATTCTGTTGCCCGCCTGGCAAGGGCTGGTGCAGATCAAGCAATACCCGCTCGGCAACTGGTTGATCATGGCGGTGATGGTGCTGGTCTGGGGCGCTGACATCGGGGCGTATTTCTCCGGTCGTGCGTTCGGCAAGCGCAAGCTGGCGCCGCAAGTCAGTCCCGGCAAGAGCTGGGAAGGCGTGTATGGCGGTCTGGCGCTGAGCCTGGTTATCACCACGCTGGTCGCTCTGTTCCGTGACTGGACGGTAGCGCAACTGTTCAAGGGCTTGATCGGTGCTGCGGTGATCGTCTTCATCTCGGTGGTGGGCGATCTGACCGAAAGCATGTTCAAGCGTCAGTCTGGCATCAAGGACAGTAGTAATCTGCTGCCCGGCCACGGTGGCGTGCTGGACCGCATCGACAGCCTGACGGCGGCGATCCCGGTCTTTGCGGTGCTGTTGTGGATGGCGGCGTCGTGAGTCGCCCGCAGCAGGTTACAGTTCTGGGTGCGACCGGTTCGATCGGTCTGAGCACCCTGGATGTCATCGCCCGGCATCCGGAGCGTTATCAGGCTTTCGCCTTGAGCGGCTTTACCCGTTTGAGCGAACTGTTTGCCCTGTGTATTCGCCATCTCCCGAAATATGCAGTAGTGCCGGAAGCCGGCGCTGCTCGCAACCTGCAGGACGATTTGCGTGCGGCAGGCCTGTCGACGCAGGTGCTGGTCGGTGAGGAAGGCTTGTGTCAGGTCGCTGCTGCGCCCGAGGTGGATGCTGTCATGGCCGCCATTGTCGGCGCCGCTGGTCTGCGCCCGACTCTCGCGGCTGTCGAGGCGGGCAAGAAGATTCTCCTGGCCAACAAGGAAGCGCTGGTTATGTCCGGCGCCTTGTTCATGCAGGCCGTGCGCAAGAGTGGTTCGGTGCTGTTGCCGATCGACAGCGAGCACAACGCGATTTTCCAGTGCATGCCGCAGGACTTTGCTCGCGGGTTGAGTAACGTTGGAGTCCGTCGGATTTTGCTGACAGCCTCTGGCGGCCCTTTCCGGCAGACGCCGATGGCTGAGTTGGCGCATGTTTCACCTGATCAGGCCTGCGCACACCCGAACTGGTCGATGGGGCGCAAGATCTCCGTGGATTCGGCCAGCATGATGAACAAAGGGCTCGAGTTGATCGAGGCCTGCTGGTTGTTCGATGCCAAGCCTTCGCAAGTCGAGGTGGTGATTCATCCGCAGAGCGTGATTCATTCGCTGGTCGATTATGTGGACGGTTCGGTGCTGGCGCAGTTGGGTAATCCCGACATGCGCACGCCGATTGCCAACGCCCTGGCTTGGCCTGAGCGCATTGACTCGGGTGTGGCGCCGCTGGATCTGTTCGCTGTTGCGCGCCTGGATTTCGAAGCCCCCGACGAAGAGCGCTTTCCGTGCCTGCGTCTGGCGCGCCAGGCTGCCGAGGCTGGAAACAGCGCCCCGGCCATGCTCAATGCGGCGAATGAAGTGGCGGTTGCCGCGTTTCTCGACGGACGGGTTCGCTATCTGGAAATCGCGAGTATCATCGAGGAAGTCTTGAATCTCGAGCCGGTAGTGGCGTTGAACGATCTCGATGCGGTGTTTACCGCGGACGCGACTGCCAGGGCATTGGCCGGGCAGTGGTTGAAGCGTCACGACCGATAGGTCTTGCAACACATGGCTTCACGCGGCACTGGACAGGATTGCGGAGAAAGTAGATGAGCGCGCTCTATATGATTGCCGGCACCCTGATCGCTCTGGGTGTGCTGGTCACCTTTCACGAATTCGGCCATTTCTGGGTCGCGCGTCGCTGTGGGGTCAAGGTTCTGCGTTTCTCCGTGGGCTTCGGCATGCCGCTGCTGCGCTGGCATGACAAACAGGGCACCGAGTTCGTGGTCGCGGCCATTCCGCTGGGTGGCTACGTCAAGATGCTCGATGAGCGCGAAGGCGAAGTACCGGCCGATCAGCTTCATCAGTCATTCAATCGCAAGTCTGTTCGTCAGCGCATTGCCATCGTCGCGGCCGGCCCTGTGGCCAACTTTCTGCTCGCGCTGGCGTTCTTCTGGGTGCTGGCCATGCTCGGTAGCGAGCAGATTCGCCCGGTCATCGGTTCGGTGGAGCCGGGCAGCATCGCCGCAACGGCCGGACTGAGCGCCGGTCAGGAAATTGTCGCGATCGACGGCGAGCCGACCTCGGGCTGGGCGGCGGTCAACCTGCAACTGGTGCGACGTCTCGGAGAAAGCGGTTCCTTGCAGGTACTGGTGCGCGAGCAGGGCTCTACGGCTGATACGCCTCGTGAACTGGCACTCGATAAATGGCTCAAGGGGGCTGACGAGCCGGATCCGATTCGTTCTCTCGGCATTCGCCCTTGGCGCCCCGCACTGCCGCCGGTGCTGGCCGAACTCGACCCGAAAGGTCCGGCCCAGGCTGCCGGACTGAAAACCGGCGATCGTCTGCTGGCGCTGGATGGTAAGGCGCTGGATGACTGGCAGCAGGTGGTCGACACCGTTCGTACGCGTCCTGATACCAAAATCGTGCTGCGCGTCGAGCGCGACGGTGTTCAAATCGACGTCCCTGTCACGCTGGCTGCACGTGGCGATAAAAAGTCGCCAAGCGGTTACCTGGGGGCAGGTGTGAAGGCTGTCGACTGGCCGCCGGAGATGATTCGCGAGGTCAGCTACGGGCCTTTGGCAGCGATTGGCGAGGGTGCCCGACGTACCTGGACCATGAGCGTCCTGACGCTGGATTCACTGAAGAAAATGCTCTTCGGCGAGCTCTCGGTAAAAAACTTGAGTGGACCGATAACCATTGCTAAAGTGGCGGGCGCTTCTGCCCAGTCGGGCGTCGCTGATTTCCTGAATTTCCTTGCTTATCTGAGTATTAGCCTGGGGGTTCTGAATTTGCTGCCCATTCCTGTACTGGATGGGGGGCATTTGCTGTTTTATCTGATCGAGTGGGCGCGTGGTCGTCCCTTGTCGGATCGGGTGCAAGGTTGGGGGATACAGATCGGCATCAGTTTGGTGGTCGGGGTGATGTTGCTTGCTCTGGTCAACGATCTGGGTCGTCTGTAACGCTTCGCTGAATTGCGAATCTGCCGCATTTTGCGGCAGTTTGTTTATTGCCAGTTGGAATAAGAAAGGACTTCATGAAACGTCTGCTGCTAACTGCGGTGCTTACCGCATTGATGATCGCCGAAGTTCACGCCGAGTCCTTCACCATCTCTGATATTCGCGTCAACGGCCTCCAGCGGGTTTCCGCGGGTAGCGTCTTTGGGGCGTTGCCGTTGAACGTCGGTGAACAGGTAGACGATCGTCGCCTGGTGGAATCCACTCGTGCGTTGTTCAAAACCGGTTTCTTTCAAGATATCCAGCTGGGTCGCGAAGGCAACGTTCTGGTGATCACCGTCGTTGAACGTCCCTCGGTCGCGAGCATCGAGATCGAAGGCAACAAGGCGATCTCTACCGAAGACCTGATGAAAGGCCTGAAACAATCCGGTCTGGCCGAAGGCGAGATCTTCCAGCGCGCGACCCTCGAGGGCGTGCGTAACGAGCTGCAACGTCAATACGTTGCTCAAGGTCGTTACTCGGCTACCGTCGATACCGAAGTGGTATCGCAGCCGCGCAACCGTGTCGGCCTGAAAGTGAAGATCAACGAAGGCACCGTCGCCGCCATTCAGCACATCAACGTGGTAGGCAACACGGTTTTTCCCGAGGAAGACCTGACCGACCTGTTCGAACTGAAAACCACCAACTGGCTGTCGTTCTTCAAGAACGACGACAAGTACGCTCGTGAAAAGCTTTCCGGTGACTTGGAGCGTCTGCGTTCCTACTACCTGGATCGCGGTTATATCAACATGGATATCGCTTCGACCCAGGTGTCCATCACCCCGGACAAGAAGCATGTCTACATCACCGTCAACGTCAACGAAGGTGAAAAGTACACCGTTCGTGATGTCAAGCTCAGCGGTGACCTGAAAGTCCCTGAAGATCAAGTCAAGTCGCTGTTGCTGGTACAGAAGGGCCAGGTGTTCTCGCGCAAGCTGATGACCACCACTTCCGAACTGATCACCCGTCGTCTGGGTAACGAGGGTTACACCTTCGCCAACGTCAACGGCGTGCCGCAACCGCACGACGAAGATCACACCGTCGATATCCTGTTTGCTGTCGATCCGGGCAAGCGTGCCTACGTCAACCGCATCAACTTCCGTGGCAACACCAAGTCCGAGGACGAAGTGCTGCGTCGTGAAATGCGTCAAATGGAAGGTGGCTGGGCTTCGACCTACCTGATCGACCAGTCCAAGACCCGTCTGGAGCGTCTGGGCTTTTTTAAAGAAGTCAACGTCGAGACCCCGGCCGTACCGGGCGTCGACGACCAGGTTGATGTGAACTATAGCGTTGAAGAACAGGCTTCCGGTTCGATCACCGCCAGCGTCGGTTTCGCCCAGAGCGCCGGTCTGATCCTCGGTGGTTCGATCACCCAGAACAACTTCCTGGGTACAGGTAACCGCGTCAGCGTCGGCCTGACCCGCAGCGAATACCAGAGCCGCTACAACTTCGGCTACGTGGACCCCTACTGGACCGCCGATGGCGTGAGCCTGGGTTACAACGCGTTCTACCGCACCACCGACTACAAAGACCTCGACGTCGACGTAGCGAGCTATGCGGTAGACAGCCTGGGTGCCGGGGTGAACGTGGGCTACCCGATCAGCGAGACTTCGCGTCTGACCTTTGGTCTGTCCGCTCAGCAGGACGAGATCAAGACCGGTACCTACACCGTTGACGAGATTTTCGACTTCGTTAACAAGGAAGGCGACAAGTACCTGAACTTCAAGGCTTCGGCCGGCTGGTCCGAATCCACCTTGAACAAGGGTGTACTGCCGACCCGCGGTCGTTCCCAGAGCCTGACGCTGGAAACCACCATTCCAGGCAGCGATCTGTCGTTCTACAAACTTGACTACCGTGGCCAGCTGTTCCAGCCGATCAGCGAAAACTACACCCTGCGTCTACACACCGAACTGGGTTATGGCGACGGTTACGGTTCGACCGACGGCCTGCCGTTCTATGAAAACTACTATGCTGGTGGTTTCAACTCGGTCCGTGGTTTCAAAGACAGCACCCTTGGCCCGCGAAGCACGCCAAGTACCGGTAGTAACCCAGGCACCCTGAGAGACCCGGACCAGGATCCGCTGCCGTTCGGTGGTAACGTCCTGATCCAGGGCGGTGTCGAGGTTCTGTTCCCGCTGCCGTTCGTCAAGGATCAGCGTTCCCTGCGTACTTCGGTATTCTGGGATGTCGGTAACGTATTCGACTCCAAGTGTTCCGATACTACGAACGCCAACGGTACGAAATCGAACACCCAATGCAACGACATCAGTCTGAGCAACATGGCCAGTTCCGTCGGTGTCGGCGTGACTTGGGTCACCGCACTGGGCCCGCTGAGTTTTGCACTGGCGATGCCGATCAAGAAACCGGATGACGCTGAAACTCAAGTGTTCCAATTCTCCCTCGGCCAGACTTTCTAAGCGTCTGACCCAAGACAACGACAATGGATTTTGTAGGAGTGCATCGTGCGTAAGTTGACTCAATTGGTTCTCCTGGCCTCCGTACTGGTGGCAGGCCCGGCATTTGCCGACATGAAAATCGCCGTCCTGAACTATCAGATGGCTCTGCTGGAATCCGACGCGGCCAAGAAATACGCCGTGGATGCCGAGAAGAAATTCGGTCCGCAACTGACCAAGCTCAAGACGTTGGAAAGCAGCGCCAAGGGCATTCAGGATCGTCTGATGGCTGGTGGCGACAAAATGCAGCAAGGCGAGCGCGAGCGTCTGGAGCTCGAGTTCAAGCAAAAGGCCCGTGACTTCCAGTTCCAGTCCAAGGAGCTGAACGAAGCCAAAGCCGTTGCCGACCGCGAAATGCTCAAGCAACTGAAGCCGAAACTGGATAGCGCAGTGGAAGAAGTCATCAAGAAAGGTGGTTTTGACCTGGTGTTCGAGCGTGGCGCAGTGATCGATGTCAAACCTCAGTACGACATCACGCGCCAGGTTATCGAGCGCATGAATCAGCTGAAGTAACCCATGACCGTGACTATCAAGCTCGGCCAGTTGGCCGAGTTCCTCGGCGCCACCCTGAGTGGCGACCCCGAGAAGCAAATTACTGGGCTGGCCACCTTGCAGGAGGCTGGCCCAGCTCAGTTGAGCTTTCTGGCAAACCCCCAATACCGTAAATACCTGGCAGGCTCGCAAGCTGCAGCCCTGTTGCTCAAGGCTGCCGATGCCGAAGGTTATGCCGGTGATGCGCTAGTGGTGCCGGATCCTTACCTGGCTTACGCACGCATTTCTCATCTGTTCGATCCGAAGCCCAAGGCAACTGCCGGCGTTCATCCGACGGCGGTGATCGCCGAGGATGCCGTGGTCGATCCGAGCGCCAGTGTCGGCCCCTTCGTGGTGATCGAAGCTGGTGCCCGAATTGGCGCGGACGTGACCCTCGGTGCTCATTGCGTCATCGGTGCCCGCAGCGAAATCGGCGAGGGCGGCTGGCTCGCCCCACGGGTCACGCTCTATCACGATGTGCGGATTGGTAAGCGTGTGGTAATCCAGTCCGGCGCCGTACTCGGTGGTGAAGGCTTCGGTTTTGCCAACGAGAAAGGTATCTGGCAGAAGATCGCGCAGATCGGCGGCGTGACCATAGGCGACGATGTGGAGATCGGCGTGAATACCGCCATCGACCGCGGCGCCTTGGCCGATACCGTGATCGGCAACGGTGTGAAGTTGGATAACCAGATTCAGATCGCCCACAACGTTCAGGTCGGTGATCACACCGCCATGGCGGCATGTGTCGGGATTTCCGGCAGTACCAAGATCGGCAAGCATTGCATGCTTGCTGGCGGTGTCGGCCTGGTAGGACACATCGATATTTGCGACAACGTATTCCTGACCGGGATGACCATGGTGACCCACTCGATTACCGAGCCGGGCGCCTACTCTTCCGGAACGGCCATGCAGCCGGCTGCCGAGTGGCGCAAAAGCGCGGCACGCATCCGTCAGCTCGATGACATCGCGCGACGTTTGCGACAGCTGGAAAAGCAGGCAGGGGAAGTGACCCCTGGCGGTAATGCTTCATCTGAAGGCTGATACCATTTCCATATCAAGTGTGCACAGCCTCTGGACTGCCTCCTTGATTTGCTAGAGGAGTGCGCGTCAGTCGCACTCCCAATCTTTACATAGGCTTCCCCCCGAAATGATGGACATCAACGAGATTCGCGAATACCTGCCTCACCGTTACCCGTTCCTGCTGGTGGACCGGGTAGTGGAGCTGGATACGGAAGGCAAGCGCATTCGCGCCTACAAGAATGTCAGCATCAACGAACCGTTCTTCAATGGCCACTTCCCTGCGCATCCGATCATGCCGGGTGTGCTGATCATTGAAGCGATGGCTCAGGCTGCCGGGATCCTCGGTTTCAAGATGCTCGACGTGAAGCCGGCTGATGGCACTTTGTACTACTTCGTTGGCTCCGACAAACTGCGTTTCCGTCAGCCGGTCAAGCCTGGTGACCAGTTGATCCTGGAAGCCACGTTTATCAGCTGCAAGCGCAAGATCTGGAAGTTCGAATGCCAGGCTTCGGTCGATGGCAAACCGGTCTGCTCGGCCGAGATCATCTGTGCGGAACAAAAAGTATGAATTTGATTGACCCTCGCGCAATCATCGATCCGTCGGCCGTTCTGGCTGACGGCGTCGAGGTCGGCCCGTGGTCGATCATCGGTGCAGGTGTGGAAATCGGCGAGGGTACGGTGATCGGGCCACACGTGATCCTCAAAGGTCCGACCCGTATCGGCAAGCACAATCGCATCTACCAGTTTTCCTCGGTAGGCGAAGACACCCCGGACCTGAAATACAAAGGCGAAGAAACTCGCCTGGTGATCGGTGACCACAACGTCATCCGCGAAGGCGTGACGATTCACCGTGGCACGGTTCAGGATCGTTCCGAAACGACCCTGGGTGATCACAACCTGATCATGGCCTATGCCCACATCGGACATGACAGCGTCATCGGCAACCACTGCATCTTGGTCAACAACACCGCGCTGGCTGGCCATGTGCACGTTGATGACTGGGCGATCCTGTCCGGTTTCACCCTGGTGCATCAGTATTGCCACATTGGCGCCCACAGCTTTTCCGGCATGGGCACGGCCATCGGCAAGGACGTTCCGGCGTTCGTCACCGTATTCGGCAACCCGGCCGAAGCGCGCAGCATGAACTTCGAGGGCATGCGCCGTCGCGGTTTCAGCGAAGACGCCATTCACGCGCTGCGCCGTGCGTACAAAACGGTGTATCGCCAGGGACTGACCGTCGAACAGGCGCTGGCAGAACTGGCCGAGCCGTCTGCACAGTTCCCGGAAGTCGCGATGTTCCGTGACTCCATCCAGTCGTCGACCCGCGGCATCACTCGCTGACCATGGCCAATCTGCGTATTGCGCTGGTGGCGGGGGAAGCTTCCGGTGACATTCTGGGCGCCGGTCTGATGCGTGCCCTCAAGGCACAGCATCCTGCGGTGGAGTTCATCGGTGTTGGCGGTCCGCTGATGCAGGCCGAAGGCCTGACCTCGTACTTTCCGATGGAGCGTTTGTCGGTCATGGGGCTGGTGGAGGTTCTTGGTCGGTTGCGTGAACTGCTCAAGCGCCGCAAGGATCTGATCGCCACGCTTATCGCTGAAAAGCCGGATGTATTCATCGGTATCGACGCACCGGACTTCAATCTCAATATCGAACTCAAGCTGCGTCAGGCCGGGATCAAGACCGTGCACTACGTCAGCCCTTCGGTGTGGGCGTGGCGGCAGAAGCGGGTGCTGAAGATTCGCGAAGGCTGCGACCTGATGCTCACGCTGCTGCCGTTCGAAGCAAGATTTTACGAAGAGAAGGGCGTACCGGTGCGGTTCGTCGGCCACACGCTGGCCGACACCATTCCGCTGGAAGCCGATCGCACCGCTGCGCGCGCCGAACTGGGTCTACCGGACGGTCCGCTGGTTGCGTTGATGCCCGGTAGCCGTGGCGGTGAAGTCAGTCGTCTGGGCGCGCTGTTCCTCGATACCGCCGAGCGCCTGCGCGCCATGCGCCCGGGCGTGCGTTTCGTCATACCGTGCGCCAACCCCGAGCGCCGTGCCCAGCTCGAAGAGCTGCTGGCCGGTCGCGACCTGCCGGTGACCTTGCTCGACGGCAAATCCCACTTGGCCCTGGCAGCGTGCAACGCAGTCCTGATCGCGTCAGGCACTGCGACCCTCGAGGCGCTGCTGTACAAGCGCCCGATGGTCGTGGCCTACCGTCTTGCACCACTGACGTTCTGGATTCTCAAGCGCATGGTCAAGAGCCCGTACGTATCTCTGCCGAACCTGCTGGCCCAGCGATTGCTGGTACCGGAATTGTTGCAGGATGATGCTACGGTCGAAGCACTTGCCCAGACCTTGTCGCCGTTGATCGACGGTGGCGAAGAGCAGACGCGAGGCTTCGACGAGATCCATCGCACTCTGCGTCTGGACGCTTCCAATCAGGCGGCTGACGCCGTTCTGAACCTGATCGGGCAAACACGATGAGCAAGACAAGCATGCAGATGGGCCTGGATTTCAACTTGGTCGCCGAAGTCGAAGAGCTGGTGGCCGGCGTCGATGAAGTCGGTCGCGGCCCGTTGTGCGGTGCGGTCGTCACGGCAGCGGTTATCCTCGATCCGAACCGGCCGATCCTCGGTCTCAACGACTCGAAAAAACTGACCGAAGCCAGGCGTGAAAAGCTCTACGATGAAATTTGCGAAAAAGCGTTGAGCTGGTGCATCGCCCGCGCCGAAGTCGAAGAAATCGACGAGCTGAACATCCTCCACGCCACCATGCTGGCGATGCAGCGCGCGGTCGCTGGCCTGCACATCCAGCCGAAACTGGCGATGATCGACGGCAACCGCTGTCCGAAACTGCCAATGCGTTCCGAAGCCGTGGTGCAGGGCGACGGCAAGGTGCCGGCGATTGCAGCAGCATCGATTCTGGCCAAGGTCAGCCGCGACCGCGAGATGGCGGCGTTCGAATTGATCTACCCGGGTTACGGCATCGGCGGCCATAAAGGCTATCCGACCCCCGTTCATCTGGAAGCGCTGTCACGCCTCGGGCCGACGCCGATTCACCGGCGTTCGTTTGCCCCGGTGCGGCAGGCTTATGAAGCGCTCGAAGGCCTGACGCAGGTTTAGCGGCAAGGCTGATGTTTTGTTCAGGGCCCGGTACAATCCGGGCCTTGTTGTCTCTATGTAACTGGACAGGATCACTATGCCGGCTTCATTCGTTCATCTACGCCTGCACACTGAATACTCCCTGGTCGACGGGCTGGTGCGGATCAAGCCGCTGGTCAAGGCCCTGACCGGCATGGGCATGCCGGCCGTTGCGGTGACAGACCAGAACAACATGTGTTCGCTGGTCAAATTCTATAAAAACACCATGGGCGCCGGGATCAAGCCGATCTGCGGCGCCGACCTGTGGCTGTCGAACAAGGACCCGGATGGTCCGCTGAGCCGCCTCAGCCTGCTGGTCATGAATGCCCAGGGCTATCGCAACCTGACCGAGCTGATTTCCCGTGGCTTCATCGACGGTCAGCGCAACGGCATGGTCATCATCGAGCGCGAGTGGGTCGCCGAGGCCAACGAAGGCCTGATCATGCTGTCCGCCGCGAAGGAAGGCGAGATCGGCATGGCCATGATCGGCGGCAACCCTGCCGAGGCCGAAACCCTGGCGCGCGAATGGATGGCGGTGTTCCCGGATCGCTTCTATCTGGAAATCCAGCGCACCAATCGTCCGAACGACGAAGAACAATTGCACGGCGCCGTGGCCCTGGCCGACAAGCTCGGTGCGCCGCTGGTAGCCACCAACGACGTGCGCTTCATCAAGCAGGAGGACTTCGCCGCTCACGAAACCCGTGTCTGCATCGGTGAGGGCCGGGCCCTCGACGATCCGCGGCGTTCGAAGAACTACAGCGACCAGCAGTATCTGAAAAGCGCCGAGGAAATGGCCGAGCTGTTCAGCGACCTGCCGGATGCGATCGAGAACACCGTCGAGATCGCCAAGCGTTGCAACATCGATGTGAAGCTGGGCAAGCACTTCCTGCCGGATTACCCGATTCCCGATGGCATGACCATCGACGAGTACTTCCGTAAGGTTTCTTTCGATGGCCTGGAAGAGCGCCTCAGCGTGCTGCTGCCCAAGGACACCACCGAGGACTACGAGGCCAAGCGTCAGGTCTACGTTGACCGGCTGAATTTCGAGCTGGATATCATCATCCAGATGGGGTTCCCTGGTTACTTCCTGATCGTGATGGACTTTATCCAGTGGGCCAAGAACAACGGTGTGCCGGTAGGCCCTGGCCGGGGGTCGGGTGCCGGATCGCTGGTGGCCTATGTGCAAAAGATCACCGACCTCGACCCGCTGGAATATGACCTGCTGTTCGAACGTTTCCTCAACCCGGAACGGGTATCGATGCCCGACTTCGACGTCGACTTCTGCATGGATGGTCGCGACCGGGTAATCGATTACGTGGCCGAAAAATACGGCCGTAACGCCGTAAGCCAGATCATCACCTTCGGTTCCATGGCCGCGAAGGCTGTGGTGCGTGACGTGGCGCGGGCCCAGGGCAAGTCGTTCGGCCTGGCGGATCGCCTGTCGAAGATGATTCCGTTCGAAGTCGGCATGACCCTGGAAAAAGCCTACGAGCAGGAAGAAATCCTGCGCGACTTCATCAAGGTCGATGAAGAAGCGGCGGAAATCTGGGAGATGGCGCGCAAGCTCGAAGGCGTGGTGCGGAACGTCGGTAAACACGCCGGTGGTGTGGTAATTGCGCCGACCAAGCTGACCGACTTTTCGCCTATTTATTGCGACGAGGCTGGCGATGGTCTGGTGACCCAGTTCGACAAGGACGACGTCGAGGCGGCCGGTCTGGTGAAGTTCGACTTCCTCGGCCTGCGGACCCTGACGATCATCGACTGGGCGCTGAAGACCATCAACCGCGACCGCGCCAAGGTCAACGAGCCGCCGCTGGACATCGCGTTCATCCCGCTGGATGACAAGCCGACTTATCAACTGCTGCAAAAAGCTGAAACCACCGCAGTGTTCCAGCTTGAGTCCCGCGGCATGAAAGAGCTGATCAAAAAGCTCAAGCCTGACTGCCTCGAAGACTTGATCGCACTGGTGGCCCTGTTCCGTCCGGGCCCGCTGCAATCGGGCATGGTGGATGACTTCATCAACCGTAAGCACGGTCGCGCGGAGCTTGCTTATCCGCACCCGGATTACCAGTACGAAGGTTTGCAGCCGGTACTGGCGCCGACGTACGGCATCATCCTGTATCAGGAACAGGTGATGCAGATCGCCCAGGTGATGGCCGGTTACACCCTCGGTGGTGCGGACATGCTGCGTCGGGCGATGGGTAAAAAGAAACCTGAGGAAATGGCCAAGCAACGCGGCGGTTTCATCGAGGGTTGCGCGAAGAACAACATCGACGCGGATCTAGCCGGTAACATTTTCGACCTGGTAGAAAAGTTCGCCGGTTACGGCTTCAACAAATCCCACTCCGCCGCCTACGGCCTGGTCTCGTACCAGACCGCCTGGCTGAAAGCCCACTACCCGGCGCCATTCATGGCCGCGGTACTGTCGGCGGATATGCACAACACCGACAAGGTCGTGACCTTGATCGAGGAAGTGCGCACGATGAAGCTGCGCCTCGACGCACCGGACGTGAACACCTCGGAGTTCAAGTTCACGGTGAACGACGAAGGCCGCATCGTGTACGGCCTGGGCGCGATCAAAGGTGTCGGCGAAGGTCCGGTGGAAGCGATCACCGAGGCGCGTCAGGCCGGTCCGTTCAAGGATTTGTTCGACTTCTGCGCCCGAGTCGACCTCAAACGCATCAACAAGCGCACGCTGGACGGTCTGATCCGCAGCGGTGCGCTGGATCGCCTCGGTCCGTATTTCCACGACGAACAAAAGGCTTATCAGGCCAACATCGACCGCAACCGCGCCGTGCTGCTGGCGGCGATGGAAGAGGCGATCAAGTCGGCCGAGCAGACCGCGCGCACCCGCGACAGCGGCCACGCCGACCTGTTTGGCGGGCTGTTCGTCGAGGAAGACGCGGACGTTTACGCGATCCACCGCAAGGCGAAAGAGCTGACCCTCAAGGAACGCCTCAAAGGTGAAAAAGACACCTTGGGCCTGTACCTGACCGGTCACCCGATTGACGAGTACGAAGGTGAAATCCGCCGTTTCGCCCGTCAGCGCATCATCGACCTGAAACCGGCCCGGGACACGCAGACCGTGGCGGGGATGATCATCGCCCTGCGGGTGATGAAGAACAAAAAGGGCGACAAGATGGGCTTCATTACCCTCGACGACCGCTCCGGGCGGATCGAGGCGTCGCTGTTCGCCGATGCGTTCCACTCCGCGCAATCGCTGCTTCAGACCGATGCGATGGTGGTGGTCGAAGGCGAGGTCAGCAACGATGATTTCTCCGGCGGCCTGCGCCTGCGGGTCAAGCGGGTGATGAGCATGGAAGATGCGCGCACCAACCTGGCCGAGAGCCTGCGCCTGAAGTTGCAGACCCAGGATCTGAAAGGCGATCAGCTACGCTGGTTGGGTGATTTGCTCAAGCGTCATCGCGGGGCCTGCCCGATCACCATGGAATACACCAGTCCTGATGCGAAGACCTTGCTGCAGTTTGGCGAGACCTGGCGGATCGACCCGGCGGATGCCTTGATTCAAGCCCTGCGTGACCAGTTCGGGCGAGACAACGTCTTCCTCCAATACCGTTGACCGGCAGGTGCTATCAAAGCGCCTGCCCACAACCTGAATTTTTAATCTCGACCTCAGCGCGCCTCTCCCTTAAGGTAGGGCGCGAATAGACAACCGGCCGGCCCAAGCTCACTTGGGACACGACCCAAGACGGACGCCTATGAACCCGAATTTTCTAGATTTCGAACAGCCGATCGCCGACCTGCAAGCCAAGATCGAAGAGTTGCGCTTGGTCGGTAATGACAATTCGCTGAATATCGGCGATGAGATCTCCCGCCTGCAGGACAAGAGCAAGACGCTGACCGAAGACATCTTCGGCAAGCTGACCAGCTGGCAGATCGCACGTCTGGCGCGTCACCCGAAACGTCCTTACACCCTGGACTACATCGACCACATCTTCACCGAGTTCGACGAACTGCACGGTGACCGTCACTTCTCCGACGACGCGGCCATTGTGGGCGGCGTGGCACGTCTGGAAGACCAGCCAGTGATGGTGATCGGTCACCAGAAGGGCCGTGAAGTGCGTGAAAAGGTGCGCCGCAACTTCGGCATGCCGCGTCCGGAAGGCTACCGCAAGGCTTGCCGCCTGATGGAAATGGCCGAGCGTTTCAAGATGCCGATCCTGACCTTCATCGACACCCCGGGTGCCTACCCTGGTATTGATGCCGAAGAGCGCAACCAGAGCGAAGCGATCGCCTGGAACCTGCGCGTCATGGCTCGCCTGAAAACCCCGATCATCGCCACCGTGATTGGTGAAGGTGGTTCCGGCGGTGCACTGGCAATCGGTGTGTGCGACCAGTTGAACATGCTGCAGTACTCGACCTACGCGGTGATCTCGCCGGAAGGTTGCGCTTCGATTCTGTGGAAAACCGCAGAGAAAGCGCCGGATGCTGCTGAAGCGATGGGCATCACCGCCGAGCGTCTGAAAGGCCTGGGCATCGTCGACAAGGTGATCAGCGAGCCTCTGGGCGGCGCTCACCGCGATCCGGCCGCGGCCGCTGCATCGATCCGCGCCGAGCTGAGCTCGCAACTGGCGATGCTGAAGAAGTTCGACAACGAAGCGCTGCTCAAGCGTCGTTACGATCGTCTGATGAGCTACGGTCTCTGATCGAACGCCGTTTTGGCTGACAATGCAAAACACTGTGGGAGCGGGCTTGCCCGCGAATGCGATGTAACATTCAACGACTGTGTTGGCTGTTTCACCGCTTTCGCGAGCAAGCCCGCTCCCACATTTGGTTTGTGAAAAGGTAGAAAAATGGGTCAGCCCTCGATTGATTTGCCTTCCAGACTTCTGCGCAACCTCAAGCCCTGGCTCTGTGCATCCCATTGGCGCATCGCCTTCTCCGGTGGCCTCGATTCCACCGTTCTGCTGCACCTCCTGGCCAATCTCGCCAAAACCGAATCCATTCCGGCGCTAAGCGCCATCCATGTTCATCACGGCCTTCAGGCTGCGGCCGACGCGTGGCCGGCGCATTGTCAGGCTTTCTGCGATGAACTGGCGGTGCCATTGCAAGTTGTGCTTGTGCAGGTGCAGCCGGGGGCGAGTGTGGAGCGCGCGGCGCGGGATGCGCGCTATGCGGCGTTCAGTGAGGCGACACAGGCCAATGATGTGTTGCTGACCGGGCAGCATCGCGATGATCAGGCAGAAACGCTGTTGTTCCGTCTGCTGCGTGGCGCCGGCGTGCGTGGGCTGTCCGGTATGCCGGTCACGCGAGCGCTGGGGCAGGGCAGTCTGGTGCGGCCGTTGCTCGACGTCACACGCGCAGAGTTGGAAGCCTATGCGCGGGATCATGGCCTGCGTTGGGTCGAGGACCCGTCAAATCAGGATCGGCAGTTCTCGCGCAACTATCTGCGCCATCAGGTCATGCCGCTGCTGATCGGCCGCTGGCCGCAGGCGCAGGCCAGCATGGCCCGTAGTGCGGCGCATCTGCGTGAGGCGCAAGGCTTGCTCGATGAGCTGGCGCGAATCGATCTGGCTACGGCGGGCTTGCCCGGTGAGTTCGGGTGGTCGGGATTGCCGTCACTGGAGTTTGCGGCTATCGCGAACTTGTCCGATGCCCGCCAGCGAAACGCGCTCAGCCATTGGCTTGGGTCGCTGACCCGACTGCCGGACACCGACCATTGGTCGGGTTGGGTGGATCTGCGTGATGCTGGCATCGATGCCTCGCCAATCTGGCGTCTGGCGGATGGCGAGTTGCATCGAAGCGCCGGTCGCTTGTGGTGGCTCAGCGGGCAATGGCTACGTACGCCGGTGGTCAGCGGCGACTGGCACGACCTGTCGTCAGCGCTAGGCTTGCCCGATAACGGACGTGTCATGTTCATCGGCCAGACTCCCGCCGGGCCGCTGCAAATCCGCTATCGGCAGGGCGGCGAGGTGATGGATCTGACGGATCGCGGTCATCGTGATCTCAAGCGCCTGCTCAATGAGCGCGCGGTGCCGGGCTTCGTGCGTGGCAGATTGCCGCTGCTGTTTCGCGGTGAAGAATTGCTCGCCGTGGCGAACCTGCCGGGGCTCGACGGCAATGCGCTGGAAGGTTGGCGATTGCATTGGCAGCCTTCTGACGAAGATCAAGGTTTGAGATGAAGGGGGCATTCCGGTAGACTACGCTCCCTTCTTGATACAACTTCTGTGGATTCGCCTGAATTGCAGGAGTTGCCGATTACCAAGCAGTCTTTGCTGGGCGATTCCAAAAAATGTGTAGCGAGCAACGTACCGGTGTTTTCACTTCCGGTCTGTCCCAACGCGGCGGTTTTTTTGAAAGGTGCACTGTGATTAATGCAGGTGATCGGGGGCTTCGGCCTTCCTTCGCTTTCCCCGGCGGCTCGGACCGCTTTAACGCAGACTTCTAGGGTTTTTCATGACGCGCTACATATTCGTCACGGGCGGTGTTGTTTCTTCTTTGGGGAAAGGCATTGCATCGGCTTCATTGGCGGCCATCCTGGAGGCGCGGGGGCTTAAGGTCACCATGCTGAAGCTGGATCCGTACATCAACGTCGACCCGGGCACCATGAGCCCGTTCCAGCACGGTGAAGTGTTCGTCACCCACGACGGCGCCGAGACCGACCTGGACCTGGGCCACTACGAGCGGTTCATCCGCACGACCATGACCCAGAACAACAACTTCACCACCGGCCGTGTCTACGAGCACGTGCTGCGCAAAGAGCGCCGTGGTGACTACCTGGGTGCAACCATCCAGGTGATTCCGCACATCACCGACGAAATCAAGCGTCGCATCATCAAGGGTGCCGGCGATGCCGACGTGGCCTTGGTGGAAATCGGCGGCACCGTTGGCGACATCGAGTCGCAACCGTTCCTCGAAGCCATCCGCCAGTTGCGTGTGGAAGTCGGTTCCAAGCGCGCGATGCTGATGCACCTGACCCTGGTTCCGTACATCGCTACCGCGGGCGAGACCAAGACCAAACCGACCCAGCACTCGGTAAAAGAGCTGCGTTCGATCGGTCTGCAGCCAGACGTGCTGATCTGCCGCTCCGACCATCCGGTGGATGTGTCGTCGCGTCGCAAGATCGCGCTGTTCACCAACGTTGAAGAGCGTGCGGTGATCTCCCTGGAAGACGTCGACACCATCTACAAGATCCCGGCCGTGCTGCACGCTCAGGGTCTGGACGACTTCGTCGTCGAGCGTTTCGGCTTGCAATGCAATGGCGCCGACCTGTCCGAGTGGGAAAAGGTCGTCGATGCCAAGCTGAACCCGGAGCACGAAGTCACCATCGCGATGGTCGGCAAGTACATGGAACTGCTGGACGCCTACAAGTCGCTGATCGAAGCGATGAGTCACGCCGGCATCACCAACCGTACCAAGGTCAACCTGCGCTACATCGATTCCGAAGACATCGAGAACCAGGGCACCGCGCTGCTGGAAGGCGTCGACGCGATCCTCGTACCGGGCGGCTTCGGTCTGCGTGGCGTGGAAGGCAAGATCACTGCCGTTCAGTACGCTCGCGAAAACAAGGTTCCGTACCTGGGTATCTGCCTGGGCATGCAAGTGGCGGTCATCGAGTTCGCCCGTAACGTGCTGGGCTGGAAAGACGCCAACTCCACCGAGTTCGATCGTGCCAGCGGCCATCCGGTTGTCGGTCTGATCACCGAGTGGGAAGACGCTACCGGTGCAGTCGAAACCCGTACTGAAGCATCCGATCTGGGCGGCACCATGCGCCTCGGCGCTCAGGAATGCCTGCTCGAAGCCGGCTCCAAGGTGCACGACTGCTACGGCAAGGATGTGATTGTCGAACGTCACCGTCACCGTTACGAAGTGAACAACAACCTGCTGCCGCAAATCATCGAGGCCGGCCTGAAGATTTCCGGTCGTTCTTCCGATGCAGCGCTGGTTGAAGTGGTCGAAGCTCCGGATCATCCATGGTTCGTCGCTTGCCAGTTCCACCCTGAGTTCACCTCGACGCCACGCGATGGCCATCCGCTGTTCAGCGGCTTCGTCAAAGCGGCATTGGCTCAACACCAGAAGAAGGCGTAACCCCGATGGCACAGAAGATCATCCGCGTCGGCGACATCGAGATTGCCAACGACAAACCCATGGTGCTGTTCGGTGGCATGAACGTGCTGGAAAGCCGTGACATGGCCATGCAGGTTTGCGAAGAGTACGTGAAGGTCACCGAAAAACTCGGTATCCCTTACGTGTTCAAGGCCAGCTTCGACAAGGCCAACCGTTCTTCTGTGACCTCCTATCGTGGTCCTGGCCTGGAAGAGGGCATGCGCATCTTCCAGGACATCAAACAAGCCTTCGGCGTGCCGATCATCACCGACGTCCACGAGCCTGACCAGGCCGCGGTCGTCGCCGAGGTCTGCGACATCATCCAGTTGCCGGCCTTCCTGTCGCGCCAGACCGATCTGGTCGTCGCGATGGCCAAGACCAACGCTGTGATCAACATCAAGAAAGCCCAGTTCCTCGCGCCTCAGGAAATGAAACACATCCTGAACAAGTGCGTGGAAGCGGGTAACGATCAGTTGATCCTTTGCGAGCGCGGTTCGAGCTTCGGCTACAACAACCTCGTGGTCGACATGCTCGGCTTCGGCATCATGAAGCAGTTCGAGTACCCGGTATTCTTCGACGTGACCCATTCGCTGCAAATGCCTGGCGGTCGTTCCGACTCCGCCGGCGGTCGCCGCGCCCAAGTCACCGACCTGGCCAAGGCTGGCATGAGCCAGTCGCTGGCGGGGCTGTTCCTCGAAGCGCATCCGGATCCGGACAACGCCAAATGCGACGGCCCTTGCGCCTTGCGTCTGGACAAACTGGAGCCATTCCTGGCCCAGCTCAAAGCCCTGGACGAACTGGTGAAGAGTTTTCCGACGGTAGAAACCGCGTAAACCTCAATTCTCCGGTAAAGTACCGCACGATTTGTCGCTCATGCCCTCGGGTATGAGCGTTGTCGTCTGCAAGCTGCCCGCTGCACACCACTTGCCGACGGTAAAAAGATTTCCTCTAGCTGCGTCGTTTTCGTCAACTTTGGAGTGTTTACAACAATGGCAAAAATCGTCGACATCAAAGGTCGTGAAGTTCTCGACTCCCGTGGCAATCCCACCGTGGAAGCGGACGTGCTTCTCGACAACGGCATCATCGGCAGCGCTTGCGCGCCGTCCGGTGCATCCACTGGCTCGCGTGAAGCGCTCGAGCTGCGTGATGGCGACAAGAGCCGTTACCTGGGCAAGGGCGTGCTCAAGGCGGTAGCCAACATCAACGGTCCGATCCGCGATCTGCTGCTGGGCACCGACCCAAGCGACCAGAAAGCGCTGGATCACGCGATGATCAAGCTGGACGGTACTGAAAACAAAGCGACCTTGGGCGCCAACGCCATCCTCGCCGTGTCTCTGGCTGCGGCCAAGGCGGCTGCACAGGATCAGGACCTGCCGCTGTACGCACACATCGCCAACCTGAACGGCACACCGGGTGTGTACTCGATGCCGGTTCCGATGATGAACATCATCAACGGTGGCGAACACGCCGACAACAACGTCGACATCCAGGAATTCATGGTTCAGCCGGTTGGCGCCAAGTCTTTCTCGGAAGGTCTGCGCATGGGCACCGAGATTTTCCATCACCTGAAAGCCGTGCTGAAGGCTCGTGGCCTGAGCACCGCTGTTGGTGACGAAGGCGGTTTCGCACCGAACCTGGCTTCCAACGAAGACGCACTGAAAGTAATCTCCGAAGCAGTCGCCAACGCCGGTTACAAACTGGGCACCGACGTGACCCTGGCTCTGGACTGCGCAGCCAGCGAATTCTTCGAAGACGGCAAGTACAACCTGTCCGGCGAAGGCCAGGTGTTCACCGCTGAAGGTTTCGCCGACTACCTCAAAGGTCTGACCGAACGTTACCCGATCATCTCGATCGAAGACGGTCTGGACGAGTCCGACTGGGCTGGCTGGAAGATCCTCACCGACAAGATCGGCGAGAAGACCCAACTGGTCGGCGACGACCTGTTCGTGACCAACACCAAGATCCTGAAAGAAGGCATCGATAAAAAGATCGCCAACTCGATCCTGATCAAGTTCAACCAGATCGGCACCCTGACTGAAACCCTGGAAGCCATCCAGATGGCCAAGGCTGCCGGTTACACCGCCGTGATCTCGCACCGTTCGGGCGAAACCGAAGATTCGACCATCGCCGACCTGGCTGTGGGTACTTCGGCTGGCCAGATCAAGACCGGTTCGCTGTGCCGTTCCGACCGCGTTTCCAAGTACAACCAACTGCTGCGTATCGAAGAGCAGTTGAATGGCAAGGCCAAGTACAACGGTCGCTCCGAGTTCCGCGGCTGATTGCTACATGTTAAAAAGACACCGGATTGTGTCGGAAAAGTCGTGACAGCGATGGATTTGCCACTAATCTGATGCCTTATATGCACAAGCCTGGATATTCCAGGCTTCGTGCTATCAGATGCTTCAAAGTTTTGGCGTGGCTGTCTTTTTTCACTGGATACCTGATATTCGATGCGCAGTCCTTACTGGTTGTTTCTCGTCTTGCTCTTGCTGCTGGCCGGTCTGCAGTACCGCCTGTGGGTGGGCAATGGCAGTCTGGCGCAAGTCGCCGAACTGAATCAGCAGATTGCTGATCAACACGCCGAGAACGAAGCCTTGCTGGAGCGCAACCGGGTGATGGACGCTGAAGTCAGCGAGTTGAAGAAAGGCATGGAGACCGTTGAAGAGCGGGCTCGTCACGAACTGGGCATGGTCAAGGACGGCGAAACCCTTTACCAGTTGGCCCAATGATCGATTCCCTGCCGGCCTTCTGGGCCGTGATTCCTGCCGCGGGCGTCGGTGCCCGTATGGCCGCGGATCGTCCCAAGCAATATCTGCAACTGGGCGGGCGCACAATTCTCGAACACAGCCTCGGCTGTTTCCTCGATCACCCGAGCCTGAAGGGCCTGGTGGTCAGTCTTGCCGCTGATGATCCTTATTGGCCGACCCTGGCCAGTGCCAGCGATCCGCGCATTCAACGGGTCGATGGTGGCGCCGAGCGTTCTGGTTCGGTGCTCAACGCCTTGCTGCATTTGCACGCACAAGGTGCCGACGATGAGGATTGGGTACTGGTGCACGATGCTGCACGACCTAATCTGAGCCGTGAAGATCTCGACAAACTGCTCGCTGAGCTGGCAAATGATCCGGTCGGTGGCCTGCTTGCCGTGCCGGCGAAGGACACCCTGAAACGGGTCGACAAGCACGGTCGGGTGGTCGAAACCGTCGATCGCAGCGTGATCTGGCAGGCCTACACGCCGCAGATGTTCCGCCTCGGTGCTTTGCACCGCGCACTGGCGGACAGTCTGGTGGCCGATGCAGTGATCACCGATGAAGCCTCGGCGATGGAGTGGGCAGGCATGGCGCCGCGTCTAATCGAGGGCCGTGCGGACAACCTGAAAGTCACCCGCCCGGAAGACCTCGAATGGTTGCGCCAGCGCTGGACCAACCGGCGTTAAATCCGGTACTCCGGCCGCTCGGCCAAACCTTCCTTGAGAAAGTCCACCAGTTTGCGCACCTTCGGCGACAAGTGCCGCTGCTGCGGATACAGCGCCCACACCGCCGTATTCGGCGGTTGATGCGCCTCCAAAAGCGAAATCAACGCACCGCTGTGCAGATGCTCCAGCACGTAATAGTCCGGCAGTTGACAAAGCCCAACGCCTTGTAGTGCCGCATCCAGCACCGCTTGCCCACTGTTGCAGCGCCAGTTTCCCTGCACCCGCTGAGAAAATTCTCGCCCGTTTTGCTCAAGCTGCCAGATATCCGAGCTGCCGATCAGGCAATTGTGCCGTCCCAGTTCCGACAAACTGTGTGGGCGCCCGTACCGTTCCAGGTAGGAAGGCGACGCACACAGATACATGCGCCGTGGTGCCAGGCGGGTGGCCACCAGCCGGGAATCCTGAAGACGCCCAAGCCGGATCGCCAGGTCGAGGCCTTCATGCACCAGATCAAGTTGGCGGTTGGTCAGTTCGATATCGATGCGCAGTTGCGGGTAATGCCCCATGAACCGGGTCACCAGCGGCACGATGAAGCGTTCGCCGTACGCCACGGCGCAGGTCATGCGCAGCATGCCTTTCGGCTCGCTGGTCAGGTCGCCGACCGCACGCAACGCTTCTTCGCGTCCGTCCTGCAGGCGCTGACAATGTTGCAGAAATGTCTGGCCCGCTTCGGTCAAGGTGACGCGCCGGGTGCTGCGATAAAGCAGTCGCGTCTGCAAACGCTCTTCCAGCCGTACGATTTGTCGACTGATGTGCGAGGAAGAGACGCCCAGGCGTTCGGCAGCCGCGGTGAACTGGCTGCATTCGGCGACGGCGACGAACTCGTCGATACCTTCCCAGCGGTTTTCGGACATCGGGATTATCCCTGTATGGCAATAATGTTTTGCTTTTGTCCGGATTATTCATCAAGCAGCGCTGGACTACACTCCTTGTCTGATTTTTTATTCAATGGATTCACTGGAGAGACAGCATGATCAAGTCGCGCGCCGCCGTTGCCTTCGAGGCCAAGAAGCCGCTGGAAATCGTAGAAGTCGATGTCGCCATGCCCAAGGCCGGTGAAGTGTTGCTGCGCGTGGTGGCTTCCGGGGTTTGCCACACTGACGCTTACACCCTGTCCGGCGCTGACCCGGAAGGTATCTTCCCGTCGATCCTCGGCCACGAAGGTGGCGCCATCGTTGAAGCGATCGGCGAAGGCGTGACTTCCGTGGCCGTCGGCGACCACGTGATTCCGCTGTACACCCCGGAATGCGGCCAGTGCAAATTCTGTAAGTCGGGCAAGACCAACCTGTGTCAGGCCATTCGCGCCACCCAGGGCAAGGGGCTGATGCCGGACGGCACTTCGCGTTTTTCCTACAAGGGCCAAACGATTTTCCACTACATGGGTACTTCGACGTTCTCCGAGTACACCGTGCTGCCGGAAATCTCCGTGGCCAAGATTTCCAAGGACGCGCCGCTGGAAAAGGTCTGCCTGCTCGGTTGCGGCGTGACGACCGGTATCGGCGCAGTGATCAACACCGCGAAGGTCAAGCCAGGTGACACCGTGGCCATCTTCGGTCTCGGCGGCATCGGTCTGTCGGCCGTGATTGGCGCGGTGAAGGCCAAGGCTTCGCGCATCATCGCCATCGACATCAACCCGGCCAAGTTTGAGATCGCCAAACAACTGGGTGCCACCGATTGCGTGAACCCGAAAGACTTCGATCGTCCGATCCAGGAAGTGATCGTCGACATGACTGACGGCGGCGTCGACTTCTCCTTCGAATGCATCGGCAACGTGCAACTGATGCGTGCGGCCCTCGAGTGCTGCCACAAGGGCTGGGGCGAGTCGGTCATCATCGGCGTAGCCGGTGCCGGCCAGGAAATCGCTACCCGTCCGTTCCAGTTGGTGACCGGTCGCGTCTGGCGTGGTTCGGCGTTTGGTGGCGTGCGTGGCCGTACCGAATTGCCAAGCTATGTCGACATGGCGCAAAGCGGCGAAATCCCGCTGGATACTTTCATCACTCACACCATGGGCCTGGAAGACATCAACAAGGCCTTCGACCTGATGCACGAAGGCAAGAGCATTCGCACTGTCATTCATTTCTGATCAATCGCGATGCCACGGCTGCCAGCGTGCAGCCGTGGTTGCGTAGGAGTCCTACATGAGTCTGGAAAACATCTCCTGTCAGAAAAGTTTCGGTGGTTGGCACAAGCGCTATCGTCATCGCTCCGAAGTGCTGGGCTGTGACATGGTGTTCGCCGTGTACCTGCCGCCGCAGGCGGAGCAGGGCGGCAAGCTACCGGTGCTGTACTGGCTGTCGGGCCTGACCTGCACGGACGAGAACTTCATGCAGAAGGCCGGTGCCATGCGCATGGCGGCCGAACTTGGCCTGATCATCGTGGCGCCGGACACCAGTCCGCGCGGCCCGGATGTACCGGGCGATCCGGAGGGCGCGTGGGATTTCGGCCTCGGTGCCGGGTTCTACCTGAATGCCACGCAGGAACCGTGGTCGCGTCACTATCGGATGCATGACTACGTTGTGCAGGAATTGCCTTCACTGGTTGAAGCGCATTTCCCGGCGTCGGAAAAACGCAGCATCAGCGGCCACTCGATGGGCGGTCACGGTGCGCTGGTCTGTGCGTTGCGCAATCCGGGACGTTATCAGTCGGTGTCTGCGTTCTCGCCGATCAATAATCCGATTGATTGCCCTTGGGGCCAGAAAGCGTTCAGCCGCTATCTGGGCGAAGATCGTTCGAAATGGCGCGAGTGGGATGCCTGTGCGCTGATCGCCGAGGCCGACGAGAAACTACCATTGCTGGTGGATCAGGGTGACCGCGACGATTTCCTCGCCACCCAGCTCAAGCCTGAAGCCCTGCAACAAGCGGCAAAACAGGCGGGGCATCCGCTGACGTTGCGCCTGCAACCGGGCTACGACCACAGCTATTTCTTCATCGCGAGCTTCATTGACGACCACTTGCAGCATCACGCACGCGCCCTGAAGGGTTAATGCAGGTAGAATCACGCCCTGACAAAATTCGGGGCGTTTTTTTATGCGTATTGGCCACGGCTATGATGTGCACCGTTTCGCTGAAGGCGATTTCATTACTCTGGGCGGCGTGCGAATCGCACACGGCTTCGGGCTGCTCGCTCACTCCGACGGTGACGTCTTGCTGCACGCCTTGAGCGACGCCTTGCTCGGCGCGGCGGCGCTGGGTGATATCGGCAAGCATTTCCCGGACACCGACCCGCAATTCAAGGGCGCCGACAGCCGCGTACTGCTGCGTCACGTGGTCAGTCTGATCCACGCCAAAGGCTGGAAGGTCGGCAACGTCGACAACACCATCGTTGCCCAGGCGCCGAAGATGGCCCCTCATATCGAATCGATGCGCGCGCTGATTGCCGAGGATCTGCAAGTAGAACTGGATCAAGTGAACGTGAAAGCCACCACCACCGAGAAGCTCGGCTTCGTCGGTCGCGAAGAAGGCATCGCCGTGCATTCCGTTGCCTTGTTGCTGCGCGCATGAACGAACTGCAACTGCTCGGCCCGCGGGCCTATGGCGATGCCCTCGGCACCGCGGTACTGAAAGCCATCGCCGAAGATTTCCAGGTTGATGAAGTCCTCGACATTCCGTTCAGCGGTGACGGCGAGCACCTGTGGATCTGGGTGGAAAAACGCGGCCTGAATACAGAAGAGGCTGCACGCCGCATCGCCAAGGCTGCCGGTGTACCTTTGCGTACGGTGAGCTACGCCGGGCTCAAGGATCGTCAGGCGCTGACCCGTCAGTGGTTCAGCGTGCAATTGCCGGGCAAGGCCGATCCGGATCTGTCGGCGGCGGAAAACGACACGCTGAAAATCCTCAAGACCACCCGCCACAAGCGCAAGCTGCAACGTGGCGCGCATTCGGCCAACGGTTTCACGCTGCGTCTGACTCAGTTCAATGGCGACAAGGCCGCCATCGACGAGCGTCTGCAACTGATCACCAAACAGGGCATCCCGAATTACTTCGGCGCCCAGCGTTTCGGCCATGACGGTGGCAACGTGGTCGATGCCCGTTCGTGGGCCGCGCGCAAGGCACTGCCGGAGCAGCGCAATGTGCGCTCGCGCTTGCTGTCGACCGCGCGCAGTTTTCTGTTCAATCAAGTGCTCGCGGCGCGGGTGGCCGATGGCACCTGGCAGCGCGCGCAGGTCGGCGATCTGCTGGCATTCACCGACAGCCGCAGCTTTTTTCCGGCCGGTGAAGCCGAATGCAGCGACCCGCGCCTTGCGATTCTCGATCTGCATCCGACCGGCCCGCAGTGGGGCGAAGGTGACTCGCCGGCGGCCGGGGTTGTCCATGATCTGGAGCAGGGGATTGCCGCACGCGAGGCGGATCTGCGCGATTGGTTGATTAATGCCGGTATGAGCCACGAACGTCGCATCCTGCGGCTGCCCATTGGCGGGTTGACGTGGCATTATCCCGAGCCTGACATTCTGCAACTGGAATTCGTCCTCCCGGCCGGATGCTTCGCCACCGTATTGGTGCGCGAACTCGTTGATCTGGTGCCGGTGGGGCAGACGGACAGCCCATGCGTATTCTGATTTCTAACGACGACGGGGTGACTGCGCCCGGTCTTGCCGCGCTTTATGCTGCGTTGGCGGATTACACCGAGTGCGTGGTTATCGCCCCGGAACAGGACAAGAGCGGCGCCAGCAGTTCGCTGACACTCGACCGTCCGCTGCACCCGCAATACCTGGCCAACGGCTTTATCAGCCTCAATGGCACGCCGACCGACTGCGTCCATCTGGGGCTCAACGGTTTGCTCGAACGCGAGCCGGACATGGTGGTTTCGGGTATTAACCTGGGCGCCAACCTGGGTGATGACGTGCTGTATTCCGGAACGGTGGCAGCCGCCCTCGAGGGCCGCTTTCTCGAGCGCCCGTCGTTTGCCTTCTCGCTTGTTTCGCGGCAGGTCGACAACTTGCCCACGGCCGTCTACTTTGCGCGCAAACTGGTCGAGGCCCATGCCGGGCTCGATCTGCCTCCGCGCACGGTATTGAACGTGAACATTCCGAATCTGCCGATCGATCACATTCGCGGCATTCAACTGACCCGTCTCGGCCATCGCGCCCGTGCGGCTGCACCGATGAAAGTCGTGGACCCGCGCGGCAAGGCCGGTTACTGGATCGCAGCGGCAGGCGACGTGGAAGACGGCGGGCCGGGCACCGATTTCCATGCGGTAATGCAAGGTTACGTATCCATCACTCCGTTGCAGCTCGATCGCACCTTCAATGATGCCTTCAGAAGTCTCGACGGCTGGCTGGAGGGGCTCAACTGATGGCTCGTGAACAAGACGACAGGCTGCGCAGCGGCATCGGGATGACGTCCCAGCGGACCCGTGAGCGCCTGATCCAGCGTCTGTACGAAGAGGGCGTTTCCAACGCCAGCGTGCTGGAAGTGATCCGCCGTACCCCGCGACACCTTTTCGTCGATGAAGCGCTGGCGCACCGTGCCTATGAGGACACCGCGCTGCCGATCGGCAACAACCAGACCATTTCCCAGCCTTATATGGTGGCGCGCATGAGCGAGCTGCTGCTGGAAGCCGGGCCACTGGATAAAGTGCTGGAAATCGGCACCGGTTCCGGTTACCAGACGGCGGTGCTGTCGCAACTGGTCGAGCGGGTGTTCTCGGTGGAGCGCATCAAGGTGTTGCAGGATCGGGCCAAGGAACGCCTGGTCGAACTCAACCTGCGCAACGTGGTGTTTCGCTGGGGTGATGGCTGGGAAGGCTGGCCGGCGCTGGCGCCGTACAACGGCATCATCGTCACGGCGGTCGCCACCGATGTGCCTCAGGCTCTGCTTGATCAACTGGCTCCGGGCGGGCGGATGGTGATCCCCGTCGGTTCGGGTGAAGTGCAGCAATTGATGCTGATCGTGCGCGAAGAAAACGGCTTCTCCCGACACGTTCTGGGGGCAGTGCGTTTCGTACCGTTGCTCAACGGTCCACTGGCCTGAGCATTTGTTTCAGGATGCTGAATTCCTGTCGAGCGCGCCTGTCTTACAGCGGCAGCGAGTGTTTAAACAGGATGGATCGTTTACAAGCAAACGTGTGCGTCGAGCAATAGCGCTTCTATAAAGGTAAAGCCGGTTGCGCCCGTTATACTTGCGAAGTTTCATGCCGGAGTCGGCATTCCACTTTTTTCAGCCACCACAAAGGGAGCGGCGGGTGAGTCTCACAGTCATTGCGCAGCGTATGGGTAACACGAGCTTTCAGCGCCTGGTGACTGGCCTTGTCTTGAGCACCTTGCTGGTCGGTTGCTCCAGCACAAAATCGAGCAACGTTCGGGTCGTCGATCGCAACAATGCGGTGGCCCAGCGTCCGGTCGTGACGACCGGGCAGTATGTAGTCCGTCCGGGCGATACTTTGTTTTCCATCGCTTTTCGCTACGGCTGGGACTACAAAGCCCTCGCCGCCCGGAACAATATTCCTACGCCATACACGATCCATCCGGGTCAGACGATTCGCTTCGACGGCCGCACCGGTTCAACGTCGACGGCGGTCGTCAGCAACGCCGGTTCTTCAGCGTCTTCGTCCAGTAAAACCACGGTTATCCGGCGCCAGGCGAATGGCACGACGACCACCACAACTACGGGGTCCGGCGCGGCTTCTACGACGGTTGTACCGTCCGTCGCCAACAAGCAAACGCCCGCTCCATTGCCTCCTCCGGGCCCGGCCCCGGCCGGCTGGGGATGGCCATCTAATGGCATTCTGATTGGTAAATTCTCTTCAAACGGTAGTTTGAATAAAGGAATTGATATCGCCGGAGATTTGGGACAGCCTGTTTTAGCTGCGTCTGATGGGACGGTGGTTTACGCCGGGAGTGGCTTAAGGGGCTACGGCGAATTAGTCATCATCAAACACAGCGAAACCTACGTCAGTGCTTACGGACACAACCGTCGGCTGTTGGTACGGGAGGGGCAGCAGGTCAAGGTCGGACAGACAATTGCCGAAATGGGGTCAACGGGTACAGACCGGGTGAAACTGCATTTTGAGATTCGCCGACAAGGTAAACCTGTAGATCCGCTGCAGTTCCTGCCAAGACGTTGATTTGCAGACCAGCCTGTTCCGTCGCGTAGAGGGGACAGGCTCCAGCGTTGCCAAGGATAAAGGCGCCGCTTGAGCTTGGGGTCGAACTCACCAAAGGACTATAACAATGGCTCTCAGTAAAGAAGTGCCGGAGTTTGACATCGACGATGAGGTTCTCCTGATGGAGACCGGCATCGATTCGGATTCGATGTCGAATGATGAAGGGGCTGCTCCACCTTCCGTTCGTGCCAAATCCAAACACTCCGCTTCACTTAAACAACACAAGTACATCGATTACACTCGGGCACTCGATGCCACGCAGCTGTACCTCAACGAAATCGGCTTTTCCCCACTGCTCTCCCCGGAAGAAGAAGTTCATTTTGCGCGCTTGTCGCAAAGTGGCGATCCTGCCGGGCGCAAGCGCATGATCGAAAGTAACCTGCGGCTGGTGGTCAAAATCGCCCGGCGTTACGTCAATCGGGGGCTGTCGCTGCTGGATCTGATCGAAGAGGGCAACCTCGGACTGATCCGCGCGGTGGAAAAGTTCGATCCCGAGCGCGGCTTCCGCTTCTCGACCTACGCGACCTGGTGGATTCGTCAGACCATCGAACGCGCGATCATGAATCAGACCCGGACCATCCGGTTGCCGATCCATGTGGTCAAGGAGCTCAACGTGTACCTGCGGGCTGCACGGGAGCTGACGCAAAAGCTCGACCACGAACCTTCACCCGAAGAAATTGCCAACCTGCTGGAAAAACCGGTGGGCGAGGTCAAGCGCATGCTGGGCCTGAACGAGCGGGTTTCTTCGGTCGACGTCTCGCTGGGTCCGGATTCGGATAAAACCCTGCTGGACACCCTGACGGACGATCGTCCGACCGATCCGTGCGAACTGCTGCAGGATGACGACCTCTCGCAGAGCATTGATCAATGGCTCTCTGAACTGACCGACAAGCAACGCGAGGTGGTCGTGCGTCGCTTCGGCCTGCGCGGCCACGAGAGCAGCACGCTGGAAGATGTAGGCCTGGAGATCGGCCTGACCCGGGAACGGGTAAGACAGATCCAGGTTGAAGGCCTCAAGCGCCTTCGTGAAATCCTTGAGAAAAACGGCCTGTCGAGCGAGTCGCTGTTTCAATAAGCCACCCGCATGACCGCTATGCAGAAAGCCCCGACTGGTTCGGGGCTTTTTGTTGGCGCACTGAAAGCGGGATACGTTCCCAGCTTGTAGGTTTGCGTTGTAAGCCTTTGCTGACTGTGTCGTAAGTGTTCGTTATTTGTACACTGCCGCTGAAGGCGATTACGCTCGTTGTTGATTCATAACTTAATGACTTATATGGTTATTTTTTAATGTGAAGGGCTTATGACAGCAGGTTTGTGCGCCGGAGGCCAGTTGCCCCCGGCGGGGAAATCTCTAGTATCTGGGTTGTGTCGACGGATAGACACGCCCTTCAGGGAAGAGGGGAATGGATATCGCAGGAAGCGATTCATCAGGACGATGAAAAGGAACACAGGGAATAGGGAAAAAATGTGGGCGGGTCAAACCGCCCCTTTTTTTTGCCTGAAGAAAAGCAAAACCCGGAAAAGCAAAAAGGCCCGCGACAGACTGTGTGAAAACCTAGCAATCTGTCCGGCCCTTTAAGAAAATGCTCCGTATCGAAAGATACGGAGCATTTTTCGTTATGGCCTACATACAAGGAG
>NZ_NEJP01000015.1 GCF_002113125.1 Pseudomonas sp. B20(2017) | reverse complement strand
CGCCATCGCATCAACGGATACACCACGGTAATCGAGAACCCCATGCCTCAACCGCGTCCCTACAAAGTTGCACTCAACGGCTACGGCCGGATTGGTCGTTGCGTCTTGCGTGCGTTGTTCGAGCGAGGCGAAAAGGCCGGGTTTGAGATTGTCGCGATCAACGATCTGGCCGACATGGCCAGCATCGAATACCTGACACGCTTCGACTCCACTCATGGCCGGTTTCCCGGCGAAGTGAAGGTCGACGGCGATTGTCTGCATATTAATGGCGACTGCGTGAAGGTCCTGCGCAGTGCCACCCCCGAAGGCATCGATTGGGCGTCGCTGGGGGTCGATCTGGTGCTCGAATGCTCAGGCGCCTGGCACACCCGCGCAGACGGCCAGCGTTTTCTCGATGCCGGCGCGCCGCGTGTGCTGTTTTCGCAGCCGATGGCCAGCGAGGCGGATGTCGACGCCACCATCGTCTACGGCGTCAATCAGGATTGCCTGACCGGCGACGAACTGCTGGTGTCCAACGCCTCCTGCACCACCAACTGCGGCGTGCCGTTGTTGCGTCTGCTGGATCAGGCGGTCGGCCTGGATTACGTGTCGATCACCACGATTCACTCGGCGATGAACGATCAGCCGGTGATCGACGCCTATCACCACGAAGACCTGCGCCGCACCCGTTCGGCGTTCCAGTCGGTGATCCCGGTGTCCACCGGTCTGGCGCGTGGTATCGAGCGCCTGCTGCCGGAACTTGCCGGGCGAATTCAGGCCAAAGCCGTACGCGTGCCGACGGTCAACGTGTCCTGCCTCGACATCACGATGCAGACCTCGAGCGACACCGACGCCGGCGAGGTCAACCGGATTCTGCGCGACGCCGCTACCAGCGGCCCGCTCAAAGGTCTGTTGGCCTACACCGAATTGCCTCACGCCAGTTGTGATTTCAACCATGACCCACATTCGGCCATCGTCGATGCCAGTCAGACCCGCGTTTCCGGCCCACGGCTGGTGAACATCCTGGCCTGGTTCGACAACGAATGGGGTTTTGCCAACCGAATGCTGGATGTTGCAGAACACTATCTGCAAACAGCGACTTCAAAAAAACCGTAGGAAGTGCGACCCATGACCGTGTTGAAGATGTCCGACCTCGATCTGCAAGGTAAGCGCGTATTGATCCGCGAAGACCTCAACGTCCCAGTCAAGGACGGTGTTGTCACCAGCGATGCGCGTATCCTGGCTTCGCTGCCGACCATCAAGCTGGCCCTGGAAAAAGGCGCGGCCGTGATGGTCTGCTCGCACCTGGGTCGTCCGACCGAAGGCGAATTCTCTGCCGAGAACAGCCTCAAGCCAGTCGCCGACTACCTGAGCAAGGCACTGGGCCGCGAAGTTCCGCTGGTGGCCGACTACCTGGACGGCGTTGACGTCAAGGCCGGCGACATCGTGCTGTTCGAAAACGTGCGCTTCAACAAGGGCGAGAAAAAGAACGCCGACGAACTGGCTCAGCAATACGCCGCTCTGTGCGACGTGTTCGTGATGGACGCTTTCGGTACTGCTCACCGTGCCGAAGGCTCGACCCACGGCGCTGCCAAGTTCGCCAAAATCGCCGCTGCCGGCCCGCTGCTGGCTGCTGAGCTCGACGCACTGGGCAAAGCCCTGGGCGCCCCGGCCAAGCCGATGGCGGCCATCGTTGCCGGCTCCAAGGTCTCGACCAAACTCGACGTGCTGAACAGCCTGAGCCAGATCTGCGATCAACTGATCGTCGGCGGCGGCATCGCCAACACCTTCCTCGCTGCGGCCGGTCACCCGGTCGGCAAGTCGCTGTACGAGCCGGACCTGCTGGACACCGCGCGTGCCATCGCCGCCAAAGTCAGCGTGCCGCTGCCGGTCGACGTGGTGGTTGCCAAGGAATTCGCCGAAAGCGCTGAAGCGACCGTGAAGCTGATCGCTGACGTCGCTGCCGACGACATGATCCTCGACATCGGCCCGCAAACCGCGGCCAACTTCGCCGAACTGCTGAAGTCGTCGAAAACCATCCTGTGGAACGGCCCGGTCGGCGTGTTCGAATTCGACCAGTTCGGCAACGGCACCAAAGTGCTGGCCGAAGCCATCGCTGAAAGCGCGGCGTTCTCGATTGCCGGCGGTGGCGACACCTTGGCGGCCATCGATAAATATGGCGTGGCGGAAAAGATCTCCTACATTTCCACCGGCGGTGGCGCGTTCCTCGAGTTCGTCGAAGGCAAGGTGCTGCCGGCCGTTGAAGTCCTGGAAAGCCGGGCCAAGGCCTGAGGCCGCCCGATTGGCCAGGCAAAGGAGTGTTCAGATGGTCAAGTCGTTAGCGCTGTTGCTGCTGACCGGTACATTGGCAGCCTGCGGGAGTAACCCGAAGGCTGCGCCGGAACCGGCACCGGGCGAGGCACAGAAAGGCTGCTACCAGGCCGACTGGCAGGCCGAAACCAACCCGGTGCTGAACAAGCGCTCGGGGCCGGAAGGCCTGGACAAATACGAGACGCAAACCCCGGCCAAGGAACATGGTTGTCCTTGACCGGTCTGACTCTTTAACTCAGGGCCGGCGGCGTGCGCTGCCGGTCGAGGAACACGGATGAAAGGCTTGATCGCCGTTGCGGCACTGGGATTGTTGGGTGGTTGTGCGCAGTGGAACCCGTTCCAGTCGTCCGCCCCTGTGGATAACTGGACCACCTGGACCTGCGACAGCCAGGCCCAGGTGCTGTGGCGTTACACCGATGCCGGCCAGAAGGCAGTCGATGTGCGACTGGGCGGCGGCGATCAGGTCTATCGCCTGAAAGAAGAGCCGGGCGCCTCGGGCGCGTTGTACAGCGACGACATGCTGGCGTTTCACATCAAAGGTAATGAAGGCCTGGTTTATTGGGTCGCTACCAATGATCTGATCGGCCGCGGCTGCAAAGCGCAGTAATTGAAACACCACGGACCCATTGTGGGAGCGAGCCTGCTCGCGATAGCGGTGTAACAGTCACTGCATGGTTGACTGCAAGAATGCTGTCGCGAGCAGGCTCGCTCCCACAGGGGCCGGGCAGAATCAAGAATCGAGTAATACCGAATCACCGGACCGGGGCCGACCCCCGATCTGCAATCACTTGAATAGCCGCCGCCGCTCCGGCAGGCTGGCACGATTAACGACCCAAACCGGGAGAGAGACACACAATGGCACTTATCAGCATGCGCCAGATGCTGGACCACGCAGCCGAGTTCGGCTACGGCGTTCCAGCCTTCAACGTCAACAACCTTGAGCAGATGCGCGCCATCATGGAAGCCGCTGACAAGACTGACTCCCCGGTGATCGTTCAGGCTTCGGCCGGTGCCCGCAAATACGCCGGCGCCCCGTTCCTGCGTCACCTGATCCTGGCGGCGATCGAAGAATTCCCGCACATCCCGGTGTGCATGCACCAGGACCACGGCACCAGCCCTGACGTCTGCCAGCGCTCGATCCAGCTGGGCTTCAGCTCGGTGATGATGGACGGCTCCCTCGGCGAAGACGGCAAAACGCCGACCGACTACGAATACAACGTTCGCGTAACTCAACAAACCGTTGCCATGGCTCACGCCTGCGGCGTTTCGGTTGAAGGCGAGCTGGGCTGCCTGGGTTCGCTGGAAACCGGCATGGCCGGTGAAGAAGACGGCATCGGCGCCGAAGGCGTTCTGGATCACAGCCAGATGCTGACCGACCCGGAAGAAGCCGCTGACTTCGTCAAGAAGACTCAGGTCGACGCCCTGGCCATCGCCATCGGCACCAGCCACGGCGCTTACAAGTTCACCAAGCCACCTACCGGCGACGTGCTGGCCATCGACCGCATCAAGGAAATCCACAAACGCATCCCTAACACCCACCTGGTGATGCACGGTTCCTCATCGGTTCCGCAAGAGTGGCTGGCGATCATCAACCAGTACGGCGGCGACATCAAAGAAACCTACGGCGTACCGGTTGAAGAAATCGTCGAAGGCATCAAGCACGGCGTGCGCAAGGTCAACATCGACACCGACCTGCGTCTGGCATCCACTGGCGCAATGCGTCGCCTGATGGCCACCAACCCGAGCGAGTTCGACCCACGTAAATTCTTCGGCGAAACCGTCAAGGCGATGCGCGATGTATGTATCGCTCGTTACGAAGCTTTCGGTACTGCCGGCAATGCTTCGAAGATCAAGCCGATCTCGCTGGAAAGCATGTATCAGCGTTATCTGAAGGGTGAGTTGAACGCCAAGGTCAATTGAGACTGGGTGTTGAGCTGATTTGAAAGAAACCCGCCGTGAGGCGGGTTTTTTTTGCCATGAGTTTTCATAGCGAACTCTTTTTTGCTGCGTGAAATGCCACCTACAAAGGACAAAGTCTGGATTGTCTTGGCCGAAAGGTTTTAGTGTGAGGTCAGCGGTTAAATGAGTTGGTCTCCGTTTTGTTTGGATTGTGTATGACCTTTTTTATTTTATGTTAATTAGTTTAGGGGGAGACGAATGTTACGCTGTACGAGTTGGGTACCCAGTAGGTGTCTAATAATGCCGAGTATATATCGCAGGTGATTCGTATATTTCCGATACCCAGTTTTAGCATCTCTGCTGTGGTGAAATAAAATCGTGCGGGGCCGGCATAGGCAATCGGGAGTTGGAATGACGATTTATATGCATTGGGTCCTTTGCTCAGGTTTACGGCTTCAACGCTTAAAATATCTCCTTTCTGAAAGCTCGTATATACATCGGTAAGTATGTTGAAGCCAGAGTCTTTAATATGTGTTGCCATGGTTAAGCCATAAAGAGTATAGGCTACGTTGTTTGGGTCGTTTCGGTTAAATCCAATGCTTTGGTGTACTTGGGTGTTGTTGTTTGGAGAGGTTGTATAGTAATAAGCATTAGGTGTCGGTAATGGGATGTAGTTTGGCATGGTTGAATAGTCCACTGGGGTTGGTATGTGAGGGCGATAACGGTGGTTGGGTGTACAAATTCAGCTGATAAATAGTCCCGAGTCCCTATATTTGGCTTTCTATTAATCGTGAGCCCATGATTTGGCTTCTGCGAGATGGTAGCAACTGTCATAGTTGACAGTTATTTATAGTTTTTTGTTTGTAGGATGATTTCGATTGATTCTTGATCGAAGAGGGATGTGGCAGTTTTTAATGTTGAAGGATTTAAGGTTTTGGCCTGGGTGCTCGGAGAAATGGCTGAGCGTAATGAAGGGGGCGACTCAACGAGTTCGCCCCTTTTGCACTTATTATTTCGGCTCGACGTGATCCAGCGCCTGATTCACCGCCAGTTCTCCAAGCATTACCAACTGCGCAATGCCTATCGCGGTTTTGCGGTCGGCGGAGGTGAGGGAGGCGGCGAAGTTGTTGAGCATTTCGCTGGCGGAGCCAAGGGTTTCGCTGGCGTTGGCCAGCAGGGATTCGGTGTTGTAGGCGGGATTGGCGAAGTACATGCGGTCGGGTTCGTTGACCGTGGCCATGATGCGGGCGCCGGGGCAGAGGTAGTGATCGAGGGCGCGTTCGGCGGCTTCGTTGAGTTTTTTGGGGTCGAGGGGATCGTAGGGGGAGGCCGGGTCTGTGACCGGCGGATGAGGTGTCGATTGAATCATGTTTCGTCTCCGGGAAATGGAGCCGACACCGGATCGCTACTAAACGATGGGGTGGCAGCTGAACGCAGGTTAGTAGACCGGGGAGACGCGAACCGGCGCGCCCGAAAGCGCCCTGCGTACAGCTACCATCAAGCGCAGATATCGATATATCTCACTTTCTGGAGTGCAAATACGCCTCGCGAACCCTCGGGCTACTAAACCCGATCACTGCGAATCAGTGACCCGAATCAAGTTACCGATGGCCCTCCAGGCGCACAAGCCGGCGGATTCTGGCGTACCGGTAGGCAGCGACGCAAGCCGTTGTAGGCTTCGGGACGTTACGCGCACTGCCTTTAAACAGCAGCCTTAAACGGTCGCGCTGCTGCTATTTATCGTGATCGATATCCAGCTTGCTGAACGTCACCTGCCCACCTTCACTCGTGTATCCAGTGTTGTCCTGCACATACACGCCCGCCTTGAAATACAGCGGTTTGTTGCGCCACGTCGCACTGATCTGCGAATCCCACTGATACCCGGCCGCACTCACACCCAGTGCGCCGCCGGGGCTCAGGTGAATGAGGTAGTTGAACTCGCGATTGAGTTTGATCCCGGTGGCGAGGGTGATGACGCGGCTTTCGTCCTGATCCGGATGGGTGCGCAGCTTGATCACCAGGTTGCCGGTCTCGGTTTTGTCTTTGTACTGGTACTCAAGCTTGAGCATCGGCTTCTGGCTTTTATAGGCGTGAATCTGGCCGATGACGATCTTGCCCGAGCTGGGCACCTTGTTGACCGAGAGGGTCGCGCGCAGCAGGTTGTCGGCGTCCGGGTAGTACCAGTTGCGCAGGGTGCCGTTGCTGTAAGTTTCGCGTAGCTCGGTGCGGGGATAGATGGCGTTTTCGGTTTTCGAGCCGGTCACCGGGGACCAGAAGAACAGGGTGCCGGTGTCGGAATGGAAGTACTGATCCTTGAAGCCGTTCACCAGTTTCGAGGTTTCAACGGTGTAGGGCGGGCTGCCAACGGGAACGCTGAGGTTCCAGGTTGCGAGGTCGATCATGTCGGTTCTTCCACTCTGTTGCAGTTGTACGCGCGTGCCAGATGCTCTAGCCCGCGGTTCTTGGGGGCGGCCTTTATAAGCGTAGTGGGATTTTTTGTTAACGGCCGTCTGGCGGATGATTGGCGTCAACAACCTGTCGAAATGCCATGTTTCCCGGTTTTCGAGGGCTTCAGCGGTGACCGTTAGTCGGCTGCCTATCGGTTTGGTTAAATGATGGCTGGATGACAGCTATTGCTTTTACAGATCCCGGACTAGAGTGAACGCTCAGCGACTGTACGGTTTTCATGAGAAAACGCCGGAACACTGATCCGAGACGCCCCGACACAAGATGTCCCGACAAGAGAAGCAGCATGGAATGCGCGCAACCCCAGCCAGGTGAAGGCAGCTCAGTCCTTTTGATCGTTGATGATTACCCTGAAAATCTGATCAGCATGCGCGCCTTGCTGCAGCGCCAGGACTGGCAAGTGATGACCGCGGCTTCCGGTTTCGAAGCCCTCAGCCTGCTGCTCGAACACGACGTCGATCTGGTGCTGCTGGATGTGCAGATGCCGGGCATGGACGGTTTTGAAGTCGCGCGTCTGATGCGCGGCAGCCAGCGCACGCGCCTGACCCCCATCATCTTTCTCACCGCCAACGAACAGTCCCAGGACGCCGTGATCAAGGGGTATGCCAGCGGTGCGGTGGATTACCTGTTCAAACCCTTCGATCCGCAGATTCTCAAACCGAAAGTGCAGGCGTTGCTGGAGCACCAGCGCAATCGCCGTGCGTTGCAGCGCTTGAGTCAGGATCTGGAATCGGCGCGGGCCTTCAATGCCTCGGTGCTGGATAACGCCGCCGAAGGCATTCTGGTGCTGGGCGAGGATGGTTTGATCCGCTTCGCCAACCCGGCGATTTCCCGGTTGCTCAATGCGCCGGTGAAGGAACTGGAAGGGCAGGAGTTTCTCGATTTCCTGCAGAAACCGCACATTCCGTTGTGGGCCGATTCCGAGTTTTATGCCAGTTACAAACGCGGCGAGGCGTTGCGCTTACACGACGCTTTGCTGCGTACCGCGCCGGGTCAGCAGGTGCCGGTGGCGCTGTCTTGTGCCGCATTGCCGAGCGAGCAGCACGCAATGGTGGTGACGGTGCTGGACATGTCGGTGGTGCGTCATCTGCATCAGCAGCTGGAATTTCAGGCTGTCACCGACCCGCTGACCGGGCTGCTCAATCGTCGTGGCTTCTACCAGACTGTGGAAAACCTGCTGCTGCGCGGTGAACGCACGGACAGCAGTTGGGTGCTGATGTACCTCGATCTCGACGGCTTCAAGAGGGTCAATGATTCCCTCGGCCATGATGCCGGGGACCGAGTGTTACGCTGGGTCTCCGAACAATTGAAAGCGTGCCTGCGGCCGTTCGACATTCTGGCGCGGATGGGCGGCGACGAGTTCACCGCGCTGCTGGATCTGGAATTCCCCGAGCAAGCGGCGAAGATCGCCGAGAAACTCATCGAGCGGGTGTCGATCTGTCAGCAGATCGAAGGCCTCGATATCGCTCTGGGCGCGAGTATCGGCATCGCCACCTACCCGGATTGCGGCAACAACCTCGACGGTTTGATGCGCGCCTCGGACATCGCCATGTACGAAGCCAAGCGTGCCGGGCGTCAGCAATATCGCTTCTACGATCATGAAATGAACGGCCGCGCGCGGTCACGGCTAATGCTGGAAGAGAGCGTGCGCAACGCCATCGAGAACCGCGATTTCAATCTGGTTTATCAGCCGCAGGTTGCAATTGGCGACGGCCGGATTCGCGGTTTCGAGGCCTTACTACGTTGGCAGCACCCGAGTGTCGGCGACGTACCGCCGGGGCTGTTCCTGCCGTTGCTGGAAGAGGCGACGTTGATCAGCCGCCTCGGCAGCTGGATCTATCATCGCAGCGCCGGGCAGCGTAAGGCGTGGGAGGCCGAGTTCTCCAAGGATCTGGTGATCGGCGTGAGCCTGAGCAACACCCAGTTCGGAATGCCGAATCTGGTGACCGAATTGCGTCAGGTACTGGAGCGCCATGGTTTACAGCCGCACCAGATGGAAGTGGAAGTCACTGAGGAGGCGCTGACGATCAACCCGGACGAGACCCGCAAGCAGCTGAAGCTGCTGCGCAATCTCGGGGTGCGGGTGGCGCTGGATGATTTCGGTTCCGGAGCCTGCTCGCTGGCGCATCTGCGCGATCTGGAACTGGACACTCTCAAGCTCGATCGCCACCTGATCGCCCGATTGCCGGACTCGTCCCGCGACGCTTCGCTGGTGCGCACGGTCATCGACCTGTGCAAGGAATACGGCTTGCTGGTGATTGCCGAAGGCGTGGAAACCGTCGAGCAATACCAGTGGCTGCAAGCCCATGGTTGTCAGTACGTGCAAGGCTTTCTGGTGGCGCGGCCGTTGGTCGCCGAGGACACCGCACGCTTTACCGAGCCGTTCGACTGGAGCGCGTTGCCCGGTTGAATTCGCTACACTGGCGGCCTTTTCATGACCCGTGCCGCCCCATGACTGCGTTGAAATACCTCCAGGCCTATCCCGCGAATCTGCAGGATCAGGTGCGCCAATTGATCGCCGACAACCGCCTCGGGGATTACCTGAGCCAACGCTATCCGGGCCGCCACGATGTGCAGAGCGACAAGGCGTTGTACGGTTACGCGCTGGACTTGAAGCAGGAATACCTGCGCAACGCCCCGGCCATCGACAAGGTGCTGTTCGACAACCGCCTCGACCTGACCCACCGCGCCCTTGGCCTGCACACCACGGTGTCGCGGGTGCAGGGCGGCAAGCTCAAGGCCAAGAAAGAGATTCGCATCGTCTCGCTGTTCAAGGAGGCCGCGCCTGAGTTTTTGAAGATGATCGTCGTGCACGAACTGGCGCACTTCAAGGAGTCGGACCACAACAAGGCGTTCTATAAATTATGTGAGCACATGCTGCCGGGCTATCACCAGATCGAGTTCGATCTGCGGGTGTACCTGACGTGGCTGGACATGCAATAAGACATCAAACAACGGAGCGCATGCATGGACGTGAGCAAGACCAAGAGCAGTTTCTACCGGCGCTTGTACGTGGCGTACCTGATCGACAGCGGCCTGGCCAGCAGCGTGCCGGCGTTGACCGAGGTCACCGGCATGCCCCGGCGTACGGCGCAGGACACGATTGCGGCGCTGGCGGATCTGGATATCGTCTGTGAGTTCGAACAGGAAGAGGGCGCGCGCAATCATGCGGGGCGCTATCGGATTCGCGAGTGGGGGGCGATTGATCGGGGGTGGATCGAGCGCCATTTGCGGCAGATCAAGGCTGTTCTCGAGTATCCCTGAGTCTTGCGGTGCTTTAGCTGGCGCCATCGCGAGCAAGCTCGCTCCCACATTGAAATGTGTTCCCCCTGTGGGAGCGAGCTTGCTCGCGAGGGCGTTCCGACGAAGAGACCTTCAGGACCGGCGCATACCAATATGCGGAATGTCATCCTCAAGATATTCCTCACCCGCCACCACAAACCCGTACCGCCCGTAATACCCCTGCAAATGCGCCTGCGCCGACAGATAGATCGGCACTTCAGGCCAACGCTTTTCGGCCTGTTTCAGCGCCTGTTCCATCATTTCATGCCCCAACCCTTTGCCACGCCCGGCCGGCGCGGTCAGCACGCGGCCGATCACCACGTCGCCACCCTGGGATTCCGGGTCCAGCAGGCGCAGGTACGCCACCAGTTGATCACCGTCCCAGCCCATCAAATGGCAGGTGTCGCCGTCCAGATCCTGACCGTCCGGATCCAGATACGCGCAGCGCTGTTCGACCACGAACACTTCCGAGCGCAATTTCAAAATGGCGTACAGCTGCTCCAGTCCCAGATCGCTGTGATGTTTGCAGACCCACTCGATTGTCATCTTCCGATTCCTTGAACTACGTCGCCCGATACTAAGCGCAGCGTCGAAATATGTCTGTATGGCTGAGAAATCTGTGACAAAGGCCAAAATGCCATCATTCCAATATCGCGGCTCGCCTTACTTTGTGTAATCTGCTGGGAAGCACTGTGCAATGGCTTCAATGAGCTAAGGTTAGGGCCTGGGATTCGCCGGTAAGGGGCCTTGGGGTTTTGACTGAAAACACGCTGGGCGGCCCGCCCGCTAAGGATTTTCAAGCATGCCGCGATTGCATCGAGCCTTTGCTTTGATCGGATTGCTGTTGCTGGGTCAAAGCGCTGCAGCGGAAAAACTGCGTCTGGTATTCGACGTCTGGCCGCCCTTTACCGATGAAACCCTGGTTAACGGTGGGCTGGCGACCGATATCGTCAGCACGGCCCTGGCCCGTGCCGGTTACGCCAGCGGTTATGAGCAGGTGCCGTGGGCGCGAGCGCTGCTGGGGATTGGCGAAGGACGTTACGACGTGCTGGTCAACGCCTGGTACAACGACGAGCGCACGAAGCTCGGGCAGTTTTCTGCCGAGTACCTGCTCAATCGAGTGCGCTTTCTCAAACGCAAAGACGCGCCCATCGAATACAGCAACCTGCAGGAACTGCACACCTATCCGATTGCGGTCGTGCGCGGCTACGCCTATTCGGCGCCGTTCGATGCCGACACCGCATTGCAGAAAGTCCCCGTGCATAACTTCGCCATGGCCGTGCGCATGCTGGCGGCGGATCGGGTCAAGCTGACCCTGGAAGACGAATACGTCGCCCGCTATTACCTGGCCCGGGAATCACCGAAGGTACGCAACGCGGTGGAGTTTCTGCCCAAGCCGCTGAGCGAGAACAGCCTGCACATTCTGGTCAGCCTGAAGAACCCGCAGCACGAACAGATCGTGGCGGGGTTCGACAAGGCGATTGCATCGATGAAGGCCGATGGCAGCTATGACAAGTTGCTCAGGCAGCATGGAATGTAGTCTGAAAGATTTTTAGTGCTCGAACTTGCCCCTTCGCGGGCAAGCCCGCTCCCACAGTGTCCGGTGTGAAACATTAATTTGGATACACCGGGCAACCTGTGGGAGCGGGCTTGCCCGCGAAGAGGCCTGTCCAGCCACCTCAATCCTCGCTGGTGTCTTTGATCAGATGCGCCGCCAGCGTGCGCAGCGGGCCAAGCTGCCGGCAGATCAGTGCCAATTGTGTCTGCACCAGTCGCTGGCCTTCGTCGATTTCGTCCGGCATCTGCTCAAGCTCATTGGCCAGCGCTTCTTCCTCATCGCTCTGAATGGCAATCGGCTGTTTGTTCGCCAGACCCTGGGCGATTTCATCGATGCTCGCCGCCAGACTCACTCCGGCACCGTCGATCAGGTGTTCGCGCACCTCGGCCGGCAGCTGGGTTTCCCGGTGTGCGCCAAGCCCTGACAGATAGCTCAGCAAGGTGTGCGACAGCACCAGGAAGCGGAAACCGACGTCGGCTTCTTTGCGGAAATGCCCCGGCTCCATCAGCATGTTCGCCAGCGTAGTCGACAGCGCCGCGTCGGCGTTGTGCGCGTTGCGTCGGGCCAGGCGATAGGCGAGGTCGTCGCTTTTGCCGGCGGCGTATTGCTGCATGATCTGGCGCAAATAGATGCTGTTGCAGGTGAGGGTGTTGGCCAGCACCTTGTTCAGGCGCCGACCTTGCCAGTCCGGCAGGAACAGGAACACCGCCAGCCCCGCGATCAGGCTGCCGAGCAAGGTATCGAACAGCCTCGGCACAAACAGCCCGTAACCGTCACCGACCTGGTTGAAGCAGAACAGCACCATGATCGTGATTGCGGCCGTAGCCACGGTGTAGCGAGTAGTGCGGTTGGTAAAGAACACCACGCCAGCGGCGATGGCGAAGCACGACTGCACCAGCGGATTCGGGAACAGATCGAACAGCGCCCAGGCAATCGTCAGGCCGATCGCGGTGCCGAAAATCCGCTGACCGAGTTTGCGCCGGGTGGCGCCGTAGTTCGGCTGGCAGACGAACAGCGTGGTGAGGATGATCCAATAGCCTTGCGACGGGTGAATCAGATGCACCATGCCGTAGCCGATGCTCAACGCCAGCGGCAAACGCAGGGCGTGGCGGAACAGCAGCGAGGTTGGTGTCAGCTGCGTGCGCAGGCGAATCCACACGTCCTTGAAGTTGCGCGGCGAGCGGTCGAGCAGGCTGCTGTCGGTGGCGTCCGCCAAGGCGTCGGGGTTGCTGGCGTCGCTGAGCAAACGGTCGAGAGTGCCGAGGTTGGCCGCCAGTGCGCGCAACGAACGGAGCAGTCCGCGCCAGGCCGGATTGCTCTGGATGCGCAGGTGTTCGAGGGAAGCGTGCAGGTCGCTCAGGGCTTCGGCGAAACTCGCGTCGTAGATGAACGGCTGGCGCATCTGGATCGATTCGGCCAGCGCCCGGCAGGCCTTTCCTTGCTGGCGCAACAGACGCTGGCAGCGGAACAAGACATCGCTGTGGAAAAACGCATCGGCCAGGGCGTTGTAAGGGTAGTGCGAAGAGCTGGCCCGTTCGTGAATGTCTTGCGCCAGGAAGTACAGCTTCAGGTAACGGCTGACTTTCGAGCCGGGCCGACCGTTGCCGACCCGGTGCAGGATGATTTCCTTGGCGCTGTTCAACGCCGCTACCACTCGGCCGTTCTGCTGGGCCAGTTCCAGGCGCCGCGCTTCGACGTCCAGCTGACGGATCGGCTCGAACAGCGAGGCTTTCAGCTTCAGGTAATAACCCAGCTCACGGAACAGTCGCGCCAGGCTCTGCTGCACCGGCTGGTTGGAAAACATCGCCTGCCACAGCACCGACAGCAGGCCGTACCACGCGGCGCCGGCCACCAGCAGCATCGGCTCGTGCCAGAAATCCGTGACCGCGCCACCGCGCTGATCCACGCCGATCATGGTGTAGACGGAAAGAATCAGCGTCGCCGAAGCAATCGCGCCGTAACGCTCGCCGAGCGCACCGAGCATGGTCAGGCCGAAACTGGCCAGCGCCAGGGCAATGACGAACACGATGGGGTAGGGGAAGAGCAGTTCGACGGACAGCGCCGCAACACTGAAACACACCAGCGTCACCGCCAGTGCGTTGAGGCGGCCCTGCCAACTGTCGTCGGTCTCGGCCAGGGCGCTGGCGATAATCCCGAGGAACAGCGGGATCAGCAGCCCCATTTCATCCTGATACCAGCACAGCGCCATGCTGCCGGTCAGGGCGATGAACACCCGCACGCTGTAGCTGAATTTATCCAGCGCCCACAGGCGACGCAAAGACTGACGAAACGAGGTCGAGGACATGAAGTGCGAAGGCCTTCCGAGGCGATGCCGCTAAATTGAGCCAGTAATGACGCCGACGCAATGGCGCCGATCACATCTGACAGCAAAAAGTGTTCCTTTCATGCACCACATACCACTGTGGGAGTGGGCTTGCTCCGGGCGGCGATCCGACGAAAGCGGTATGTCATTCAACATATGTGTCGACTGACAGATTGCATTCGCGAGCAAGCTCGCTCCCACAGGGTTTTGTATATGGCTTTGGATCAGACGTACTGCGCGGCAGCGTAGCCAGAGGCCCACGCCCACTGGAAGTTGAAACCGCCCAGATGCCCGGTGACATCCAGCACTTCACCAACGAAGTAGAGGCCCGGGCTCTTCAGCGACTCCATGGTCTTGGACGACACTTCGCGGGTGTCGACGCCACCGAGGGTGACTTCGGCCGTGCGGTAGCCTTCGGTGCCGGCCGGGACGACTTTCCAGCTGCCCAGCTTCTCGGCGATGTCCGCCAGTTCGGCGTGGGTGTACTGCTTCATCGGTTTGGAGACGAACCAGTTGTCCGCCAGCAGGTTGGCCATTTTCTTGGTGAAGATTTCACCGAGCAGGGTTTTCAGCTCGCTGTTCGGGCGCTCGGCGGTTTGCTGTTGCAGCCAGCTCGCGGCGTCGTGATCCGGCAGCAGGTTGATCTCCACTGTGTCGCCAGGCTCCCAGAACGAGGAAATCTGCAGAATCGCCGGGCCGCTCAGACCACGGTGAGTGAACAGGATATTCTCGCGAAAGCTCTGATCGTTGCAGCTGACCAGACAATCCACCGAGGTGCCGGACAGTTCGGTGCACAGATCCTTGAGCTGATCGGTGATGGTGAACGGCACCAGCCCGGCGCGGGTTGGCAGCAGGTCGTGGCCGAATTGCTTGGCGACCTGATAACCGAAACCGGTCGCGCCCAATGTCGGGATCGACAGGCCGCCGGTGGCGATCACCAGCGACTGACACTGGATCTGACCAAGAGTCGTGTCGAGCAGGTAACCGCCCTCGACTTTCTCGATGGTCTGGATCGAGGTGTCGAGGTGCAGGTTGACGCCGACCTGATCGCACTCGTCCAGCAGCATGCCGAGGATGTCGCTGGATTTGTTATCGCAGAACAGTTGGCCGAGTTTTTTCTCGTGATACGGCACGCCGTGCTTGGCGACCATGCCGATGAAATCCCACTGGGTGTAGCGGGCCAGCGCGGATTTGCAGAAATGCGCATTCTGCGAGAGAAAATTGCTCGGTTCGGTGTACATGTTGGTGAAGTTGCAGCGCCCACCGCCGGACATCAGGATTTTCTTGCCGGCCTTGTTCGCGTGGTCGAGCAGCAACACCTGACGCCCGCGCCCGGCGGCGGTCAGTGCACACATCAACCCTGCGGCGCCAGCGCCAATGATCACGACTTCGGTAGAGCGCAAAACGGTGTCCTCACGTTGTTCATCACAAAACAAACTGTGGGAGCGGGCTTGCTCGCGAAGGCGGTGTGTCAGTTGACACATATGTCGCCTGAGTGACCGCTTTCGCGGGCAAGCCCGCTCCCACAGAGGATCTTCTTTGGATGGAAGATCGGTTACAAAACCCGAACGCGCAGCGAGCGACCCTTGATCTTGCCGTTGTTCAAGCGCTGCAGTGCTTGCATTACCACCGTGCGTTCAACAGCCACATAGGACTGGAAGTCGAAGATCGCGATCTTGCCGACTTGGGCGCCCGGAATGCCGGCCTCACCGGTCAGTGCGCCAAGAATGTCGCCCGGACGCACCTTGTCTTTACGGCCGCCAGCGATGCACAGCGTGCTCATCGGCGGTTGCAGCGGGGCACCGCCCTGGGACTTGAGGTTGTCTACCTGATCCCAGTTCAGCGGGGTTTTCTGCAATTGTTCGATGGCTTGCGCGCGGTGCGCTTCGGACGGCGCCACCAGACTGACCGCGATGCCTTTCTCGCCGGCACGACCGGTACGGCCGACGCGGTGAATGTGGATTTCCGAATCGCGGGCCAGTTCGACGTTGATCACCATGTCCAGCGAGTCGATGTCCAGGCCACGGGCGGCGACGTCGGTGGCAACCAGTACCGAAGTGCTGCGGTTGGCAAACATCGCCAACACCTGATCGCGGTCACGCTGCTCCAGATCGCCGTGCAGGCCGACGGCGGAAATGCCCTTGGAGGTCAGGTGATCGACGGTTTCCTGCACTTGCTGCTTGGTGAAGCAGAAGGCCACGGTGGAGGCCGGCCGGAAGTGGTGCAAAACCTTGGTCACCGCGCTCATGCGCTCTTCCGGGGAAATCTCGTAGAAGCGCTGTTCGATCTGGGTGTCGTCGTGGAACGCTTCGGCCTTGACCGTTTGCGGATCACGCATGAACTTCGACGCCAGTTGCTTGATGCCCACCGGATAAGTAGCGGAGAACAGCAGGGTCTGACGACGGGCCGGGGTTTGCTCGATGATGTCTTCGATGGCGTCGTAGAAACCCATGTCGAGCATGCGATCGGCTTCGTCGAGGATCAGCGTGTTCAGGCCGTCGAGCACCAGCGAACCCTTGCGCAGGTGCTGCTGGATGCGGCCCGGAGTGCCGACGATGATGTGCGCGCCGTGCTCCAGCGAGGCGATCTGCGGGCCGAACGACACGCCGCCGCACAGGGTCAGGACCTTGATGTTGTCTTCGGCACGGGCCAGACGACGGATTTCCTTGGCGACCTGGTCGGCGAGCTCACGGGTCGGGCAAATCACCAGCGCCTGGCAACCGAAGTAACGCGGATTGATCGGGTTCAGCAGGCCGATGCCGAACGCGGCGGTCTTGCCGCTGCCGGTCTTGGCCTGGGCGATCAAGTCCATCCCCTTGAGGATCACCGGCAAGCTCTGCGCCTGGATCGGCGTCATCTGGGCATAACCGAGGGAGTCGAGGTTAGCCAGCATGGCGGCGGACAGCGGCAGAGTATTAAAAGCGGTGGCGATGGTGGTCACGGGACTGGCCTGCAAAACAAAATGTCGCGCAGTGTACCAGTCCGATGGCCAATAGCCCGCAGTTTCCGGACGAGAAGTTGCCGAGCGAAGGCCAGGCAAGGCGAAAACAGGCGAGAAACGGCTGGGGTCGCACTCGACTTGGCTTTAGCCATTGAGCATTTCGAGCCTGTTTTCAACGCAGCATGGACGAGCGCAGGCACTTATCGTCCGGAAACTAAGACTCGATGTGCTGTTCCGGACCTCTGACTCGCCGTCCGTCATTCTTCGAGAGCTGGGAGAAAATCGTCGCGGCCAACATCGCCATGATCCCAACGGTCACGAATGTGAGCTGAAACGCGCCCAACACGGTCTCAACGCCGTCATTGCCGATCTCTGCCGTAAAGCCGCCGAGCAGCGCACCGGCGCACGCCACGCCGAGACTCAGCGACAACTGCGCCACCACCGACAGCAAACTGTTGCCGCTGCTGGCGCTGGCGTCGTCGAGGTCGATCAGGGTCACGGTGTTCATTGCGGTGAATTGCAGCGAGTTGATCGCCCCGAGAATCGCCAGCAGGCACAGCAGCAACCAGTACGGCGTCTGCTCGCTGACCAGGCCCATGCTCGCCAGCATGATCCCCAGAAGCAGGGTGTTGCCGGTCAGCACGATGCGATAGCCAAGGCGCTCTATCAGTGGCCGCGCGCCCCACTTGGCGACCATCGCCGCAGCCGCCAGCGGCAGCATGCTCATGCCGGCCTGGGACGGCGAATAACCCAGCGCCACTTGCAGCAGCAACGGCACCAGAAACGGCAGGGCGCCGCTGCCCAGTCGGGCGAACAGGTTGCCGAGAATGCCGACCGCGAAGGTGCGGGTCTTGAACAGCGACGGCGCGAACAGCGGGTTTTCAATGTGCCCGGCGCGCAACCAGTACGCCGCCAGACACGCCATGCCGCCGAACAGCAACAGCATTACGCGCAAGTGCGGCAGATGCAGTTCGCCGAGGCCTTCCATGGCGATGGTGATCAGCACCATCGCCGCGCCGAACAGCAGGAAACCCAGGCTATCGAAGCGAGTGCGCTCGGTGCCGCGCAGGTCGGGAATGAATTTCCACACCGCGTAGCAACCGATGACGCCGACGGGCAGGTTGATCAGGAAGATCCAGTGCCACGTCAGGTATTCCACCATCCAGCCGCCCATGGTCGGGCCGATCAGCGGGCCGAGCAGGCCGGGAATGGTGATGAAACCCATGATCCGCACCAGTTCCGAACGCGGGTAGGCGCGCAGCACCACAAGGCGCCCGACCGGCAGCATCAGTGCACCGCCGAGGCCCTGGATTACCCGAGCGCCGACCAGCATGGACAGGCTGCTCGACAGGGCACAGAGCAGCGAGCCGATGCTGAACAGCAGGATCGCGCCGAAGAAGATCTTCTTGGTGCCGAAGCGGTCGGCGATCCAGCCCGAGGCCGGAATCAGCAACGCCACGGTGAGCATGTAGGCGATGATCACGCCCTGCATGCGCAGCGGGTCTTCGGCCAGATCCCTGGCCATGGCCGGCAGGGCGGTGTTGAGAATGGTCCCGTCGAGGGACTGCATGAAAAAAGCGATGGCGACGACCCACGGCAACCAGCGGGCGGTGATGGCGTCGAGCGGCGGGCGGTTGGGCATGGAACCTCTGGTGATTGGGGTTAATGCATATCCATGGTCGAGCTCGGTCAATGTGGGAGCGAGCTTGCTCGCGAAAGCGGTCTGTCAGTCAACTTCAATGTTGGATGAACAGGCCTATTCGCGAGCAAGCTCGCTCCCACAGAGTGTCACAGCGTCAGGGTCAATCGGCTCACCAGCGCCCCCGGCAACAGCGCCGACGAGGTATTGCGCTGGCTGTAAGTGCTCGCCGACAGCAGCAACTCGCGCTCGGCAGTCAACGCTTCCAGCTGCGAACCCAGCAGGCTGTAGGCACTGTCGTCGAAACGCATGGTGCTGACCGGCGCCTGAATCTCGCCATTCTCGACCCAGAACGTGGCAAACCGGGTCATGCCGGTCAGTCGCGCCGCCGGTTGATCGGAGAAGTTCAGGTACCACAGATTACTGATATACAAGCCGGTACCCAACTGCTTGAGGATCTCGGCCTGCGGCAAATCACCTGCGCCCATGTTCAGTGCGCTCGGCGATTCGCCACCGCCTGCACCGTTGGCTGTCAGACCGTATTCGGCAGCACTGCGCGAACCGACCAACTGATCACCTGCTTTGCCTTCGATGATCAACCGCAGATCGCTGCGCGGGTAACCTTCGCCGGAGAACGCCGGGCTCAGCGAGCCGCTGACTTTTTCGTCGAGGGACACCAGCGGACTGAACGCCTGATCGCCGGCATACAGCTTCTGCAACGGGCTGCTCTTGCTGGCAATCGACTGCGCCGAGAATCCACCCCAGCACAACATGCCCATGATTTCTTCCAGGGCTGCCGGTGCCAGATAGGCGCGGTATTGTCCCGGTGGCAGGGTGCGCAGCGGGCGACCGAGAAACTCGAGTTGTTCGCGGGCCTGCTGGATGCGTCTGGCGAAATCTTCGCTGTTCCAGTCATGCCCGGCGTAGCTGGCCTTCACCGCTTCGCCGTTCTCGTGGAACAGGCTGAAGTCGAAGTTGAAGCTGTTGGCCTGATGCCAGCCGAATGCGCCGGAAGAACTGGCGAAACCGCGGCTGATCGGGCCGGCAGCGTAGAAGCCGACCAGATCCAGACCTTCGGCCGCTTGAGCAATTTCAGCCACGACCTGCTCGGTGTCCGGCAGCGGATGCTCCTGCACATTCTTGCTCTGCCAGCTGTTGTGGTTGAGCAACAGGTACGGATCCTGCGGCAGCAGCGGCAGGGTTTCGCGCAGTTGCTGCAGGCCTTCGGCGAGGCGTTGCAGGTCGGTGGCCTGCTCACCGGACAGGGTGATGTGCAGGTCGGCATGGCGACCATCGTCGATCAGTTTCAGACCGATACCGGCTTGTTGCACTTGCCCGGCCTGACGCACCTTGGCGTGGTTGAAGCGCACGAAGGCCGACGATTCGGCGTCGTAACTCAGGGTGAACTGTTCCGGCTCGCGCACGGCATCGCGCAGCCAGTTGACCAGCACCTTGAACGCCTCGGACGGGTTCTTGGAAATACTCATCAGGCGTCTCCCCCAAACACATCAACATTGCTGAACACGCAGGCCGGCGACGCATGGCCGACGCGGATCACCTGGTTTGGTTCGCCCTTGCCGCAGTTCGGCGTGCCCAGCACCTGGGTGGTGCCGGCATTGCCGACGGCGCGCAGGCTCTTCCAGAAGTGCGCGGAAATGCCCCGGTAGTTCGGATTCTTCACGACGCCCTTGAGTTCACCGTTTTCGATCAACTGGCCCCACTCGCAGCCGAACTGGAATTTGTTGCGAGCATCGTCGATCGACCATGAGCGGTTGGTGCTCATCAGAATGCCGTTTTCGATGCCGCCGATCAGTTGCTCCAGCGACTGGTCGCCCGGTTCGATGTTGAGATTGGCCATGCGGTCGATCGGCGGTCGGTTCCAGCCGCAGGCGCGGCTGTTGGCGACACCGTCGAGCCCCGCGCGGAACTGCGACAGCGCACCGCCCAACGGCCGCACCAGCAGACCTTCGCGAATCAGGAATTGCTTGCTGGCCCTGGAGCCGTCGTCATCGTGGCCGTAACTCGCCAGCTCTTCGGGAATGTCCGGATCGAAGGTCACGTTGAGCAGTTTCGAGCCGTATTGCAGGCTGCCAAAATCCGAGGCTTTGACGAAGCTGGTGCCGGCGTAATTACGCTCGTCGCCGAGGATCCGGTCGAGCTCCAGCGGATGGCCGATGGATTCGTGGATCTGCAGCATCATCTGATCGGGCATCAGCAGCAGATCGCGCGGGCCTTGCGGGGTGTTCGGCGCGAGCAGCAATTGCAGCGCCTGATCGGCGACTTGCGGGCCGGCACCGATGAGGCCGCAACGGCTGATCACGTCGGCGCCGCCCTGCTGGCCGAAGTTCTCGCGGCCGAGGCTGCGGGTCTGGCTGTCGTTGCCGTCGTAGGCGGTGACGTCGAGGCCCGGATAGACGAAGCGCTGGGCCTGGCGCAACTCGGCGCCGGCGCTGCTCAGGTAGATCTGTTCGACGTGGGTGATGCCGATGCTCACTTCCCAATTCACCAGGCGCTCATCCTTTGGCACCGAGGCGGATTCTGCGCCGAGCAGCTCGAAGCACTCGCTCAAAGACGGGAAGGGTTGTTCGAGATTGGGTGAAAAGTAGTCGGCGCGGTCGCTGGAAACCGGTTGCAGGCTCAGGTCGAGCAGGGCGTGCGGTTTGATCCGCCGGGCCTGCTGTTCGGCACGCTCAAGGGCGGCTTGCAGGCCTTGTTGCGACAGGTCATTGGTCGCGGCATAGGCTTCGACGCCGTTGACCCGGACGGTGAGCATCGCGCCTTCATCGCGGCTCAGGCTCGGCGGTTCGGCGACGTTCTTGCGCACCGACAGGTACTGGCCGGACTCGCGGACATACCTCAAGGAAAAGAACTCGGCGCCCGTGCGCAAGGCAGCGAAGCGCTGCTTGAGCTGGGGATGGAAATCGAACATCAGGGAACCTCCTTGTCATGGGAGAAGCGGCGAAGCGAATTCGGCGGGGAGGGGGTGAAACGATTGGGCGAGGACTAGAGTAGGCCTGCGAGGGGGTAGGATCAAGTGAAGAGGGGGTGTAGGGAGATTTACTTGAAACAGAGGGATTTGTGCTGAATGTGAGGGCCCCATCGCGAGCAAGCCCGCTCCCACACTTGATCTCCAGTGAACACAGAACTTGTGAACATGCGATATCGAATGTGGGAGCGGGCTTGCTCGCGAAGGCCGCGCCTCGGTGTTACGACTTACTGAGCAACAGTACTCACTTCACGCATCGGCTTGCCTTTCACCGGCGCATCGCCAGCGACGTAGTACGGCGCCTTGCTGCGCGGCAGTGGCTGACGACCACGGATCTTGTCGGCGATTTTCTCGGCCATCATGATCGTCGGCGCGTTCAGGTTGCCGGTGGTGATGATCGGCATGATCGAGGCATCGACCACACGCAGACCCTGCATGCCATGCACGCGGCCTTCGCCATCCACTACCGCCATGTCGTCGGTGCCCATCTTGCACGAGCAGGACGGGTGGAACGCGGTTTCGGCGTGCTCGCGGATGAACTTGTCCAGCTGCTCATCGGTTTGCACTTCGATGCCCGGGCTGATTTCGCGGCCACGGAAGGCGTCCAGTGCAGGCTGTTGCATGATTTCACGGGTCAGGCGGATGCCGTCACGGAATTCCTGCCAGTCCTGCTCGGTGGCCATGTAGTTGAACAGGATGCTCGGGTGCTGGCGCGGATCCTTGGATTTGACCTGGACGCGACCGCGGCTCGGCGAACGCATGGAGCCCATGTGCGCCTGGAAGCCGTGTTCTTTCACACCGTTGCTGCCGTTGTAGTTAATCGCCACCGGCAGGAAGTGGTACTGGATGTTCGGCCACTCGAATTCCGGACGGGTACGGATGAAACCGCCGGCTTCGAACTGGTTGCTGGCGCCGATGCCGGTGCCGTTGAACAGCCACTCGGCACCGATCGCCGGCTGGTTGTACCAGAGCAGCGACGGGTACAGCGAGACCGGTTGGGTGCAGGCGTATTGCAAGTACAGCTCGAGGTGATCCTGCAGGTTTTCGCCGACGCCCGGCAGGTCGTGAACGACCGGGATGTCGAGGCTTTCCAGCAGTTTCGCCGGGCCGACGCCGGAGCGTTGCAGCAGTTGCGGCGAAGCGATCGCGCCGGAGCAGACGATGACTTCTTTGCGGGCGCGGGCTTCGACGCGTTCTTCAGCGGCGCCGACCAGGTAACGTACGCCAACGGCACGCTTGCCTTCGAACAGAACCTTGTCAGTCAGAGCGTGAGTGACGATGGTCAGGGTCGAACGCTTCTTGGCCACGTCCAGGTAACCACGGGCGGTGGAAGCACGACGGCCTTTCGGCGTCACGGTGCGGTCCATCGGGCCGAAGCCTTCCTGCTGGTAGCCGTTGAGGTCTTCGGTGCGCGGGTAACCGGCCTGTACGCCAGCTTCAACCATCGCGTGGAACAGTGGGTTGTTGCCCGCCTTCGGCGTGGTCACGCTGACCGGACCGTCGCCACCGTGGTAGTCGTTCGGGCCGATGTCGCGGGTTTCCGCTTTACGGAAGTACGGCAGGCAATCGAGGTAGGTCCAGTCTTCCAGGCCTGGCAGTTTTGCCCAGCCATCGTAGTCCATCGCGTTGCCACGGATGTAGCACATGCCGTTGATCAGCGAGGAACCGCCGAGGCCCTTGCCGCGACCGCATTCCATACGGCGACCGTCCATGTGTGGCTCTGGATCGGTTTCGTATGCCCAGTTGTAGCGACGACCTTGCAGCGGGAAGGCCAGAGCGGCCGGCATTTGCGTGCGGAAGTCGAAACGGTAGTCCGGGCCGCCGGCTTCGAGTAGCAGGACGGTCACGCCTTCGTCTTCAGTCAGACGGGTCGCCAGGGTGTTACCGGCAGAGCCGGCACCGACGATGATGTAATCGAATTCTTGGGACATTGAATGCACCCTCTTTAGATGTGGTCAGATCGGGCCTCGGCGAGTGCTATGCACTCGAATCGCTGGCAAGCCAGCTCCCACAGGGATTGGGAGTTGCCACGGATTTGAAGGACGACCCCAAACCTGTGGGAGCGGGCTTGCCCGCGAAGAGGCCCTCGCAGGCAATACGAGACTCGGGTCTTAGAACACCGAGACGTAATCGCCCAGCTCGACCTGTACCGATTTGATGCGAGTGAAGTTGTTCAGCGAGCTGATGCCGTTCTCACGGCCGACGCCCGACTGCTTGTAACCGCCAACCGGCATTTTTGCGTCGGACTCGCCCCAGGCGTTGATCCAGCAGATACCGGCTTCCAGTTGATGAATCACGCGGTGGGCGCGGTTCAGGTCGCGGGTGACGATACCGGCGGCCAGGCCGAAGTCGGTGTCGTTGGCGCGGCGGATCACTTCTTCTTCGGTTTCGTAGGTCAGGATCGCCATCACCGGGCCGAAGATTTCTTCACGGACGATGGTCATGTCGTCAGTGCAGTCGGTGAACACGGTCGGAGCCACAAACGCGCCTTTGGCGAATTCGCCGTCGGTCATGCGCTCGCCGCCGCACAGAACGCGGGCGCCTTCTTCTTTACCCTTGGCGATGTAGCCCAGCACGTTTTCCATGTGCGCGAAGCTGACCAGCGGGCCGAAGTTGGTGTTTTCGTCTTCCGGGTTGCCAACGCGGATGCGGGCAACGCGCTCGACGATCTTGGCTTCGAAAGCGGCTTTCAGGTGGCTCGGCACGAACACGCGAGTGCCGTTGGTGCAGACCTGACCGGAGCTGTAGAAGTTGGCCATCATCGCGGTGTCGGCGGCGCGATCCAGGTCGGCGTCGTCGCAGATGATCAGCGGGGACTTGCCGCCCAGTTCCATGGTCACGTCTTTGAGCGACGAAGCCGAAGCGCTGGCCATGACCTTCTTGCCGGTGTCGGTGCCGCCGGTGAAAGAGATCTTCTCGATGCGCGGGTGCTCGGTCAGCCATGTGCCGACCTCACGGCCGCTGCCGGTCAGGACGTTGAACACGCCGTTCGGAACGCCGGCTTCGGTGTAGATCTCGGCCAGTTTCAGGGTGGTCAGCGAGGTGACTTCGCTTGGCTTGAAGATCATCGCGTTACCGGCCGCCAGGGCTGGAGCGGATTTCCACAGGGCGATCTGGATCGGGTAGTTCCAAGCGCCGATACCGGCGACAACGCCCAGCGGCTCGCGACGGGTGTAGACAAACGAGGTGTCACGCAGCGGGATCTGCTCGCCTTCGATGGCGGGTACCAGGCCTGCGTAGTATTCCAGCACGTCGGCGCCGGTAACGATGTCGACGTACTTGGTTTCGGAGAAGGCTTTGCCGGTGTCCAGGGTTTCCAGGGCAGCCAGTTCATCGTTGCGCTCGCGCAGGATGTCGACGGCGCGACGCAGGATGCGCGAACGCTCCATGGCGGTCATCGCAGCCCAGATTTTCTGGCCCTTTTCGGCGCTGACTACTGCGCGCTCGACGTCTTCCTTGGTCGCACGTTGCACTTGTGCGAGGACTTCACCGTTAGCCGGGTTGATGGCTTCGAAGGTGGCATCGCTGCCGGCGTCGGAGTACGCGCCATCGATGTAGAGTTTTTGCAGTTCGAAACGGGCCATAGTGTCCTCGCAAGTGCATAAGTGGTTGGCGTTGACCACCGCGATCAGGCTGCGGTGGCGTTCAGGGGCCGAGCGTTTTCTGTGTGCTCTAGCTCACCTTCTTGGCCAATTGGAAATCCATGTATTCGTAAGCGATCTGTTGCGCCTGCGCAGTGTCGAAAGCGTCTCCCGACAGCGCGCCGCGCAACCACAAGCCGTCAATCAGAGCTGCCAGTCCGCGGGCGGCGGTGCGCGCATCTTCGAGCGGCAACACACGGCGGAACTCGCAGCACAGGTTGGAATACAGACGGTGATCGTTGATCCGCTGCAACCTGTGCAAAGACGGCTGGTGCATGCTGGTGGCCCAGAAGGCCAGCCAGGTTTTCATTGCCGGGCCATTGACCTGGCTGGCGTCGAAGTTGCCTTCGATGATCACCTGCAGATGCGCCCGGGGGCTGCTGTCTGCCAGCGCCTGACGGCGCGCGGTGACGTTCTCGCTGAGGACGCTCATCAGATACCGCATCGTGGCGGCAATCAGGCCGTTCTTGTCCTGAAAATAGTGACTGATGATGCCATTCGAGACACCGGCCAAACGGGCGATCAGCGCAATGCTGGCGTCCCCCATTCCGACCTGATCAACCGCCTGCAAAGTGGCTTCGATCAGTTGTTGGCGGCGGATGGGTTGCATACCGACCTTGGGCATCTTGCACATCTCCTTAGGCCTTCCGACGGGCGAATGACGCCGATCGGATTGAGGGCCAGTCTATTTTGTTTTGATTGAACGTTCAATCAACAAAGAATAAGATCTGCGACAAATCGTCGCTGCCTACAGATTTTTCCTACGTGTAAGTGGCGATAAACCGACATCCGAAAATGCTCGAAACCTGCGCGGGGCAAGGCGCGGTTCGACGTTCGATGGACGTGTTGAATGGGCAAGACGCTCAAGGCCAGGTTTCGGATGAACGTCCATGCCTCGGCCACGACGGCGATTCGCGGTGCCATCTCTGCAGGTTCGGGCTTTTTTCGGGGTGTCTTTATATCACCCGCCGGTCGGCTGCCAACTAACCGATTGGTCGGGTTCCGTGTTGCCTTGTGTTCTTCTCTCGCACTGCCTGGAGCATTTGTGCCATGAGTTCTGCCTCGCTTATAAAGACCCCGCCCGAGAAGGTGACGGTCAACGGTTGGGTGTTCTACACCTCTACCGCGCTGATTCTGTTGTTGACCGCCATTCTGATCATCGCCCCGCAAGAGGCCGGCAGAATGCTGGGAGTGGCCCAGGCCTGGTTGTCCCGCAGCTTCGGCTGGTACTACATGGTGGTGATCGCCGCTTACCTCGTTTTCGTGGTGGGCCTGGCGTTTTCCTCCTACGGCAAACTCAAACTGGGTAGCAAGGATGACACCCCGGATTTCAGCTACGGCGCCTGGGCGGGGATGCTGTTCTCGTCGGGTATCGGTATTTCGCTGCTGTACTTCGGCGCCTCCGAGCCGCTGGATCACTACTTCAACCCGCCGGAAGGCGCGTCGGCCACCAACCTGGCGGCACGTCAGGCTGTTCAGCTGACCTTCCTGCACTGGGGCCTGCACGGCTGGGCGATCTACGCGCTGGTCGGTCTGGCCGTGGCGTATTTTGCTTACCGTCACAACCAGCCCCTGGCGCTGCGTTCGGCGCTGTATCCGCTTGCGGGTGAGCGCTGGGTCAAGGGAGCGGCCGGTCATGCGGTAGACGGCTTCGGCATGTTCGTGACCCTGCTGGGTCTGGTGACCAACCTGGGGATCGGTTCGCTGCAAGTGTCTTCGGGCCTGGAAAACCTGTTCGGCATGGAGCACAGCAACACCAACCTGCTGATCGTGATCATCGTGATGAGCACCGTGGCGACCATCGCTGCCGTGTCCGGCGTGGAAAACGGCATCCGTCGTCTGTCCAACCTCAACATCATCCTGTTCAGCGGCCTGCTGATTTTCGTCCTGCTGTTCGGCCCGACCCTGCACTTGCTCAACGGCTTCGTGCAGAACATCGGCGACTACCTCAACGGCGTGGTGCTGAAGACTTTCGACCTGTACGTCTATGAAGGCGACAGCGAGAAGTCCGACCGCTGGCTGGGCCTGTGGACTCTGTTCTACTGGGCGTGGTGGATTTCCTGGGCCCCATTCGTCGGCATGTTCATCGCACGTATTTCCCGTGGTCGTACCGTGCGTGAACTGGTGGCTGGCGTGCTGCTGATTCCACTGGGTTTCACCCTGGCGTGGCTGTCGATCTTCGGTAACTCGGCGCTGGATCTGGTGATGAACCAGGGCGCGGTGGAACTCGGCAAGACGGCGCTGGAACAGCCGTCGATGGCGATCTATCAGTTGCTTGAACACTACCCGGCGTCGAAAGTCGTCATCGGTGTGTCGATCTTCGTCGGTTTCGTGCTGTTCCTTACTCCGGCCGACTCTGGCGCGGTGATGATGGCGAACCTGTCCTGCAAGGGCGGCAACGTCGACGAAGACGCCCCGCACTGGCTGCGGATCTTCTGGTCGGTCGTGATCACGCTGGTGACCATCGGCCTGCTGTTCGCCGGTAACTTCGAAGCCATGCAAACCATGGTGGTGCTGGCCGGTCTGCCGTTCTCGGTGGTGCTGGTGTTCTTCATGTTCGGCCTGCACAAGGCAATGCGCCAGGACACGCAGATCGAACAGGAGCAAGCGCAACTGGCCGAACGCGGTCGTCGTGGTTTCAGCGAGCGTCTGACTCAGCTGGATCTGCAACCGAGCCAATCGGTGGTTCAGCGCTTCATGGACAAACACGTCAGCCCGGCGCTGGAAGATGCTGCCGCGCAAATGCGTGCTCAGGGTCTGGAAGTGCAGACGCTGCTGGGTAAATCCAAACGCTGCATGGGCGTGCGGGTCGAGATGGAAGAGGGCAACCCTTTTGTCTACGAAGTGAGCCTGGACGGCTATCTGGCCACCCCGAGCGAGTCGGTTCAGTCCGATGAGGCGCGTCAGCGTTTCTACCGCGCCGAGGTGTACCTGCACAACGGCAGCCAGGACTACGACCTGATGGGCTTCACACAGGATCAGATCACGCGCGATGTGCTCGATCAGTTTGAAAGCCATCGGCAACTCCTTGGCCGTGTTTATAGCTGAGATGTAAGTGACGCGGTGCCTCAGTGACACCGCGTTGCCTTCTTCGCGAGCAAGCCCGCTCCCACAGGGGAATGCATTCCAAATGTGGGAGCGGGCTTGCTCGCGAAGGGGCCATCTGCCTCAACACGGCTTTGCCCGATATCCCATAAACAAAAACGCCGCGATCCTCTCGCGGCGTTTTTGTGTCTGCTCTCTTTACCCCAGGTTCTTCCCGAGCAGCGCGTGATACAGCTCGCTGTCGCCAAGAATCCCCACCACATGGTTGTTGTCGTGCAGCACCAGTTTGTTGCCGGTCTGATAACGGATCTGCAAGGCGTCACGCATGCCGATGTTCGAGTCCACCAAGGTCGGACGACGATCAAGGCCTTCCACCGCTTGCCCCGGCACCCAGTTCTGCAGATCGAGTGCCGAGCCGTTCTTGCGTGCGCCCTTGATGGTGTTGCCTTCAGCCAGATCCAGCCACGAGTCGCCGCCCGGATCCAGGCACACCGAACCGTTGATGCGTTTGCAGTTGTCGAGGGTACGCATCAGGCTGCGACCGCACAGCACGTTCAGCGGATTGGTGTGGGCGACGAAGGTGCGTACGTAATCGTCCGCAGGGTTGAGCACGATCTCTTCCGGCACGCTGTACTGGATGATCCGGCCGTCTTTCATGATCGCGATGCGGCTGCCGAGTTTCAGCGCCTCGTCGAGGTCGTGGCTGACGAACACGATGGTCTTGCTCAGCTTGCGTTGCAGTTCCAGCAGTTCATCCTGCAGACCCTGACGGATCAGCGGGTCGAGGGCCGAGAACGGTTCGTCCATCAGCAGAATGTCGGCGTCCATCGCCAGCGCGCGGGCCAGGCCAACACGCTGCTGCATGCCGCCGGACAGTTCGTTGGGTTTCTTGTTGCGCCATTGGGTCAGGCCCACCAGCTCGAGCTTGTCATCCACCAGTTTGCGGCGTTCTTTCTCGGGACGGCCCTGCATTTCCAGTCCGAAGCTGATGTTCTCGCGAACGGTCAACCAGGGCATCAGGGCGAACTTCTGGAACACCATCGCAATGCGCTTGGTGCGCATCATTTTCAGTTCGGCCGGGCTGCAGGATGCGATGTCGATCTGCTTGCCTTCGTGTTCGACGAACAGCTTGCCGCGGCTCACGGTGTTGAGGCCGTTGATGCAGCGCAGCAGGCTGGATTTACCGGAGCCGGACAGGCCCATCAGTACACAGATTTCGCCTTTCTCGATATCCAGGCTGGCTTTTTCAACGCCGACAATCTGCCCGGTCTTTTTCAGGATCTCGTTACGGGTCATGCCCTGATCCAGCAGCTTGAGTGCCTCGCGTGGATCTCTTGCGAATATAACGTCAACGTTATCGAAGCGAATAATGCTCATGCGTCACCCCCTACTTTGGCGTCGGGTTGTTTGCAGATACGGTCGAGCATGATCGCCAGCAGTACGATCGCCAGGCCCGCTTCGAAGCCCAGGGCGATATCAGCAGTGTTCAGTGCGTTGACCACCGGTTTGCCGAGTCCGTCGGCGCCTACCAGTGCCGCGATCACCACCATCGACAGCGACAGCATGATGCACTGGGTGATGCCGGCCGCGATGCTCGGCATGGCGTGGGGCAGTTCGATCCGTGAGAGCAGTTGGCGACGCGAGCAGCCGAAGGCCTTGCCGGCGTCCATCAGTTCTTCCGGGACATCGCGGATGCCCAGGTAGGTCAGGCGGATCGGCGCAGCGATGGCGAACACCACCGTGGAGATCAGGCCCGGCACCACGCCCAGCCCGAAGAGGGTCAGGGTAGGAATGAGGTAAACGAAGGTCGGTACGGTCTGCATCAGATCGAGCACCGGCCTCATCAAAGTGTAGAACATCGGTTTGTGCGCGGCGACGATGCCCAGCGGCACGCCGATGACCACGCAGACCAGGGTCGCGAACATCACCTGGGCGAGGGTTTCCATGGTTTCCTGCCAGTACCCCAGGTTGAGGATCAGCAGGAAGGAGGCGACCACGAACGCGGTCAGGCCCCATTTGCGTTGAATGAAGTGGGCCAGCAGGGCGATGAGGCCGATCAGCACCAGCGGGTTGAACCAGGTCAGCGCAAACGTCACGCCGTGGATCATCGTTTCCAGGGTCACGGCGATTGCGTCGAAGGTGTTGGCGCCGTGTTGCGTCAACCATTCAACGAAGCCCGCGATGTACTGGCCTAAAGGGATTTTCTGATCAATCAGCATGGTAGTGAACGTCCGCATGCAAGGAAATAAACAGCCCGGACGGCGTGAGCCGTCCGGCATAAGCGATTACTGATTCAGCTTGGCTTTCACGGCCTCCAGGCCTGGTTTACCGTCAATGGTGGTCACGCCAGCGAGCCAGGTATCGAGCACTTGTGGATTCTTTTTCAGCCAGGCCTTGGCAGCCGCGTCAGGCTTCATCTTGTCGTCCAGGATGTTGCCCATCAGTTCACTTTCCATGTCGACGGTGAACTCCAGGTTTTTCAGCAGTTGGCCGACGTTGCTGCATTCCTCGGCGTAACCCTTGCGGGTGTTGGTCGCCACGGTGGCGGCGCCGAAATCCGGGCCGAAGAAATCGTCACCACCGGTCAGGTACTGAATCTTGAAGCGCTTGTTCATCGGGTGCGGCGCCCAGCCGAGGAACACCACGGCGGTGTCGCGTTTCTGTGCGCGGTCGACCTGCGACAGCATGCCCGCTTCGCTGGATTCGACGACCTTGAAACCGGCGTCCTTCAGGCCGAAAGCGTTCTTGTCGATCATGCTCTGGATCAGGCGGTTGCCGTCGTTGCCCGGCTCGATCCCGTAGATCTTGCCGTCGAGTTCTTTCTTGAATTTGGCGATGTCGGCGAAGTCGTGCAGACCCTTGTCATACAAGGCTTGTGGAACGGCGAGGGTGTACTTGGCGCCCTTGAGGTTGGTGCGCACGGTTTCTACGGTGCCGGCGTCGCGGTAGGCCTTGATGTCGTTTTCCATGGTCGGCATCCAGTTGCCGAGGAACACGTCCATGTTCTTGCCGTCGGCCAGCGACTTGTAGGTCACGGGTACGGAAATCATGGTGGTCTTGGTCTTGTAGCCGAGGGCCTGGAGCACGACGGAGGTGGTGGCGGTTGTTGCGGTGATGTCGGTCCAGCCGACATCGGAGAAGTTCACGGTACTGCACTGCGCCGGTTCTGCGGCTTGAGCCAGCAATGGCAGACTCAGCATGGCGGCCAACAACAACGACGGGGAACCTTTCATGAATGGGGACTCCTTGGTGTTTTTTTTGGCAGTGTTCCGATTGGACCACCGCACTTATGGGTTGCGGTTGGATGGCGTTCTGGAGACAGCTCTACCGCAGCGCCTTGCAATCGAGTCGATACGATCATGTACCAGTGAAAATCTGACGCCTACAGGGTGCGTCGTATCCAGTACAGGGATGGTCGCATCCAGTGTCAGTGACGTCGTTTACAGCTTTTTTCTGCCCTGTCTGGCCATCTGAACCGCATAAAAACGGCGAAAACACGGGCTGAAACCGGCACGGCGTTAGTGGGCATGAGTACGTCGGTGTCAGACGCCGAGCGACCCGGGAAAAGCCCGATGATGCGGGCATTCCGGCGGATCGCAGCTTGAGCGTAGCAGCTCCGCCAGCGGGCGTTTCATGCCCCGGACCGGCACTCTCAGGAGCTCTGCAGCAATGGCTATCAGCGTTTTCGACCTGTTCAAAATCGGCATCGGCCCTTCCAGTTCCCACACCGTCGGCCCCATGCGCGCCGCCGCCCTTTTCGTCGAGTCGTTGCGCGACAAACACTTGCTGGAGCAGGTGCGCCGCATCGAGGTTCAGTTGTTCGGTTCGCTGTCGGCTACCGGTGTCGGTCACGGCAGCGACAACGCGGTGATCATGGGCTTGATGGGCGAGTGGCCGGACGCAATCGACCCTTCGCAGATCGGCCCGCGGATCCAGGCCCTGCGCGAAACCCACACGCTGTTGCTCGACGGTCGTTTGTCGGTGCCCTTTATATGGGGCCGCGACATGCGCCTGATCGACGAGAACCTGCCGTTCCACCCCAACGCCATGACCCTGGTTGCCGAAGGCGATCACGGCGAGCTGCATCGCGACACCTACTATTCGGTCGGTGGCGGTTTTGTGGTGGACGAGGCGCAGGCTTCCAGCGGCGTGGTGGACCTGGATCGCACCGAGTTGCCTTACGACTTTTCCAGCGCGGTGGAGCTGCTGGAACTGTGCAAGACCCACAACCTGCGCGTGGCCGAATTGATGATGGCCAACGAGAAGGTCTGGCGCAGTGAAGAGGAAATCCGCGCCGGCCTGATGAAACTCTGGCGGGCGATGCAGGATTGCGTCGAGCAGGGCCTCAAGCACGAAGGCATCTTGCCCGGCGGCCTCAACGTGCGCCGCCGCGCGGCGAAGTTGCACCGCAGCCTTCAGGAATTGAACAAGCCCAACGTGATCGGCTCGACCCTCAGCGCGATGGAGTGGGTCAACCTGTTCGCCCTCGCGGTGAACGAGGAAAACGCCGCCGGCGGCCGCATGGTCACGGCACCGACCAATGGCGCGGCGGGGATCATTCCGGCGGTGTTGCACTACTTCATGAAATTCAGCGAGGCGGTGACCGACGCCAACGTGGTCGATTACTTCCTCGGGGCGGCGGCGGTGGGGATTCTGTGCAAGAAGAACGCTTCGATCTCCGGTGCCGAAGTCGGCTGTCAGGGTGAGGTCGGTTCGGCCTGTGCAATGGCGGCGGCCGGGCTGGCCGAAGTGCTCGGCGCCACGCCGGAGCAATTGTGCAACGCGGCAGAAATCGGTCTCGAACATAACCTCGGCCTGACCTGCGATCCGGTGGGTGGCTTGGTGCAAGTGCCGTGCATCGAACGCAATGCGATTGCGGCGGTGAAGGCGATCAACGCGGCGCAGATGGCCTTGCGTGGGGATGGTCAGCACTTTATTTCGCTGGATCGGGTGATCCGCACCATGCGCGATACCGGCGCCGACATGCATGACAAATATAAAGAGACTTCACGGGGCGGCTTGGCGGTCAGCGCGGTGGAGTGCTGAGTCAGTAAACCCGAGGTGTGGCATTCGCGAGCAAGCCGGCTCCCACATTTGACCAGGGTTCCTCTGCCGGAATGCGATTGAATGTGGGAGCGGGCTTGCTCGCGAAGGCGTCAGACCAGTCAAAACTGCGCGTTAAGTGCACACCGGAATCAAAACGCGCCACCTTTTGGCGCGTCGCTATCAGATAAGAGTCTTTCCCACCTCCAGCGTCTGATTCACAGGCGCTACCGTCCGTCACCTGTGCCTGTGGTGACACTGTAGGACAATCGTGCGCAGGCCAGTACCCACAAGTGCTACCGATTTGCTCACACGCTGCAGAGCAGGGCATTCGCGGCCGCTGATGGCACTTCGAATTACCCTTTGTCCGAGCGCTTGTATAGACGCGTCGCGACGTCGTTTTCAGGAGTTATTGAACAGCCATTCAAATTTAGGCATGGCAATTGCTCTGTCATAACAAAGCCCGTCTCACGCAAGAGAACGATGGCAATAACAAGAGCCTCCGCCTGAGGCCATCACCCGCTTTGTGTGAGGAGATACCGCGATGACGTCGTTCAACTCCGGGGCTCAACCCCAGAACCGTGCGCCTCAATCCATCGGCTTTCTGCTGCTGGACAATTTCACGCTGATTTCCCTGGCTTCCGCAGTCGAACCCCTGCGCATGGCCAACCAGTTGTCCGGTCGCGAGTTGTATCGCTGGACCACCCTCACCGTTGATGGCGGCCAGGTCTGGGCCAGTGACGGTCTGCAGATCACCCCCGACGCCTCCATGCACAAAGCCCCGGCCCTCGACACCATCATCGTGTGCGGCGGGATCGGCATTCAACGCACCGTTACCCGTGAACACGTCTCGTGGCTGCAAAGCCAGGCGCGTCAGTCTCGCCGCCTCGGTGCCGTGTGCACCGGCAGCTGGGCACTGGCCTGCGCCGGCCTGCTCGACGGCTTCGATTGCAGCGTGCACTGGGAATGTCTGGCGGCGATGCAGGAAGCTTTCCCGCGCGTCGCGATGAGCACCCGTCTGTTCACCCTCGACCGTAACCGTTTCACCAGCTCCGGCGGCACCGCACCACTGGACATGATGCTGCACCTGATCAGCCGCGATCACGGCCGTGAACTGTCCGCCGCGATCTCCGAGATGTTCGTCTACGAACGCATCCGCAACGAGCAGGATCACCAGCGCGTGCCGCTCAAGCACATGCTCGGTACCAACCAGCCGAAACTGCAGGAAATCGTCGCGCTGATGGAGGCCAACCTCGAAGAGCCGATCGATCTCGACGAACTGGCGGTATACGTCTCCGTCTCCCGTCGCCAGCTCGAGCGCCTGTTCCAGAAATACCTGCACTGCTCGCCGTCGCGCTACTACCTCAAGCTGCGCCTGATCCGTGCGCGGCAACTGCTGAAGCAGACGCCGATGTCGATCATCGAAGTGGCGTCGGTCTGCGGGTTCGTGTCGACGCCGCACTTCTCCAAGTGCTACCGCGAATACTTTGGCATTCCGCCGCGCGACGAGCGCGTCGGCTCCAACACCACCCAACAGGTGGCGATGATGCCGCTGCCGCAAGCCATCGTAATGTCGCCGCTGTCCGGGCCGATGTCGGCACTCAGTCAGGCGCGCAACGAGTCGACTTTCGCCAGCGTGCGCCTCTAAAACGAAAGATCGCAGCCTGCGACAGCGCCTTCAGGAAAGGCACTGTCGCAGGCTGCGATCTTTTTTTGTCAGGTATCAGGCGCGGGTTTGCTGATACTGAGCCAGTGCCGGCAGCAACTGCTTGTCGATGGCTTCGCGCACGATCGGCTGAATACTCGCGCTGCTGGTGTACATCTGCTTGACCATGGTGCGCAGCGTGTTGGCCCGCACATCATCCAGACCCCGCACCGCGCATTCGCAGGCCTGCTGGGCAGTGGAGCCCGACGGTACTTCGAATCCCAACGACTTGAGCTGGCCCAACAGGTCTTCCTGATCGATCAAATCGGCATACATCATGACGCGAATCCTTCTTTGGCAACGGAGGTCGTGGCTCGATTCTGGTAGGCATGCCGAGGCACGGCAAGGGCGATTTGTCGCAGTGGCCGCGACGGCTATGAACAGGTCGTTTTCGGCTAACTTGCCGGCCAGGGGAGTGGGCACACTGGCCTCAGCTCGCTTCACGAAGGTTTGGTCACCCTCGCCACGGCAGCTCCTCAACAGTACCCTCGCCCCGATCCTGTCACGGCTTGTATCGGGGCTTTTTTTGCCTGCGAATCCGGGAGAGGTGTGTTGCTGGATCTGACGCTTTCGTCGGAACGCCGCCCGGAGCAAGCCCGCTCCCACAGGTGACCGCGTTCATTCAGGGGAACGCGGAGAAATGTGGGAGCGGGCTTGCTCGCGAATAAGGCTGACGCGGTCTAGCGCTGCAACACCAGAATCCGCGACAGCAACTCGTCTCGGTCGATGTAGCAGCCCTGAAAATGCCGGGCCCCGGTGGCCGGGTCGAACGCGTTGCGCGCGTGCAGGGTGCGGCGGTTGTCGAAGCACCAAAGCTCGCCCGGATTGAGTCGCTGCATGACCCGGAAACGTGGCTCGCGCGTCATGGCGATGAAGCGCCGGTAAGCGCGATACAGCCGCGGCATCTGTTCCACGGACGTGTCGAACGCCCCGCGCAGAAAGTTGGCCATGCGGATTTCCGCGACACGGCCCAACGCATCCAGGGCGATGACCGGCGCCAGGCAGCGATAGTCGCTGTGGCGATCCTTGTTGCGAAACTCCACCGGGATCTCGCACAGCGCCTGGAATGACGCGGGGTCTTCCTGACGCAAGGCTTCGGCAATCGCAAAACCGTCGACGAAAATGCTTTCGCCACCCTCGGCGTCGTTCACCAGGCAATGCAGAAATTGCAGCCCGGGTTGCAGCTCGCGGGTCGGCAGGTCCGTGTGCAACGGCAGGTTGAAAGCGGTGTAGGCATTGCTGTCGGCGTCGGCCTTGGATTGCACGTTGAACAGCACGCCGAAGTTGCTCTCGCGGATGAACGAAATTCGCTGGGCGATCAGCTTCAGCGAGCCGGGCTCGGTGGGTACGCCGCGCACCTGGGTCAGGCCGATATCGCGTACCGCCAGCAACCATTGCAGCAGTGCGGCGTTGTCGTTCATCAGGGCTGAATAGTCGAACACTGGCAACTGCAAATCGCTGCGCCACAAAAAGGGTTTCGGCTTGGCAGCGAGACGTTCGGAGCGGGATTCGTCATCGTAGGCGTGGGCCCGCAACCAGCCTGCATCGAAGCGGCTGAGGTGGCCGTCCTGCCAGTCGATGCGCAGGCAGCCATCGGTGTCGATATGCGCGGCGGAGGGCGACAGATCCTGCGCCGCATCGACGATCTCGAACACCTGCTCGCGGGTGACGCTGTAGACGCAGTGCGGACACGGGCAGTTGTCCCGCAACCACACATGGTGAAACGGGCTGACACGCCCGTCGGCCCATTCAATCAGGACGCGATCCGCCAGGTTCTGCACGCCGTTCAGCGCGCTGATCAACGGATAAGTACGGAAATCGGCAACTGCGGCGGCGGTGTGCATGACGGCTCCTTGCGATGGATGAATTTACCGGGCTGGGGGCAGGGCGATGACCCGGCCGATGTAAGCAGGCGCGGGCAAGTCGGCCTGCTCGGCGACGATGGCTTGCAGACGGCTCAGGGTGTCCGGGGTAAACGGCGCGGAGCGCGGCCCGGCGAGGTCGACGTGCAACAGCATCTGTTCGTTACCGGCCAGTTCCTTGTCACCGCCGGCCAGATGCAGGCTGTGATAGAGGTGCAGGCGTTTCTGGTCGTGGCCGATGATCTGCGTGCGCACTTCGACTTCGGCGTCGAGTTTCACTTCGTGCAGGTAGTTGAGGTGCAGTTCGAGGGTGAACAGCGAGTGGCCGCTGGCTTCGCGGTTGCTGCTGTCCATGCCGAGGCGATCCATCAGGGCGTCGGTGGCGTAGCTGAAAATCAGCAGATAGAAGGCGTCGCGCAGGTGGCCGTTGTAGTCGACCCAGTCGGGGATGATTCTGGTTTGGTAGGTGGTGAGGGTGGGCATGGTATCTGTTCCGACATTGATGTTGTCTGGGTTGCCGTCTTCGCGAGCAAGCTCGCTCCCACAGTTGAATGCAGTCCCCTGTGGGAGCGAGCTTGCTCGCGAAGAGGCCGGAATTGCTGGCGCAAGGATTACTCGCTGAAACTCATCCCGTGCTTCTCTTTGGTGGTCTTCACCGCCTCAAGCACCGCCAGCAAGCAATCATCACGATAGCGCTCCAGCGCCGAAATACTGTGCCGACCCAGTTGATCGCTGGTGCCATCCACCACATCGTCGATCAGTTTGTCCGTCAGTTCCGGTGCCGGCAGGTACGTCCACGGCAACTGCAACGCCGGGCCGAACTGCGACATGAAGTGACGCATGCCGGCATCGCCCCCGGCCAGGGTGTAAGTCAGGAACGTGCCCATGAACGACCAGCGCAGGCCAGCGCCAAAGCGGATCGCGTCGTCGATTTCACCGGTAGTCGCCACTCCGTCGTTGACCAGGTGCAGCGCCTCGCGCCACAGCGCTTCGAGCAGGCGATCGGCGATGAAGCCCGGCACTTCCTTGCGCACATGCAGCGGGCGCATGCCGAGGGATTCGTAGACTTTCATCGCCGCTTGAACCGCTTGCGGCGCGGTGTTCTTGCCGCCGACCACTTCCACCAGCGGCAGCAGGTAAACCGGGTTGAACGGGTGACCGACCACGCAGCGTTCCGGGTGGGTCGAACTCTCGTAGAACTCGCTCGGCAACAGGCCCGAGGTGCTGGAACCGATCAACGCATTCGGCTTGGCCGCCGCGCTGATTTTACTGTGTAGCTCCAGTTTCAGTTCGAGGCGTTCCGGGGCGCTTTCCTGGATGAAATCCGCATCGCGCACGCACTCTTCAATGGTCGCGACAAAGCGCAGGCGATCCTGCGATGCGCCCGGCGCCAGACCGTTTTTCTCCAGCGCGCCCCAGGCGTTGGCCACGCGTTTGCGCAGCGCCGCTTCGGCACCCGGCGCCGGGTCCCAGGCCACCACGTCGAGGCCATGGGCGAGGGCGCGGGCGACCCAGCCGCTGCCGATGACGCCGCTGCCCAGTGCTGCGAAGGTTTTGATTTCGGTGATAAAGCTCATGGTGATTTCCTAGGAAAATTCGGTGATTCCCCGTGGGAGCGAGCTTGCTCGCGAATGCGGCGGCACTGCTGATGAAGATGCTTCGGATGTACCGGCCTCTTCGCGAGCAGGCTCGCTCCCACAGGGTTTGATGTGTGGCCGTCAGCCGCGCTGGGTCAGGCCCATCTTCTTGCGACCTTCTGCCGGGGTCAGCACCCGGGCGCCGAGGCGGCTGAGGATCTCGGTGGCGCGCTCGACCAGTTGGCCGTTGGTCGCCAGCACGCCTTTGTCCAGCCAGAGGTTGTCTTCCAGGCCGACCCGCACGTTGCCGCCGAGCAGTACCGCTTGCGCAGCCATCGGCATTTGCATCCGGCCGATGCCGAAACCCGCCCACACCGCGTCGGCCGGCAGGTTGTCGACCATGGCTTTCATGGTGGTGGTGTCGGCCGGTGCGCCCCACGGGATGCCCAGGCACAGCTGGAACAGGGGGTTGTCGAGCAGGCCTTCCTTGATCATCTGTTTGGCGAACCACAGGTGGCCGGTGTCGAAAATCTCAAGCTCTGCCTTCACGCCCAGCTCGGTGATGCGCTTGGCGCCGGCGCGCAGTTGAGCCGGGGTGGACACGTAAATGGTGTCGCCGTCGCCGAAGTTCAGGGTGCCGCAATCCAGGGTGCAGATTTCCGGCAGCAGTTCTTCGACGTGGGCCAGACGGGTCAGCGGGCCGACCAGATCGGTGTTGGGACCAAACTCCATCGGGTTCTCACCCGGGCCGATTTCCAGGTCGCCGCCCATGCCGGCGGTGAGGTTGACGATGATGTCGACGTCGGCTTCGCGGATGCGCTCCATGACTTCGCGGTACAGCGCCACGTCGCGGCTGAACTTGCCGGTCTGCGGGTCACGAACGTGGCAATGCACGACCGTGGCGCCGGCCTTGGCCGCTTCTACTGCGGCATCGGCGATCTGTTTAGGAGTGACCGGCACGTGAGGGCTCTTGGCGGTCGTGTCGCCAGCACCGGTGAGTGCGCAGGTGATGATGACGTCGTGGTTCATGGTGCGTTTTCCTTCAGGCGTGATGGGTCTGTTCGCAGCCCGTGGCGGGCTGCGAAGTGGTTCGTTCGTTGCGGTTTATTTGCTGGTGAGCTGGAGGTTTTCAGCCGCCGGTTTGCCATCGAAAGTGGTGACGCCTTCGAGCCAGCGCTGTTTGTCCTGCGGGTGATCCTTGAGCCATTGTTTGGCCGATTCGAAAGCGTCCTTGTGATCGAGCAACGGCTGCATCATCCGGCTCTCGTCTTCGGCGGTGAACGTCAGGTTGCTCAGCAGGCGGCTGACGTTCGGGCATTGTTCGGCGTATTTCGGCGCGGTGACGGTCCACACGGTGGCCATGCCTTCGTTCGGGCCGAGGGCGTCATCGCTGCCGGTCAGATAGGTCATCTGCACGTTGACGTTCATCGGGTGTGGCGCCCAGCCGAAGAACACCACGGCTTCCTTGCGGCGCACGGCGCGATCGACGGCGGCGAGCATGCCGGCCTCGCTCGATTCCACCAGCTGGAACTTGCCGAGGCCGAACTGGTTCTTGGCGATCATCGCCTTGATCTGGGTGTTGGCGCCCGAGCCTGGCTCGATGCCGTAGATCTTGCCGCCCAGTTCTTTCTCGAACTTGGCGATGTCGGCGAAGGTTTTCAGACCCTTGTCCGCCAGATAGGTCGGCACGGCGAGGGTGGCGCGGGCATCCTTGAGGCTTGGCGCTTCAAGCACCTTGACCTGATTGGCGTCGACGAACGGGGTGATGGTCTGGGTCATCAGCGGGTTCCAGTAGCCGAGGAACAGATCCAGACGCTGGTCGCGGATGCCGGCGAAGACGATTTGCTGAGAGGCGCTGGTCTGTTTGGTGCTGTAGCCGAGGCCGTCGAGCAGAACCTGGGCCATGGCACTGGTGGCGATCACGTCGGTCCAGTTCACCACGCCCATGCGCACGTTCTTACACGATGCGGAATCGGCCGCCATGACACTGGCGCTTAAAAACGCGGTACCGCTGAGTGCGAGAACACAGCTGCTGATCAGTCGTTTCATGTCGGGTTCCTCGGCAGGTCGTTATTGTGGGTTCCGGCGTCTGTGCGCCGGTGATGCCAAATTACGCAGCAATGCCCCCGCAAAAACGCACTGCGGCGACCAGCTCTTGCACTGCAGCGACCTGTGCTCTTGAATGCCGCCGACAACTGGCGTATCAACGTTGCACGCTACCCGCTGACCGAGTGCGCGCCATGTCCCAGGATTTCTACTTTCTGTTGATGCCGGGTTTTTCCGCCATCGGTTTCATCTCTGCGATCGAACCGCTGCGGGTGGCCAACCGCTTTCGCGGCGAGTTGTACCGCTGGCACGTCTTGAGCGCCGATGGCGGGGCGGTGCTGGCGAGTAACGGGATGTCGGTCAACGCCGATGCGGCGCTGGAGCCGCTGAAGAAAGGTGCGACGCTGCTGGTGGTCGCCGGGTTCGAACCGCTGAAGTTCGCCACCCCGGCGCTGGAGCATTGGCTGCGACGGCTGGACAACGAAGGCGTGACCCTCGGCGCCATCGACACCGGCAGCTTCGTCCTTGCCGAGGCGGGCCTGCTTGATGGGCATCGCCTGACGCTGCACTGGGAGGCCATCGACGCCTTCAAGGAATCTTATCCACAGCTCAGCGTCACCCAGGAGCTGTTCGAGATCGACCGTCGGCGCATCACGTCCGCTGGCGGCACCGCGTCCATCGACCTGATGCTCGACCTGATCGCCCAGGCCCACGGCCCGCAACTGGCGATCCAGGTCAGCGAGCAGTTTGTATTGGGGCGGATTCGTCCTCGCAAGGACCACCAGCGCATGGAAGTCGCCACGCGTTACGGGATCAGCAACAAGAAGCTGGTGCATGTGATCGGCGAGATGGAGCAGCACAGCGAACCGCCGCTGACCACCCTCGAACTGGCAGAGTCGATCAAGGTGACGCGACGGCAACTGGAGCGGTTGTTCCGCCTGCACCTGAACGACACGCCGAGCAATTTCTATCTGCGCTTAAGGCTGGAAAAGGCCCGGCAGCTGTTGCGCCAGACCGACATGAGCGTGCTGGAAGTCAGCATCGCCTGCGGGTTCGAATCACCGTCGTATTTCACCCGCAGCTACCGGGCCAAGTTTGCCCGGTGTCCGCGCGAAGATCGGCGTACCGCTCAGGCTTGATTTTGAGGCCAGAAAAAGAACCTGTGGGAGCGAGCTTGCTCGCGAATGCGGCGGGTCATACAACAAATATGTCGACTGATACTCCCTCTTCGCGAGCAAGCTCGCTCCCACAGTGGTTTGTGTTGGCTGGATAAATTCCTACTTCTTCAATAGCGCCGAGCACGCTGCCTTGTAGGCTTCATGCTGATACTTGTTCAGCGTCCCCGGCAGCTCGAAATTGTGCTTCTTGGCCTGGGCATTGATCGTCTGCGGCGACAGCAGCGTCACCTCGCAACCATCCAGCAACTGAAACACGCCTTCGATCTTGAACGTGGTCGGCCCACCGGCAAACTCACCCTTCTTGCTGCGCTTCTTGATCGCGATGCGATCAATCGAGTTCTCGCGCACGAATGACGCCACTTGTGCGGCGAACAGCTTCACGTTGGCCGCCTCGTCGTCATCGTCCAGCGCGATTTTCTTGGTGCTCAGAGCGACATGGCTCAGCACCGAACCGTCGAGGGAGGCCACGGCGATGATCGCTTCACTGCCTTTGATTTCGATACCGCAGATGTTCATGAGAATCCCTTGATTGGCTGAAGAGGTGCAGCTTACAGCTCAAGCTGGTTGGCGGTGATGCCAAACGCCGCTGCAATCTTCTCGCGAGTGGCCTTGCGCGGCTTTGCAACGGTTTCCTGCTGCGCAAAGGCTGGCTGCGAAATACCCATGCGTTTCGCCACTTCTTCCTGAGTCAGGTTGAGATGTTCGCGCCAGGCGCGAACCGGGAGGGCACCATCAACGATGCGGCTAACGACTTCGTGGGGAATCATGCTTTCCATCTTCAACTCACTCCTGCCCGATCGACTCCAAAAACTCCGACCGTTCGTCACTCATCCGCGCCACGCAATCATTTTGCGCAATCTTGAACGCCTTGCTGCCATCCGTCGCCGGGAAAGCTTCGACGGCGCAGTCGGCGTCGCGGGTTTTCAGCCATTGTTGCTGGGCGGCCTTGAGTTTGGCGGTGATGTCTGCCAGTTGCGCGGGGTTTTTGCCGTAGGTCGACTGCATGCGCTCGTTCAGGCTGGCGTAGTTGTCCTTGAGCAGGTCTTCGGCGGTGGTGCGGCTGTAGGTCGAGCATTCCAGGGTCTGGATGTCGTTTTCCACCGCGTCGCACGGGTTGTTGTCGGACTCTTCGGCGGCGTGTACGCCGGTCGCAATCAGGGCCAGGGCCAGGAAGATCGATTTCATTGATGTCGCCGCTCTAATCCAGTGGTGTTTCCGGGATGCGGCAGATTCTGGCTCAAGCTCGCGGGCTTGAACAGGTGGCCGGTCGGACCGGTTGGCGACCCTTTGTCGCGGATTGACGCTTTCGGCAATTCCCCTGTCGTTTTTGCACCCGGCTGGTCGCGCACCGAGGCATATGCTGGCCCCAAAGCGCCGGCAGACGATTCGGCGCATGAATCGCCAATAAGGGGACGCCTGATGAGCCCAGCCGAATTACACGCCGACAGCATCGTTATCGACGGTCTGATCATTGCCAAATGGAACCGCGAGCTGTTCGAAGACATGCGCAAGGGCGGTCTGACGGCGGCCAACTGCACCGTGTCGGTGTGGGAGGGCTTTCAGGCCACGGTCAACAACATCGCCGCCAGCCAGAAACTGATTCGTGAAAACAGCGATCTGGTGATCCCCGTCCGCACCACCGCCGACATCCGCAAGGCCAAGGAGCAGGGCAAGACCGGCATCCTCTTCGGCTTCCAGAACGCCCATGCGTTCGAAGACCAGATCGGCTATGTCGAGGTGTTCAAGCAGCTCGGCGTCGGCATTGTGCAGATGTGCTACAACACCCAGAACCTGGTGGGCACCGGTTGCTATGAACGTGACGGCGGCCTGTCGGGCTTCGGTCGCGAAATCGTCGCCGAAATGAACCGTGTCGGCGTCATGTGCGACCTGTCCCACGTCGGCTCCAAGACTTCCGAAGAAGTCATCCTCGAATCGAAAAAACCGGTCTGCTATTCCCACTGCCTGCCGTCGGGGCTGAAAGAGCACCCGCGCAACAAGTCCGATGAAGAGCTTAAGTTTATTGCTGACCACGGCGGTTTCGTCGGCGTGACCATGTTCGCGCCGTTCCTGGCCAAAGGCATCGATTCGACCATCGACGACTACGCTGAAGCCATCGAGTACACCATGAACATCGTCGGCGAAGACGCCATCGGCATCGGCACCGACTTCACCCAGGGTCACGGTCAGGACTTCTTCGAATACCTGACCCACGACAAGGGCTACGCCCGCCGTCTGACCAACTTCGGCAAGATCATCAACCCGCTGGGTATCCGCACCGTTGGCGAGTTCCCGAACCTGACCGAAACCCTGCTCAAGCGTGGCCACTCCGAACGTGTGGTGCGCAAGATCATGGGCGAAAACTGGGTGAACGTCCTGAAAGACGTCTGGGGCGAATAAGCCGCCGCTTCCCGAATACTTTCCCCCGGCCGTCCGCGTCGGGGGCAACACCAAAATTTTTCTGGAGTTAAGTTTCCATGGCCAAGATCGCCCCGCAATTGCCAATCGAAGTCGACAGCGAGACCGGTGTCTGGACCTCCGACGCCCTGCCGATGCTGTACGTGCCACGGCATTTCTTCGTCAACAACCACATGGGCATCGAGGAAGTGCTGGGCGCCGAGGCCTATGCCGAAATCCTCTACAAGGCCGGCTACAAATCCGCCTGGCACTGGTGTGAAAAAGAAGCCGAGTGCCACGGTCTGGAAGGCGTCGCGGTGTTCGAGCACTACATGAAGCGCCTGTCGCAGCGCGGCTGGGGCCTGTTCAAGATCCAGGACATCGACCTCGACAAAGGCACCGCCAGCGTCAAGCTCGAACACTCGGCGTTCGTCTACGTCTACGGCAAGGTCGGACGCAAGGTCGACTACATGTTCACCGGCTGGTTTGCCGGTGCCATGGATCAGATCCTCGCCGCTCGCGGCAGCCAGATCCGCACCGTGGCCGAGCAGGTCTACGGTGGCTCCGAAGAAGGCCACGACGACGGCCTGTTCACCGTCAAGCCGTTGTAAGTCGAGGAACCCGCCATGGCTTTCGAAGCAATGTTTCAGCCAATTCAAATTGGCAAACTGACCATCCGCAACCGCGTGCTCAGCACCGCGCACGCCGAGGTCTACGCGACCGACGGCGGCATGACCACCGAACGGTACGTCAAATACTACGAAGAGAAAGCCAAGGGCGGCATCGGCCTGGCGATCTGTGGCGGTTCGTCCGTGGTGGCGATCGACAGCCCGCAGCAATGGTGGAGCTCGGTGAACCTGTCGACCGACCGGATCATCCCGCACTTCCAGAATCTCGCCGACGCCATGCACAAGCATGGCGCCAAGATCATGATTCAGATTACCCACATGGGCCGGCGCTCCCGTTGGGATGGTTTCCACTGGCCGACCCTGATGTCGCCGTCGGGCATCCGCGAACCGGTGCACCGTGCCACCTGCAAGACCATCGAGCCGGAAGAAATCTGGCGGGTGATCGGCAACTACGCGCAAGCCGCGCGTCGCGCCAAGGCCGGCGGCTTGGACGGCGTCGAACTGTCGGCCGTGCACCAGCACATGATCGACCAGTTCTGGAGCCCGCGCGTCAACAAGCGGACCGATGAATGGGGCGGCACTTTTGAAGGCCGGATGAAGTTCGGTCTGGAAGTCCTGAAGGCCGTGCGTGCCGAGGTCGGTGACGACTTCTGCGTCGGCATGCGCATCTGCGGTGACGAGTTTCACCCGGACGGTCTGTCCCACGAAGACATGAAGCAGATCGCCAAGTATTACGACGACACCGGCATGCTCGATTTCATCGGCGTCGTCGGCTCGGGTTGCGACACCCACAACACCCTGGCCAACGTGATTCCGAACATGAGTTATCCGCCGGAGCCGTTCCTGCACCTCGCGGCCGGGATCAAGGAAGTGGTCAAGGTTCCGGTGCTGCACGCGCAGAACATCAAGGACCCGAACCAGGCCACGCGCATTCTGGAGGGCGGTTACGTCGACATGGTCGGCATGACCCGCGCCCACATCGCCGACCCGCACCTGATCGCCAAGATCAAGATGGGCCAGGTCGACCAGATCAAGCAGTGCGTCGGCGCCAACTATTGCATCGACCGTCAGTATCAAGGTCTGGACGTGCTGTGCATCCAGAACGCCGCGACCTCCCGTGAATACATGGGCGTGCCGCACATCATCGAGAAATCCACCGGGCCGAAACGCAAGGTGGTGATCGTCGGTGCCGGCCCGGCGGGGATGGAAGCTGCCCGCGTGGCGGCCGAACGTGGCCACGACGTGACCCTGTTCGAGAAGAAGGAATTTATCGGCGGGCAGATCACCACGGCCTCAAAAGCGCCTCAGCGTGACCAGATCGCCGGCATCACCCGCTGGTTCCAGCTGGAGCTGGCGCGGCTGAAAGTCGACCTGCGTCTGGGCACTGCCGCCGATGCCGACACCATCATGGACCTGCGTCCGGACATCGTCGTGCTGGCTGTTGGCGGTCACCCGTACCTGGAACAGAACGAACACTGGGGCGCCGCCGAAGGGCTGGTCGTCAGCAGCTGGGACGTGCTCGACGGCAAGGTCGCGCCGGGCAAGAACGTGCTGGTCTACGACACCATTTGCGAGTTCACCGGGATGTCGGTGGCGGACTTCCTCGCCGACAAGGGCAGCCAGGTCGAGATCGTCACCGACGACATCAAGCCGGGCGTGGCCATCGGCGGTACGTCGTTCCCGACCTACTACCGCAGCATGTACCCGAAAGAAGTGATCATGACCGGCGACATGATGCTGGAGAAGGTCTACCGCGAAGGCGACAAACTTGTCGCGGTGCTGGAGAACGAGTACACCGGCGCCAAAGAGGAGCGGGTGGTGGATCAGGTGGTCGTCGAGAACGGCGTACGCCCGGACGAAGAAATCTACTACGCGCTGAAGGACGGCTCGCGCAACAAGGGCCAGATCGATGTCGAGGCGCTGTTCGCGATCCAGCCGCAACCTTCGTTGAGCAGCAATGGCGACGGTTACCTGCTGTTCCGCATCGGTGACTGCGTGGCGCAGCGTAATACCCACGCTGCGATCTATGACGCCCTGCGGTTGTGCAAAGACTTCTAAAGGTTTGCACATGACCCTGTGGGAGCGGGCTTGCCCGCGAATGCATTCAGTCAGTCACCGCTGCATCGACTGACCCGGCGCTTTCGCGAGCAAGCTCGCTCCCACAGGAACACGCCGAACGTGTTTCTCCAGGCTGTACTGGTGGGAGCTTCACCATGTTGAACACCCTTCTTCCAATCCTGTTGTTCGCAGCCCTGGCCCTCGCGGTGCTGGGGGCGTTGCGGCGGGTGGCCATGTGGCGTCGGGGCCGGGCCTCGAAGGTCGATCTGATCGGCGGCCTGTTCGCCATGCCCAAGCGTTACATGGTCGATCTGCACCACGTGGTGGCGCGGGACAAATACATCGCCAACACCCACGTCGCCACGGCGGGCGGGGCGGTGGCGTCGATCGTGCTGGCGATTCTGGTACACGGTTTCGGCCTGCATAACCGCATTCTTGGCTACGCGTTACTGCTGATGACGGCGGTGATGTTCGTCGGGGCGATCTTCGTTTATCGGCGCCGGCTCAACCCGCCGTCGCGGTTGTCGAAAGGTCCGTGGATGCGCTTGCCGAAAAGCCTGCTGGCGTTCTCGGCCTCGTTCTTCCTGGTGACCTTGCCGGTGGCCGGGATCCTGCCGGAGAACTTCGGCGGCTGGGTGCTCGCAGCGATTCTCGGGGTCGGTGTGTTGTGGGGTGTGTCGGAGCTGTTTTTCGGCATGACCTGGGGCGGCCCGATGAAACACGCCTTCGCGGGTGCGTTGCACCTGGCCTGGCACCGTCGCGCCGAACGTTTTGGTGGTGGTCGTTCCACCGGTTTGAAACCGCTGGATCTGAATGATCCGACCGCGCCGCTGGGTGTGGAAAAGCCCAAGGATTTCACCTGGAACCAACTGCTCGGTTTCGACGCCTGCGTGCAGTGCGGCAAGTGCGAAGCCGCGTGCCCGGCATTCGCCGCCGGCCAGCCGCTGAACCCGAAAAAACTGATTCAGGACATGGTCGTCGGCCTCGCCGGCGGCACCGATGCCCAGTTCGCCGGCAGCCCGTATCCGGGCAAACCGGTGGGCGAACACAGCGGCAATCCGCATCAACCGATCGTCAACGGTCTGGTCGATGCCGAAACCCTGTGGTCGTGCACCACCTGCCGCGCCTGCGTCGAGGAATGCCCGATGATGATCGAGCACGTCGATGCCATCGTCGACATGCGTCGTCACCTGACCCTGGAAAAAGGCGCGACCCCGAACAAGGGCGCCGAAGTCCTGGAAAATTTGATTGCCACCGATAACCCTGGCGGTTTCGCCCCGGGCGGACGGATGAACTGGGCGGCGGACCTGAACCTCAACCTGCTCAGCGAGAAGAAGTCCACCGACGTGCTGTTCTGGGTGGGCGACGGTGCCTTCGACATGCGCAACCAGCGCACCCTGCGCGCCTTCGTCAAAGTGCTGAAAGCGGCCAAGGTCGACTTCGCGGTACTCGGTCTGGAAGAGCGCGACAGCGGCGACGTAGCCCGCCGTCTTGGTGACGAAGCGACCTTCCAGTTGCTCGCCAAACGCAATATCCAGACCCTGGCCAAATACAGTTTCAACCGCATCGTCACCTGCGATCCGCACAGTTTCCATGTGCTGAAAAACGAGTACGGCGCGTTCGACGGCAATTATCTCGTGCAGCATCACAGCACTTATCTGGCGGAAATCATCCAGGCCGGCGCGCTGAACCTCGGTCAGCACAAAGGCAACAGCGTGACCTATCACGATCCGTGCTACCTCGGCCGTTACAACGGCGAGTACGAGGCGCCGCGCGAAGTGCTGCGCGCCCTCGGTATTGAAGTGAAAGAGATGCAACGTTCCGGCTTCCGCTCGCGCTGCTGCGGCGGCGGTGGCGGGGCGCCGATCACCGACATTCCGGGCAAGCAGCGGATCCCCGACATGCGCATGGAAGACATCCGCGAGACCGGCGCCGAGCTGGTGGCTGTGGGTTGTCCACAGTGCACAGCGATGCTCGAAGGCGTGGTCGAACCGCGTCCGGTGATCAAGGACATCGCCGAACTGGTGGCCGACTCGCTGCTCGAAGACGCCGCGCCGAACAAGCCTGCCACCCCGGCCAAACGTGAACCTGCGGAGGCCCACTGATGAGCGACATTATCCGCCGCGACCCCCGCGCCGAATGGATCGCACGCAACCGCCTGCACCCGCTGCACGCGGCCATGCAACCGGCGCAACACAGCTGGATGGGCCCCAACGGGATCATCCGCAAGAACCTGCACGGCATCGGCTTCATCGGGCCGAACGGCATCAAGCGCATCGACCGCAGCGGCGCCCAGCAGGGCGGGGCTGTCAAACGTTCGGCAGCGGTGGAAGTGCAATTGCCGCTGCATCAGGTGCCGGCGCCGGCGTTCTATATCAGCGTGGTGCCCGACATGGTCGGCGGCCGCTTGAGCAGCCACGACCGCGACCTGCTCGGTCTGGCTCATCAACTGGCCGGCAGCGACGGCGCGGTGTTGGTCGTGGTGTTCGGCGAGCACAAGGAAAACGCTTTTGCCACGGCGGGCGTTGACCGCTTGCTGGTGCTGGAAGGCGAAGAATTCAGCGGTTATGCACCGGAACAACGGATCCAGGGCCTGCGGGCTGTGGATAACCAGTTCAACCCGCGTCACTGGCTGCTGCCGGACAGCCGCAGCGGTGGCGGCGAACTCGGTCGGCGCTTCGCGGCGGCGCTGGGCGAGCGCCCGGCCACGCGGGTGTGGCAGGTCAAGGATCAGGAATGCATTGGCCGCGCCGGTGCCGGGTTGCAGGATCTCGCCCGCCCGGTCGCACGGCTGATTCTGGCGTCCGCCGAGTGCGCCGAACCGGTCAGCGAAACCCGTCACGAAGCGTTGCCGGTGGAGTTATCCACACCCGTCGCGCGCAGCCTGTCGCGGATCGAGGATCTGGGCGCAGTGGCGGTGGACCCGGCAGCGATTCCAATGGCCGAAGCCGAGTTCATCTTCTCCGGCGGCAACGGGGTCAAGGACTGGGAGCTTTTCCACAGGACTGCCGCAGCCCTCGGCGCCACCGAAGGCGCTTCGCGGGTGGCGGTGGACGACGGCTTCATGGCTCGCGACCGTCAGGTCGGTGCGTCCGGCACTTGGGTTACCGCGCGGGTTTACGTGGCCGTGGGGATTTCCGGGGCGATCCAGCACCTGCAAGGCATCGGAGCCTGCGACAAGGTGGTGGCGATCAACCTCGATCCGGGTTGCGACATGATCAAGCGTGCCGACCTGTCGGTGATCGGCGAAAGCGCGGAAATTCTTCAGGCCTTGATCGCGGCGGTAGAGGCTTACCGCAACGAAGCCAAGCGCGATGCGGCTTAAGGAACGGTTATGAGCACAAAGATCATCAGTCTGGTTTCAATCGGCGCCCACCCGACCTCCGGCCGCCCACGCCGCGCCGACCAGGACGCCCGCGCGGTGGAACTCGGCTTGCAGCTGGCTGGGGATAACCTGCAAGTGCTGCACGCCGGGGACATTGCGGAACCTGCGCTGCGCGCTTATCTGGGCATGGGTCTGGAACAAATGCATGTGCTGGAACAACCGGCCGGTGCGGATGCGTTGCCGGCGTTGACCGAGTATCTGCGTGATGCCGGTGCCCAGGTCGTACTGACCGGCAGCCAGGCGGAAACCGGCGAAGGCTCGGGGATGCTGCCGTTCCTGCTGGCCGAAGGGCTGGGCTGGCCGCTGGTGGTTGGATTGGCGCAGGTCGAGTCGATCAACGACGGTTCGGCGCTGGTGCTGCAAGCGTTGCCCCGTGGGCAGCGGCGCCGGCTGAAGGTGCGACTGCCATTTCTCGCGACTGTGGATAACGCCGCGCCCAAGCCTCGGCAAAGTGCTTATGGCCCGGCGCGGCGTGGTGTTCTGCAGGCAGAAGATGTGGAAGTGGTGGACGACGAATTGCTGGCGGTGGCGACCTTGCAACCGGCCAAGCCTCGGCCGAAACGGTTGAAGGTGATCAAAGCCAAGAGCGGGGCGGATCGGATGAAGGCGGCGACGGCCAAGGCCAGTGGGGGAGGGGGCCAGGTGCTGAAAGGCGCGACGGCGCAGGCCGGTGCTGAAGCCATTCTCAAGCTGCTGATCGAAGAAGGTGTTGTCCGTTAATACACCGAACCGAAAATCCCCCTGTGGGAGCGAGCCTGCTCGCGATAGCGGACTGCCCGTTGACAGACGTGCCGGCTGACCCAACGCCATCGCGAGCAGGCTCGCTCCCACATTTGAAGCTTGCGGTATGTTTACCCACAATCCCTGTTGGCGGATCTGTGGATAACGTGTTCGCCCCTCCCTGCACCCCACGCCAATCAAGCCCTCCAGCCCCCAGATCAAAAAACAACCAGCCTGACTCGCGGTTTTTTCCTGGTTTTTCCCCAGAGCAAATCCCAGACTTGCCCCCAATCTCTGTTGGCGCTTCTGTGGATAAGATGTTCGCTACCCGCTAAGAGCCATATAAACCGAGGCTTACAACGCTCTGATTAAAAAACGCTCAATTCAGCCTTTTAACCGCGAATCCCCACGCCAACTCCGAATTATCAACGCCTCCCGCGCTTTTCCACAGCACTCTTCAAGTTACCCCCGAACTCTGTTGGCGCTTCTGTGGATAAGGTGTTCGCCATCCTCTGTAATCCACGTAATACGTGCCGTGTAGCGGATTGATCAAAAAACAATCAATCGCTAATGGAAACCCTGCTTCTGGATAAGTCACGGTTTTTCTTCACAAACCCCCGATTATTTTTCCATGTCATCCACAGTTGTCCCCATTAGCTGTGGGTGGCTATGTGGATAACTTGTTCGCCAAACCCGGCAACCCCCGTCGTGCTTAGTCCGAAAGGCAATTGATCAGATTTCATACAGTTCTAAAAACCTGCCTTGACTTCGATCCGGTGCCTGTCTTCACTGCAATGGCACAAGGACAGCTGTCACTTATCCACATCTGGTTCAGGGAGAACGCGTGATGGATACCCGGGCCCACCGCTTACCCCTCAGTCCCTGCACGCTCCGCGCTCTGCCGGCACCTTCGCCGCGCAAGCGCACGTTGCGTCGTGCCGCCAATCAGCACGCCCGTCTGTAGCGCCTGATTCCTGCCCAAACCGCTGTACTGCCGTCGGGATTTCCCCGAGGCCAGGTGCCCGTTCGCCCATTGATTGCAGGCAACCGCAGAGTTGCCCCATCTGCCTGAGAGAGGAACCCCCTCATGACACGGATCGCAACGCCCATCAGCGAAATCAAGGAACACTACGACGTGATCGTCATCGGCTCCGGGTATGGCGGCGGCATTGCCGCGTCGCGCCTGTCCCGGGCCGGTAAACAGGTCTGTCTGCTGGAACGCGGTCGGGAGATTCAGCCCGGCGAATACCCCAACACCATGATCGCCGCGACCGAGGAGTTGCAGGTACATGATCCGGACGGCCATATCGGCTCGCGTACCGGGTTGTTCGATCTGCACGTCAACGCGCAGCAGAACGTGGTGGTCGGTTGCGGCCTCGGCGGTACGTCGCTGATCAATGCCAACGTCTCGCTGGAACCGACAGCCGATGTGTTCAAGGATCCACGCTGGCCGTTGGCGGTGCGCGAGGACCACGACGGCCTGCTCAAGGCGGGTTACGAAAGGGCCCGGGAGATGCTCAAACCCAACCCCTACCCGAGCACCGCGCCAAACCTGCCGAAACTCGACGCCAACAAAAAATCCGCAGACTTCCTCAAGCAAGGCGCGCACTTCTACAAGCCGCCAATCAATGTGACCTTCGACAAACTGCCCAACAACCTCAACCACGTCGGCGTCGAGCAACTGCCGTGCAACCACTGCGGCGACTGCGTTTCGGGCTGTAACAACAAGGCCAAGAACACCACGCTGATGAACTACCTGCCGGACGCCACCAATCACGGCGCGGAGATTTTCTGCCAGGCCCAGGTGCGGCATCTGGAGCGCGACGGCAACGGCTGGATCGTGCACTTCCAATACCTCGACAGCGGCCGCGAGAAGTTCGACGCGCCGACGCTGTTCGTGAAAGCCGACATCGTGGTGGTGTCCGCCGGCACCCTCGGCTCCACTGAAATTCTGCTGCGTTCGCGGGACAAAGGCCTGGCGATGTCCGGCCAGCTCGGCGAGAACATGAGCGGCAACGGCGACATCCTCGGCTTCGGCCATAACTGCGAGCAGACCATCAACGGCATCGGTTTCGGCGCGCATTCGGCCAAGGAACTGCAACCGGTCGGCCCGTGCATCACCTCGATCATCGACATGCGCACCGAGGGTGACCGCAGCAGTCGCATGGTCATCGAGGAAGGTTCGATCCCCGGCGCACTCGGTCGGCCGATGGTGCCGGCGATGGCCGGGTTCGCCGAGATGATCGGCAAGCCCACCGACGACAGCTTCAGCGGCAAAGTGAAGTACAAGGAGCGCGAAGCGGAAAGCTTTCTGCGCGGCCCTTATCACGGCGCGCTGCACAACATGCAGACCTACCTGATCATGAGCCACGACAGCGGCCAGGGACGCATGGTCCTCGACAGCAAGGATCAACTGCGCATCGACTGGCCGGGCGTCGGGGAGCAGGAAAACTTCAAGATCGGCAACGAACGGCTGTACCAGAGCACCAAAGCCCTGGGCGGGATCTGGGTCGAGAATCCGATCTGGACCAAGCTGCTCAAGCACAGCATCGTCTCGGTGCATCCGCTGGGCGGCTGCGTGATGGGCGAAGACGCCGCGCAAGGCGTGGTCAACCACAAGGGCCAGGTGTTCAGCGGCGCCAGTGGCACCGATGTCTACGCCAACCTGTACGTGACCGACGGCGCAGTGATCCCGACGTCACTGGCAGTCAACCCACTGCTGACCATCTCCGCCGTGAGCGAGCGCAACATGGGCCTGCTGGCCGCCGACCGGGGCTGGAAGATCGATTACACATTGCCCTCGGCACCGCGCAAACAACCGGTGCCACCGACCCTTGGCGTGCAATTCACCGAGACCATGAAAGGCTACTTCTCCCGCGCCTTCACCGCTGCGCAAAGCACCGACCTGAAGGTCTACGAGGCGGCAGCCAAACGCGGCGAGGCAGACAACTCGCCAATCGACTTCACCCTGACCATCACCGCCAACGACCTCAACCGGATGATCAAGGAGCCGGAACACGCCGCGACCATTGTCGGCACGGTGATCGCCCCGGCGCTGTCGCCGGAACCGCTGACCGCCAGCAACGGTGTGTTCAACCTGTTCGAGCAGTTCGAGCAGCAGGTCGATACGCGCCACATGAAGTACGACATGAAACTGACTGCCGAGGACGGCAACGACTATTTCTTCAGCGCCTTCAAGACCGTGCCGGAAGACAACGGCGTGCTGAATATCTGGCACGACACCAGCACCCTCTACGTCACGCTGTATCGCGGGCCGGACAAGACCGGCGAGGTGATCGGCTCTGGCGTGATGCACATCAAGCCGACCGACTTCGCCAAACAGATGACCACCATGAAGGTCCTCAATGCGCGCAACGAGCGCGAGCGCATCGAAGGGCTGGCGCGGTTCGGCAAGTTCTTCGCCGGGATCCTCTGGGAGAGTTACGGCGGCGTGTTTGCCGGCGACAAATACTTCAACCCCGACGCGCCGCCACGGTTGAAACGGCCGCTGGATGCGCCGACGCCGGCCGTGCATTTCTTCTCCACAGAAGATGGCGTGCAGTTGCGTCTGACCCGCTATCAGGCTGGCAGCAAAGGCCCGGTGATGCTGGTGCATGGTCTGGGTGTGGGCTCGAATATCTTTTCCACCGATACCATCCAGACCAACCTGCTGGAGTTTCTCTGCAAGCACGACTACGACGTGTGGCTGCTGGATTTCCGGGTGAGCATCCTGCTGCCGGCGAGCAAGAAGGAATGGAACGGCGACCAGATCGCCCAGTACGACTTCAAGGCCGCCATTGCGCAGATCCAGCAGGAAACCCAAGCCAAGGACGTGCAGTGCGTGGTGCATTGTTACGGCGCCACGACGTTCTTCATGTCGCTGCTCGCCGGTTTGCAGGGCGTGCGCTCGGTGGTCTGCTCGCAGATCGCCGCCGACACGGTGGTCGCAACGGCGACGGGGCTCAAGGCCGGTCTGCACTTGCCGGGGATGCTCGACGCGATCGGTATCAAATCGATGACTGCCTACGCCGACAGCAAGGAGAACTGGTTCAACCGGCTCTACGACAAGGCGCTCAACGGCTACGCACGGATCGAAGCCCAGGGCTATTGCACCAACCCGGTGTGCCACCGCATCACCTTCATGTACGCCTCGCTGTACCGCCACGACACCCTCAACGAGACGCTGCACGACAACCTGCACGAGCTGTTCGGCGAGTCGAACATCGAGACCTTTGAGCACCTGGCGCTGATCGTGCGCAAAGGGCATCTGGTGGATTTCAAAGGGCACGACGTGTACATGCCGCACTTTGATCGGCTGACCATGCCGATCTGTTTTATCAGCGGCGCCGACAACCAGTGTTATCTGCCTGAAAGCACGCTCAAGACCTACCAGCGGGTTTGCGAGAAGCACGGGCCGGAACGTTACAGCCGGCATGTGGTGCCGGGTTACGGCCACATCGATTGCATGTTCGGCAAGAACGCGGTGGTTGATGTGTATCCGATCATCCTTGAACACCTGGAGAAAACAGCCCTCGGTTGATCTCGGACCGAGTCGTCCGCTTCGCGGGCAAGCCTGCTCCCACAGGGTTTTGTGCCAGACACAAAGTCAGCAGACACCCCAGTCCAATGTGGGAGCGGGCTTGCTCGCGAAGGCGGTAGGTCAGGCAATACATCTCTCGGGTTTGCACAAGGAAATGGATGACATGGACAGCTACATCCGCTGGTTTCAACGCTTCATCTGGCTCGGCATTGCGATGAACATGGTGTTCGCGATCCCGGCGCTGTTCGCGCCGGGGTTGCTGACATCGGCGGTCGGCCTGCCGCCGCAACTCTCCGACCCGTGGCTGGAAAACGCCGGGATGCTGCTGGTGGGCATCAGCGTGTTCTACATGCCGTCGGGCTTCAACGCGCCGCGCTACGTGGTGCATTCCTGGCTGTGCGTGCTGACGCGGTTGATCGCCGTAGCGTTCTGGATCTACCTGATCAACACCAGCAGCCAGGGCTCGGTGTTCGTGCCGATGCTGATGGGCGACCTGAGCTTTTTCCTGATCCTCGGCATTCTGCTGTACCTCGGCACCACGCCTGAAAACCGGCCACTGGCGCTGCTCTGTGACGGCTGGCGCGAATGGCGCGCGGCGTGGGCGCGGCATTGGCAGAGTCACGCGTTCAAGGTCGGCACGCTGATCGTTGTGGCGCTGCTGGCGTTCATCGGTTACCAGACCTGGTATCAGATGCTGCGCGTGGTGCCGGAGCAGGAGTACGCCTCCGACGAAGATCACTACAAATACGCCGCGATTGGTTTGGGCATCGAAGCGCGGATTCCCTATTACCTGTTCTCGGTATTGCCGCAGATGTGCCCGGAAAAACTGCCGAAACCCGGCGGCTGGGAAGTCTTCGGTTTCCTGTTCGAGAACGGCAAGGACCTGCCGATCGGGATGGCCAAGCGGCAGATCGGTTATCCGACCGTCGAGCCGAACTGCGCGTTGTGTCACACCGGCTCCTACCGGGCGAATGCCAGCGACGTCGCGGTCAATGTGCCGAGCGCGCCGGCCAATACCCTGCAACTGCAAGCCTTCCAGTGGTTCGCCTACGATTGCGCCAGCGATCCGAAATTCACCACCGACGCGGTGATGGCGGCGATCAACAGCAAGTTCCAGCTGGGCTTTTTCGAGAAGCTCTACAACCGTTACCTGATCATCCCGATGGCCAAGACCGCGCTGCTCAAACAGAAGCAGGCCTACGCCTGGCAGAAGCTGCGCCCGCAACAGGGGCCGGGACGCACCGACACCTTCAACCCGACGAAAATGGTGGTGTTCGGCTTCCCGGATGACTCGACCATCGGCACCGTCGATCTGCCGCAAGTGTGGAATCAGAAACCCCGGGAATCGATGTACCTGCACTGGGACGGCAATAACAACAAGATCCACGAGCGCAACTACGCTGCCGCGATGGCCGTGGGCGCGACGCCGGAATCGGTGCTGCCGCCGAGCTTCAACCGGGTGACCAACTGGCTGCTCGGGCACACGGCGCCGGCGTGGCCGTGGGCGCTGGATCAGGCCAGGGTCGCTCAGGGCAAACCGGTGTGGGAGGCCAACTGCGCGGGTTGTCACGATTTCGGTCGCGTCGACACCGGGCAGGTCACCACTAACATCGACCAGCTCGGCACCGATCCGCACCGGCTGAACTCGTTCACTACCGGGCTGGTGGCGGCGTTCCATACCTTCAAGAAACCGCCGTTCGATTTCGGCGCCTACCGCAAGACCCAGAGCTACAGCAACACGCCCACCGACGGCATCTGGCTGCGCGCGCCGTACCTGCACAACGGTTCGGTGCCGACCCTGTGGGACTTGCTGCAACCGCCGGAAAAACGGCCGCAGGTGTTCATCACCGGTTCCGATGTCTACGACCCGGTCAACGTCGGCTTCGTGACCAGTGGCGCACAGGCCAAGGCTTCGGCGGATTTCACCTACGACACGCGCCTGGAGGGCAACCACAACAGCGGTCACCTGTACGGCACGACGCTGTCGGACGACGACAAGCGTGCGCTGATCGAATTCATGAAAACCCTGTGAACCCTTACGGATAGAGGATTACGTCATGTCAGCGGTCGGTCATCTGAAACACGAATACGACAAGGTCAAGGTGCGCCTGCACGGCCTGTTCACGCGCATCGAAATGGCCTGGATGAAGCTCATCAGCGAACTCGAGCCGCAGGAGTTTCAAGCCATCATCAAATTGCTCCAGCGCGGTCACGATCAGGCGCAATACGTGCTCAAGCACGGCGAGCTGCCGGACGACGAACCGGCGGTGCCGTGGGAACTGTCCCACGGCTTGTCGATCCTGCGCATCGGCAACGCGACACCGCTGCCGCAATCGCCCGATCAACTGCAAACCAAGGTGCTCAAGGACGGCACGCTGCTGGGCTGCCGCAAATGGGAACTGCTGGATCTGCTGTGGAGCGAGGCGCTGCTCAAGTGGATCGAAAACCTGCGCCATCACGCGACCTTCGGCACTGATCCGGCGCTGGTGAAAATGGAGCGCGACGTGACGCTGGCGATTGCCGGCGATTGGGGCACCGGGCCGTTCAACAGCCATGCGCCGGCGGTGTCGGTGGCCAATCAGATGCAACTGGCCAATGCCGATTTCACCATTCACCTGGGGGACGTTTATTACGCCGGCACCCATTCTCAGGAAGACACCGACATGGCGGGCTGGCCGATGGGCACCCGCGGCTCGTTCACCCTTAATTCGAACCACGAGATGTACAGCGGCGCCCACGGCTATTTCAAGGAACTGGCCGCGCGTTTTCCGGGGCAGCAGGGCACCAGCTACTTTGCCCTGATCAACGACGACTGGCTGATTGTCGGTCTGGACACGGCGTATGCCTCGGACGTCATGAACCTGTACATGGACGGCACCCTGAACAAGCCGCAGATCGAGTGGATGAAGGGCCTGCCGAAACGCAAGAAACTCATGGTGCTCAGCCACCATCAGGGCTTTGACATCACCGGGCACAACAAGACCGCGCTGTATCAGCCGGTGTGCGATGCATTGGGACGCGAGCCGGATTATTGGTATTGGGGGCATCTGCACAACGGCATCGTCTACGCACCACAGGGTGGGCTGCATGCGCGCTGTGCCGGGCACGGCGCGATTCCTTACGGCACCACCAGCGAGCTGAACGGACATTCGCGGGTGCTGTTTTCGGAGACGAAGGATGCTAACGATCCGGACTATCCGCTGCGGGTGTTGAATGGCTACGCGAAGATCAGGTTGGTGGGGGAGGAGATTTTCGAGGAGTTTATCGGGGAGGATGGCAGCGTGAGGTGGTCATCCAAGTGATGCGATGACAGTGATGACGCCATCGCTAGCAGGCTAGCTCCCACACTGGATCTCCGGTGCACAGAAATCCCCTGTGGGAGCCAGCCTGCTGGCGATGCTTTTTGCTTTTAGCCTTGGACAGGCACGCCTTTGAGGTACGGAGCAGGCTCGGCCCCGAGGTTGCTCAGCATCCGCTCGCTGTACCAGTCCACGAAGTTGACCACGCCGAACTCATAAGTCTTGGAGTACGGGCCCGGCTGGTAGGCGGTGGAGTTGATCCCGCGCTGGTTTTCTTCAGCCAGACGACGGTCCTGATCGTTGGTCGCGTCCCACACTTTGCGCATGCGTTCGACGTCGTAGTCCACGCCTTCGACCGCATCCTTGTGCACCAGCCACTTGGTGGTGACCATGGTTTCCTGGGCGCTGATCGGCCACACGGTGAACACGATGATGTGGTCGCCCATGCAGTGGTTCCACGAGTGCGGCAGGTGCAGGATGCGCATCGAACCCAGGTCCGGGTTCTTGATCCGGCCCATCAGCTTGGCGCAGCCCTGTTTGCCGTCCATGGTCATCGACACGGTGCCCTTGAGCAGCGGCATGCGCACGATGCGGTTGCGCAGGCCGAAACTGGCGTGGGCGTAAGGGATCTTTTCGGCTTCCCACGCGGCAGCGGAGGCGGCGACGTGATCCTTGAACGCCTGATCGGCACGCGGGTCGGTGACGTCGTCCCATTCCAGCAGGGTTTTCAGCAGTTCCGGGTGCGAACCGTTGCAGTGGTAGCACTCGCGGTTGTTTTCCAGCACCAGTTTCCAGTTGGCCTTTTCCATCAAGGTGGTTTGCACCGCCACCTTGGTGTTTTCCATGTCATACGGTTCCATGTAGTGGTTCAGGGTCGACAGGAAGTCATCGATGGCCGGCGGATTCTCGGCCAGGCTGATGAAGATGTAGCCGCCGGCAGTCTTCACGTTCACCGGTTTGAGGCCGTACTGGTTCATGTCGAAGTCGGCGCCCATCTCGGTGCCGGCGAACAGCAGGCGACCGTCCAGCTCATACGTCCACTGGTGGTAGTGGCAGACCAGCTTGGCGACCTTGCCCTTGTCGCTGGTGCACAGGCGCGAGCCACGGTGGCGGCAGACGTTGTGGAATGCGTGTACCACGCCTTCGGCGCCGCGGATCACGATGATCGGGTTCTTGCCGATCTGCAGCGTCAGGTAGTTGCCCTTGGCCGGGATCTCGCAGGTCATGCCGGCGATCAACCACTCTTTCTGGAAGATCTCCTGCATGTCGATATCGAACAGGCGCTCGTCGCTGTAGAACGGTTGCGGCAGCGAGAAGGTGCGCTCGCGTTCCTGCAGCATTTGTGCGGTGGCCTTGCGTGCGGGTTCCAGCGGGTCGCCCAGGCTGATTTTTGCGGTGTCCATCGATGAATTCCTCAAGGCCATCTGCGTGGCCGCGAAAGTGGCTGATCAGGGTTGCAGCGCAAGGTGTAAAGAAACCGTTTGTGTTGAGGGCGAGTGTGGGGCCGGCGCTTCCCGGAACCTTATCCATGGGCGACATGGTGCAATCTGTTCCCGACGCGCAACCCCCGGTGGTTGGGGGCTGGTCGCGATAAGTATGTGAATGTCGCGGATAGGTAAACGGGCCGTTCGCGCTATACGCAGAATCGCCACATGAAGGCCGACAGTCGGCCGTGGAGAACAGCATGTCGAACAGCTTCCTGAATCCGGTCACCACCCAGACCTGGGCCAATGGCCGACACATCGTCCGTTGCGTCAAAGTCATCCAGGAAACCTGGGATGTGCGCACCTTCTGCTTTATGGCCGACCAGCCGATCCTGTTCTTCTTCAAGCCCGGGCAGTTCGTCACCCTGGAGCTGGAGATCGAAGGCCAGCCGATCATGCGTTCGTACACCATCTCCAGCTCGCCGTCGGTGCCGTACAGCTTTTCGGTGACCATCAAGCGCGTGCCGGGGGGCAAAGTCTCCAACTGGTTGCACGACACTCTGCATGAAGGCCAGGAGCTGGCGGTGCACGGACCGGTCGGGCTGTTCAACGCCATCGATTTCCCGAGTCCGAAAGTGCTGTACCTGAGCGGTGGCGTCGGTATCACCCCAGTGATGTCCATGGCGCGCTGGTTCTACGACACCAACGGCAACGTCGACATGACGTTCATCCACAGCGCCCGCTCGCCGAAAGACATCATTTACCACCGCGAACTGGAACACATGGCGTCGCGGATCGACAACTTCAGCCTGCACCTGATTTGCGAGAAGCACGGCTTGGGTGAGCCGTGGGCCGGCTATCGCGGCTACCTCAACCACAAGATGCTGGAACTGATGGTGCCGGACTTCCTCGAGCGCGAAGTCTTCTGCTGCGGCCCGACGCCGTACATGACGGCGGTCAAACGCCTGCTGGAAAACGCCGGCTACGACATGAAGCGCTATCACGAGGAGTCCTTCGGCGCCACACCACCGGAAGCCCGCGCCGATGCAGTCGAGCAGGCGGAGCAGGCAGCAGAGGCACCGGAAGTCCCGGCGGCGGATCTGCACCTGGTGGAATTCACCTCTTCGGACAAGAGCATCCGCGTTGCGCCGGGCGAGACCGTGCATGCGGCGGCGGCCAAGGTCGGCCTGATGATCCCGAAAGCCTGCGGCATGGGCATTTGCGGGACGTGCAAGGTGCTCAAGCTCGGCGGCGAGGTGGAGATGGATCACAACGGCGGGATCACCGAGGACGACGAGGCGGAGGGGTACATTCTTTCTTGCTGCAGTGTGCCGAAGGGGGATGTTCGTATCGAGTACTGATGCCGGCATGAAACCTGTGGGAGCGAACAGGCTCGGTCCCACAGGTTTGTCGTTCAATCGACGAACAAATCCGTCATCAACTTCGCATCGCTCCCCGGTTCAAAGCGGTAATGATCGAACTCGGTCACACCGCTTTCGCGCAAGATCTCCTCATCAATCAACAACCGTCCGGTAATCCGTCGTCCGCTGCTGCCCAGAATAACGTGGGCGGCATCCGCCATGATCGCCGGCGTACGCGCATGCTTGAACGACTCCCGGTTGCCCAATTGAAACTCGATCGCCGCCGTGGCAATCATGGTCTGCGGCCACAGCGAATTCACACTGATCCCGTAGTTGGCGAATTCCTCGCTCATGCCGACCGTCAGCATGCTCATGCCGTACTTGGTCACGGTGTACGGGCTGTATTGCGCGAACCATTTGCTGGCCAGATTCAGCGGCGGTGACAGGTTGAGAATGTGCCCGGAGGATTTCTTCAAGTAGAGCAGGGCCGCCTGGCTGCACAGCAATACCGCGCGGGTGTTGATCTGGTGCATCAGGTCGAAGCGCTTGAGTTCGATGTGCTGCACACCGGTCAACTTGATCGCCCCGGCGTTGTTCACCAGTGCATCGATCCCGCCGAAATGTTCATTGGCCTGGGCCAGCGCCTGACGCACCGCGTCTTCATCACGCACATCCAGTTGCAGCGCCAGGGCCTTGCCGCCGGCCGCTTCGACTTCAGCGGCGACGCTGTGGATGGTGCCGGGCAATTTGGCGTGCGGTTCGGCGCTCTTGGCCGCGATCACGATATTGGCCCCGTCCTGTGCAGCCCGCAGCGCAATCTCGCGCCCGATGCCACGGCTGGCGCCGGTGATGAACAAGGTTTTGCCTTTTAGCGACATGCGCAAGCTCCTGCTTATTGTTATGTGAGCGATGGCTCGACAGACAATGTAGACCAAGCAGTGAAAGTAACGCGGTCTCAGATCATTCCCACGCTCCGCGTGGGAATGCAGCCTTTGACGCTCCGCGTCATGACGGTGGCAGGCGTTGAATCGGCGGTGCGGCAGGAACGCGGAGCGTCCCGGGAGGCATTCCCACGCGGAGCGTGGGAACGATCAACGATCAGAGCGGGAGGGATCAGGCCGACATGACGTCGCGGATGTCGCGCGCCAGTTCGCGTACGCGTTCTTCTTCGGTGTCCCACGAGCACATGAAGCGGGCGCCACCCTTGCCGATGAAGGTGTAGAAGCGCCAGCCGCGAGCGGTCAGGGCGGCAATCGCCGGTTCCGAAAGTTGCAGGAACACGCCGTTGGCCTGGACCGGGAACATCAGTTCCACGCCCGGGATGTCGCTGACCAGTTCGGCCAACAGTTGCGCGCAGTGGTTGGCGTGGCGGGCGTATTTGAGCCAGGCGTCGTTTTCCAGAATGCCGACCCACGGCGCCGACAGGAAGCGCATTTTTGAGGCCAATTGCCCGGCCTGTTTGCAGCGGTAGTCGAAGTCTTCGGCCAGTTTGTGGTTGAAAAACAGGATCGCCTCACCCACCGCCATGCCGTTTTTCGTGCCGCCGAAGCACAGCACGTCGACGCCGGCCTTCCAGGTCAGGTCTGCCGGCGAGCAGCCGAGGAATGCGCAGGCGTTGGAGAAACGCGCGCCGTCCATGTGCAGGTTCAGGCCCAGCTCCTTGCAGGTGTCGCTGATGGCGCGGACTTCTTCCGGGGTGTAGACGCTGCCGACTTCAGTGGCCTGAGTCAGGGTCACGACGCGCGGTTTCGGGTAGTGGATGTCCTGACGCTTGAGCGCGACTTCGCGGATCGAGGCCGGGGTGATCTTGCCGTTTTCAGTGCCGGCGATCAGCAGTTTCGAACCGTTGGAGAAGAACTCCGGGGCGCCGCATTCGTCGGTTTCGACGTGGGCGGTTTCCGAGCAGATCACGCTGTGGTAACTCTGGCACAGCGACGACAGCGCGAGGGAGTTGGCGGCAGTGCCGTTGAAGGCGAAGAACACTTCGCAGTCGGTCTCGAACAGCTTGCGGAAATAATCGGCGGCGCGGGCTGTCCATTCATCGTCGCCATAGGCGCGCTGGTGGCCGTGGTTGGCCTGTTCCATGGCAGCCCAGGCTTCAGGGCAGATACCGGAATAGTTGTCGCTGGCGAATTGTTGGCTCTTGTCGGTCATGGCCGGCTTCCGTGGTCGGTGCGCTTGTGGCGCTCCGTTGGTCAATGATGGTGCGCACTTTACCGAAGATCATCCGGGGAGCACACGGGATGTCGCTGTCAGAACTTTACAAGGATGCGAGCCGATTATGCACCTGAGCCAGCGCGACGGCGCACTCGATCTGCTCAAGTGGCTGGCGCTGCTGAGCATGCTGCTCGATCACCTGCGATATGTCGGGATCAGCGCCGATTGGCTGTATGTGCCAGGACGGCTGGCGTTCCCCTGGTTCTGCCTGGCGATGGCAGCGAATCTGGCCCGTGATGGCGCGCGCAAGACCGAATGGCGCTATCTGGGCTGGTTGTTGCTGTTCAGCCTGCTCAGCGAGATTCCCTACCGCTTGTACATTCCCGAGCCCGACACTTTGAACGTGATGCCCACGCTGGCGCTGGGTTTACTGGTGGCGCGGGGCTGGCAGGATCGAAGCGCGATTCCACGACTGCTGGGTCTCAGCGCCTTGTTGGTGGCTGCGTTGTTCCCGGAACAACTGATGTTCGGTCTGTTCGGTGTCCTGCTGCCACTGGCGATGTTGCTGGTGTTTCGCAAACCCTGGTATTTCAGCCTGCTGCCGGGCCTGGTGTGTCTGGCCGCGAATCAATGGCGGGTGCTCTACGAATCCGCGCAGTTCGGCAACATCGTCGCCATCCTCGGGATTGCGACCTGCCTGATCGCGCCACTGCTCGGAATGTTCCTGTTGCGACATGCGCGACATCTTCAGCCGCCTCCGATGCACCGCTGGGCCTATGCCCTCTATCCCGTACATTTCCTCCTGTTGGTCGCAGTACGCACGGCTTGCCTGTAACCCTGTGGGAGCGGGCTTGCCCGCGAATGCGCCGGGTCAGACAGCAATGATGTCGACTGGCACTCCCTCTTCGCGGGCAAGCCCGCTCCCACAGGGTTCTCCAGTGTTTTCGAGATGGAGTCTGGCGAGGGCTTTTCACGTCATGTCGTAAACGCACCTTTGCGTGGCGCCCGTAGGCATTTGACCTCCCTGCGCCGGCCATACCATCGCATCAAAGGGCACTGGCTGAACGCCGTGCCTTACCGAGACGAATGGCGCACAGATGCCGCTGGGAGAGACGCGATGTTCAGCAAGCAAGACCAGATCCAGGGTTACGACGATGCACTGCTGGCGGCGATGAATGCCGAGGAGCAACGTCAGGAAGATCACATCGAGCTGATCGCGTCGGAGAACTACACCAGCAAACGCGTCATGCAAGCGCAAGGCAGTGGCCTGACCAACAAATACGCCGAAGGTTATCCGGGCAAGCGCTACTACGGTGGCTGCGAGCACGTCGACAAGGTTGAAGCCCTCGCCATCGAACGCGCCAAGCAACTGTTCGGCGCCGATTACGCCAACGTCCAGCCGCACTCCGGTTCCTCGGCCAACAGCGCCGTGTACCTGGCCCTGCTGCAAGCGGGCGACACCATCCTCGGCATGAGCCTGGCCCACGGTGGTCACCTGACCCACGGCGCCAAGGTTTCGTCCTCGGGCAAGTTGTACAACGCCGTGCAGTACGGCATCGACACCAACACCGGCCTGATCGATTACGACGAAGTCGAGCGTCTGGCCGTCGAGCACAAACCGAAAATGATCGTCGCCGGTTTCTCGGCCTACTCGAAAACCCTCGACTTCCCGCGCTTCCGTCAGATCGCCGACAAGGTCGGTGCGCTGCTGTTCGTCGACATGGCCCACGTTGCCGGTCTGGTGGCCGCCGGTCTGTACCCGAACCCGCTGCCGTACGCCGACGTGGTCACTACCACCACCCACAAGACCCTGCGCGGTCCGCGTGGCGGCCTGATCCTGGCCAAGTCCAACGAAGAAATCGAGAAGAAGCTCAACGCCGCGGTATTCCCTGGCGCCCAGGGCGGCCCGCTGATGCACGTCATCGCCGGCAAGGCCGTGTGCTTCAAGGAAGCGCTGGAGCCTGGCTTCAAGGCCTATCAGCAACAAGTGATCGACAACGCCCAGGCGATGGCGAGCGTATTTATCAAACGTGGCTACGATGTAGTGTCCGGCGGCACCGACAACCACCTGTTCCTGGTCAGCCTGATCCGTCAGGGCCTCACCGGTAAAGACGCAGACGCCGCCCTCGGTCGCGCGCACATCACCGTCAACAAGAACGCCGTACCGAACGACCCGCAGTCGCCGTTCGTCACCTCCGGCCTGCGCATCGGCACCCCGGCGGTGACCACCCGCGGCTTCAAGGTGACCCAGTGCGTGACGCTGGCCGGCTGGATCTGCGACATCCTCGACAACCTCGGCGATGCCGATGTCGAGGCCAACGTCGCCCAGCAGGTTTCGGCCTTGTGCGCTGACTTCCCGGTTTATCGCTGAGCGTTCTGGAGTACATGACTATGCAACGCTATTCCGGCTTCGGCCTCTTCAAACACTCCCTCAGCCACCACGAAAACTGGCAGCGCATGTGGCGCACGCCGACCCCGAAAAAGGTCTACGACGTAGTCATCGTCGGCGGCGGCGGGCACGGTCTGGCGACGGCCTACTATCTGGCCAAAGAGCACGGCATCACCAACGTGGCCGTGGTCGAGAAGGGCTGGCTGGGCGGCGGTAACACCGCGCGCAACACCACCATCGTTCGCTCCAACTACCTGTGGGACGAGTCGGCTCACCTGTACGAACACGCGATGAAACTGTGGGAAGGCCTGTCTCAGGACCTGAACTACAACGTGATGTTCTCCCAGCGCGGCGTCTACAACCTGTGCCACACCCTGCAGGACATCCGTGATTCCGAGCGTCGGGTCAGCGCCAACCGCCTCAATGGCGTGGACGGCGAACTGCTCAACGCCAAGCAAGTCGCGGACGAAATTCCGTACCTCGACTGCTCGAAAAACACCCGCTACCCGGTGATGGGCGCAACCGTTCAGCGTCGCGGCGGCGTGGCCCGTCACGATGCCGTGGCGTGGGGTTTTGCCCGTGCCGCCGACGCCTTGGGCGTGGACCTGATCCAGCAGACCGAAGTGATCGGTTTCCGCAAGGAAAACGGCGTGTGCATCGGCGTCGAAACCAACAAGGGCTTCATCGGCGCCAAGCGCGTCGGGGTGGTCACCGCCGGTAACTCCGGGCACATGGCCAAACTCGCCGGTTTCCGTCTGCCGATCGAATCCCACCCGCTGCAGGCGCTGGTGTCCGAGCCGATCAAGCCGATCATCGACAGTGTGATCATGTCCAACGCCGTGCACGGTTACATCAGCCAGTCCGACAAGGGCGACCTGGTGATCGGCGCCGGTATCGACGGCTACAACGGCTACGGTCAGCGCGGTTCGTATCCGGTGATCGAGCACACCATCCAGGCCATCGTCGAGATGTTCCCGGTGCTGTCGCGGGTGCGCATGAACCGTCAATGGGGCGGCATCGTCGACACCACGCCGGACGCCTGCCCGATCATTTCGAAGACCCCGGTCCCGAACATGTTCTTCAACTGCGGTTGGGGCACCGGTGGCTTCAAGGCCACACCTGGCTCGGGCAACGTGTTTGCCGCGAGTCTGGCCAAGGGTGAAATGCACCCGCTGGCCGCACCTTTCTCCATCGACCGTTTCCACAGCGGTGCGTTGATCGACGAACACGGCGCTGCGGCTGTCGCCCACTAACAGGAGAAATCCCCATGTTGCATATCTTCTGTCCTCACTGCGGCGAACTGCGCTCCGAAGAGGAATTCCACGCATCCGGCCAGGCGCACATTCCGCGTCCGCTGGATCCGAACAGCTGCACCGACGAGGAGTGGGGCGACTACATGTTCTTCCGCGACAACCCGCGCGGTCTGCACCACGAGTTGTGGGATCACGTCGCCGGTTGCCGCCAGTACTTCAACGTCACCCGCGACACCGTGACCTACGAGATTCTCGAAACCTACAAGATCGGCACCAAGCCGCAATTCACCGACAAGGCTGACACTGCGAAAACAGCCACGACGGCGCTGGGAGAGAAGGTATGAGCCAGACCAATCGCCTGTCCAACGGTGGACGGATCGACCGCAACAAAGTGCTGAGCTTCACCTTCAATGGCCAGACCTACAAAGGTTTTGAAGGCGACTCGCTGGCCGCAGCCCTGCTGGCCAACGGCGTCGACATCATTGGCCGCAGCTTCAAGTATTCGCGTCCACGCGGCATCTTCGCCGCCGGTGCCGAAGAGCCGAACGCGGTGCTGCAGATCGGTGCGACCGAAGCTACTCAGATTCCTAACGTGCGCGCCACGCAACAGGCGTTGTACCAAGGCCTGGTCGCCACCAGCACCAACGGCTGGCCGAGCGTCAACAACGACATGATGGGGATTCTCGGCAAGGTCGGCGGCAAGCTGATGCCGCCGGGTTTCTACTACAAAACCTTCATGTACCCGCAATCGTTCTGGATGACTTACGAGAAGTACATTCGCAAGGCTGCCGGTCTTGGTCGCTCGCCGACCGAGGTCGATCCGGACACCTACGACTACATGAACCAGCACTGCGACGTGCTGATCGTCGGCGCCGGCCCGGCCGGTCTGGCCGCTGCGCTGGCGGCTGCGCGCAGCGGTGCGCGGGTGATCATCGCCGATGAACAGGAAGAGTTCGGCGGCAGCCTGCTCGACTCCCGCGAAAGCCTCGACGGCAAGCCTGCGATGGAGTGGGTGGCCAGTGTCATCGCTGAATTGAAGAACACGCCGGACGTGCTGCTGTTGCCGCGCGCCACGGTCAACGGTTACCACGACCACAACTTCTTGACCATTCACGAACGCCTCACCGATCACCTCGGCGACCGCGCTCCGATCGGCCAGGTGCGTCAGCGCATTCACCGCGTCCGCGCCAAGCGTGTGGTGCTGGCGACCGGCGCTCACGAGCGTCCGCTGGTCTACGGCAACAACGACGTGCCGGGCAACATGCTCGCCGGCGCAGTGTCGACCTACGTGCGCCGTTACGGCGTGGCACCGGGCAAAAAGCTGGTGCTGTCGACCAACAACGATCACGCCTATCGGGTGGCGCTGGACTGGCTCGACGCCAGCCTGCAAGTGGTCGCCATCGCCGACGCCCGCAGCAATCCGCGCGGCGCATTGGTCGAAGAAGCCCGCGCCAAAGGCATTCGCATCCTCACCGGCAGCGCCGTGATCGAGGCCCGTGGCAGCAAGCACGTCACCGCTGCCCGCGTGGCGGCGATCGATGTCAAAGGCCACAAGGTCACCAGTCCGGGCGAATGGCTCGACTGCGACCTGATCGCCAGCTCCGGCGGTTACAGCCCGGTGGTTCACCTGGCGTCGCACCTTGGCGGCAAGCCGATCTGGCGCGAAGACATCCTCGGTTTCGTGCCGGGCGAAGCACCGCAGAAACGCGTGTGCGTCGGTGGCATCAACGGCGTCTACGGTCTTGGCGATTCGCTGGCTGACGGTTTTGAAGGCGGCGTGCGCGCTGCGTCCGAAGCCGGTTTCCAGACCGTTGAAGCCGTGTTGCCGAAAGCCCTGAGCCGTCTCGAAGAACCAACCCTGGCGCTGTTCCAGGTGCCGCACGAGAAAGGTACTTCCCGGGCGCCGAAGCAATTCGTCGACCTGCAGAACGACGTGACCGCCGCCGCCATCGAACTGGCGACCCGCGAAGGTTTCGAATCGGTCGAGCACGTCAAACGCTACACCGCACTGGGCTTCGGCACCGACCAGGGCAAGCTCGGCAACGTCAACGGCCTGGCGATTGCCGCCCGTTCGCTGAACGTGACCATCCCGCAGATGGGCACCACGATGTTCCGTCCGAACTACACGCCGGTAACATTCGGCGCGGTAGCCGGCCGTCACTGCGGGCACATCTTCGAACCGGTGCGTTACACCGCACTGCATCAATGGCACCTGAAAAACGGCGCCGAGTTCGAAGACGTTGGTCAGTGGAAACGTCCGTGGTACTTCCCGAAGAACGGCGAAGACATGCATGCCGCGGTCAAACGCGAATGCAAGGCTGTGCGCGACAGCGTTGGCCTGCTGGACGCTTCGACCCTGGGCAAGATCGACATCCAGGGCCCGGATGCCCGCGAGTTCCTCAACCGCGTGTACACCAACGCCTGGACCAAGCTCGACGTGGGCAAGGCCCGTTACGGCCTGATGTGCAAGGAAGACGGCATGGTCTTCGACGACGGTGTGACGGCGTGTCTGGCCGACAACCATTTCGTCATGACCACCACCACCGGCGGCGCGGCTCGCGTCCTGCAGTGGCTGGAGCTGTACCACCAGACCGAATGGCCGGACCTGAAGGTGTACTTCACCTCCGTCACCGACCACTGGGCGACCATGACCCTGTCCGGTCCGAACAGCCGCAAGCTGCTCAGCGCCGTGACCGACATCGACCTGGCCAACGAAGCGTTCCCGTTCATGACCTGGAAAGAAGGTCTGGTCGGCGGTGTGCCGGCGCGGGTATTCCGCATCTCGTTCACCGGTGAGCTGTCGTACGAAGTCAACGTCCAGGCCGATTACGCGATGGGTGTGTTGGAAAAAATCGTCGAGGCGGGCAAGCAGTACAACCTGACGCCGTACGGCACCGAAACCATGCACGTTTTGCGGGCCGAGAAGGGCTTCATCATCGTCGGCCAGGACACCGACGGCTCGATGACCCCGGACGACCTGAACATGGGTTGGTGTGTCGGTCGCACCAAGCCGTTCTCGTGGATCGGCCAGCGCGGCATGAACCGTGAAGACTGCGTGCGTGACCAGCGTAAACAGCTGGTGGGCCTGAAGCCGATCGATCCGAACGTCTGGCTGCCGGAAGGTGCACAGCTGGTGTTCAACACCAAGCAGTCGATCCCGATGACCATGGTCGGCCACGTGACCTCCAGCTACGCGCACAACTCCCTCGGCTATTCGTTTGCCATGGGCGTGGTGAAGGGCGGTCTGAAGCGCATGGGCGAGCGGGTGTTCGCACCGCTGGCGGACGGCAGCGTGATCGAGGCGGAAATCGTTTCTTCGGTGTTCTTCGATCCGAAAGGCGATCGCCAGAACATCTAAAGGGCTCGGGCCTTGTGGGCGGGCAGTTGCAACGAGTCGTCTGACCGATTCGCGAGCAAGCCCGCTCCCACAGGGGAATGCGGTCGAATGTGGGAGCGGGCTTGCTCGCGAAGGCGGTAGAACAGCCGCCACATTCGCCGGAATAAACAGAATTCAGGAAGGTGTTTTATGACCGCAGCCAACGTTTACCAACAACGCCCGACCACCGGGGCCAAGGCCGAGTCGTCGCTGCATCACGCCGACCTCGCCAGCCTGGTCGGCAAGGGCCGCAAGACCGCCGGCGTGACCGTGCGCGAGAAGAAACTCCTCGGTCATCTGACCATCCGTGGCGACGGCCACGATGCCGCGTTCGCTGCCGGCGTGCACAAGGCCCTGGGCATCGAGTTGCCGGGCGCCCTGAGCGTGATCGTCAAAGGTGAAACTAGCCTGCAATGGATGGGCCCGGACGAGTGGCTGCTGATCGTGCCGAGCGGTGAAGAATTCGCCGCCGAGCAGAAACTGCGCGAAGCGCTGGGCGATCTGCACATCGCAATCGTCAACGTCAGCGGCGGCCAGCAGATTCTCGAACTGAGTGGCCCTAACGTGCGTCAGGTGCTGATGAAATCCACCAGCTACGACGTGCACCCGAACAACTTCCCGGTCGGCAAGGCCGTGGGCACGGTGTTCGCCAAGTCGCAGCTGATGATTCGCCACACCGCCGAAGACACCTGGGAACTGCTGATCCGCCGCAGCTTCTCGGATTACTGGTGGTTGTGGTTGCAGGATGCGTCCGCCGAATACGGCCTGAGCGTTCAGGCGTAATGATCGTTCCCACGCTTTGCGTGGGAATGCATCCCGGGACGCTCCGCGTCCCAAGAACGGACGCAGAGCGTCCATTGCGGCATTCCCACGCAGAGCATGGGAACGATCAGAGGCCAGCCCCAGGAGAAAACGATGAGCCGCGCCCCGGATACATGGATTCTGACCGCCGACTGCCCCAGCGTTCTCGGCACCGTGGACGCGGTGACGCGTTTTCTGTTCGAGCAGGGCTGTTACGTCACCGAGCACCACTCGTTCGATGACCGGCTCTCGGGCCGGTTCTTCATTCGGGTGGAATTCCGTCAGCCCGAAGGCTTCGACGAGCAATCCTTCCGCGCCGGCCTCGCCGAACGTGGTCAGGCGTTCGGCATGATCTTCGAGCTGACCGCGCCGAACTACCGGCCAAAAGTGGTGATCATGGTTTCCAAGGCCGATCACTGCCTCAACGACTTGCTCTACCGCCAGCGCATCGGCCAGTTGTCGATGGATGTGGCGGCGGTGGTCTCCAACCACCCGGACCTCAAGCCGCTGGCCGACTGGCACCAGATTCCCTACTACCATTTCCCCCTAGATCCGAACGACAAACCGGCCCAGGAGCGGCAGGTGTGGCAGGTGATCGAGGAGGCCGGCGCTGAACTGGTGATTCTCGCCCGCTACATGCAGGTGCTGTCACCGGAGCTGTGCCGCAAGCTCGATGGCAAGGCGATCAACATCCACCACTCGCTGCTGCCGGGCTTCAAGGGCGCCAAGCCGTACCACCAGGCCTACAACAAGGGCGTGAAACTGGTGGGCGCAACCGCGCATTACATCAACAACGACCTCGACGAGGGGCCGATCATCGCCCAGGGCGTCGAGGCGGTGGATCACAGTCATTACCCCGAAGACCTGATCGCCAAGGGGCGTGATATCGAAGGCCTGACCCTGGCCCGGGCGGTGGGGTATCACATTGAGCGGAGGGTGTTTTTGAACGCCAATCGCACGGTCGTTCTCTAGATCGCTTTCGCGAGCAAGCTCGCTCCCACATTGGAATGCGTACCCCTGTGGGAGCGAGCTTGCTCGCGATGAGGCCATAACAGGCAACACAAGAATCAGCATCTGTACCCGAGCACTTAACGCGCTGCCTGCCTGGGCGGCGCGGTTCCATAAAAACAACAGCGAGGTGAAAGCATGTCTGGCAATCGTGGTGTGGTGTATCTCGGCGCTGGCAAGGTCGAAGTACAGAAAATCGACTATCCGAAAATGCAGGATCCGCGCGGCAGGAAGATCGAGCACGGTGTCATCCTGCGTGTGGTTTCAACCAACATTTGCGGCTCCGACCAGCACATGGTGCGCGGCCGTACCACTGCCCAGGTCGGTCTGGTGCTGGGGCACGAGATCACCGGTGAAGTGATCGAGAAGGGCAGCGACGTCGAAAACCTGAAAATCGGCGACCTGGTGTCCGTTCCGTTCAACGTGGCTTGCGGGCGCTGCCGTTCCTGCAAGGAGCAACACACCGGCGTCTGCCTGACCGTCAACCCGGCTCGTGCCGGTGGTGCCTACGGTTACGTCGACATGGGCGACTGGACCGGTGGCCAGGCCGAATACGTGCTGGTGCCGTACGCCGACTTCAACCTGCTGAAACTGCCGGACCGCGACAAGGCCATGGAGAAAATCCGTGACCTGACCTGCCTCTCCGACATTCTGCCGACCGGCTACCACGGCGCCGTTACCGCTGGCGTTGGTCCGGGCAGCACCGTTTACATCGCGGGCGCCGGTCCGGTCGGTCTGGCCGCAGCCGCCTCCGCCCGTTTGCTCGGCGCGGCGGTAGTGATCGTCGGAGACGTCAATACCATCCGCCTGGCCCACGCCAAGGCTCAAGGGTTCGAAATCGTCGACTTGTCGAAAGACACCCCGCTGCACGAACAGATTGCCGCGCTGCTGGGCGAGCCCGAAGTGGATTGCGCGGTGGACTGCGTCGGTTTCGAAGCCCGTGGTCATGGTCACGACGGCGTCAAATCCGAAGCCCCGGCCACCGTGCTCAACTCGCTGATGGGCGTGGTGCGCGTGGCCGGCAAGATCGGTATTCCGGGCCTGTACGTGACCGAAGATCCGGGCGCTGTCGATGCCGCCGCGAAAATGGGCAGCCTGAGCATCCGCTTCGGCCTCGGCTGGGCCAAATCCCACAGCTTCCACACCGGCCAGACCCCGGTAATGAAGTACAACCGTCAGCTGATGCAGGCGATCATGTGGGACCGCATCAACATCGCCGAAGTGGTGGGCGTGCAGGTCATCAGCCTCGACCAGGCGCCGGAAGGCTACGGCGAGTTCGATGCGGGTGTGCCGAAGAAGTTTGTGATTGATCCGCACAAGTTGTTCAGTGCGGCGTAAGCGATGAGGCAATAAAAAAACGGCGACCTCGGGTCGCCGTTTTTTATTGGAAGACGAAAGGCTTCGGGTGTTTTATTCCGGCCGAACCTCTTCTGCCTGCATTCCCTTCTGTCCTTTTCTTGCAACGAAACTCACGGACTGCCCTTCTTTAAGGCTTTTGAAGCCGTCACTCTGGATCGCTTTGAAATGGACAAAAAGGTCATCGCCTCCACCTTGTGGGGTAATGAATCCGAACCCTTTTTCATCATTGAACCATTTGACGGTTCCTTTCACTCTCTCATCTGACATGTTCGTGCTTCCCGCTTCGTTTGATTGATTGACGCGTTACAAAAGCTTAGAGAACCGAGCCGGTCTGGCTACGTCCTCGTCTTGAGCCAGTCGGATGTTGATTGCATAAAACTGGCCTTTATCACTTTGCACAAGGTCATAAGTGACCTTTCGCCCCGCTTTGATATGTTTGAAGTCCGGATGGCCCCGGTCGATGCAGAAGATGATCGGCGAGACTTTTGAGTCTGGTATTTCATTGCGCTCTACGCATTGCTTTTCCATCGCCGTATCTCCCATTCAAATGGCTGGCGCCTGACCCTCGCTGTTTCCGAATCATTGATGCCACTTCACCGTATTCCAGTTCCGATGACTCGGTAACTGTCATATCTGACAGGTAAAGAAATCCTTTCGGCATCAACGCCCGCCTTTTTATGAGGGTGAGAAATAAAGGGTCGGTCCTTCGGCTGAAAGCGCGTCACGCTTCCTTCACAAACAGGATGTGAATATCCAGTTGCACGCCGGAACATGCTGCCGCCTACCCGGTCAAACCGGCAGTTTGATCGCCAGTACCGGGCGATCTTCACGCCACAAGAGGATGTCTGAATGAAGATTTCACGCGGTTTTGCCCTGGCATCGCTCCTGACCCTGGCGGCAGGGCCGGTGTTTGCCGGTTTCAGTTTGAATGATGTGGCCGGCGTGGTATCGGGCATGCAGGGCGGTGACAAGGCAGCAACGGCTGCGCCGACCTCGGAAACCGCCGGTCTGTTGAGTGCGTTGAGCGCGCTGGACTTGACGCCACAACAGGCCGTAGGTGGCACCAGTGCGATGCTGGGGCTGGCGAAGAACCAGTTGAGCAGCAGCGATTATTCCGAACTGGCCAAGGAAGTCCCGGGCATCGATCAATTGTCGGGCGGGGCTGGCAGCCTTGCGGCATTGAGCGGTTTGCTCGGCTCTTCGGGCAAGTCCGCCGGGCTGGAAAATGCGCTGGGCAACGTCAAGGACACCAATGACCTGAACAACGCCTTCGGTGCGCTGGGCATGGACAGCGGCATGATCGGCCAGTTTGCCCCGATCCTCCTGCAATACCTCGGTCAGCAGGGTGTTGGCGGTTCGTTGCTGCAAAGCCTGGGCAACATCTGGGGCACCGGCACCAACGGTTGACTCAGCGGCGCTCGCCCTTGAGTTCGGCGATGCGCTGATCCTTGAGAGTCCAGAGCTGGTTGACCCAGTTCTGGACCTTCTCGCGAAACGCCGGATCGTTTTCGTAATCGCCCTGCCACAGGGCCGGATCCAGCTCGCGGGTCTGGATGTCGACGATCACGCGCGGCACATTGCCGCTGATCAGGTCCCAGAACCCCGGAATCTTTTGCTGTGGATAAACCACGGTCACATCGAGAATCGCGTCCAGTTGTTCGCCCATCGCCGCCAGTACGAACGCCACGCCGCCCGCCTTGGGCTTGAGCAGGTGGCTGAACGGTGACTGCTGCTGAGTGCTTTTTGCAGCGGTGTAACGCGTGCCTTCCAGATAATTCACCACCGTCACCGGTTGGCGCTTGAACAGCTCGCAGGCGGCTTTGGTGATTTCCAGATCCTTGCCGGCCAGTTCCGGGTTCTTCGCCAGAAACGCTTTGCTGTAGCGCTTCATGAACGGGTAATCCAGCGCCCACCAGGCCAGGCCCAGGAACGGCACCCAGATCAGCTCTTTCTTGAGGAAGAACTTGAAGAACGGCGTGCGCCGGTTGAGGGTCTGGATCAGCGCCGGGATATCGACCCAGGACTGATGGTTGCTGATCACCAGGTAGGAAGTGTCGCTGCGCAGATCTTCGCCGCCGCGAATGTCCCATTGAGTAGGGATGCACAGGCGGAAGATCAGCTTGTCGATTTCCGCCCAGGTTTCGGCGATCCACATCACCGCCCACGAGGCGTAGTCGCGAAAGCGCCCCGGCAGGATCAGCTTGAGCAGGGCGAACACCATCAGCGGGCCAAAGAGCACGAGGGTGTTGGACAACAGCAGCAGGGTGACGAGACAGCCGGTGAGCAGGCGGCGCATAAGCAACTCTTGGAAAACGGATGGGCGCGCCATGATAAGTGGCTTCGGCCGGCAGGCCAAATCCGCTGGTGACGAATGTTTCACCTGTGGCTGGGTATGCTGAGCTTCCTGTTCTGTATTGACTGTGCCGGCCTCTTCGCGGGCAAGCCCGCTCCCACAGGGTTGGTGTCGTACATACAATCTGTGAGCGTCGCCGTACTTGTGGGAGCGGGCTTGCCCGCGAAAGCGATTTACGGGCGAACCAATTGTTCGCTGACTGTCTAAAATCTCGCGTCTGACGCCCCCATTTCCCAAGGAAGCCCCTTACGTGAAATCCCTCCTTGCACTGCTTTCCCTTGTCGCCCTGCCGGTGCTGGCCGCCGAACCGACCCTGTACGGTCGTTACGAATACATCGCGCTGCCGGAAATCGGCGGTGAAGTGCTCAAGGCCAAGATGGACACCGGCGCGCTGACCGCCTCGCTGTCGGCCAAGGACATCGAGACGTTCAAACGCGACGGCGAAGACTGGGTGCGTTTCCGCCTGGCCACCAAGGACGCCAGCAACAAGGTGTACGAGCACAAGGTCGCGCGGATCAGCAAAATCAAGAGCCGCTCGGATGAAGAAGACGAGGGCGAAAGCACCGAAGTGGCCAAGCGCCCGGTGGTCGATCTGGAACTGTGCCTGGGCGACGTCAAGCGTACCGTGGAGGTCAACCTGACTGATCGCAGCAACTTCAACTACCCGTTGCTGATCGGTGCCAAGGCCCTGCGCGAGTTTGGCGCGGCGGTGAACCCGGCACGACGCTTTACCGCGGATAAGCCGGACTGCTAAACCAAAGTGGTCTCATTGACGTAACGCCGGGCTTGGGGCACCGTTCGCGCACTTAACCCACAGGCTCGGACGCCATGCCTCATATCCTGATTGTCGAAGACGAAGCGGCGATTGCCGACACGCTGATTTTTGCCTTGCAGGGCGAGGGTTTCACCACGACCTGGCTGAATCTGGGGGCGGCGGCGCTGGAGCATCAGCGCCAGACCCCGGCGGATCTGATCATCCTCGACATCGGTCTGCCGGACATCAGCGGCTTTGAAACCTGCAAGCAGCTGCGTCGCTTCAGTGAAGTGCCGGTGCTGTTCCTCAGCGCTCGCAACGCTGAAATTGACCGGGTGGTGGGCCTGGAAATCGGCGCCGACGATTATGTCGTCAAACCGTTTTCACCGCGAGAAGTGGCGGCTCGGGTCCGGGCGATTCTCAAGCGCATGGCACCACGTCCGGTCATCGAAGCCTCCTCGGCGCTGTTTCGCGTCGATCCCGAACGCGTACAAATCAGCTATCGCGGCCAGCCTCTGAGCCTGACCCGCCACGAATTCCGTCTGCTGCAATGCCTGCTCGAACAACCCGAGCGGGTGTTCAGCCGCGAGCAATTGCTCGATGCGCTGGGCGTGGCGGCGGATGCCGGTTACGAGCGCAGCATCGACAGCCACATCAAAAGCGTGCGCGCCAAATTGCGACTGGTGCGCGCCGAGGCCGAGCCGATCCAGACCCATCGCGGCCTCGGTTACAGCTACAGTCCGGGGCACAGCTGATGTCGCTGGGGCTGCGGATTTTCATGGTGTATGTGCTGTTCATCGGCCTGACCGGGTATTTCGTGCTCAACACCGTGATGGAAGAAATCCGCCCCGGCGTGCGCCAGTCCACCGAAGAAACCCTGGTCGACACCGCCAACCTGATGGCGGAAATCCTGCGGGACGATTTCAAGGCCGGCACCCTCAACCAGAATCGCTGGCCCGAATTGCTCCGCGCCTATGGTGAGCGCCAGCCGAAAGCGACGATCTGGGGACTGGCGAAAAACCAGGTCAATCACCGTATCTACGTCACCGACGCCAAGGGCATTGTGGTGCTGGACTCCAGTGGTGTCGCGGTCGGCCAGGACTATTCGCGCTGGAACGACGTCTACCTGACCCTGCGCGGCGAATACGGCGCACGCTCCAGTCGCAGTGACCCGAATGATCCGAATTCTTCAGTGATGCACGTCGGCGCGCCGATCCGCGACAACGGCGCGATCATCGGCGTGGTCACCGTGGCCAAACCCAACAGTTCACTGCAACCCTACGTCGATCGCACCGAACGCCGTTTGCTCGGCTACGGCGCCGGGTTGATCGGCCTCGGCCTGCTGCTCGGCGCCGTGCTGTCGTGGTGGCTGAGTCGCGCGTTGCACCGCTTGACCGTGTACGCCCAGGCGGTGAGCGAGGGCCGTCGGGTGGCGGTGCCGCACTATCGCGGCGGCGAGCTGGAGCAGTTGGCGACCGCCGTGGAACAGATGCGCACCCAGCTCGAAGGCAAGGCCTACGTCGAGCGCTATGTGCACACCCTGACCCATGAATTGAAGAGCCCGCTGGCGGCGATTCGCGGTGCCGCCGAGTTGTTGCAGGGCGAGATGCCGGCGGATCAGCGATTGCGTTTCGTCGGCAACATCGACAGTGAGAGTGCACGGATGCAGCAGTTGATCGAGCGCCTGCTCAATCTTGCTCAGGTCGAACAGCGGCAGGGTCTTGAGGAGCGCGTTGCAGTGCCGCTGGCTGCGTTGGTGAATGAGCTGTTACAGGCACAAATGGCGCGCATCGAAGGCCGACAACTGCGGATCGAGCAAACCATCGCGCCGGATCTGGCGTTGATCGGCGAGCCGTTTCTGTTGCGTCAGGCGCTGGGCAATCTGCTGGAGAACGCACTGGATTTCACCCCGTCGCACGGTCTGCTGCGCTTTGGTGCCGAAAGAATCGGCGAGCGGGTCGAGCTTCGTCTGTTCAACGAAACCACGCCGATTCCCGACTATGCCTTGCCTCGTCTGAGCGAGCGTTTCTACTCTCTGCCACGCCCCGACAGCGGGCGTAAAAGCACCGGTCTCGGACTTAATTTCGTCGAAGAGGTGGTCAAGTTGCACGGTGGTTCGATTCGCATCGGCAACGTCGAAGGCGGGGTGGAAGTCGTTCTGCAGTTGTAGTCTCCACACAAACTCCACATTCCTCCCACAAAACCCCCACATCCCCTTTGCAGACTCTGCCCATCGAAACAGGGAGAGTCCCATGAACAAAAGTCTGACGATAAAACTCGGGGCCATTGCCCTGCTGATCCTGGTGTTGCTGGTGCCGCTGCTGATGATCGACGGCATCATCGATGATCGCCAGCAACTGCGTGATGGTGTGCTGGAAGACATTGCCAGAAGCTCGAGCTACAGCCAGCAAATCAGCGGGCCGGTGATGGTTGTGCCGTATCGCAAAGTGGTGCGCACCTGGAAAACCAAAGAGAAGAGCGACGAGCGATATCAGGAAATCGGCGAAGAACGTGGACGCTTGTATTTCCTGCCCGAGCGCTTTGAGCTCGACGGCCAGGTGCAGACAGAGCTGCGCGCCCGGGGCATTTACGAAGCGCGGCTGTTCCATGCCGACAACCGTATCAGCGGGCATTTCTCGCTGCCGGCGCAGTTGGGGATCAAGGAGGATTTTGCCGATTACACCTTCGATGCGCCGTTCCTGGCGGTCGGTATCAGTGATATTCGCGGGATTGAAAACGCGCTGAAGCTGGAACTGGGCGCGCAACGCCTGGACTTCGTGCCCGGTACTCAGGTCGGCTGGCTGGGCGAGGGTGTGCGAGTGACGCTGCCGGCGCTGGACACCGGCAAGACCACGGAGCTGGCCTTCGGTTTCGACTTGCGCCTGCAAGGCACCGGTTCGTTGCAGGTGCTGCCGGTGGGCAAGACCAGCCGCGTGAACCTCGCTGCCAACTGGCCGCACCCAAGTTTCATCGGCAACTTCCTGCCGGCCAAACGCGAGATCACCGATCAGGGTTTCACCGCCGATTGGCAGACCTCGTTTTTCTCCACCAACCTGCAAGAAGCGATGAGCCGCTGCGTGTCGGGCAATGATTGCGAGGCGTTCAACGGGCGCAGTTTCGGCGTGAGCTTCATCGATCCGGTGGATCAGTACCTGAAGAGCGACCGGGCGATCAAATATGCGCTGCTGTTCATTGTCCTGACGTTCGCCGGTTTCTTCCTGTTCGAAGTGCTGAAAAGCCTGGCGGTGCACCCGGTGCAATACGCGCTGGTGGGCGTGGCGCTGGCGTTCTTTTATCTGTTGCTGCTGTCGTTGTCCGAGCACATCGGTTTCGCCCTGGCGTACCTGTTGTCGGCCAGCGGTTGTGTGCTGTTGATCGGGTTCTACGTCTGCCACGTGCTGCGCAGCGTGCGGCATGGCGTGAGTTTTTCGGCGGGGCTGGCGGCGTTGTACGGCTTGCTCTACGGCTTGCTGAGCGCCGAGGATTACGCGCTGCTGATGGGCTCGCTGCTGCTGTTCGGTCTACTCGGTGTGTTCATGGTGCTGACCCGCAATCTGGACTGGTACGGGATCGGGCAGAAACCGGCCAAATCTTTGGAGTTCGATATCGGAGCGGTGCAATGAGCCGGTTTGTGGGATTGCGTGAGGAGCAGCGGGAGGCCGAGGTGTTGATGACGCTGATTATCGGGTTTCTGCCAGTTGAACCGCGCTGGTGCATTCGCGAGCAAGCTCGCTCCCACAGGAAGGGTGTTGCTTCAGATTGCTCCGTCGCATCCAGGACCAGTGTGGGAGCGAGCTTGCTCGCGAAGGGGGCGGAACAGTCGGCCTAGACTTTCGGCATGGTCGCAATCATCGACGGTCGCTGGCTCACTTCAAAGAACCAGTTGGCCAGTTGCGGGTTGGCTTCACGCCAGCCCAGATCCGGGAAGCGCAGATCCAGATAACCCAGGGCACAGGCCACGCTGATCGAAGCGACGTCGAAGTTGCAGGTCAGCTCGGCAATCGCGTCGCGCTCCAGCAGGGCGAGGGCGCGGCGGATCTTCTCGCGCTGGGCCTCGAGCCATTCGTCCCAGTGTTTTTCCGGGGCACGCAGCGCTTGCTCGTAACGCACCATGACCGAGGCGTCCATGATTCCGTCGGCCATCGAGGCCAGGGTCAGGCGCCGCCAGCGGGCCGAACCGTCGCGAGGGATCAACGGGTTGCCGACGTGCTGGTGGTCGAGGTAATCGAGGATCACCCGGCTGTCATGGATGACGTTGCCGTCGGCCAGGCGCAGGGCCGGGATCTTGCCCAGCGGGTTGTCTTCGTTGAGGGCAGCGTCCGGGCTGACAGGGCTGAGCACGCAGTCCTGCAGCGCGACGCGATCCTGCTGGCCGGTCTCGTGCAGCAGCACCATGACTTTGCGCACGAACGGGGACAGGGTGTTGTGGAACAGGGTCATGCTGGGAGCGGACATGGACATTCCTCGGCAGTCTTCAAAGTGCAAAGGCGTAGCCTAGTAAGTTCCGGCGTGGCTGGCGAGAGTTTGATAGCGCCTTTGCAGACGCCTTCGCGGGCAAGCCCGCTCCCACACGTTCTCGGGTGTTCACCGATCCCGTGAACACCGCGACCCCTGTGGGAGCGGGCTTGCCCCGGGCGGCGATCCGACGAAGAGGCCAGTCCAGCCAATGCAAATCTCAGCGGCGTTGCAGCAACCCACGCAGGGCAATGGCGGCCGGAATACCCAGACCCACCCAGCTCAAACCATCCCAGATCCCGTCGCCCAGCAGCGCGGCGAACAGGCCCGCGGCACTCAGCAGCGTGATCACCAACGGTGTGCTGAAGACCTTCCAGAAATTCGACTGACGCGGCTTCATGCAGAGACCTCCGCCGCTTCCAGCACCTGTTTCGCGGCCTTGCGCCGCACCACCCACAGGTACACGCCGCTGGCGAGGACGATGATGGTCAGCACGTCCAGCGTGGCCCAGAGGATTTTCATCGGCATGCCGCCGTAGTCACCGAAGTGCAGCGGCTGCGACATGCCCATGGCGTCCATGTACCACGGTCGTTCTGCCACCGCCGTGACTTGCAGGGTGCTGGCGTCGATCAGTACCGGGGTCAGCAGGTGCGAGGTCAGGTGGGTGCCGCCCTTCATGAACACCGAGTAATGGTGCTCGCTGGAGAAGCGGGTGCCGGGGAAGGCGATGAAGTCCGGTTTCATCCCCGGTGTGACGTCACTGGCAATCTCCAGCACCCGGGTGGCCGGGGCCAGTTGCGTCAGCGGCGGGGCATCGCGGTAGGGCGCGATCAGGGTCGTCAGGGCTTCGGCCCGCCACGCGGCGATCAGCAGATCGGCGCAGGCGCTGATGACACCGGTCACACCAACCACCAACGCCCAGGTCAGGGTTACCACGCCGATCAGGTTGTGCAGGTCGAGCCAGCGCAGGCGGGTGGATTTGTCCTGGCGCACGGTGCCGAACTTCAAGCGGCGCATGAACGGCAAGTACAACACCGTGCCGGACACGATCGCGATCACGAACAGCAAACCCATGAACGCCAGCAGCAGCTTGCCCGGCAGCCCGGCGAACATGTCGACGTGCAGACGCAGGATGAACAGCATCAGCCCCCCGTTGGCCGATGGCATCTCCAGCGCTTCGCCGGTACGCGCATCGAGCATGAAGGTGTGCGAGGAGTTGGGCTCGGTGCCGGCGGTCTTGGCCATGATGGTCAGCACTGCATTCGGCTCGTCGTCTTCGAAGCCGAAATACTGCACGACTTCACCGGGCCGATGCTTTTCCGCCGCTTCGACCAGTTGCGCCAGGTTCAGATGCGGCGTGTCCGCCGGCATCACCCGCAACTCGGGCGCATCGCCCAGCAGGTGGTCGATTTCGTGATGGAAAATCAGCGGCAAACCGGTCAGGGCCAGCAGCAGCAAAAACACGGTGCAGATCAAGCTGGTCCAGGTGTGGACGAAGGACCAGCGGCGAATTGTTTTACTTTTCATTTCATGACCTTCAGAAACACCAAAGCCGTCCATGAGGGACGGCCTGGTTGCAGGGCCTGTTTCAGCTCAGGCGCTTACCATTTGTAGGTGGCGCTGGCGATGACGCTGCGCTGGTCGCCGTAGTAGCAGTAGAAACCGTCGCAGGTGGAAATGTAGTCCTTGTCGAACAGGTTGGTCGCGTTGAGTGCCAGCGACGCGCCTTTGAGGCTGTTGTCCAGACGGCCGAGGTCGTAATGCACGGCGGCGTCGAACACGGTGTAGGCGTCCGCCTTGCCCAGCCAGGTGTTGGCCTTGTCGCCGTAGGTGTTGCCGGTGTAGCGCACACCGCCGCCGATGCCGAACCCGTCGAGCACGCCGCTGTGCCAGGTGTAGTCGGTCCACAGAGAGGCTTGCTGGTTCGGCATCAGTTGCAGACGGTTGCCCTTGTCGACACCTTTCTGCACTTCGGATTTGGCCAGGGTGTAAGCGGCGATGACTTTCAGGTTATCGGTAACGTCGGAGACGGCTTCGAGTTCCAGGCCTTTGACTTTCACTTCGCCGGTCTGGCTGGTGACCGTCACGTTGTTGACGATGGTGTTGACCGAGACGTTCTTCTGGGTCAGGTCATATACCGCTGCGCTGAGCAGGGTTTTGCTGCCCGGTGGCTGGTACTTGATGCCCAGCTCCCACTGCTTGCCTTCGGTCGGTTTGAACGAGTCGGTGGCAGTGGCATCGGCGCCGCTGGTTGGCTGGAAGGATTCGGCATACGACAGGTACGGTACGAAGCCCGAGTCGAACACGTAGCTGATCGCCGCGTTACCGCTGAACGCCTTGTCACGCTGGGTGTTGGTGGCGTCGCCCTTGTTGAAGAACTTGGTGCTGGTGTGCACCCAGTCTTCACGACCGCCGAGGGTCACGCGCCATTGGTCCAGGGCCATCTGGTCCTGCACGTAGAGGCCGCTCTGGTAGGTTTTCTGGTTGTAGTCATAGAACGCCGAGGAACGAGGTGGACGAGTGATCGGCTGGCCGTAGATCGGGTTGTTGACGTTGATCGACGGTGCGGAGCCGAAGATCGAGGTGTAGTTGTCGTTGCTGCGCTGGTGATCGAGACCGAGCAACAGGGTGTGACGGATATCGCCGGTGGCGAAGTCGGCCTGGAAGTTGTTGTCCACGGCGAACTGGCTGATGTCCTCATCGACGTTGGTGGTGCCACGACCGACATTGCCCTGATCGTCGACGGTGAAACCGGCGAAGGACGGGTTGTAGCTGTTGACGGTCACCGTTTGGAACGACAGGTCGGACTTGGTGTAACGCAGATTCTGTTTGAACTGCCACACGTCATTGATGCGATGTTCGAAGGCATAGCCGAGCGCGTAGTAGGTACGGTCGTAGAAGTCGTAGTCAGGATCGCCCAGGTTCTTGTGATGGGAGATCTTGCCGAACGGCATGTCGATCTTGGTGCCCTGGATCGGGTAGAACTGGCTGGTGACACCGGTATCGTCGCGGGTGAACTGCGAGAGCAAGGTCAGCTTGGTGTCTTCGTCGATGTTCCAGGTCAGGCTCGGGGCGATGTTGTAGCGCTTGTTTTCGATGTGGTCGATCTGCGTGTCGCTGTCACGCACGACGCCGCTGATGCCATACAGGAACTGACCGGCGTCATCGATCTTGCCGGTGCTGGCGAAGTTGATCTGACGGTGGTTGTCGCTGCCGTACTGCAACTGGATTTCGCTGCTCTGCACATCGCTCGGGCGACGGCTGACCATGTCCAGCAGGCCGCCCGGCGGGGTCTGGCCGTACACCGAAGAAGCCGGGCCGCGCAGCAGGGCGAGGCGGTCGAGGTTCCAGGTTTCCGGTTTCGGGTTGGCATAAATGCCGCGAGGCAGCGGCAGGCCGTCGAGGAATTGGGTCGGTTCGAAACCGCGCACGCGCAGCCAGTCGATACGGGTGTCGCTGCCGTAGCTGCTGGCGGTGATGCCCGGCATGTAGCGCACGGCGTCATCGAGGCTGTGCACGCCACGGTCTTCCATTTGCTGACGTGTGGCGACCGAAATCGAACGTGGCGCTTCGACCAGTGCGGTGTCGGTCTTGGTGCCGGCGGCGGTGCGGGTGGCGGTGTAGCCTTCGACCGGGCCCCAGGCGCTTTCATAGTTTTCCACGCCGATTACCGAGGTTTCCGGCAGGGCCATCGCGCCTTCCGGCACGGCGACCAGGGTGTAGGTGCCAGCGCTGCTCTGTTCCAGTTGCAGACCGGTGCCACGCAGCGCCGCGCGCAGGGCGCCGGCCGCGTCATATTGGCCGTTGACCGGCGCCGAGGTCTTGCCCGCCGCCAGCGACGGGTTCAGCGACAGCGTCAGGCCGCCCTGGCTGGCGATCTGGTTCAGGGTGGTCGACAACGGAGCCGCCGGCAGGTTGTAGGCGCGTACGCTCGACGCCTGTTCAGCGGCGATCAGTTGGCTGCTGGCCAGCGGGGTGCAGAGGGCAATGGCGACCGCCAGCAAACTGGGGCGCAACAAGGTGTCTAGCGAACGGGACATACGGCGGCTCCTGAATGGAAATATTTCTCAATTGCCTGTGTGCCGGACGAGATTCGAAAAGTGATAGGGCTGGATGAAAATAATTTCGATTAACGAACGACATCGCTGCACAAGTCAGCAGAAAGTCCGTTTTCATGGGGTGTGATGGGGGTTTCTGTCGCGACCTGCTCGTGACAGCGATTGCTCAGGAAGTGCTGAATGTCAGGGCTTCGGATCAGCCTTGGCCACGGTCACCCACCATGGCGTGTGCTGCTCGATCTGCACCGGCAGGGTCGGCAGCAGGGCGTTCAGCGCTTTGTCGGTGTCGTGCAGCGGGAAGCTGCCGGTGATGCGCAGGTCGGCGACTTCCGGCGCAATGCCCAAATGGCCGCGACGATAACGACCGAGCTCATGCACCAGGTCTTCGAGGCGTGCGTTGTCCACCACCAGCATGCCGCGGGTCCAGGCATCGGCACCGGGGTTGAGCGCCATCACCGAATCCAGACCGTTGTGGCGGATCAGCACTTGCTGGCCTTCACGCAGGATCTGTTCCTGCGGATTGGATTGCGGATGCGCCGCGACCGCCGATTGCAGCACGCTCAGACGGGTGCCGGCGTCTTCGCGCTTGACCAGGAACCGCGTGCCCAGGGCGCGCATGCTGCCCTCGGCGGTTTTGACGATAAACGGTCGCGCATCGCCGTGACCGGTTTCGACGAGGATTTCGCCTTCCTGCAACACGATCAGCCGCTGCTTTTCATCGAAGCGGACATCCACCGCGCTGTGGGTATTCAGGTTGAGCACGGTGCCGTCGGCCAGGCGCACGGTGCGCTGTTCGCCGGTGGCGGTGCGTTGGTCGGCAAGCCAGTAATTCAGCGGCATATAACGTTCGCCGGCAAACAACGCTAGACCGATCACGGCGACAACACTGGCCAGCCCGCTGCCCAGCTTGCGCACCCGACGGCGGATGCCTTCGCGCGATTGCAGCAACGCAGCGCGTGCCGGACCGTTGGCGACGCTGAAACGCTGGTCGAGCATGCCCAACTGGCGCCAGGCGCGAGCGTGTTCTTCGTTGGCTGCGTGCCATTTGGCGAACTCTTCGCGCTCCAGCGGCGTGCTGGAATCGAGGGTCAATTGCCAGGCAATCGCCGCGTCCAATACATGGGCCGGGACCGGTCGGGAACTGGCCGGGCTCATGTCGGCTCACCGTACAGCGCGATATAGCACTGGCGGATGCCCTGGGCCAGGTACTGGCGCACGCGCGGGACCGACACGCCGAGTTTGTCGGCGATCTCGGCATGGGTCAGGCCGTCGAGGCGGTTATAGAGGAAAGCGGCGCGGGCCTTGGTCGACAGCTTGCCGAGCATGCGGTCGATGGCCTTGAGGTCTTCGAGGATCAGTTGCTGTTCTTCGACCGAGGGCTGTTCGCCCTCGGGGATCAGCATCAGTTCGGTCAGATACGCCTGTTCCAACGCTGCACGGCGGAAGTAGTCGAACAACAAGCCCTTGGCGATTGCCACCAGAAACGCCCGGGGTTCGCGGGGTGTCAGCAGCTCATCGCGGCCGAGCAGGCGGACAAAGGTGTCCTGGCTCAGGTCTTCTGCGCGTTGCGGGCAGGCCACATTGCGGCGCAGCCAGGCCAGCAGCCAGCCGCGGTGGTCGCGATACAACGCACCGACGAGCTCACTGTGAGGGCTTTGGGCTGAAGACACGACGACACCGACTGGGAAGTGTTAACTAACGAGAATTGTTCGCGATTGTGGCAGAGGTGGGAATGGTTAGCAATTGGCCACCGGTCGGGTTGTCGGGCGACAACCCGGATTCAGAACGAATGCGTCTGCTGGCGGCGTTTCCACTGACTCAGGCGTTGTTGCAGATTCAGCGGGCTGTGGATCTGCTGCTGGCGTGCCCGGCTGAACAGGATCAGCGCCAGTTCCGCCGTGGCCAGAGCGTCGGCGCTCGCATGGTGACGCTCAAAGACTTCGAGCTTGAACCAGTCGATCCACTCGTCCAGCCCCGCCTCGCGAATGTGCGCCTGCGGGCAAACCAGCGGGGCAATCTGCGCCACATCGAGAAACACCGTCTGCAACTTGTGCCCCAGATGTTCCTTCAATGCACGGCCGAGCATGTGCTGGTCGAAGGAAGCGTGAAACGCCAGCACCGGGCTGTCGCCGATAAACTCCAACAGTTCGACCAGCGCTTCCGTGGGCTCGCTGCCGGCGGCAATTGCGCTCGGTGCCAGACCATGAATCAACACGCTCGGGCCGAGTTTCAGCTCGCGGCATTGCAGGGTGCGTTCGAACTGCTGACTGAAGTCGATCGCGCCGTCCTCGATCACCACCGCGCCGATCGACAGCACCCGATCCTTGTTCAGGTTCAGTCCGGTGGTTTCCAGATCCAGCACCACCCAACGCTGTTCGCGCAGGCTGCATTCACGCAGTTCGCCGATGGCCGGTAGTTTCGTCAGGCGTTGTTGCAGGTCGTCCGGCACAACGGGGCTGGCCGGACGCAGCCACGAAAACAGGCTCATAGCTGATACCGCAAGGTCAGGCTGCTTTGCAGGCGCTGGGCCTGGCGCAGGGATTCACGCAGGATGCGCCGGTCCAGATGATTGAGGCTGTCGGGATCGACCCGGTTCGAGTACGGCAGGTTTTCCCGGGTCTGCAGTTGATGCTGTTGCATGCGCGTCTGCTGGATGAAGTGATAAGCCTCTTCGTACGCGGCGCCATCCAGCCGGTCGATGACTTCTTTATCCACCAGCTGGCGAAAGCGTTCGAGGGTGTTGTTGGCATCGATGCCATGGGCCAGCGCGAGCAGGCGGGCACCGTCGACAAACGGGGTCAGGCCCTGGATTTTCAGGTCGAGCGTGGCCTTCTCGCCATTCTTTTTCGTGAGCACGAACTCACGGAAACGTCCCACTGGTGGACGGTTGCGCAAGGCGTTCTCGGCCATCATCCGCTGGAACAGCCGATTATCGCCGACCTGATCGAGAATCCCCCGGCGCAATTGCTCGCAACCCTGTTCATCACCCCAGACCACGCGCAGGTCGAAATAGATGCTGGAGCCCAACAGGTTCTCCGGCGTCGCCTCACGAATGAACGCGGCAAAGCGTCGGGCCCATTCGGCGCGGGACAAGCACAACTGCGGGTTGCCGGCCATGACGTTGCCCTTGCACAGGGTGAAGCCGCACTGCGCCAGGCTGGTATTGATCTGCTGGGCGATAGGCAGCAGCTTGCCGCGAATCTCTGCCGCATGGGCCGCATCCCGCGCGTCGAACAGAATGCCGTTGTCCTGATCGGTGTGCAGCGTCTGCTCGCGTCGGCCTTCGCTGCCGAAGCACAGCCAACTGAACGGCACGCCGGGATCGCCTTTTTCGGCGAGTGTCAGTTCGATCACCCGGCACACGGTGTGATCGTTGAGCAGGGTGATGATGTGGGTGATCTGGGTCGACGATGCGCCGTGAGCGAGCATGCGCTCTACCAGTTGGCCGATCTCGCCGCGCAGGGTCACCAGTTGTTCGACTCGCTGGGCGCTGCGAATGGTGCGCGCCAGATGCACCAGATCGACACGTTGCAACGAGAACAGATCCCGCTCGGAAACCACGCCGCACAGGCGTCGATCCTTGACCAGACACACATGGGCGATGTGCCGTTCGGTCATGGCAATCGCCGCGTCGAAGGCGCTGTGATCCGGCGACAGATAGAACGGCGAGTGCGTCATGTGGCGTTCGATCGGCTCGCTGAAATCGCCAACGCCTTCAGCCACTACATGGCGCAGGTCGCGCAGGGTGAAAATCCCCAGCGGCGCCTTGTGTTCGTCCACCGCGACGATGCTGCCGACCTGTTGTTCGTGCATCAGCTTCACCGCTTCGCGCACTGGGGTGGAAGGGCTGCAGGTTACCGGATGGCGCATGGCCAATTCGCCGAGACGGGTGTTCAGCGAGTATTGGGTGCCGAGGGTTTCCACGGCTTTTTGCTGGACTTGCTGATTGACCTGATCGAGCAGGCTGCTGACCCCGCGCAGCGCGAAATCGCGGAAGGTGTTGGAGAGGGCGAACAGCTTGATGAACGCCAGTTTGTTCAGTTGCAGGCAGAAGGTGTCTTCACCGGCCAGATGCTCGGTGCGGGTTGCCCGTTCGCCGAGCAGCGCGGCGAGGGGAAAACACTCGCCGGTGGTGATTTCAAACGTGGTTTCGGTGCCGCCCTTGGCCGTGTGCGGACGCTCGCCGACCACCCGGCCCTGCTTGACGATGTAGAAGTGTTCGACCGGCCCGTCGGCGGGTTTGATGATGCTTTCGCCCTGACCGTAGAAGCGCAGCTGACATTGCTCCACCAGGTAGGCCAGGTGGGCATGTTCCATTTGATTGAATGGGGGGAAGCGCTGGAGGAATTGCAAAGTGCCCTGAATGTTCTGCAACACCGCGGTTTTCCCTGCCTGGGTGAAGGCGTCCGCTTTACTCATAACCATTACCGCAGTCTTTTTCGAATTGTTGTTGTCGGATCGTTGCAGCCATGGTCGACCCCATCGCGAAGGGTGCCCATTGGACGTAAGTCTAGGTTCGGCATGCCGTTGAGTAGTTTTCGGATATGCCCTACAAAATCAGTCGGAAATTCTTCGGTTCGCCCCTTGGAAAAATATCCGACGAAGTGCACATTGAAGCGCTGTATCGCGATGTCTGACCTCTTGCCAGAGGATCGATTTAGAACACGTAGAGAACGCCATGTCCGACCACGATATTTTGAGCGACGCCGAACAGGAGGCGCTGCGGGAACTCATGCTTGAGCCCGAGTTGCCCCCTCAGCGAGTATTGATCGTCGACGACGACAGAGACGCTCGGGAGTTGTTGGCGGAAATTCTGGGGCTGGATGGCATTGATTGTGTGACGGCCGCCAGCGGTGAAGAAGCGCTCAGGATGTTGATGCCCGATACGGATAACAGACGACGGATCGGGTTGGTCATCACCGATCTGCGGATGGGCAATGTTGACGGCCTGGACCTGATTCGTCAGGTGCGTGAATCGGTACGGGCGGCGATGCCGATCATCATTGTTTCGGGCGATGCCGACGTGAAGGACGCGATTGCGGCGATGCATCTGAGCGTGGTGGATTTCCTGCTCAAACCGATCGATACCGCCAAATTGCTCGGTCTCGTCAGACATGAGTTGGGTATCGAGCCCTAGCCATTCCGGCGCAAACAAAAAAGCCCTGATCGAAAGATCAGGGCTTTTTCATGTCTGGCATCCGCGCAGGTTACAGGCCGTTGGCAGCCTTGAACTCGCGACGACGACGGTGCAGGACCGGCTCGGTGTAGCCGTTCGGCTGTTTGGTGCCCTCGATCACCAGTTCGACCGCCGCCTGGAAGGCGATGTTGCTGTCGAAGTTCGGGGCCAGTGGACGGTACAGCGGGTCGTTGGCGTTCTGACGGTCCACCACCGGCGCCATGCGCTTGAGGCTTTCCATCACTTGCGCTTCGGTGACCACGCCGTGACGCAGCCAGTTGGCGATGTGCTGGCTGGAAATACGCAGCGTCGCACGGTCTTCCATCAGGCCGACGTCGTTGATGTCCGGCACTTTCGAGCAACCCACGCCCTGGTCGATCCAGCGCACCACGTAACCGAGAATGCCCTGGGCGTTGTTGTCCAGTTCGTTCTTGATCTGCTCCGGGGTCCAGTTCGGGTTGACCGCCAGCGGGATGGTCAGGATGTCATCGACCGAAGCGCGGGCACGTTTGGCCAGCTCGGCCTGACGGGCGAACACGTCGACCTTGTGGTAGTGCAGCGCGTGCAGCGCAGCGGCGGTCGGCGACGGAACCCAGGCAGTGTTGGCGCCGGCCAGCGGGTGAACGATTTTCTGTTCGAGCATCGCTGCCATCAGATCGGGCATCGCCCACATGCCTTTACCGATTTGCGCACGACCTTGCAGGCCGGTGCTCAGACCGATATCGACGTTCCAGTTCTCGTAGGCGCCGATCCACTTCTCGGCCTTCATGTCAGCCTTGCGCACCATCGGGCCGGCTTCCATGGAGGTGTGGATTTCGTCGCCGGTGCGGTCGAGGAAGCCGGTGTTGATGAACACCACGCGCTCGCTGGCAGCCTGGATGCAAGCCTTGAGGTTGACCGTGGTGCGGCGTTCCTCGTCCATGATCCCGACTTTCAGGGTGTTGCGCTTGAGGCCCAGCACGTCTTCGATGCGACCGAACAGCTCGTTGGTGAACGCCGCTTCTTCCGGGCCGTGCATCTTCGGTTTGACGATGTAGACGGAACCGGTGCGGGTGTTCTTGCGCGAAGTGTTGCCGTTCAGGTTGTGCATCGCCGCGAGGCAAGTCACCAGACCGTCGAGGATGCCTTCTGGCACTTCGTTGCCGTGCTTGTCGAGGATCGCGTCGATGGTCATCAGGTGGCCGACGTTGCGCACGAACAGCAGCGAGCGGCCGTGCAGGGTCAGTTCGCTGCCGTCGACCTTGGTGTAGGTACGATCCGGGTTCATGGTGCGGGTGAAGGTCTGGCCGCCCTTGGACACGGATTCCGCCAGGTCGCCCTTCATCAGGCCGAGCCAGTTGCGGTAGATCACAACCTTGTCGTCGGCATCGACGGCTGCCACGGAGTCTTCGCAGTCCATGATGGTGGTCAGCGCCGCTTCCATCAGGATGTCTTTGACGCCGGCGGCATCGGTCTGGCCGACCGGGGTACTGGCGTCGATCTGGATTTCGAAGTGCAGGCCGTTGTTCTTCAGCAGGATCGCGATCGGCGCATTGGCGTCACCCTGGAAACCGATCAGCTGTGCGTCGTTGCGCAGGCCGCTGGTGCTGCCGCCCTTGAGGGTGACGACCAGTTTGCCGTCAGCGATCTTGTAGCCGGTGGAATCGACGTGAGAGCCGGTCGCCAGTGGCGCGGCTTCGTCGAGGAACGCACGGGCGAAGGCGATGACTTTGTCGCCACGCACCTTGTTGTAGCCTTTGCCTTTTTCCGCGCCGCCGGCTTCGCTGATGGCGTCGGTGCCATACAGGGCGTCGTAAAGCGAACCCCAGCGGGCGTTCGAGGCGTTGAGGGCGAAGCGGGCGTTCATCACCGGAACCACGAGTTGCGGGCCGGCGGTACGGGCGATTTCGTCATCGACGTTTTGCGTCGTTGCCTGGAAATCAGCCGCTTCTGGCAGCAGATAACCGATCTCTTGCAGGAAGGCTTTATAGGCCACGGCGTCGTGCGGCTGACCGGCACGGCTCTGGTGCCAGCCATCGATACGAGCCTGGAAGTCATCGCGTTTGGCGAGTAGGGCTTTGTTCTTCGGCGCCAGGTCGTGAATGACCTTGTCGGCACCTTCCCAGAATTTGTCGGCGGTGAGGCCGGTACCGGGAATGGCTTCGTTGTTCACGAAGTCGAACAGGACTTTGGCGACCTGCAGGCCACCGACTTGAACGTGTTCAGTCATTGCTTGCCTCACTCTGCTCAGCTATTTCGCTTTTCAGCTCTTCAATTTAACAATGAAGCCTCTGGCCATTTAAACCACAAACCCCTCGACCAGTACATGCCATCGCTGGCGGCTGGGCTGGGACCAATCAACGGCTTGGGGGCCTTGCTGACGGGGCTTTCAGGGTTGCGAACGTGCCTTGGGCAGACATCGATCCAGCGTTATGTAGTGCGCGCTGCGGCATACTACATGATGAGTTGCGGTTGTGAAAATCAGACTAATTACGTCGTTCTGCGACCCCATGACGCATTGCGGTCACGGCGCGGAACGGGATGTTCTCAAAAAACCAATAGATTGTTCCAGCTAAATATAAAAAGTTGTACACGATTTGTGGCTTCGAGCGTCTGAGGCGTCTGTCGAACGCTTGCCTATACTTGCTTTTCTATAACAAAAGTCATGACAAGAGGGCTGCGCCATGGATCACCTCGTACTCACCGTCTTCGCACCGGACAAGCCCGGGCAGGTCGAGCGCATCGCCCAATGCATTGCCGAACACGGCGGCAACTGGCTGGAAAGCCGCATGTCGCGAATGGCCGGGCAGTTCGCCGGGATCCTGCGGGTCGCTGTACCGGCGGAGGCTTACGACGAATTAGTCGATGCCCTACAAGCACTGTCGGCACAGGGCATTCGCGTGCTGGTGGCCGAAAGCGGTATCGAGCAGGCCTGCACCTGGAAACCGATCGCCATGGAACTGGTGGGCAATGATCGTCCGGGCATCGTGCGCGACATCACCCGGTTGCTGAGCGAGCAGGGCGTCAATCTCGAACGGCTGGTGACCGAAGTGCGTCCGGCGCCGATGAGCAGTGAACCGCTGTTCCACGCCGAGGCGATTCTGGCAGTGCCGCTGACCTTGTCGCTGGACGTGCTGCAATCGCGGCTGGAGACCCTGGCCGATGACTTGATGGTGGAATTGGTGCTGCGCACTGATCCTTGAGCGCGGAACGGGTTATCCAGTTTAAACGTGCACCTGCCTGTGGATAACCTGTAGAGACTGAGCGCCAGGCCACGTCCGCCGTGGCTTGGCGAAGGTTGATCAAAAAACCGCCAGCATTCAGTGACTTGCGCACAAACGGCGGGGATCACGCTGTGGATAACCTTGGGAAGGAACGATACAGGCCACGAGAACCGTGGCCTGTGGAGGTTTGTGCGTTTTTTGATCAGCTGCGCCGGCGCAAGCTCAGCCACGCATCGACGCTGTACACCGCCAGACCGGCCCAGATAAACATGAAGGCGATCAGCGTGCTGGACGACAAGTGCTCGCCAAACAGCAGCACGGCTTGCAGCAGTACCAAAGTTGGCGCCAGGTATTGCAGGAAGCCGAGGGTGGTGTAGGGCAGATGTCGTGCTGCCGCGTTGAAGCAGACCAGCGGGACCAGCGTCACCGGACCGGCCGCCACCAGCCACCAGGCTTCGGAGGTGGTCCAGAACTCGGCCTGAGCGCTGGTCGCTGTCGGATTGAATAGCAGCCACGCGAGAGCAATCGGCACCAGCATCCAGGTTTCCACCACCAGCCCCGGCAGTGCCTTGACCGGCGCCTGCTTGCGGATCAGCCCGTAGAAACCGAAGGTCAGCGCCAGCACCAGCGACACCCACGGCAGACTGCCCACCTGCCAGACCTGCTGCGCCACGCCGACCGCTGCCAGCCCCACCGCGATCCACTGCATGCGCCGCAGGCGTTCGCCGAGGATCAGCATGCCTAGCAGCACGTTCACCAGTGGGTTGATGTAGTAACCGAGGCTCGCTTCCAGCATCCGGCCGTTGTTCACCGACCAGACGTAAGTCAGCCAGTTGGCCGCGATCAAGGTGCCGCTGAGCGCAAGAATTGCCAGGCGTTTCGGGTTGTCGCGCAGTTCCTGCCACCAGCCGGGATGCTTCCACACCATCAACAGCAGCGCGCCGAACAGCGCCGACCACAGCACCCGGTGAATGATGATTTCCACCGCCGGCACTTCGGCGATGGCTTTGAAGTAGAGCGGGAACAGGCCCCAGATGATGTAGGCGCTCAGGCCCAGAATGTACCCGCGACGCGGGTTGGCGGCTTGCATGCAGAATCCTTGCTTAGGCAGCTAACAAAGCAGCGATTGTAAGGAGATTTTTAGGTGATTGATTCTGAAATTGTGAACCCGGCTAGAACTGTGGGAGCGAGCTTGCTCGCGAAGGCGTTGTATCAGCCGACACTGATGTTGAATGTCCGTACGCATTCGTCGGATCGCCGCCCGGAGCAAGCTCGCTCTCACAGGGGTAGTGGTCAATCAGAAAAGCTTCAACGGCTCTTCGTTCAGCGCCGCCAGTTGCTCACGCAATGCCAGCACCTGATCGCCCCAATACCGCTCGCTGCCAAACCACGGAAAGCTGCGGGGGAACGCCGGATCGTCCCAGCGCCGTGCCAACCAAGCGCTGTAATGCATCAGGCGCAGGGCGCGCAGCGGTTCGATCAGTGCCAGTTCGCGCGGGTCGAAGTCGTGGAATTCGTTGTAGCCGTCCATCAATTCCGACAACTGTCCCAGACAATCCTGACGATCGCCGGCGAGCATCATCCAGATGTCCTGCACCGCCGGGCCCATGCGGCAGTCGTCAAGGTCGACGATGTGGAACATCTCGTCGCGGCACATCATGTTGCCGGGGTGGCAGTCGCCATGCATGCGGATGTTCTGGTGAGGCGTGTTGGCGTAGACGTCCTCCACACGCTTGAGCAGGTCGCGGGCGACCGATTCGTAGGCCGGCAGCAGGCTCTTGGGAATGAAGTTGCCTTCCAGCAAAGTGGTCAGCGAGTCGTGACCAAAGTTCTTCACCGCCAGCGCCTCGCGGTGTTCGAACGGTTTGGTTCCGCCGACTGCGTGCATGCGCCCGAGCAACTGGCCGAGGCGATACAACTGATCGAGATTGCCCGGCTCCGGCGCCCGGCCACCGCGACGGGGAAACAGGGTGAAACGAAAACCGGCATGTTCATGCAGGGTTTCGCCGTTGTGGATAAGTGGGGCCACCACCGGGATCTCGACGTCAGCCAGTTCGAAGGTGAACTGGTGCTCTTCCAGAATCGCTTCATTGGTCCAGCGCTGCGGGCGGTAGAACTTGGCGATCAGCGGCTCCGAGTCTTCGATGCCAACTTGATAGACGCGGTTTTCGTAACTGTTGAGCGCCAGAATGCGCGCGTCGCTCAGGAAACCGATGCTTTCGACGGCATCGAGCACGAGGTCTGGGGTGAGGGTTTCAAACGGGTGGGCCATGCTGACTCCTGCGCGCAGCAGGCTGCCGCGTCCGGCCCAGCATGGTAGCGCAGATGGCAGCGGGGTAGTTGGTTGGTGTCTATCGGCCCATTCGTCGGAACGCCGCTCGGAGCAGGCTCGCTCCCACATTTGGAATGCAATTCCCTGTGGGGAGCGAGCCTGCTCGCGAAAGCGGATTATCAGGCGCCGACGATCCCGCCATCCTCACGGGTAATCGCCATCACCGATGACCGCGGCTTGCCGTTCGGCAAATGCTCGGGGAAGGTCGAACCGCCGTTCTCGCCCGGGTGCTGAATCCCGACGAACAGGGTTTTCTGATCCGGCGAGAAACTGATCCCGGTGACTTCACAACCGATAGGTCCGACCATGAACCGGCGAATCTCGCCAGTCTTGGGATCGGCGCAGAGCATCTGGTTGTTGCCCATTCCAGCAAAGTCCCCGGCGTTGCTCGAATCACCGTCAGTGAGAATCCACAGTCGGCCAGCCTTGTCGAAACCGAGGCCGTCGGGGCTGTTGAACATGTTCTGCGGCGTGATATTCGACGAACCGCCCTTCGGCGTACCGGCATGCACGCTCGGGTTGCCGGCCACCACGAACAGATCCCAACTGAAAGTCTTCGAACCGTGATCGTCGCGGTCCGTACGCCAGCGCAGAATCTGCCCGTAGACGTTCTTCTCGCGCGGGTTCGGCCCGCCCACCGGTTGCCCGTCCTCGCCGCGCTTGGCGTTGTTGGTCAGGGTGCAATAAACCTGGCCGTCCTTCGGGCTGACCACGATCCATTCCGGGCGGTCCATGCGCGTGGCGCCGACCACGCTGGCCGCCAGACGCGCGTGAATCAGCACTTCGGCCTGATCGGCAAAACCGCTGCTGGCGTCGATGCCGTTCTTGCCGTGGGTCAGTTCGATCCACTGACCCTGGCCTTTCGGGTGATCCGGGTTGCTGTCGCCGTTATCGAACTTGGCCACGTACAGCGTGCCGTGATCGAGAATGTCGCGGTTGGCCTTGGCGTTGCGGTGGTTGATCTTGTCGCGGCTGACGAATTTGTAGATGAACTCGCCGCGTTCGTCGTCGCCCATGTACACCACGGCGCGACCGTCGTCGGTCTCGGCCAGTGCGGCGTTTTCATGTTTGAAGCGGCCCAGCGCGGTGCGTTTGACCGGGGTCGATTGCGGATCGAACGGGTCGATCTCCACGACCCAGCCGTGACGGTTGAGCTCGTTGGGGTTCTTCGCCATGTCGAAGCGTGGATCGAACGGATGCCAGTTGATCTCGCGGCTGGCGGCCGACACGCCGTAGCGTTTCTGCGCCGGATCGAACTGTTGCTGGGCGTTGCTGCTGCCGAAGCAGTCGGTGAAGTTCTCTTCGCAGGTCAGATAAGTGCCCCACGGCGTCTTGCCGTTGGCGCAGTTCTGGAAGGTGCCGAGAACTTTCTTGCCGTGCTTGTCGGCACTGGTTTTCATCAGCTCGTGACCGGCGGCCGGGCCGCTGATGCGCAGCGGCGAGTTACCGTGGATGCGCCGGTTGTAGCGCGAGCCCTGGACGAACTGCCACTGGCCGTTTTTGCGCTGCACTTCGATCACCGACACGCCTTCGCAGGCCAGGGCCTTGCGCACGTCTTCGGCCGATTGCGGCATGCCGCCGTGCGGATAGAGGTAGCGGTAGTTGGTGTATTCGTTGTTGATCGCCATCAACGCGCGGTTTTTCTCGCCCGGGAATTCGAACAGGCTCATGCCGTCGTTGTTGTCGCCGAACTGCACTTCCTGCGCAGCCGCGGTGCCATTGCCGCTCGGGTCGAAGGCCGGACCGTTCTTGTGCAGCGGCTGGCCCCAGCTGATCAGCACCGACGACTTGTAGCCTTTCGGCAGGCTGATCACGTCGGTGGTGGCTGCCGGAATGCTGTCGAAGCCGAGCAGGCGGCTGTTGCCGGCGCTGACACTGGCGGCCAGCACGCTGCGGCTCAGCAGGTTGCCGCCGAGGAACATCGCTGCGCCGCACAGCGCGCCGGCGCTGATGAAACCGCGACGGCTCAGGCCGACCATTTTTTCCAGGTCTGTGGATTGGTTTTCTTCTAATAGGCTCACATCAGGCTCCCTGCATGGTTTTGGCAGCCACCTTAATGCGGGTCGATGACGCTTTCGTTGCAGCGCTGTTTAGAGTGGTGTTCCCAGCAGCACATTGGACGGCGAAAACTGCACCTGCACCGGTTGCTCGACCGTCAGGCCACGGGTACGCAAGTCCAGCGGTTCGGCCAGCGCACACAAGGTCTGGCCGTTGGGCAGGGCGATGCGCACTTCGCTCGGGCCGTCCTCGGCGTCGAGAATCGCCTCGATCCGACCGCTCAAAAGGTTGTGGCCGGCGGCAGGCGTGGCCTCTGGCGCGAGCAGTTCGAGCCAGCCAGCCTTGATCAGCGCCACCACTTCGGTGCCCGGCTGCAGCTCCAGGTGCACGGTGCTGTCGTGGGTGATCTGTGCGTCGATCGACAGACCTTCGGCCAGTTCGAGGCGGATCAGGTCGTTGCGGCCCTGACCTTCGATCTGCACGACTTTGCCGTGCAGTTGATTGCGCGCGCTGGTCCTGAGCATCAGCCGACCGAGCAGGTCCAGATCGCTGGCGTCCTCGGCCGCTTCCAGCACCTGGGCCTGCAGGGCTTGCAGCTTTTGATAGAGGCGCAGCACCCGTTCGCCTTCGCTCGACAGTTTGGCGCCACCGCCGCCCTTGCCGCCGACCGCGCGCTCGACCAGAGGTTTCTGCGCAAGATTGTTCAGCTCATCGATGGCATCCCACGCCGCCTTGTAACTCAGGCCGGCGCTTTTCGCAGCGCGGGTGATTGAACCCTGTTCGGCGATGTGTTGCAGCAAGGCGATGCGCTGCGGACGGCGGACGATGTGCTGGGACAACAGGGTGGGCAAGGACATGGCGGACGCTTTGCTGAAGGGTTGAGGGAGGACGTTGGCGGCTCGAGGCGTATCCGTCAAGCCGGGTCGCCGGGTTTTGGCGTGCGGGCCAGACAGTACACATCCACCCGCGCGGCGCCGGCGTCCATCAGCAAACGGGCCAGCGCCTGGGCGGTGGCGCCAGTGGTCAGCACGTCGTCGACCAGGGCCAGGTGCCGGCCCTTCACCTGGGCATCGGGGCTCAAGGCGAAGGCGTGGCGCAGATTGCGTTTACGGGCCTTGGCGTTGAGGGTCTGCTGGGCGTCGGTATCCTGCACGCGCAAAAGACTGTGTTCTTCGCAAGGTAGGTCAAGTGATTTTCCCAGCCATTGCGCCAGCATCGCCGCCTGATTGAAGCCGCGCTGGCGCAGGCGTTTCGGTGCAAGCGGCACCGGCAGCAGGGCGTCCGGGCGAGGCAGGTCTTCTTCGAAGCGATGTTGCAGGAACTCGCCGAGAACGTCGGCGAGCAAGTGGCCAAGCGGCCATTTGCCGTTGTGCTTGAAGCGGGTGATCAGCGTGTCCATCGGAAAGCTGTAAGTCCATGGCACGGCGACTTGTTCAAAGGCCGGTGGATCCTGCAGGCAGGCACCACAGGTCAGGCTGGCGGCGAGGGGCAGGGCGCAGGTCACGCATTGATCGCCCAGCCACGGCAGATCGGTTTCACAGGCGGTGCAGATCGGGATTTGCCCGTCTGCCGGTTCGTCACACAATAAACAGTGTTGTTTGTTTTTTAACCAGATGTAAACCGGCCTTTTGTAGTGTGGTTGACAGCGCATGGCTCTTCCTTAAATATGCCGAACATCCGTGTCGTGCCTGTGGGTATTCCGTTTCCCCAGGCGCCAGCCAAGCATAACCAAGGAAACGCCCATGAGCGCCAGCACCACTGCCACCCTGCGTCACGACTGGACTTTGGCCGAAGTCAAAGCACTCTTCGTTCAGCCCTTCAACGACTTGCTGTTCCAGGCGCAAACGGTGCACCGCGCGCATTTCGACGCCAACCGCGTCCAGGTTTCCACCCTGCTGTCGATCAAGACCGGCGCCTGTCCGGAAGATTGCAAATATTGTCCGCAGTCCGGTCACTACAACACCGGGCTGGAAAAAGAAAAGTTGATGGAAGTGCAGAAAGTCCTCGAAGAGGCTGCCCGCGCCAAAGCTATCGGCTCAACCCGCTTCTGCATGGGCGCGGCGTGGAAACACCCGTCGGCCAAGGACATGCCTTACGTACTGAAGATGGTCGAAGGCGTGAAGGCCATGGGCCTGGAAACCTGCATGACCCTCGGTCGTCTCGATCAGGATCAGACCGAAGCGCTGGCCAAGGCCGGGCTCGACTACTACAACCACAACCTCGACACCTCGCCGGAGTTCTACGGCAGCATCATCACCACCCGCACTTACAGCGAACGCCTGCAAACCCTGGCGTACGTGCGCGATGCGGGGATGAAAATCTGCTCCGGCGGCATTCTCGGCATGGGCGAGTCTCTCGATGACCGCGCGAACCTGCTGATTCAGCTGGCCAACCTGCCGGAGCATCCGGAATCGGTGCCGATCAACATGCTGGTGAAAGTCGCCGGCACGCCGCTGGAGAACGCCGACGACGTCGATCCGTTCGACTTCATCCGCATGCTCGCCGTGGCGCGCATTCTTATGCCGCAATCCCACGTGCGCCTGTCCGCCGGCCGCGAAGCGATGAACGAGCAAATGCAGGCCCTGGCGTTTTTTGCTGGCGCCAACTCGATCTTCTACGGCGACAAACTGCTGACCACCGCCAACCCGCAGGCCGACAAGGACATGCAACTGTTCGCACGTCTGGGCATTCAGCCGGAAGCCCGTGAAGAGCATGCCGACGAAGTGCATCAGGCCGCCATCGAGCAGGCGCTGGTGGAGCAGAAGAGCAGCGAGCAGTTCTACAACGCGGCGGTGTAAAAACCTGCGCGGATTACTCTGAAGGAATGCAAACCCCTGTGGGAGCGAGCTTGCTCGCGAAAGCGGTGCTTCAGTCGACATTGATGTCGGATGTGAAGGCCTCTTCGCGAGCAGGCTCGCTCCCACAAGGGATCTGTGTCACTTGAATGTCGAGGCTTGCATGTCTTTCGATCTCGCCGCACGCCTTGCTGCCCGTCGTGCCGAAAATCTTTATCGCCAGCGACCGCTGCTTGAAAGCCCGCAAGGGCCGCAAGTGGTGGTCGACGGTCAGCCATTGCTGGCGTTCTGCAACAACGATTACCTGGGCCTGGCCAATCATCCGCAAGTGATCGAAGCCTGGCGCGCCGGTGCTTCGAAGTGGGGCGTCGGCGGCGGTGCCTCGCATCTGGTGATCGGCCACAGCGGCCCGCATCACGCGCTGGAAGAAGCCTTGGCCGACCTCACCGGACGGCCCCGCGCGCTGTTGTTCACTACCGGTTACATGGCCAACCTCGGCGCGGTCACCGCATTGGTCGGGCAGGGCGATACGGTGCTGGAAGACCGGCTCAATCATGCGTCGTTGCTGGATGCCGGACTGTTGTCCGGCGCGCGCTTCAATCGTTATCTGCACAACGACGCCGACAGTCTGGCCAAGCGTCTGGAGAAAGCCACCGGCAATACTTTGGTGGTCACTGACGGCGTGTTCAGCATGGACGGCGACCTTGCCGATCTTCCGGCGCTGGCCCGCGAAGCCAAGGCCAAAGGTGCGTGGTTGATGGTCGATGACGCCCACGGATTCGGCCCGTTGGGGGCAAACGGTGGCGGGATCGTCGAGCATTTCGGTTTGAGCCAGGAAGACGTGCCGGTGCTGGTCGGCACCCTCGGCAAAGCGTTTGGCACGGCGGGTGCGTTCGTCGCCGGCAGTGAAGAGCTGATCGAAAGCCTGGTCCAGTTCGCCCGCCCCTACATCTACACCACCAGCCAGCCGCCTGCGCTGGCCTGCGCAACGTTGAAAAGTCTGGAACTGCTGCGCAGCGAGCATTGGCGTCGCGAGCATCTGCAAACGCTGATCCGCCAGTTCCGCCACGGTGCCGAACAGATCGGTCTGGAGTTGATGGACAGCTTCACGCCGATCCAGCCGATCATGATCGGTGATGCCGGCCGCGCTGTGCGTCTGTCGCAGATGCTGCGCGAGCGTGGGCTGATGGTCACCGCGATCCGCCCGCCGACCGTACCTGCCGGCAGCGCGCGGTTGCGGGTGACGCTGACCGCTGCCCACAGCGAGGCGCAGGTGCAGCTATTGTTAGAAGGACTGGCCGATTGCTTTGCTCAACTCAAGTCGGAGCCAAGCCATGCGTGATCGCCTGATTCTGCTACCGGGTTGGGGGCTCGGCGTTTCGCCGCTGGAGCCGCTGGCCGCTGCGTTGCGCGGACTCGACGAGCACCTGCAGGTCGACATCGAGCCGTTGCCGGGGCTGGATTCCAGCGATTTGCAAGACTGGCTCGACGAGCTCGATGAACGCATCCCCGAAGATGCCTGGCTCGGGGGCTGGTCACTGGGCGGCATGCTCGCTTCCGAGTTGGCGGCGCGGCGTGGCGAACATTGTTGCGGCTTGCTGACCCTGGCCAGCAACCCTTCGTTTGTCGCCCATGAACAATGGCCGAGCGCGATGCCCGGCGAGACCTTCGATGCGTTCTTGGCCGGTTGCAGCGCCGACCCGCGCACGACCCTCAAACGATTCTCTCTGTTGTGCGCCCAGGGCGCGCAAGATGCGCGCGGCTTGTCGCGGCTGTTGCTCGGCGGCGCGCCGAATACCTCGCCGGCCGCGTTGATGGCCGGTCTGGAATTGTTGGCGCAGATCGATACGCGCGAAGCCTTGCAGGCGTTTCGTGGCCCGCAATTGCATCTGTTTGGCGGGCTGGACGGGTTGGTGCCGGCGGAAGCTGCGGGCGAGTTGTTCGCGTTGCTGGCGGATGTCGAGGTCGGCCTGATCGAGCAGGCCAGCCATGCGTTTCTTCTGGAGGACCCCCACGGCGTGGCCGGCGCGATCCAGGCGTTTTTAAGTGAGTGCGGTGATGACTGATTTGTCTGTTGCTGCGTTGCCCGGCGGCTTGCCTGACAAGCGCCAGGTCGCGGCTTCTTTTTCTCGCGCAGCGGCCAGCTACGACAGCGTCGCCGAGTTGCAGCGCGATGTCGGTACGCAGTTGATGAATCGCTTGCCAGTGGATTTTCGGCCGGCACGCTGGCTGGATCTGGGCTGCGGCACCGGGTATTTCACACGGGCGCTGGCCGAGCGATTTGGTGAGGGGCTGGCGCTGGATATCGCGGAGGGCATGCTCAATCACGCGCGGCCGTTGGGTGGTGCCATGCACTTCATTGCTGGCGATGCCGAACGTTTGCCGTTGCAGGATTCGACCTGCGATCTGATCTTCTCCAGCCTCGCCGTGCAGTGGTGCGCGGACTTCGAAGCGGTGCTCGGCGAAGCGTTTCGGGTGCTGAAGCCGGGGGGGATTTTCGCGTTTGCTAGTCTTTGTGTAGGGACGCTGTACGAATTGCGCGACAGCTGGCGTCAGATCGATGGTCTGGTGCACGTCAACCGCTTCCGCGAGTTCGCCCGCTACGAGCAATTGTGTGCTGCCAGTGGTTTGCGAAATGTTTGTCTGGAGACCCGGCCACATGTGCTGCATTACCCGGATGTGCGCAGCCTGACCCATGAACTCAAGGCCTTGGGCGCACATAACCTGAACCCTGGCCGGCCGGGTGGATTGACCGGACGGGCGCGGATTCTGGGCTTGGTCGAGGCCTACGAGCAGTTCCGTCAGCCGCAGGGCTTGCCGGCGACTTATCAGGTGGTCTACGCCGTGTTGGAGAAACCCTTATGAGCGCAGCCTATTTCATCACCGGAACCGACACTGACGTCGGCAAGACCACCGTCGCTGCCGGGTTGCTGCACGCTGCTCGGTCGGCGGGGTTGAGCACGGCAGCGGGCAAACCGGTGGCGTCCGGTTGTGTGGTGACGCCCAGAGGTTTGCGCAATTCCGATGCGCTGGCGTTGCAGGCCGAATGCTCGGTGCCGCTGACGTATCAACAGATCAACCCGGTGGCGTTCGAGCCGGCGATCGCGCCGCACCTGGCAGCGCGTGAGGCGGGTGTGGCGCTGACCGTGCAATCGTTGCTGGCGCCGATGCGCGAGATTCTGGCCATGAACGCCGACTTCACACTGATCGAAGGCGCGGGTGGCTGGCGGGTGCCGTTGGCGGATCAGGACAATCTGTCGGATCTGGCGATTGCGCTGAATCTGCCGGTGATTCTGGTGGTCGGCGTGCGTCTGGGTTGCATCAGTCATGCGTTGCTGACTGCCGAGGCGATTGCCCGGGACGGGCTGCAACTGGCGGGATGGGTGGCGAACATCATTGATCCGAAGACGTCGCGGCTGGAGGAAAACCTGGCGACACTGGCGGAGCGGATTCCGGCGCCGTGCCTGGGGCGGGTGCCGAAACTCAAGGCGGTCAGCGCCGAAGCGGTCGCCGATCACTTGCAACTGGATCTGCTCGACTGATTTTGGCTATGACAAGGCACTGTGCCATTAGTGTTTTTGACGGGTGTTTTTCTGACGCCTCTGGTTCAATGGCACCCATTGATCCTTCCCAAGGATGAGAGCTCCCATGGAAATCTCTGGAAACACAGCTTTTTATGCAGGTCTGAGCACCATTCAGACCGGACAGAACCGTGTCGATCAGGCCGCCAGCCAGATCGCCAACAACACCATTGAGCGTTCGGTCACCAGCCAGTCCTCCGAGGCCCAGATCGATCGCCTGCGTGGCGTGGATCGCAGCCAGCAAATGGATCCGGGCAGCGCCATGGCCGAGATGGCCCAGGGCAAGTTTCAAGTGGAACTGGGCACGAAAGTCGCCAAGGCTTCCGATGAAATGCTCGGTACGATCATCGATACGTTCGCCTGATTTTCTGACCTGCGCTTTGCCAGATGCCGCGACTGTTCGCGGCGTTTTTCGTTGTAAGTCCTTCTCCCTCAACTAATCTTTTTTCAGTGCACATGGCTCGGTCGGGCGAATGTCGTGTTGCTGTGTCCGGCGTTCGGAAAATGTGATGACGAATGGCAAAAGAACGATGCTTGACAAGATTTCGGCGTAAACGTATGTTTCAAACAACTGTTTGACCGTCACAACAAATCAACGCGGTCGTTCATTCCCGGTTACATCAGCAGAGGTTTATCGCTATGCCTGACTACAAGGCCCCCTTGCGTGATATTCGCTTCGTTCGTGACGAACTGCTCGGCTACGAAGCGCACTATCAGAGCCTTCCAGCGTGCGCAGAAGCAACGCCGGACATGGTTGACGCCATTCTTGAAGAGGGCGCCAAGTTTTGTGAGCAGGTGCTGGCACCGCTGAACCGCGTGGGTGACACCGAAGGCTGCACCTGGAGCGAGTCCGGCGTGAAAACCCCGACCGGCTTCAAAGAGGCCTACAAGCAATTCGTGGAAGGCGGCTGGCCGAGCCTGGCCCATGACGTCGAGCACGGCGGTCAGGGTCTGCCTGAGTCGCTGGGTCTGGCTGTCAGCGAGATGGTCGGCGAAGCCAACTGGTCGTGGGGCATGTACCCGGGCCTGTCGCACGGCGCGATGAACACCATCTCCGAACACGGCACCCCAGAGCAGCAAGAAGCTTATCTGACCAAACTGGTCTCCGGCGAATGGACCGGCACCATGTGCCTGACCGAGCCGCACTGCGGCACCGACCTGGGCATGCTGCGCACCAAGGCCGAGCCTCAGGCCGACGGTTCCTACAAAGTTTCCGGTACCAAGATCTTCATCTCGGCCGGTGAACACGACATGGCCGACAACATCGTCCACATCGTGCTGGCCCGCCTGCCGGACGCACCGGCCGGCACCAAAGGCATCTCGCTGTTCATCGTTCCCAAGTTCCTGCCGAACGCCGACGGCACCGTCGGTGCACGCAATGCTGTGACCTGCGGTTCGATCGAACACAAGATGGGCATCCACGGCAACGCCACTTGCGTGATGAACTTCGATGGCGCGACCGGTTTCCTGATCGGCCCGGCGAACAAAGGCCTGAACTGCATGTTCACCTTCATGAACACCGCACGTCTGGGTACCGCGCTGCAAGGTCTGGCCCACGCCGAAATCGGCTTTCAGGGCGGCCTGAAATACGCTCGCGATCGCCTGCAAATGCGTTCCCTGACTGGCCCGAAAGCGCCGGACAAGGCCGCTGACCCGATCATCGTTCACCCAGATGTACGCCGCATGCTGTTGACCATGAAGGCATTCGCCGAAGGCAACCGTGCGATGGTGTACTTCACCGCCAAACAGGTCGACATCGTCAAATACGGCGTGGACGAAGAAGAGAAAAAGAAAGCCGACGCACTGCTGGCCTTCATGACTCCGATCGCCAAGGCGTTCATGACCGAAGTCGGTTTCGAATCCGCCAACCACGGCGTGCAGATCTACGGCGGCCATGGCTTCATCGCCGAGTGGGGCATGGAGCAGAACGTTCGCGACAGCCGCATCTCGATGCTGTACGAAGGCACCACCGGCATCCAGGCACTCGACCTGCTGGGCCGTAAAGTGCTGATGACTCAAGGCGAGGCTCTCAAAGGCTTCACCAAGATCGTCCACAAGTTCTGCCAGAACAACGAAGGCAACGAAGCGGTCAAAGAATTCGTCGCACCGTTGGCTGCACTGAACAAAGAGTGGGGCGAACTGACCATGAAGGTCGGTATGGCCGCCATGAAAGATCGCGAAGAAGTCGGCGCGGCCTCCGTGGACTACCTGATGTACTCCGGTTACGCCTGCCTGGCCTACTTCTGGGCCGACATGGCGCGTCTGGCTGCCGAAAAACTGGCTGCCGGCACCACCGACGAGGCGTTCTACACCGCCAAGCTGCAAACCGCGCGCTTCTACTTCCAGCGCATCCTGCCGCGTACCCGTACGCACGTGGCCACCATGCTGTCGGGCGCTAACAACCTGATGGACATGAAAGAAGAAGACTTCGCACTGGGCTACTAAGCCTTAACGCAGTCCTTCAAAAAACCGCTGCTCCTTCGGGGGCAGCGGTTTTTTTTGTACCCGGATTTCCCCAATCCCGGGGCTCATTCCCCAGCATGGATAAGGGCGCTGCTCAGCCGAACCCTTGCGCTTATTGATTCAAAATGTTTCCAGAAGAGTGGCCAATTAATTGCACTGCCCGATTTACCGGTGCTTATCAGAACTGCCTGCTCAAAGAAGCAAGACGCCCGGCACTTAACAACAACAGTCAGGGTGAAGCCTATGAACATCAGTCGACTCGCTCGTTTGACCTTCTGGTTACCCATCTCGCTGTCAGTCCACAGCGCATGGGCCGCCGACCCCGCCGAGGTCGATCCTCCCGTGCCGGAGGTGCCGTCGCTGCAATCGTTGCGCGGGATGGTGCCCCCCGATCCGTCCGGAACCGAAGGCGGGCGCAAGGTCGACCTGATGACCGACTACGTGCTCAATCGCCAGGCCGCGATCCTGTTGGGCAAGGCGTTGTTCTGGGACATGGAGATCGGCAGCGATGGCGCCACCGCCTGCGCCTCCTGCCACTACCACGCCGGCGTCGATCACCGCATCACCAACCAGCTCAACCCCGGCCAGGCGCATACCAACGCCAACGTCGCGTCGATCTTCAACAAGCCGTTTGTGGCGTCGGATATTCCCGGTGATGTGGCGTCCTACGCAACGTTGTCCGGCGGCAAGGGTGGCCCGAACTACACGCTGAAGAAAACCGACTTCCCGACTCACGTGCTGAGCAATCCGCTGGAGCGCAACTCACCCATCGTTTACTCGACGGACGATGTGGTCGGCTCGCAAGGCGTGTTCGACGCCAACTTCGTCAAACCCAATCAGGCGCGTTTCGACAAATGTACTCAGCAGCCGGACGGTATTTTCCAGGTCGGCGGCATCAACGTACGGCGCAGCACCGGACGCAACGCGCCGTCGGTGATCAACGCCGCGTTCAACGTGCGCAACTTCTGGGATGGTCGGGCCAACAACGTGTTCAACGGCTTCTCGCCATTCGGCAATCGCGATCCGGATGCCGGGATCTACGTGACCAGCGAGCGCAGCACAATCGCGACCAAAGTGCGGCTGGCGCTCAACGATGCGTCAGCCGCCTCGCAAGCCGTCGGCCCGCCCGGTAGCCCGGTGGAAATGTCCTGCGGCGGTCGCACCTTTGCCGACATCGGCCGCAGGATGCTCGACACGTTGATGCTCAAGCAGCAGCGGATCTCATCCACCGATTCGGTGCTGGGCCCTGTGTCCGGCGCACGGCGGCCGACCTATCGCGAGCTGATCAAGAACGCCTTCCAGCCCCGGCTGTGGAACGCCACGCAAAACGTTCTGGTGGGCGGCGCGCCGTACACCCAGATGGAGGCCAACTTCCCGCTGTTCTTCGGCCTGGCGATCCAGATGTATGAGGCGACGCTGGTGTCCGATCAGGCGCCGATCGACGCCTACCTGCAAGGCGATCACACCGCAATGAACGCGCAACAGGTCGAAGGCATGAACCTGTTTCTCGGCAAGGGTAAATGCGTCAATTGCCACGGCGGTCCGGAGCTGACCAACGCCGCCAGCCGCCTGCTGATGCATCCGCGCGAACGCATCGAACGGATGGTGATGGCCGACAACCTGACCACCCTCTACGACAACGGCTTCTACAACACCGGCGTGCGTCCGACCTCGGAAGACCTGGCCCTCGGCGGCGCGGATGCGTGGGGCAATCCGTGGTCGTTCACTCGGCAGTACAACACGGTGTTGCAGGGCGGAAAATCGGTCGATCCGCTGGACGTCGATGTCTGCACGTTCGAGGCGCCGTTGAGCGCGGCCATTCCATGCGATGCCACGCTCAAGCCGAATGTCGGTTTCCGCGATTCGGTCGACGGCGCGTTCAAGACGCCTACTCTGCGCAACATCGCGCTGACCGGGCCGTACTTCCACAACGGCAGCCGCTCGACGCTCAAACAGGTGATGGAGTTCTACAACCGTGGCGGGGACCGGCGCGGGGAAGACGCCAACAACACCAGCGGCTTCGAGCATCCGGCGGTGAACCAGCACAACACTTCCAACCTCGACCCGGACATGACGGCGCTGAACCTGACGCCTGATGAAATCGACGCGCTGGTGAAATTCATGGAAGTCGGCTTGACCGATCCGCGCGTAGCCTGGGAGCGAGCACCGTTCGATCATCCGTCGTTAGTGATCCCGCAAGGCCATATCGGCGATGAAAATGCCGTGACCCAGCGCCCGGCCAGTCCAAAAGTCACCACCCGTCAGGCGATGGACGCATCGCTCAATCTCAAGCCTTACGGTGCTGAAGGCCGGCCGGCGTCCGAAGGGCCATTACAGCCTTTCTATAACGATCTCTGAATAGAAAAACAGACCATGGCCATCAAGAATGATGGCCATGGTGGCCGTCTAACGGCCATTCCGCAAAAAACCTTACTAAATCCCTCAGCAACCGCAGATTTCGGCCGTTAAAGAGACAGCCTGTGATCTGGATCACATTGTGTGTGCTTAACTGGCCACATTGCAGGCACAATGCTATCTCTTTGCCATGACGGGTCGGAGCTTTACCCTTGCCGCGTTCTTCCGCTGTACGTTTCAGTCATTTCCTGCCTTCACTGCTGTTGTTGCTCGCGGGGTTGGCGGCTGCGTACGTCAAAGACCTCAACGTGTTCTTCACCTCGCTGTTCAACGTGCTGCCAACCTTGGTGCTGTTGCTGGGTGGGTCGTATTGCGCGGTTTACCGACGCCAGCGCGAGCTGTTTCTGATGGTCACGGTGTACATCGCCTACTTCCTGCTCGACACCCAGACCGACTATTACCGCGACAATGGCAAGGTTCGCGAAGACGCGGCCGTGGTGTTCCATCTGGTCTGTCTGCTGTTGCCGCTGCTATTCGGTCTGTTCGCCGCGTGGCAAGAGCGCACGCACCTGTTTCAGGACATGGTCGCGCGCTTCGCCGTGCTGCTGGCCTTTGGCAGCGTGGCGTTGGGGCTTGAGCAAAGTTATCCGCAGGCGTTGCTGATGTGGCTTTCCGAGATCCGCTGGCCGGCGCTGCACGGCGCGTGGATGAGCCTGATCCAGATGTCCTATCCGGTGTTCCTCTCGGCGTTCCTGTTGCTGGCCTGGCAATACTGGCGCAACCCGCGTCCGCTGCATGCGGCGCAACTGGTGGGGTTGCTCGGCGTGTTCTGGATGCTGCCGAAGACCTTCATCCTGCCGTTCACCCTGAACATCATGTGCAGCCAGGTGATGTTGATGATTGCCGCGGCGGTGGCGCACGAGGCTTATCAAATGGCCTTCCGCGACGAACTCACCGGTCTGCCCGGGCGCCGCGCACTCAACGAGCGCATGCAGCGTCTGGGTCGCAACTATGTGCTGGCGATGAGCGATGTCGATCACTTCAAAAAATTCAACGACACCCACGGCCATGACGTGGGGGATCAGGTCCTGCGACTGGTCGCCAGCAAGCTGTCCAAAATCAGCGGCGGCGGTAGGGCTTATCGCTATGGCGGTGAGGAATTTGCCTTGGTGTTTGCGGGCAAGACCCTCGAGGAGTGCATGCCCCACCTTGAGGTCATCCGCGAGTCGATTGCGTCCTACAACATCCAGCTGCGAAATCAGGAAAGCCGCCCGCAGGATGATCAGCAGGGCCGCCAGCGGCGCTCGGGTTCGGGCGCGTCCAGTGTGTCGGTCACGGTCAGCATCGGCGTGGCCGAACGTCTGGAACAGCGCACTCCGGAAGAGGTACTGAAATCCGCCGACCAGGCGCTCTACAGCGCCAAGGGCGCAGGCCGTAACTGCGTGATGGCGTTCGGGCAGAACCGCCGTGGCGCGGTGCGCATGGACAACGCCGCAGGTTGAGTGATGACGGCGCATTCAGCGTCTGGACAGTGATTGTGGGGCAGGGTGGCCGGCAGTAGGTTGAAGCAATCTGCTGAAGGAGAAGCCACGATGCCCGAATACAAAGCTCCCCTGCGCGACATGCGCTTTCTGATCGACCACGTCTTTGACTTCCACACCCAGTACGCGGCCCTCGGCGCCCACGACGCCAGCCCGGATATGATCAACGCGATCCTCGACGAAGGTGCGAAGTTCTGTGAGAACGTTCTGGCACCGCTCAATCGCAGCGGTGACGAAGAGGGCTGCCATTTCGACAATGGCGTGGTGACAACGCCTACAGGTTTCAAGCAGGCCTTCGCACAATACGTGGAAGGTGGCTGGCACGGTCTGGCGGCAGATCCGACCTACGGCGGCCAGGGCCTGCCGAGTTCGCTGGGGCTGGTGATCAGCGAAATGGTCGCCTCCAGCAACACCTCGTGGGGCATGTACCCGGGCCTGACCCACGGCGCCATGTCGGCGATCCACGCCCACGGCACCGACGAACAGAAAAACACCTACCTGCGCAAACTCACCGCCGGTCAGTGGACCGGCACCATGTGCCTGACCGAAGCCCATTGCGGCACCGACCTGGGCATCATCAAGACCCGCGCCGTGCCGCAGGCCGACGGCAGTTACGCAGTGACCGGCAGCAAGATTTTCATCTCCGCCGGCGAGCACGACATGAGCGACAACATCATTCATCTGGTGCTGGCCAAACTGCCGGACGCGCCGGCGGGGACCAAAGGCATCTCGCTGTTCATCGTGCCGAAATTCCTTCCGGACGCCTCCGGTGAGGCCGGCGAGCGCAACGGCGTTTCCTGCGGTTCTATCGAACACAAGATGGGAATCAAGGCCTCGGCCACCTGCGTGCTGAACTTCGACGACGCCAAAGGCTTCCTGATCGGCGAGCCGAACAAAGGCCTGAACTGCATGTTCACCATGATGAACCACGCGCGCCTCGGCACCGGAATGCAGGGCCTGTGTCTGGGCGAAGCGAGTTTCCAGGGCGCAATCAAATACGCCAACGACCGCTTGCAGATGCGTGCCCTGACCGGCGCCAAAGCCCCGGACAAACCGGCCGACCCGATCATCGTCCACCCGGACGTGCGACGCATGCTGCTAACCATGAAAGCCTTCAACGAAGGCAACCGCGCGCTGACTTATTTCACCGCGCAGATGCTCGATGTCGCGCACCTTAGCCCGGACGCCGACGCGCGTCAGGAAGCCGAAGATCTGTTGGCGTTCCTGACGCCTATCTGCAAAGCGTTCATGACCGACACCGGCCTTGAGGTGACCAACCACGGCATGCAGATTTTCGGTGGCCACGGATTTATCCGCGAGTGGGGCATGGAGCAACTGGTTCGCGATTGCCGGATCGCGCCGATCTACGAAGGCACCAACGGCATTCAGGCGCTGGACCTGCTCGGGCGCAAAGTGCTGGGCAGCCAGGGCAAGCTGCTGCGCAACTTCACCAAAATCGTCCACAAATTCTGCGCCGCCAACACCGGGCATCCGCAACTGGGCGCGTTTGTCGCGCAGCTCGATGGCCTCAACCAGCAATGGGGCGAGCTGACCGTGAAGGTCGGCATGGCCGCGATGAAGAATCCCGATGAAGTCGGCGCCGCGTCGGTGGATTACCTGATGTACAGCGGTTACATCGCTCTCGGCTACCTGTGGCTGCGCATGGCGCTGGTCGCCCAGGCGCAGCTGGAGTCGGGCGAGGGTGATGGCGATTTCTACCAGGGCAAACTGGCGACGTGCGAGTTCTACTTCAAGCGTCTGTTGCCGCGCACCGCAGCGCATTGTTCGGCGATCGAGGCGGGCAGCGATTGCCTGATGAAACTGCCGGCTCAGTTGTTCTCGCTGTAACAAGCCCCTGTTAAACAAAAGAGCCCGCTGATTGCGGGCTTCTTTATGATTGATTGCTGATGACTAAAAATAACAAAACAGTCACCGCCTGACCCTATGTGTCGCAAAAGTTGTTGGGTTACACTCCGGCTCAACGAAATCACCTTTCCACGAACCACCTGTTTAGATCTTTGCGAGGTTTGCCATGGCTGACTACAAAGCGCCGCTGCGCGATATGCGCTTCGTCCTCAATGAAGTGTTCGAAGTCGCCAAACTCTGGGCCGAACTGCCGGCCCTGGCCGAAACCGTGGATGCGGAAACCGTTGAAGCCATTCTCGAGGAGGCCGGCAAGGTCACCAGCAAAAGCATCGCGCCCCTGAGCCGTGCCGCCGACGAAGAAGGCTGCCACTGGGCCGACGGTGCCGTTACCACGCCGGCCGGTTTCCCACAGGCCTATCAGACTTATGCCGAAGGCGGCTGGGTCGGTGTGGGCGGTGATCCGGCCTACGGCGGCATGGGCATGCCGAAAGCCGTGTCGGCTCAGGTCGAAGAAATGGTCAACTCCGCCAGTCTGGCTTTCGGCCTGTACCCGATGCTGACCGCCGGCGCGTGCCTGTCGATCAACGCCCACGCCAGCGAAGAGCTGAAAGCCGCGTACCTGCCGAACATGTACGCCGGCGTCTGGGCCGGTTCCATGTGCCTGACCGAACCGCATGCCGGCACCGACCTGGGCATCATCCGCACCAAGGCCGAGCCTCAGGCCGACGGTTCCTATAAGGTCAGCGGCACCAAGATCTTCATCACCGGCGGTGAACACGATCTGACCGAAAACATCATCCACCTGGTGCTGGCCAAACTGCCGGACGCACCGGCGGGGCCGAAAGGCATTTCGCTGTTCCTGGTGCCGAAGTTCATGGTCAATGCCGATGGCAGCCTGGGCGCACGCAACCCGGCGAACTGCGGTTCGATCGAACACAAGATGGGCATCCAGGCGTCCGCTACGTGCGTGATGAACTTCGACGAAGCCGTGGGTTACCTGGTCGGCGAGCCGAACAAGGGCCTGGCCGCGATGTTCACCATGATGAACTACGAGCGTCTGGGCGTCGGTATCCAGGGCCTGGCCACCGGCGAGCGCTCGTACCAGAACGCCATCGAATACGCCCGCGACCGCCTGCAAAGCCGTTCGCCGACCGGCGCGCAGAACAAGGACAAGGTGGCCGACCCGATCATCGTCCACCCGGACGTGCGTCGCATGCTGCTGACCATGAAAGCCTCGAACGAAGGCGGCCGTGCGTTCTCCACTTACGTGGCGATGCAGCTCGACACTGCCAAGTTCAGCGAAGACGCCGCCACCCGCAAACGTGCGGAAGATCTGGTTGCGTTGCTGACGCCAGTGGCCAAGGCGTTCCTGACCGATCTGGGTCTGGAAACCACCGTCCACGGTCAGCAGATCTTCGGCGGCCACGGCTACATCCGTGAGTGGGGCCAGGAGCAACTGGTGCGTGACGTGCGCATCACCCAAATCTACGAAGGCACCAACGGCATTCAGGCGCTGGACCTGGTGGGTCGCAAGATCGTCGGCAGCGGCGGCGCGTTCTACAAATTGTTCGCCGACGAGATCCGCCATTTCACTGCAACCGCCAGTGCCGATCTGGGCGAGTTCACCAAGCCGCTGAATGACGCTGTCGACACCCTCGACGAGCTGACCTCGTGGCTGCTGGACCGGGCGAAAACCAACCCGAACGAAATCGGCGCGGCATCGGTCGAGTACCTGCAGGTGTTCGGCTACACCGCTTACGCCTACATGTGGGCGCTGATGGCCAAGGCATCGCTGGGCAAAGAAGCGCAGGACGATTTCTATGCGAGCAAACTCGGCACGGCGCGGTTCTATTTCGCCCGTCTGCTGCCGCGGATTCACTCGTTGAGCGCGTCGGTCAAGGCCGGCAGCGAGTCGCTGTTCCTGCTGGACGCTGCGCAGTTCTGATGATGTAACGTCATGTAAGCGATCTCTTACATGACGTGCTGCTGTTCTCCCATAGGCGTAGATTGGATCCAGAGCTAATCTACTTTCCATGGACGTCGCGCAGGAAGCGCAAAGCAACAACACGGACACGTAGGATTCTGCCAGGGTGGCGGAGTGAAATGGATGTCAGGGAAACAGTCTGCAAAGCCCCGCTTCGGCGGGGTTTTCTTATGCCCGCAGAAAAGTTTTCAGCTCAGCGCGTCCAGCGGTGGCGCCCCTTTCAGCGGTTTGTCCTCACGCTGCATCACCTCTTCCAGCAACGTTCGCAGCAAGGCCAACGGCGCCTGCTGGCGCTGCACATCGCGACACACCAGCCCGACCTTCAACGGCACGCGCGGCTCACTCAACGGTTTCCACAGCAGATCCTGATCGTCGTACTCCTTTTGCGAGCGGCCGGGCAGCACCGTCGCCAGACGGGTATGCGGCAGGCTGTCGAGAATCCCCACCATATTGTTCAATTCGGCCTGCACTTGCGGGCGTCGCCCGAGGCTGGCCAGTTGCGCCTGCCAGATCTGGCGGATCTGAAACTCTTCGCCCAGTAGCAACATCGGCAATTCGGCCGCCTGACTCATGGAGACTTTCTTGAATTCCCGCAGCGGATGATCCGCCGGGATGACCAGCGTCAGTTCATCTTCGTACAGCATCACGCCGTGCAGCCCCGGCTGGCGTGGCGGCAGATAGCTGATGCCGATGTCCAGCGAGCCGTTGAGCAAACGCCGCTCGATCTCAAGTCCCGTCAGTTCATAAATCTGTACCACCAGATGCGGCTGGGCCTTGCGCACTCGTTCCAGCATTTGCGGCACCAGGCTGGTGTGCACGGTTTGCAGCACGCCGATCGCCAATGTGCGCAGTGCCTGACCCTTGAAGTTGCCCAGCGCCTCTCGCGCCCGCTGCATGCCGTCGAGCAGTGGCAAAGCGTGGTTGTATAAGGTGTGGGCGGCGAGGGTCGGCAACAGGCGCTTGCTGCTGCGTTCGAACAGGATGACGTCGAGGTTTTGTTCCAGATGGCGAATCTGCTGGGACAGCGCGGGTTGAGAGATCGACAGGCGTTCGGCGGCGCGTCCGACATGACCTTCTTCGTAGACCGCGACGAAATAACGCAGTTGTTTGAAATCCATAAGTAATACTTATCGAAAATGCTGGGAAATCGAAATGGCTCGACGCCGTGAACCGGCCTAGTCTAACCGCATTCACAAGGCTTACAGGGCCGGAAAGCGCAATGACCAGCGTTTGTTTTGAAAGTGTTTGCATAGGCAGTTCAAAAAACCTCGAGCGAGGTTTTTTTCAATGAATCTGTTCAGTTTGCGGCGCCAGACGCCGAGCCTCGATGACCTGGCTTTTGAAACCCAGGAATCGGACGCCGCTGATGGCCTGAATGCCGAGCGCCTGATGCCCAGCGTCGAGCGCCCGCAGCAAGTATTCGTTCGCGGCCAGGGCTCCTGGCTATGGGACAGCAATGACCGCGCCTACCTGGACTTTTCCCAAGGTGGTGGCGCCAACAGCCTCGGCCACAGCCCTTCGGCACTGGTCAAAGCTATTGCCAACCAGGCTCAGGCCCTGATCAATCCCGGCTTCAATCTGCACAACCGCGGCATGCTCAGCCTCGCCGAACGTCTTTGTGCGAGCACTGCCAGCGATCAGGCCTACTTGCTCAACAGCGGCAGCGAAGCCTGCGAAGCGGCGATCAAACTGGCGCGTAAATGGGGCCAACTGCATCGCGGCGGCGCCTCGCGGATCATTGTTGCCAGACAAGGCTGCCACGGACGTAGTCTGGCGACGATTTCGGCGTCGGACAGTTGCAACCTGCACAACCGTTTTGCGCCGCTGCTGCCGGGTTTCGATCTGGTGCCGTTCAATGACCTGCCGGCGCTGCACGCGGCGGTTGATGCGCAGACCGTGGCGATCATGCTCGAGCCGATCCAGAGCGATGCCGGGGTAATCCCTGCGACCGAGCATTACCTCAAGGGTGTCGAACGCCTGTGTCGTGAGTTGGGGATTCTGCTGATTCTCGATGAAGTTCAGACCGGCATCGGCCGCTGTGGCACCTTGCTCGCCGAACAGTCCTACGGCGTGCGCGCCGATATCGTCGTGCTCGGCAAAGGCCTCGGCGGTGGCGTGCCACTGGCGGCGTTGCTGGCGCGAGGCAAGGCCTGCTGTTTCGACTCAGGTGAGTTGGGCGGCACTCATCATGGCAACGCGCTGATGACCGCCGCCGGCCTGGTGGTGCTCGACAGCGTGCAGGATCGCGCCTTCCTCGAACAGATCCGGGACAACGGCCAGCATCTGCGCGAAGGGCTCGCCCGTCTGGCCCATCGTTATGAACATGGCGAGTTGCGCGGGCAAGGCCTGTTCTGGGGACTGACCCTGTCGGAAGACTCCGCTGAGGCCGTGGTAAAAGCCGCGCTTCACGAAGGCTTGCTGCTCAACGCTCCTCAAGCCAACTGCCTGCGCTTCACCCCGGCGCTCAACGTCAGCAAGGCCAACATCGACGAAATGCTCCTGCGCCTGGCTCGCGCCTTCTCCCGGGTACGCACCGCGCAACTGCAATGCCGCAAAGGGATTGCCGTCTGAGCTGAAGTTTCCCACCCGAATTCAAGAACCGTCTCGCGGTATAACGCACGCCCCACGCCTGATTCTTTTGGCGTGGGGCGTTTTTTTTGTGGCGGGTAATGGCAATCAGATGGCGGGATTGCAGTTTGCACTGAACCCTGACAAACGGCACGGGTCGATTAGCTTGTATGGCTCAGGTGAGCCAACCCCCAATCAGGAGCTACCCCATGGACTTTATCCGCATCATCATCGCCATTATCTTGCCGCCACTGGGTGTGTTTCTGCAGGTCGGGTTTGGCGGCGCGTTCTGGCTGAACATTCTGCTGACGCTGTGCGGTTATATTCCGGGGATCGTGCACGCGGTGTACATCATCGCCAAGCGCTGAGTCTCAGTCCGTCAAACCCATCACTCGCCGATAGAACCGCCATTCCTGCTCCAGCGCATGGGCTTGGTTGTCGGCCCGGCGGAAGCCGTGGCGTTCATCGGCGTAGTAATGCGCTTCGACTTCAATGCCGTTTTGCTCCAGGGCCGCGACCATGTCGCGGGTCTGTTGCGGCACGACGACGGCGTCCAGTTCTCCTTGGAAGAAAATCACCGGTACGCGAATGTTGCCTGCGTGCAGCAACGGCGTGCGAGCCGCGTAGCGTTCGGCATCTTTCTCCGGATCGCCGATCAGCCAGTCCAGGTAGTCGCCTTCGAACTTGTGTGTCGCGCGGGCCAGGGCCACCGGGTCACTGACGCCGTACAGACTGGCGCCGGCGCGGAACACTTGATGGAATGCCAGTGCGCAAAGTGTCGTGTAACCACCGGCGCTGCCGCCACGAATGAATGCACGCTCACCGTCGATCATCCCGCGTTCGGCCAGATAGGCCACCACTGCAAAGGCATCCTCGACATCCACCACTCCCCAACTCAGATGCAGCGCCTGCCGATACTCCCGCCCATAGCCGCTGCTGCCGCGGTAATTGAGGTCGGCGACGGCGAAGCCGCGTTGCGTCCAGTACTGAATGCGCGGGTCGAGCATCGGGTAGCACGCCGACGTCGGGCCGCCGTGAATGAACACCACCAACGGCGGTTTCACATCACCATTCGTTGCCGGGTAAAAGAAGCCGTGTGCTTCACCCGAATCGCTGGGATAGCGCAGGGTTTGCGGGCGGCTGATGCGCTCGGCTGGCAGCGGTGCGACACCGCCAGCCAGGACATTCACCTCATGAGATTCGCGATCAATGGCGATCACCGCTGAAGGGCTGATCGGTGAGGCGGCAATGCAGTAAATGAACTGATCATCGACAGCCAGATGACGGAAGCGGCTGTAGTCGCCGGTGAAGTCTTCACCGTTGAGCGCCAGACGACCGAAACCGCCTTCGCTCCAGCTCGCCATAAAGCTTTCGTCGGTGGGCAGCCAAGTGCAGCCGCCTAGTTGCCATGGGGCCGGCGCATGATCGGCTTCGGCGCTGGCTAACGGTTGCAAGCCGTCTGCCGACTCGAACCACGGTTGCCAATATCCGCCACGATCGCTCAGACAGCCCAGTCGGCCATTGGCATCGAAACGCGGTTGCTGGATCGACTCTTCAAACGCTTCACCCGCCACACAACGCGGGGCGGAAAATCCATTGGAAGAGCGCTCGGCGAGCATCAGTCGGGTGGATGTCCACGGCTGATGCGGACGGCTCCACTCGATCCACGCCAAGCGCTGGCCGTCCGGGCTGACGATCGGCGCAGCGTAGAAGTCCGCGCCTTCAACCAGACTATGGCCGTCGCCATTCGCCAGATCGATAGCCACCAGCCGATGCCGATCACCATTCTCTTCAACAGCCAGCACCTGCCCATCGGCAAAGTGCAGATCACCATATCGGCATTCCCCGGACGTCAATGCCACCGGCTCGCCGCCCAGCGTCTGTCGGTACAGCTGCTGGTCCGCCTCGTTAACGAAAACCACCCCGTCAGGCGTCAGACAAAACGCCCCTCCGCCATATTCGTACACCCGGCTGCGGACGCTGAAACCCGCAGGCGTCAGACATTTCGCCGCGCCATCGCGCCAGTGCCAGATCCGGCAGGCGGCGTCGGTCGGGCGATATTCATTCCAGAACAAACCATGGGCACCAAGTTGCAATTCGGCGAAATCCACGCCGGCAGCAACCGCAGCGGTGGCGCTGAAAGGCTCAGCCTTTGGCGATGAGGCGCGAGTTTCGTTCATTGCGAAAGGCCAGTTGTTCGATGGTCTGGGTGGCGTGCTCGGCTTCTTCGCGGGCCTTGAGAATCACGCCGTGATGTTCGGACTTGCTGCACACCGGATCGGCATTGCTGGCATCACCAGTGAGCATGAACGCCTGGCAGCGGCAGCCGCCGAAATCCTGTTCCTTTTCGTCACAGGAGCGGCATGGCTCGGGCATCCAGTCATAACCGCGGAAACGGTTGAAGCCGAACGAGTCGTACCAGATGTGCTGCATGCTGTGGTCGCGCACATTGGGAAATTGTACCGGCAGCTGTCGGGCGCCATGACAGGGCAGGGCGGTGCCGTCCGGTGTGACTGTCAGAAACAGACTGCCCCAGCCATTCATGCAGGCTTTCGGGCGCTCTTCGTAATAGTCCGGGGTGACGAAAATCAGCTTGCACGGATGCCCTTCGGCTTCCAGTTTGGCGCGGTATTCGTTGGTGATGCGTTCGGCCCGCACCAGTTGCTCTTTGGTCGGCAACAGGCCGACACGATTGAGCTGCGCCCAGCCGTAGAACTGGCAGGTGGCGAGTTCGACGAAGTCGGCCTCCAGCGCAATGCACAGTTCAATGATGCGGTCGATCTTGTCGATGTTGTGCCGATGGGTGACGAAGTTCAGCACCATCGGATAGCCGTGGGCTTTCACGGCACGGGCCATTTCCAGTTTTTGCGCAAAGGCTTTTTTCGAGCCGGCGAGCAGGTTGTTCACTTGCTCGTCGCTGGCCTGGAAACTGATCTGGATGTGATCGAGCCCGGCCTTCTTGAAGTCGCTGATCTTCTGTTCGGTCAGGCCGATGCCGGAGGTGATCAGGTTAGTGTAGAAACCCAACTGACGCGCTTCACGGATCAGCTCGGCAAGGTCCTGGCGCACCAGCGGTTCACCCCCGGAAAAGCCCAGTTGCGCCGCACCCATCTCCCGCGCTTCACGGAACACCTTGATCCACTGCTCGGTGCTCAGCTCTTTGCCCTGCTCGGCGAAATCCAGCGGATTGGAGCAGTACGGGCATTGCAGCGGGCAGCGATAAGTCAGCTCGGCGAGCAGCCACAGCGGCAGGCCGATTTCCGGTTTGGCCGGGACTTGCACCGATGACTCAGGCAAGTTCGATCCAGTGCTGCGCACGGGCAACCTCCATGAATTGCTCGATGTCGTCACCGAGCTCGGGTACGCCGGGAAACTGTTTGTCGAGTTCGGCGATGATCGCCGCGACATCCCGCTCACCGTCGATCAGGCCGCCGATCAGCGCGGCACTTTCGTTGAGCTTGATCATGCCCTCCGGGTACAGCAGCACATGGCCTTTCTGGGCCGGTTCGTACTGGAAACGGTAGCCGGGACGCCAGTTCGGGGTCTTGCTGCGGTCGAAACTCATAAGGCGATTCCTTTATGCCAGACCCGTTGATCGGTGACGCTGTGATACGGCGGGCGGTTCAGTTCGTAGGCCATGCTCATGGCATCGAGCATGCTCCAAAGAATGTCCAGTTTGAACTGGAGAATTTCCAGCATGCGCTCTTGGCCTTCGCGGGTCTTGTAGTGCTCGAGCGTGATTGCCAGACCATGCTCGACATCGCGCCGGGCCTGACCGAGACGGGTGCGGAAATATTCGTAGCCGGCCGGGTCGATCCACGGGTAATGCTGCGGCCAGCTGTCGAGCCGCGACTGGTGAATCTGCGGCGCGAACAGTTCGGTCAACGAGCTGCTGGCGGCTTCCTGCCAACTGGCGCGGCGGGCGAAGTTGACGTAGGCATCGACGGCGAACCGCACGCCGGGCAGCACCAGTTCCTGGGAGCGCAATTGATCCGGATCGAGACCGACGGCCTTGCCCAGTCGCAGCCAGGCTTCGATGCCGCCGTCTTCACCGGGAGCGCCGTCGTGGTCGAGCAGCCGCTGGATCCACTCGCGGCGGATCTCGCGATCCGGGCAGTTGGCGAGGATCGCCGCGTCTTTCAGGGGAATGTTCACCTGATAGTAGAAGCGGTTGGCGACCCAGCCCTGGATCTGCTCGCGGGTGGCCCGGCCTTCATACATCGCCACGTGATACGGGTGATGTATGTGGTAGTAGGCGCCCTTGGCGCGCAGGGCCGCTTCGAATTCGGCGGGGGACAGCGGGGTGTCGGTCATAGCGGTTCTCCGGGCCATTCGTTACAGGACGATACTCATGCCGTCATACGCCACTTCAACATTGCGCCGAACAAGTTCCGCGCGCTCCGGGGAGTCTTCGTCGAGAATCGGGTTGGTGTTGTTGATGTGGATAAGCACCTTGCGCTGCTCGGGAAGCTGTTCCAGCACTTCGAGCATGCCGCCAGGGCCGTTCTGGGCCAGGTGGCCCATTTCACGGCCGGTGCGGGTGCCGACGCCACGGCGCTGCATTTCATCGTCGTCCCACATCGTCCCGTCCACCAGCACGCAGTCGCTGCCGGCCATGATTTCCAGCAGCGGCGCATCGACTTTTCCCAAACCCGGCGCGTAGAACAGTTTACCGCCGGTGCTGAGGTCTTCGACGATCAGGCCGATGTTGTCGCCCGGGTGCGGGTCGAAACGGTGCGGCGAGTAGGGCGGCGCGGCGCTGCGCAACGGCAGCGGAGTGAAGCGCAGGTTCGGGCACGCGGCGACGGTGAAACTCTGGTCGAGTTCGATGCGGTTCCAGTCCAGCCCGCCGTTCCAGTGCTTGAGCATGGTGAACAGCGGGAAACCGGTGCTCAGGTCTTCGTGAACCATGTCCGTGCACCAGACCTGATGCGGGCAGCCTTCGCGCAGGCTGAGCAGGCCGGTGGTGTGGTCGATCTGGCTGTCCATCAAGATGATCGCGCTGATGCCGGTGTCACGCAGGGCACGGCCCGGTTGCATCGGGGCGAAGCTCTGAAGCTGCGCGCGGACGTCCGGCGAGGCGTTGCACAGCACCCAGTTCACGCCGTCATCGGAAATCGCGATGGACGATTGGGTACGGGCCTGGGCATTCAGGCTGCCGTCGCGAAAACCGGCGCAATTGACGCAGTTGCAGTTCCACTGCGGAAAACCGCCACCGGCGGCCGAACCCAGAATCTGGACGAACATGAACGCTCCATCATTTCAACGCTGAAAATAAAACGCCCCGGCGAGCCGAGGCGTTGCACTGCAGTGTTCTGCTTGAGGCAGGACTCAGCGGCTGGCGAAGTACATGGTGACTTCGAAGCCGATGCGCAGGTCGGTGTAAGCAGGTTTGGTCCAAGCCATCGGGTGACTCCTTTTTCAGGTGGGTGAGATAGCGCTATCCATAGGTATAGTCCACGGCAGCGCAGGGATGTTCCAAATAGTTAGGTGGCTATGTTACTCAAAATTTCAGGGGGTTGGCCCGTGAATCTTTGAGAAAGCTCCTTGCAGCCCCGGTAATGATCATTTTGCCGATTGCCATGGCGCGCCTGGCGCAGGGCCGTTGGCCAGGCCGTGCCAGCCGCCTTCGGCGCGGATCAGACGTTTTGCGGCGGTCAGCAATGCCGGGCGATCCAGTTGAGCGATGGCATGGCGTAGCTGGGGCAGATAATCCGACGAGTGGCCGGCGAGTCGGGCCTGCCACAGGATCTCGGACGCATCTTTGCCGGACAGGACGCTGTCATCGAATTGATCGGCAAGTGTCTGGCGTTGCCGGGCGAGGCCGGCGTCGTCGAGTTGTTCGACAAGGGCTGGCAGTCCTTCGAGAAACTGCTGAATGTGCTCGAGCAATTGCGCGGCGGTGGCCGAGGGCGATTGCACACCGAACAGCAAGCCGGTCTGGCCGTGGAGCTGGCGCAGGCCGCTGAACACCGCATAGCCGAGTTGTAATTCAACTCGCAGGCGTTGGTAGAAAGGTGTCTGGCACAGTTGCGCAAGCAGGCGCCACGTGGCTTCGTCGGCGATTTCACGGCTGGCAGTCGGAAAGAACAGCAGCAAGGCGTGTTCGCTGGACGCGCTGTCGATCTGACTCCACCGGTATCCGTTATGGATTGCCGACGGTGAGGGGATTTGATTGTCCGGGATGCCCGGGATGCGGCTCAGGGCCAGGCCCATGGCTGACTGGGTCTGTGGGTTTAGCCCCAAAGCCAGACCGTCCCAGCGAGAAGTTGTCCACAGGTGCGCGGCGTCATCGGATTCGCCTACCGCTGGCAGGTACAGTTCGGGCAGTACTTTGAGCAGCTGGCGGATCGGTATCAGCGCCGTTTTCGGTTCGCCTTTTGCGCAATCGACGCCCACCTGTGTCAGAGATTTCAGCGCGTGTTCCAGCACAACAGGCAGCGTGTCCTGCAGGCCGGTGAGTCTCAGCAGCCACTGATTGCCTATGGCGCTGAAGGACAACTCGACTCCGGCCTGACGTGCGTCGCCGGAAACCTCCCGCAGACTGCGTTGCAGTTTCGCCTGCAGCTCGGCCGTGGCCGCCGCCTCTGTCTGCCAGCGCACATACACCGCCCCTTCGTCACCGTTATCCGGCAGCGCCTGGTTGAATTGCATCGGCGAACGTTCGCGGCGGCTGCGCGAGCGATCCTGAGCAAACGTGCGCAGGCCTCGGTGGGCGCTGGTCTGGCCGCGGATCAGACCCGCGTTGGCCAGTGGCTCGGCTGTGCGCAGGAACGGATTGGCGGCGGGCAGATGCCAGTGACTGCTGAAGTTATCCACAGTGCCGATTTTGCCGAGGATTGCTTTGAGCACTGCAATGGCCGATTCGGAGATTTCATTCTCGAGTTGTTCGCTGTCGAGTCGGGCCAAATGCAATGCACCGCTGACCTGCTGCTGCCGTTCAAGCAGCGTTGCATACTCCTGACGCAACGCCGGCCAGTCCTGCTGCGCTGCGAAGAAGCTCAACCAGTCGAGAAACTGTGCGCGGATGGCGTCGAGTGATCCGGATGTCGCCGTGAACTGAAGATGCAGCAAGGCTTGCCCGCCGAACTGGTACTGCACGCTGGCGTGCAAGCCGTCGGCGAGACCCTGCTGCTGCAAATGCGCGAGCAACCCACCGGGTTTGGCGCTGTTCAACCAGTGACAGAGAAACGCCAGCGCTTCGGCCGACGACTCCGGCAAGTCCTCCAGCGCAAACAGCAGATCACCGCGTTGCTCGCCAGCCTGTTGATAACTTTTCTGTGTGTTGTCCATCAAGCGAACGGGGGCTGCCTGTGCAGTTTTATCCCCAGCCGTCAGCGCGGCGGCAAACTGCTCCGCGAGCGCTCGCAGTTCTTCCACACTCTGCGGTCCGACCAGGCTCAGAGTCATCTGCCCGGTGCGGTAAAACTGCTGATGGAAGTCTTTCAACGCCTGCTGAAAATCCGCTTGTTCTACCGGCAGGCTCTCGCGATTTCCGGCATGAAAGCCGCGCAATGGGTGCGCCGCCGACAATCCCTCAAACAGCGCCTCTTTCTGCTGAGCCGCAGCATCCTGCGACCACGCAACAAACTCCGCCTGCAGCACTTCCCGTTCCCGCAACTGATCGTCCGGATTCATACGCGGGTGAGCGAGCATGTCCGACAGACGCTCCAGCCCACCGCTGAAGGACGTTGGCGGCAACTCAAAGAAGAAATCGGTGGTGCGCTCGCGGGTGCTGGCATTCACCTGGCCGCCACGTCCTTGCACGTAGGCCATCAGCCCTTGCTGTGCAGGAAAACGCTGAGTGCCGAGAAACAGCAAATGCTCAAGGAAATGCGCCAGCCCTGGCCACGCCAATGGCACGTCATGACTGCCGGCAGCTACCCGCAACGCGGCGGCGCTGCGCTTCAGGCCGGGCACGTGACGCAGGGTCACGCGCAAGCCGTTGGCCAGGGTTTCGGTGTGGGCACGGGGATGGGTCGGCGCAGACATGGGCACTTCCAGAACAGTGAAGTGCCAATGCTAGCGGATTAGCGCTTGCTGAGCGCGTCGTAAAGTTCGGGGCGGCGGTCGTTGAAGTAACGGTTGGCGCTGCGGGAGTCGACCATTAACTGGCGATCCAGCTCACCGACGATCAAGGCTTCGTCCAGTCCGGCTTGGGCGATGCGGCTGCCATCCGGCGCGGCGATGCTGCTTTGCCCGCAGTAATGAATGTCGCCTTCGTGGCCGCAGTAGTTGGCGTAAGCCACGTAGCACTGATTTTCGAACGCGCGGGAGCGCACGGAAACATCGGCAATGAAATCGAAAGGAATCATGTTCGCCGTCGGCACCAGAATCAGCTCGGCGCCTTCAAGAGCAAGGCGCCGGGCGTTTTCCGGGAACTCCAGGTCGTAGCAGATCAGGAAGCCGAGCTTCCAGCCGTTGAGCTCGACTATGGGAAACTCGCCTTCACCGGGGCTGAACATTGAGCGATCCAGATCGCCGAACAGATGCGTCTTGCGGTAATTGCACAGGCGCTCACCGTTCGAATCGATCAACTGCACGGCGTTGTAGATCTGTCCTTCGGCAGTGCGCTCCGGGTAACCGTAGAGAATCGCCAGGCCGGCAGCCTTGGCGATCCGTCCGACTTGCTGCGCCCACTCACCGTTGAAGACCTCGGCCAATGTCGCAACCGCCTCCTTGCCGATGTTGTAGCCGGTCAGGAACATCTCCGGCACCACCAGCAGGTCGGCGCCTTTGGCCTCCATCGCCAGTTGATGCAGGCGCTGGAGGTTGGCGGCGGGTTCCAGAGGCAGCGGTGGACATTGGTAAAGGGCTACACGCATCAGGGATTCCTCTTACTCGGGCAGGGTGATCGGGCCGATGTCGTTGAACACATCACCCGGGCCGGGGTTCTCTTTATGTGTGGACCCGCCGAAGTGCTTCATGATTCCCCAGACCGCGTTGAGCGAGGTCTGCACCGCGCCTTCAACCCAGGCCGGCGTCCACGACACGTCGTCGCCGGCGATGAAAATCCCGCGCTGCTCCGGCGGCATGTCGTCCTGCATGAAGTGCGCATACATGCGCTGGTTGTAGCGATAGTGGCCGGGCAGGGCGCCCTTGAACGCGCCGAGGAAGTGAGGGTCGGCTTCCCACGACACGGTGATCGGATCGCCGATGATCCGCGCGGCGATGTCGACTTTCGGGTAGATCTTCTTCAATGCATCCAGCGCCAGCTTCACGCGTTTTTCTACCGGGTGCGGGAGCATCTTCAGCGCATCGCTCATCCACGAGTACGACAGACAGATCACGCCCGGTTTATCGTCGCCGTTGTCGAACAGATAGGTGCCACGGGTCAGGCGATCGGTGAGGGTCATGCTCATCAGGTCGCGGCCGGTTTCCGGGTCCTTGTCCTTCCAGAACGGGCGGTCGACCATTACGAAGGTCTTCGACGATTGCATGTAGCGCGTGCGGTCCAGCGCCATCCACATCTTCTGCGAGAACAGGCTTTCGTCGCATTCGATCTGGGTAGTCAGCAGCCAGCTCTGGCAGGTGGTCAGTACGGCGGCGTATTCGCGGGTGTCGCCGTTGTTGTCGGTGACTGCGAAACGTCCGTCAGGCGCGTGGGCGATTTTCTTCACCCCGGAGCGCGGCGCGCCGTGGTGCAGCGATTTCAGGCTGGTGCCTTGCGGCCAGTGTACGCAGCGCTCCGGCGCGTGACGCCAGATGCCCTGCGGCACTTGTTCGACGCCGCCGACCACCAGATGTTGGTGATCGTCGCAGTTGGTCATCACTACGCGGAAGATTTCCAGCATCGAGTTGGGGAAGTCCGAGTCCCAGCCGCCGGTGCCGAAACCGACCTGGCCGAATACTTCACGGTGATGGAACGACAGTTTGGCGAAGGCTTTGGACGTGGCGACGAAGTCGTAGAACGTGCGGTCGTCCCACAGCGGCACCAGGGTGTTCCACAACTCCTTGAGGCGTGGCACATCACGGTCACGAATCGCTTGCTGGATATCCGAGAACTGCGAACCGGCCTCCAAAGCATCGGCCCAGGCGTCAGCCACTTCCTGGAACAGTGCAGGAAGGTCCTTCAGACTTTGTGCGTAATGGGTTTTGCCTTCCAGGTCGATCACGGTGCTGCCGGAAGCCGGCGTCAGCGGGTTGGGGAAGGGCTTGGTCTCCAGACCGAGTTTGTCGACGTAGTGATAGAACGCGGTGGAAGATACCGGAAAGCGCATGCCGCCGAGCTCGGCGACGATGCCATCAGTACCGTTGAACGCTTGCGAACGCAGACGGCCGCCAAGCTTCGAGGCCTCATACACGACGGGTTTCAAGCCGAGTTTCATCAGCTCATAAGCCGCCACCAGACCGGCGATACCAGCACCGACGATTGCCACTTCGGCACCGTGGTTGTGCTCGGGAATGCTGCCCAGACCGGCCGGGTGTTCGATCCAGTCGTCGAAGGCGAAAGGAAAGTCCGGGCCGAAAATGGTGACTGGTTTCTTACCGTCTGCAGGATGGCGATTGTTCTTGTTCATGGCTGACCTTGCTGGCGACCCGACGCTGGATGCGCGTCTGAGTATAGGAAAAGATGCCAGCCATTCTAGGGAGCGTAGAACACGTTAATAAGACGCAATGTGTCGTCGTTTTGAGCGTTGATGCTGCAATATGACGAAGGCAGTGATCAGACTGGATGTCCGCGATCAATCTTGCTGCTGAGGATGATCGACGTCGTGGTCTTCTCTACCCCATCTACACTGCCGATCTGATCCAGAAGCTGATCGAGCTGTTCCGGTGAATCGGTACGCAGCCACGCCACGTAATCGAATTCGCCACTCACTGCGCACAATTGCTGTACCTGAGCCATTGCGCTCAAGCGGCGCAGTACCTCTTTGCCGGAGCGTGGCTGCACCTTGATCCCGACGTAGGCCTGCAAACCGCCATCCACCACGCGTTGGCCCAGACGCACGCCATAACCTGTGATGACCTTGGCCTTTTCCAGCCTCGCCAGTCGCGAAGTCACGGTGGTACGGGCGATCCCCAATTGCCGGGCCAGCATCGCCACGCTCTCACGGGCATTGATTTGCAGGGCTGCGATCAGCTGGCGGTCGATTTCATCGAGCACGGGTGGGCGGATGTCGGGCAAGGGCAGGCTCCAGCGGTACGGATCAATGTGGCTGCATGTTACAGGCTCGTCACGCGAGGCGCTTGTGAGCGCTGATTGAGTGGCGAGGGATTAGGCAGTCACCGGGGATTTTACTGAAACAAAAGAACAGACAAATGATTTGACTTGCCTGCTGCCTTTATCAAAAATGGCCTCAAGAGCGCGAAATCTGCTGCCTTGCAGGGCCTCAGCAGACGTAGGTACCTCAGCGATGCTGCAACATCGGTGTAAGGTGAGACCTCTTCATCCCATTTCCTGAGGATGCCAATATCAGGATTCAAATATTCAAGGGGGAGCCAACAGGCTCCTCTTTTTGTTTGTCCTGAAGAATGTATCTCTTGTAGAGAAGTTCGCCCTGACGGTGCTTGTTCATCGCTCTTGCCGGAGCATGCATGAAGTTCCACAGGACGTGGCCGTGCCTGACATCTACCACGACGAGCATGTCATTTTTTGCCTCATAGGCGTTGATGAAAGCCATGCGGTATCCGCCGTTGTCGTACAGCACTCTCCATATTTCAAACGGCCCCGTCAGCGTGTCAATCGCATGCCGAACGTAGCGCTCTCGTGAGTCAGCGCGTTTTTCGACGATGTGGGCGAGTTTGTCCCTCATGACCGCAACGTTTCCGATCGGTGTGAGGATAGTGACTGCGAGTAATGCCTCATCGATGAATCCGAAATGAGTCAGGAGAATTCTGAGGGCTCCTTGCGCATCGTCTGCCCTTTTCACTTCATCAATTGTGGCCGAGCGAAGCTCCCTGGCCAGTGTTCGCAGGTCGGGCAAAGCTAAGTCGATCCATGTTTGTTGGCCACCTGATTCTTTTATAAGTGGCGCAGCATTCACGAGCATGAAAGTAATCCCTGGCGAACAGCGGCGCCCGGAGATTACTCGTTCGGAGAAAAGGCCAACAAGGCCGAAAACTGAGTGAAAACACAGCTTGGGAAATAACCTACAGACCTCGCGGTAGTCTTCCGAGTATGGCGCTTGTAACGACCGTAATCGCCAAACGACATGTCTAGTCCTGAAATAGGTTTACACATGTTTCACCCTAACGCCCGATGCACCGCATCGGGCGTTTTGTATTTTAAGGACAGGTGCGGGCGCTCCTGGTTGTAGATCAAGATGGCCTCCCGCACCATTTGCTCCGCTTGCGCCAGGTCTGTTGGCCGATGGAGCAAGAGCTCTGTCTTCAAGATGCCATTGACCCGCTCTGCCAAGGCGTTTTGGTAGCAGTCGTAGCCCATCAGTCATTGAGCACGTGATGCCATGTTTGGCATGGAGCTTTTGATATAGCGCCGAGCAGTACTGCACACCTCGATCCGAGTGATGAACCAGTTTCTGGCGTGTTCGACGCGTCTTCAAGGCCATACGCAAGGCTTGAGCCACTGAGTCGGCATGCAAGCTGCCATGCACGTGATAGCCGACGATCTTTCTTGAGAAGGCATCCGTCACCAGACTCAAATAGACCGGATCATCACGTTTGGTGGACAGATACGTGATATCGGCCACCCAAACCTGTTCCGGACCGGTAGCGACAACTTGCGACGGGCCTGGTTTAAGCAGATTGGGATGGCAGCGGAAGTGATGATGACTATCGGTCGTTTTGTGATAAGCCCGCTTCCTGCGGACCAGTTGGCGGTAATCACGCAAGACCGCCAATAACCGATCGCGGCCGACATGCAGCTACTGTTTCTCACGCTCCGCGTGCATCAACGAGTGCAGTTTGCGGGCGCCAATGCAGGGTTGGCGCACTCGGATTGTCTGCACAAACTGGATGAGTTTCTGATCTTGCTCGATGCGAGCCCGACAGACGCGATTACGTTTGTAAAAGGCTTGGCGACTGATCCCCATAAACTGGCAAGCCCTGCTGACACTCAGGGTTTGGGTTTGCGCAACGACTTGCCGGGCCGCTTTTTTACGACAGAGACGCCGTAGTCGTTCTTCAGTACATCCACCACGTCTTCAAAAAACTTGGCTTTCTGATTCGCCAGCGCCAACTGCTCCTCAAGCTCTTTGATTCTCTGCTCGGGAGTTAAGGGCAAAGTGGGCTCGTCCATCGGTCGGTTCCTTTGGGAACGAATGGAGGCGCCTTGGCTCCAGTCTTGCCGACCATGCTTGCGTAACCAAACCAACACCGTCGACCGACCCTGAATTCCGTAGCGCCGTTGAGCCTCTTTATAACTCAACTCGCCTTTTTCGACTTGGTCGACAACCGACAATTTAAAAGTCAGCGTGTAATCGCGTTGACTGCGTTTTGCGCCCGAATCCATTGCACACTCCTGATAAGAAGCCAGAAGGTGTAAACCTTATTCAGGACGAGACAACAGGCGAAAAAAAGCCGCACATAAGCGCGGCTTTTTCATGTTTGGTGGGCCCACACGGACTTGAACCGTGGACCAAAGGATTATGAGTCCTCTGCTCTAACCAACTGAGCTATAGGCCCTCAGTAGGCCGCGGATTATAGCGACGGTTTCTCGGCTGTGCTATCCGAAAAATCTGATACGGCTATACGAAGAAACGTCGCGGCAAACTCTTCTGGCGGTAGCGGCAGGCTGACGATGTAGCCCTGGATCTGTTCGCAGCCTTCGGCGGCGAGGAATTGTTGCTGGGCCTGGGTTTCCACGCCTTCGGCGATCACGGTGAATTGCATGCTGCGGCCCAGGGCGATGATGGCGCGCACGATCGCCGCATCGTGCGGGTCATCGGGCAGGCCGCGGACGAAAGACTGGTCGATCTTGAGGATGTCCAGTGGCAGGCGTTTGAGGTAGCTCAGCGAGGAATAACCGGTGCCGAAGTCGTCGATGGCCAGTTGCACGCCCAGGTGTTTGAGCTGGTGCAGCACCGCCAGCGCTTCTTCGGCCTGGCTCATGATGAAGTTTTCGGTAATTTCCAGTTGCAGTAATTCCGGCCGCAGACGGTTGTCCTTGAGCAGTTGCTCGATGCGTCCCAACAGGTTCGGCTGGCGCAGTTGAGCGCCGGCGAGGTTCACCGACAGCGGGCCGAGGGATTCGTAGATCTGGCCCCACTCGAACATCTGTCGGCAGGCAGTTTCCAGCACCCAGTCGCCGATTTGCAGAATCATGCCGTTCTCTTCCGCCAGCGGAATAAAATGCTCCGGCGGCACGTCGCCGAAGTTCGGATGGCGCCAGCGGATCAGGGCTTCGGCGCCGACCAGACTGTGATCGTCGAGGCTGATTTTCGGTTGGTAATAGAGGTACAACTCCTCGCGCTCGATGGCTCGGCGAAGTTCGTGCTCCAGCGCCACACGCTCGCTGGCCTGGGCGGTGAGATCGCGGGTGTAGCTTTCGACCCGGTTGCGGCCCTTGGCCTTGGAGCGATACATCGCCGCGTCCGCGTTCTTGATCAGGGTCGCAACATCGCAGCCGTCGCGCGGGTAAAGGCTGGTGCCGATGCTGGCGCTGATGAAGAACTCATGCTCACCAGCCTGGAATGGCGCACCAAAGCAGTTCAGCAGTTTGGTGGCGATGTTGTCTGCATCCCCGGGCTGCTGCAGGCCGGGCAGCAGAATGATGAATTCGTCGCCACCCAGGCGCGCGACGGTGTCGATATCGCGCAGTTGCTCCTTGAGGCGCACGGCGATGCCCTTGAGCAACAGATCGCCGACCGGGTGACCGAGGCTGTCGTTGATGTGCTTGAAGCGGTCGAGGTCAAGGAACAGCACTGCGCCCTGACCGCCGTTTTCCTGCTGGCTGTTGAGTGCCATCAACAGACGACTTTCGAACAGCGTGCGATTCGGTAGGCCAGTGAGCGGGTCGTGATGCGCCTGATAGTCGAGTTTGGCCTGGGCGTGCTTAAGGCTGGAGATATCGGCGAACACCGCAACGAAGTGCGTGATGAACTTGTCGCGATTGCGCACGGCGCTGATGGTCAGCCAGCTCGGGTACAGCTCGCCATTTTTGCGTCGGTTGGAGATTTCGCCCTGCCAGTGACCTTCGTCGGTCAATTGATGCCACATCGCCGCGTAAAACGCGCTGTCGTGCAGGCCGGACGCCAGCAGGCGCGGAGTGTGCCCCAGCGCTTCACTTTCGCTGTAGCCGGTAATTTCGGTGAACGCTCGGTTTACAGCGCTGATGTGTTGCTGGGTGTCGGTGATCAACACACCTTCGGCGGTACTTTCGAACACGGTCGCGGCCTGCTGCAGTTTTTCCTGCATCAGGTGGCGTTCGGTGATGTCCCGGGCGATGGTCAGCATGCACTCTTCGTCGCCGATCGGCAGTGGACGGCTGGACACCTCGCAGAGCCGGATCTGCCCGTCGCTGCGGCGGATATGGCAGCTGAAGTCGCGAACGAACCCGTCGCGGTGCAGCAGGTCGAGCATTTGTTTGCGTTCGTTGAGGTTGACCCAGATGCCCAGATCCAGCGCCGAGCGATCCACCGACATGGCGCTATTGAAACCGGTGATGCGGCTAAAACCCTCGTTGACCTCAAGCAGCAGGCCATCGCTCTGGCGCGACAACAGCAGACCGTCCGGCGAGGCGTGGAAGGCCTTGGCGAACTTCTCTTCGGAGGTTTGCAATTGCTGTTGGGTTTCCTTGAGCTGGGTAATGTCGCGGACCACCACAACCAGCGCCGGTGTGGTGTCGAGCTCGAAGGGTTCGGCGGAAATCAGCCCGGTGAACACCTGGCCATTGTTGCGACGAAAGGGCATCTCAAGGTTGCGAATGCTGCCGGCCTGCAGGCGCTGAAGCAGGCCCGGGCCGACTCCGGGAATACCCCAGATGTTGAGTTCGGTGGCGGTCTGGCCAATGACTTCTTCGGCCTTGAGCCCGATCTGTTCTTCAAAGGCTTCGTTGACTTCCAGCAGGCATCCGTCCGAGAGTCGGGCGATGACCAGAATGTCCGGACATTGTTGAAATACCGACGCAAACTTCTGCTCCGATAGTCGTAGTGCTTCCTCGGTGCGTTTGGTTTCGCTGATGTCGATCATCAGACCGCGCATCACCGGTTCATGGCCATGTTCGATCAGGCTGACAATGTCACGCACCCACAAACAACGGCCGTCAGCGGTGATCACCCGGTAATCGAGACTGTGATCGCGCCCGGCCAGCACTTCGTGATCGCAGAAGCTCTGTGCGCGTGTGAGGTCCGCCGGGTGGATGATGTTGCGCCAGAAGCCGGGAATCAGCCAGTGCGACAGTGGATAGCCGAGCAGGTCCTCGGCATGGGGGGAAACGTAGCTGTAGGTGAAATCGCTGATTCGTGCTTCCCATGCGATGGCCGAGAGGCTCTCCACCAGTCCGCGATAGTGGTATTCGCTGCTGCGCAGTTCTTGTTCAAGATCGATGCGTCGGGCGATTTCCGAACTGAGACGACGGTTGATGCGGATCACCATCGCCAGGACGATGACCAGAAGCAATAGCCCCGGTAAACCGTAAACCAGCAGGTCAGACCAAAATGTCCGATGATCGAGGACGTTGCCTACCCAGTGCTCCTGAATACTGCTGATTTCTTCCGGGGACATGTCGGCCAGAACTTTATCCAGAATACTCACCAGCATTTTGTTGTCCCGAGGAACGCCCATCGCCAGTTGGTAGCGATAAGGGGTTTCGCCGCTGACATACAAACCATCCAGTTTGAGCTGACGCAGGCTCCAGACGCTGGAGGCCAGATCGCCGACCACCGCGTCCACTTCATCGGTGGCCAGGGCCTGCAACGCGGAGCTGACGTTGGGCATCGCCACCAGATTCAGGTCGGGATGATGGGTGCGCAGCAGCTCATGGGGCGCGTAGTTCTCGACCACGGCGATTTTCAGACCGTAAAGCTCCTCGAGCTTGCGCGGTTGCGGGCCGCCGACGTGGGCGAGGATGACGATCGGAAAGTCGAGATAAGGGCGGGTGAACGACAGGTAGCTCTGGCGTTCCGGGGTGGACATGATGCCAGGCAACAGGTCGATCTTGCCGTTTTTCGCTTGTTCGAGCACTACGGTCCAGCTCACCGGCTCGATGGGCGTGAGTTTGACCGCCAGGCGTTGGCGAATCACATCGATATAGTCCGCCGCCAGGCCCTGATAACGGTTCTGGTCGTCGCGAAACTCGAAGGGCGGCCACGACGCGTCGACACCCAGTCGCAAGTCCGGGTGAGCCGCCAGCCAGCTACGTTCTTCATCGGTCAGAGTCAGCGCGTCAGCCGTTGCGGTCCAGATCATCAGTGACAGCAAAAAAAGCACGGACGCCAGTCTGGGCATAACGGTCTCGTTATGGCTCGGGGGAATGTTTCGAGTGTAGACGGGCTGTGCGCGGGGGGAGGGTGGAGCTGGGTATTTAATCTGCCATATAAACAAAACCCCCGGCCTGGGCCGGGGGTTATGGTGTCACTCGTCGAGGAAGGAGCGCAGATGCTCGCTTCGCGTCGGGTGGCGCAGCTTGCGCAGCGCCTTGGCTTCGATCTGACGGATCCGCTCACGGGTCACGTCAAACTGTTTGCCGACTTCTTCGAGCGTATGGTCGGTGTTCATGTCGATACCGAAACGCATGCGCAGTACCTTGGCTTCACGGGCAGTAAGGCCGGACAGCACTTCGCGTGTCGCTTCTTTCAGGCTCTCAACAGTGGCGACATCGATTGGCGACTGCATGGTCGAGTCTTCGATGAAGTCACCCAGATGGGAGTCTTCGTCATCACCGATCGGGGTTTCCATGGAGATCGGCTCTTTGGCAATCTTCAATACCTTGCGGATCTTGTCCTCAGGCATTTCCATGCGCTCACCCAGCTCTTCCGGGGTCGGTTCACGACCCATTTCCTGCAGCATCTGGCGGGAAATACGGTTGAGCTTGTTGATCGTCTCGATCATGTGCACCGGAATACGGATGGTGCGGGCCTGGTCGGCGATCGAGCGAGTGATCGCCTGACGGATCCACCAGGTGGCATAAGTCGAGAACTTGTAACCACGACGGTATTCGAACTTGTCCACCGCTTTCATCAGACCGATGTTGCCTTCCTGGATCAGATCGAGGAATTGCAGACCACGGTTGGTGTACTTCTTGGCGATGGAGATCACCAGACGCAAGTTCGCTTCAACCATTTCTTTCTTCGCGCGGCGGGCTTTCGCCTCACCGATCGACATGCGACGGTTGATGTCCTTGATCTCGGCGATGGTCAGGCCGGTCTCGGTTTCCAGCGCGGTCAGCTTTTGCTGGCAACGGATGATGTCCGGTTGCACGCGGGCAATGGCTTCGGCGTACTTGCTCTTGCCTTTGGCCAGGGCGTCGGACCAGCTTTCGTCGACTTCGTTGCCCGGGAACTGGCGCAGGAAGTCGGCACGCGGCATACGTGCATCACGTACGCACAGCTGCATGATCGCGCGCTCTTGCTGACGCAGACGATCCAGGGCACTGCGAACACGCTCGACCAGGGCTTCGAATTGCTTCGGCACCAGTTTGATCGGCATGAACAGATCGGCCAGGGCCAACAGTTCGGCAATCGCTGCCTTGTTGTGACGACCGTGCTTTTTCAGGGCCTTGCGGGTGATTTCCATCTGGTCGGCCACGGCGCCGAAACGCTGGGCAGCAATGACCGGATCCGGACCGCTTTCGGCTTCTTCTTCGTCATCGGAAGATTCGGCATCGTCATCGTCGTCGGACTCTTCCGCTTTCGCCGCTTTCGCGTCGATTGGCGGCGGTACTTCGGCGGCAGGCGGCGTAATGCCGTCGTCCGGGTCGATATAACCGCTCAGAACGTCGGACAGGCGACCACCTTCGGTGGTGACGCGAGTGTACTCGGAGAGAATATAGTCAACCGTGCCAGGGAAGTGCGCGATGGCGCTCATCACTTCACGGATGCCTTCTTCGATACGTTTGGCGATTTCGATTTCGCCTTCACGAGTCAGAAGCTCGACCGTACCCATTTCGCGCATGTACATGCGCACCGGGTCAGTGGTACGACCGATATCGGTCTCCACCGCCGCCAACGCAGCGGCTGCTTCTTCCGCAGCGGCCTCGTCGGTATCGGCGTCGGCCAGCATAAGGGCGTCCGCATCCGGAGCACTCTCGTGTACGGGGATCCCCATGTCGTTAATCATGCGGATGATGTCTTCCACCTGCTCCGGATCTGAAATATCCTCGGGCAGGTGGTCGTTGACCTCGGCGTAAGTCAGATACTTCTGCTCACGACCCAGTTTGATCAACTCAATAATACGAGACTGCTGTTGCGCTTTTCCGGACATAACACCCTATCCACTGAAGGTCTTGGCGGGCAAAAAACAAGCCGAGGATTATACCTGAGCTATGACCTCACGCGCCAGTTGAGGTCGGGTTTGATGCGGAAACATTGCGACTTAAAAGGTCGCGCAGTTGATTTTTCTCATCGATGCTCAGTTCGCTTTGACGCGCTTTCCTGAGCAGTTGTTCCAGATTCCGCTCGCGTTGGCGGGCTGACAAGCTAGTAATGGTGTCGAAAAACTGTTGTTCAAGGTTGTCTCCGTCAATCAGCCATTCCTTTTCCGCCAATGCCTTGAGCAGTCGGCCCTGTTCGGTTCCGTGCCATCGCGCGATCAACTGAAATGAGTTTAGCTTGGGATTCTTCTGTACGGCTTCGAGCAGTGCCACCAGCAGTTGTGCGTTGGTCTGGTTTTCGTCTGCAAAGTGCCCGGCATCCTCGACTTTTTCCGCCAGTTGCGGGTGATGCAGCAAGGTTCTCAGGGCGGCCAGGGTTGGTGGTTCGACGGCGGCCGGCACGCGTGGGGCACGGGGCTGGTCGCGATCACCGCCACGCTTGCCGTTTTTGTCCCATGGTTTCTTGTCCCATTTCTTGCCGCCGGCGCCGGATTTCTTCGGCGTCCATTCCTGCTGCGGCACATACATGTCCTGTGACTGCGGCTGATGGTAGTCGCTGTAGTCCGGCATGGCGTCGTAATCGATGCCCGGGTCGTAGGCCGGCGGTGCTTCCTGCGGGGCGCTCTGGGCCAGTTGGCTGACACTTTCACTGCTCAGACCGGTGATCTCGGTCAGGCGCTGGCGCATCAGGATGCGCAGGTTGGCGCCGGGGACCTTGTCGATCAGCGGTGCCGCGAGCGTGGCCATGTGGGCCTTGCCCTCCAGCGAGCGCGGGTCGGCTTCTTCGGTCAGTTGCTGGAAGAAGTAGTCCGCCAGCGGCTGTGCGTGCTGATTGATCCGGGCGCGGAAGGCGTCAGTGCCCTCGGCGCGAATCAGCGTATCCGGGTCTTCGCCTTCGGGCAGAAACAGGAAGCGTGCACGACGTCCGTCCTGAAGGCTGGAAAGCGTTGCTTCCAGCGCGCGCCAGGCGGCGTTGCGGCCGGCCTGGTCGCCGTCGAAGCAAAACAGCACGTTCGGCACGACGCGAAACAGGCGTTTGAGGTGTTCTTCGCTGGTCGCGGTGCCCAGTGTCGCCACAGCATTGCGCAGGCCTTGCTGGGCGAGGGCGATGACGTCCATATAGCCCTCGACGACGATGATTTCGTCGAGGTTGCGATTGTTTTTGCGGGCTTCGTAAAGGCCGTAGAGTTCCTGGCCTTTGTGAAACACCGGGGTTTCCGGCGAGTTCAGGTATTTTGGCTTGTCGTCGCCGAGCACTCGGCCGCCGAAAGCAATGATTCGTCCACGGGTGTCGCGAATCGGGAACATCACGCGATCGCGGAAGCGGTCATAGCGTTTGCCGGTTTCGGCATTCTCGATCAGCAGGCCGGCTTCGATCATGGCCTTCTGCTGCAAGGTGTCGCTGCTCAAGTGTTTGAGCAGGTTGTCCCAGCCCGGCGGTGCAAATCCGAGGCCGAAGTCTCGGGCGATCTCGCCGGTCAGGCCGCGTCCCTTGAGGTAATCCACCGCCGCCTTGCGTGCCGGATGGCTCTTTAGAGCCTGCCGGTAAAAGTCGGCCGCGGCGGTGAGTAGCGGGTACAGCGGAGAGTCGGTCGGTTGGCGCGGTTTGTTCGAGCGGCCGCCTTCTTCACGCGGGACTTCCATGCCGGCGGCTTTGGCCAGATCCTCGACGGCCTGGGGGAAGTCCAGGTTGTCGTGATCCATGAGAAAGCCGAGGGCGTTGCCGCCGGCGCCGCAGCCAAAGCAGTAATAGAACTGCTTGTCGGGGCTGACGCTGAACGACGGGGTTTTCTCTTTATGGAACGGGCAGCAGGCGGTGTAGTTCTTGCCGGCCTTCTTCAATTGCACGCGCGAGCTGACCACATCGACGATGTCGGTGCGGTTCAGAAGGTCGTCAATGAAGCTCTGGGGAATCAGCCCGGCCATGGCGTTCTCGTCTGCGCTGTAATGGATCCGATGCGAAAGGCGGCCGGACGCGGGTCATTGAGTGATGCACGCACGTGGGGCGGCTCGACCGGTGTCGTTTGCGTAATCGCTGTCGGGAAGTGTATCTGCCGAAAATCCACTGACGTTAGTACTCATCAGTCTTCGACTATTCGAAAATGTTGCGCTGAATCCGCTGACGGCCTGTAATCGGCCTCGGATAGCTCATGAAGCGGGCACGCAAGCAGGTGCCTTGGGCTGATCGTCGTAAGAGGAATCAGTGGGTGTGCTCGTCAGTAGCCTTGAAAGGCTCGTCAGAAAAGACGTGCACCGCTGGCAAAAGAGCCAGGCCTGACGCGGTGAAGCGGGTTTGTCTCGGTCGCATCTGCGGCTTCGACGGTGAAGCATCAAGCGTTTTACGCAAATGCCATTAGCCCGGCTGAGGGCCGGGCTTGGCAGAAGCTTGCTACGATCGTCTGTGTATTAGTACAGACGAACGGCGCGGCGCTGTTCGCGCTGAACTTTCTTGGCGTGACGCTTAACAGCAGCAGCTGCCTTGCGCTTACGCTCAGAAGTTGGCTTCTCGTAAAATTCGCGGCTACGAACTTCAGCCAGTACACCGGCTTTTTCGCAGGAGCGCTTGAAACGACGCAGAGCTACGTCGAAGGGTTCGTTCTCTTTAACTTTGACGGCTGGCATCCAGAGCTACCTTCATTCATTACCGGGGTCAACATCCTCGCGGCAAAAGAGCACTTGAAGACGTCGGTTTTTAAGGGTTGCGGATGTTAACCCCTCATCGCTCGGAATGCAAAGCCTCTGATCGAAAACCGCTGGTCGGGGCATCACGCGGCGACTATTATGCGCGCCTTCGAATTTAGCCTAAACAAGGCGCAAACCCATGCTAGTACTGGGATTAGAAACTTCCTGCGACGAAACCGGCGTCGCTTTGTACGACAGCGAACGCGGCCTGTTGGCCGATGCGCTGTTCAGTCAGATCGACCTGCATCGCGTTTATGGCGGCGTGGTGCCGGAGCTGGCTTCGCGCGATCACGTCAAGCGCATGCTGCCCCTGATTCGTCAGGTGCTGGCCGAGGCCGACTGCGTACCGACCGAGATCGACGCCATCGCCTACACCGCGGGTCCCGGCCTGGTCGGGGCGTTGCTGGTGGGGGCTTCCTGCGCCCAGGCGCTGGCTTTTGCCTGGGGCATTCCGGCGCTCGGCGTGCACCACATGGAAGGCCACTTGCTGGCGCCAATGCTGGAGCCAAAACCGCCGGAATTCCCGTTCGTCGCTTTGTTGGTCTCCGGTGGTCATACGCAGCTGGTTCAGGTCGATGGCATCGGCCAATACAGCCTGCTCGGCGAAACGCTGGACGATGCGGCGGGCGAAGCGTTCGACAAGACTGCAAAAATGATGGGCCTGAATTATCCGGGCGGACCGGAAATCGCCAAGCTGGCAGAGAAGGGCGTCGCAGGACGTTTCACCTTCCCGCGTCCGATGTGTGATCGCCCGGGCCTGGATTTCAGCTTCAGCGGCCTGAAGACCTTCGCCCTTAACACTTGGCAGCAATGTGTCAGCGCCGGGGACGACAGCGAGCAAGCCCGTTGCGACATCGCGCTGGCGTTCCAGCAGGCCGTGGTGGAGACTTTGACCATCAAGTGCAAGCGGGCCCTGAAGCAGGCCGGCATGAAGCGTCTGGTGATCGCCGGCGGCGTCAGTGCCAACAAGGCATTGCGTGTATCGCTGGAGAAGATGCTCGGCGACATGAAAGGCGATGTGTTCTATGCCCGTCCCCAGTTTTGCACCGATAACGGCGCGATGATCGCGTTTGCCGGTTGCCAGCGTTTGCAGGCCGGTCAGCAGGAAAGCCTGGCGATCAGTGTGCAGGCGCGCTGGCCGATGGAGCAGCTGTCGGCGCTGTAATGAGCGGCGCTCACGTGCGGTATTTAAAAATGCCGTTCGCGCCCGGCGAACAGGTCGCGTAGATTGCCCCGGTGGCGCCAGACGATCAGCAGTGTCAGCGTGCTCATCGGCAACAGTGCTGCGGGTTCCTGCCAGGCCAGCAACGGCAGGGTCAGCGGAGTGGCGATCAGCGCCGCCAGCGAGCTGGTGCGGGTCAGGTAGAACGTCAGCAGCCAGGCGCACACGGCCAGCAGCGCAGCGGGTGGATACAGGCCCAGCAGCATGCCGGCTGCCGTGGCGACGCCCTTGCCGCCGCGAAAGCGGAAGTACAACGGGAACAGGTGACCGATCACGGCGCAGACGCCGATCCACGCCTGATCCTGCAGTGAAAGGCCTACAGTCGAAGCGATCAGCACCGGCAGCAGGCCTTTGCAGAGATCACCCAGCAGGGTAAAGATCGCGAGTTTGCGTCCGGCCAGGCGCAGCATGTTGGTGGCGCCGGCATTACCCGAGCCACTCATTCGCGGATCCGGATTTCCGGTCAGGCGGCTGAGCAAAATGGCGAAGGACAGAGAGCCGAGCAGGTAGGCGAGGATCGCCAGTAACCAAAACATGCTAACTATTCCGGGCGAGGACGCCCTGATTCTAACGGCGCATTGCGCCCTTGTCGTGCAGCGGAGAAAAGTGCTTGGACAGAGTGTTTATCGAGGGCCTGGAAGTCGACACCGTGATCGGTGCCTACGACTGGGAGCGTGGCATCCGACAGTGCCTGCGTCTTGATTTGAGTTTCGCCTGGGACAATCGCCCGGCCGCTGCCGGTGACGACCTGACCCTGGCGCTCGATTACGCCAGTGTGTCCACGCGAATCCAGGCCTTTGCCGAGCAATCCCAGTATCAGTTGGTCGAGACCTTCGCCGAGCGTCTGGTTGAAGTGCTGATGAGCGAATTCAAGATCACCTGGGTGCGCCTCAAGCTGACCAAGCCAGGTGCCGTACCGGCCGCCAAGGGGGGTGTGGGTGTGGAGATCGAGCGCGGATGTCGCTGACCCAGGTCTATCTCGGGCTCGGTAGCAATATCGAGCGCGAAACCCATTTGCAGGCCGGTCTGGATGCCTTGTCCACGTTTCTGGTGGATATCCGCTGCTCGCCTGTATTCGAAAGCCAGCCGGTGGGAATCAAGAGCGGGCCGTTCTTCAACTTCGTGGTGTCGGCGTTCACCGATCTGCCGTTGATCGAGCTGGATCGCCGCTTGAAGTTCATTGAAGCGGATAACGGTCGTTATGCGCCGGATCGCAAGGGCTTGCCGCTGGATATCGACGTGTTGCTGTACGGCGATCTGGCGGGCAACTTCGACGGCCTGATCCTGCCTCGTGCGGAAATCCTGAAAAATGCCTTTGTGCTGTGGCCGCTGTCGCTGATTGCGCCGGATCGGGTGCATCCCGGTGCAGGAAAAAGCTTTGCCACATTGTGGGCCGAAGCGCAGATCGATCAGGTGCTGGCACCGGTCGGATTTGAATGGCGCGGTACTCAGCTCACGCCTCCAGGTCTGGCTTGAACGGTTTGATCCGCCCTGGCGAGGGTGGATCAAATGTTTTCAGGACGCCGCCGATTCCTTGTAAACCTTCAGCGCTTTGAGCCGTTCGCGCTTGAGTGCCTCGCCCAGTTCCGGGCCTTTGAATCCCTTCTCCAGCAACGGCTGCACTGCCACGCCGCGCGCCACATTGGCCGCGCCGCGCAGGTAATCCGCCTGTGGATAACTGCGCTGCTCAAGCCCTTTGCGGCCTCGAGCATCCATCTCGCACGCGCTGATGAATTCTTCGAACCGCTGTGGTCGACGGTAAACGTCAAAGCTTTGCAGCAACTCAAGCAAGGTCGAAGCCTTCAATTCCAGGGCACGATGCCCATGGGTGTGATATTGGCCGACCAGCAAGGCCAGTTCCTGACAGTCTTTCGGTGCCTTGAAGCGCTCGTTGACCGCTTTGATCAACTTCAGGCCTTTATGCTCATGGGCGATATGCCGTGGCCATTCATCCTCTGGAGTCAGACCTTTGCCGAGGTCGTGCAACAGGCAGGCCCAGCGCACGGTCAGCGGCTGCTTGTGCAAGGCTGACTGCTCAAGCACGCTCAGGGTGTGAATGCCGCTGTCGATTTCCGGGTGATGGGCTTCCGGTTGCGGCACGCCGAACAAGGCATCGACCTCCGGCATCAGTACCTTCAAGGCGCCGCAATCGCGCAACACTTGAATGAACACTTGGGGTTGATCTTCCATCAGTGCGCGGGAAATCTCTTTCCAGCTGCGTTCGGCCGTAAGGGCTTCCAGTTCACCCGATTTGCTGAGCTGACGCATCAGCTCCAGGGTTTCGGGCGCGACCTTGAAGCCGAGCGTCGCGTAACGGGCGGCAAAGCGCGCAACACGCAGAACCCTGAGCGGATCTTCGGCAAATGCGGGGGAAACGTGGCGCAGAATCCGCTCTTCGAGATCGCGCTGGCCGTGATAGGGATCAGTCAGGTTTTGCTGATCGTCTTCGGCCATGGCGTTGATCGTCAGGTCGCGGCGGATCAGGTCTTCTTCAAGCGTGACTTCGGGGCTGGCGTGAAAGGTGAAACCACCATAGCCGCGACCGCTCTTGCGCTCGGTGCGGGCGAGGGCGTACTCCTCGCCGCTTTTCGGGTGAAGAAAAACCGGGAAGTCCGCGCCGACCGGGCGAAATCCCTTGGCAAGCATTTCTTCTGTGGTCGCGCCGACCACCACCCAATCGATATCCGTGACCGGTTTGCCCAGCAGGCGATCACGAACCGCACCGCCGACCTTGTAAATCTGCATAAAAACCTCCGTTGGCCCGACAGGATAACCCTTGCGCCGGACTTTCGGAGGCCTGAACGGGATCAAAGATGAATGACGGCCAGGTCGAGGCGACCGTAATCCCCCTCGCTGTGTTCGCTGCGGGGAGGAACGTGATGGGTCTTCATGATCTGGTCGCCCTGCAGGGTTTCCAGATGAATGTCGAAGCCCCACAGCCGATGCAGGTGTTTCAGGACCTCCTCAGTGGAATCACCCAGCGGTTTGCGGTCGTGTTGCTGGTGGCGCAGGGTCAGCGAGCGGTCGCCGCGGCGGTCGATGCTGTAGATCTGCACGTTCGGTTCGCGGTTGCCCAAGTTGTACTGCGCGGCCAGGGTCTCGCGAATGATCCGGTAACCGCCCTCGTCATGGATTGCGGGCACCAGCAGATCGTCCTTCTGATCGTCATCGAGGATGCTGAACAGCTTCAGGTCGCGGATCACCTTGGGTGACAGGTACTGCAGGATGAAGCTCTCATCCTTGAAGCTGCTCATGGCGAACTTGATGGTCGACAGCCAGTCGCTGCCGGCGATTTCCGGGAACCAGCGACGGTCTTCTTCCGTGGGCTCTTCGCACATGCGACGGATGTCGCGATACATCGCAAACCCCAGCGCATACGGGTTGATACCGTTGTAATAAGGGCTGTCGAATCCGGGCTGGAACACCACGCTGGTGTGGGACGTCAAGAACTCCATCATGAAGCCGTCCGTCACCAGGCCCTCGTCATACAGGTCGTTCATCAACGTGTAGTGCCAGAACGTCGCCCAGCCTTCGTTCATCACCTGGGTCTGGCGCTGTGGATAGAAATACTGAGCGATCTTGCGCACGATCCGCACGATCTCGCGTTGCCAGGGCTCCAGCAGCGGGGCGTGTTTCTCGATGAAATACAGAATGTTTTCCTGCGGTTCGGCCGGGAAGCGTGCGTTGTCCTTGTCGCTGTATTTGTCCGCGCCTTTGGGAATGGTGCGCCACAGGTCGTTGATCTGCTTCTGCAGATGCTCTTCGCGATCCTTCTGCCGACGCCGTTCTTCCTCGGCGGAAATAGGATACGGACGTTTGTAGCGGTCGACACCGTAGTTCATCAGGGCGTGGCAGGAATCGAGCAGATCCTCCACGGCGTCGATCCCGTGGCGCTCCTCGCACTGCATGATGTACTGCTTGGCGAACACCAGGTAATCGATGATCGAACTGGCATCGGTCCAGGTGCGGAACAGATAGTTGCCCTTGAAGAAACTGTTGTGGCCGTAGCAGGCATGCGCAACCACCAGTGCCTGCATGCAGATGGTGTTTTCTTCCATCAGGTATGCGATGCACGGGTCCGAGTTGATCACGATCTCGTACGCCAGCCCCATCTGCCCGCGACTGTAGGATTTCTCGGTGCTGAGGAAATGTTTGCCATAGGACCAATGGTGATAGCCCAGCGGCATGCCGACCGAAGCGTAGGCGTCCATCATCTGTTCGGCGGTGATCACTTCTATCTGGTTAGGGTAGGTATCCAGGGCGTAGCCGGCCGCGATGCGGGCGATTTCGCGGTCGTACGCCTGGATCAGCTCGAAGGTCCATTCCGAGCCGGTGGATATGGGTTGGCGCTTCTGCTCTTTGGCGGTCTTGGCGGTCATGTCACTAACCTGCGCTGGAAGAGTTCACGGAAGACCGGATAGATATCCCCGGCCGAGACCAGTTGTTGCTGGGCAAAAGTGTCGGAAAAGGCTTCGGCGATGCGTTCGTACTCGTACCACAAGGCCTGATGTTCGCGTGGGGTGATCTCCACGTAAGTGTAGTACTGCACGAACGGCATGATCTGGTTGATCAGAATGTCGCGGCAGATCGGCGAGTCATCGTTCCAGTTATCGCCGTCGGAAGCCTGGGCGGCGTAGATGTTCCACTCGTTGCTCGGATAGCGCTCGGCCATGATCTCCTGCATCAGTTTCAGGGCACTGGAGACGATGGTGCCGCCGGTTTCGCGGGAGTAGAAAAACTCCTCTTCGTCCACTTCGCGGGCGCTGGTGTGGTGGCGGATGAACACCACGTCGATCTTGTCGTAGTTCCGCTTGAGGAACAGGTACAACAGAATGAAAAACCGTTTGGCGATGTCCTTGGTCGCCTGGGTCATGGAGCCGGAAACGTCCATCAGGCAGAACATCACGGCTTTCGAGCTGGGGTTTGGCTGCTTGATCAGCAGGTTGTACTTGAGGTCGAAAGTATCGAGGAATGGCACGCGGTGGATGCGCGCGCTGAGTTTTTCGATTTCCGCCTCGAGATCCTGAATATCGCCGAAGTTATCCGGCTCTTCGCGTTTGAGTCGCGCCAGTTCCTCTTTGACTTCGCGCAGTTTGGCGCGGCTGCTGCCCGACAGGGCAATGCGCCGTGCATGAGCAGAACGCAGGGTGCGAATAATGTTGATCCGCGACGGATTGCCTTCGTTACTGATCCCTGCGCGTACGGTCTTGAAGGTGTCGGTACCGGTCAGGTTGCGCTTGACCAGGTTCGGCAGTTCGAGATCCTCGAACATGAATTCGAGGAATTCTTCCTGGGTGATCTGGAAGACGAACTCGTCCATGCCTTCGCCGGAGTTACCGGCCTTGCCCGGCCCACGGCCACCTCCGCCTCCGGGCGGACGGGCGATGTGTTCGCCAGCGGTGAATTCCTTGTTGCCGGGGTGAACCACGGTCTGCTTGCCGCCGCGACCATGGTGAAGCACCGGTTCGTCGATATCGCGACCGGGAATGCTGATCTGTTCGCCGTGCTCCATGTCGGTGATGGAACGCCGGCTGACCGCCTCTTCGACAGCCTTCTTGATATGGTCACGGTAACGCCGCAGGAAACGCTGACGGTTCACCGTGCTCTTGTTCTTGCCATTGAGACGTCGGTCGATCACATAGCTCATGACTGCTCCTTAGAAGCTGTCCTGCAAAGGGGCGAGCGGTCATGCAGCATTGAACCGAATGCCAAGGGACGTACACGCTCCCCCAAGCGCTTTGGGTGCTGCTTGAACCTCGCTACCGCCTTTCGAACACCTTCCAGAGGCCTGTGTAGCAGAAAATGCAGGCACAGGCCTCGGGCTGACGACAACCGGTCTGACCGGCCGCGGTTTACTGTGATTTTCTGACCCGCAGATACCACTCGGAAAGCAGTCGTACCTGTTTGTCGGTGTAGCCGCGTTCGACCATTCGCGTAACGAAGTCGTTGTGTTTCTGTTGATCCTCTTTGCTGGCCTTGGCGTTGAAGCTGATGACTGGTAGCAGGTCTTCGGTGTTCGAGAACATTTTCTTCTCGATGACCACCCGCAGTTTTTCGTAGCTGAGCCAGGTCGGGTTCTTGCCGTTGTTGTTGGCCCGGGCGCGCAACACGAAGTTGACGATTTCGTTGCGGAAATCCTTTGGATTGCTGATGCCGGCCGGTTTCTCGATTTTTTCCAGCTCCTCGTTGAGGGCGACGCGGTTGAGGATCTCGCCGGTTTCCGGATCGCGGTATTCCTGATCCTGAATCCAGAAGTCCGCATACAGCACGTAGCGGTCGAAGATGTTCTGGCCGTACTCGCTGTAAGACTCGAGGTAGGCGGTCTGGATCTCCTTGCCGATGAATTCGATATAACGCGGCGCCAGGTACTCTTTCAGGTAGCGCAGATAGCGTTCGCGGGTTTCGGCCTGGAACTGTTCCTGTTCGATCTGCTGTTCCAGCACATAGAGCAGGTGTACCGGGTTGGCAGCGATTTCATGCGGATCGAAGTTGAAGACCTTGGACAGGATCTTGAACGCAAACCGGGTCGACAGACCGTTCATGCCTTCATCGACGCCCGCTGCATCGCGGTATTCCTGGATCGACTTGGCCTTCGGATCGGTATCCTTGAGGTTTTCGCCGTCATACACGCGCATCTTGGAGTAGATGTTGGAGTTTTCCGGCTCTTTCAGGCGCGACAGTACGGTGAACTGCGCGAGCATCTTCAGGGTATCCGGCGCGCAATGCGCCTTGGACAGGGAGCTGTTGAACAGCAGCTTGTCGTAGATCTTCACCTCGTCACTGACCCGCAGGCAGTACGGCACCTTGACGATGTAGATCCGGTCGATGAAGGCTTCGTTGTTCTTGTTGTTGCGGAAGGTGTGCCACTCCGATTCGTTGGAGTGGGCCAGCAGAATCCCGGTGAACGGAATTGCGCCGAGGCCTTCGGTACTGTTGTAGTTGCCTTCTTGAGTGGCGGTCAGCAATGGATGGAGCACCTTGATCGGTGCCTTGAACATTTCAACGAATTCCATCAGGCCCTGGTTGGCCCGGCACAGCGCACCGGAGTAGCTGTAGGCGTCGGCGTCGTTCTGCGGGAATTCTTCGAGTTTGCGGATATCGACTTTACCGACCAGAGCGGAAATGTCCTGATTGTTCTCGTCGCCCGGTTCGGTCTTGGCGACGGCGATCTGGTTGAGGATCGACGGGTACAGCTTGACCACGCGGAATTGGCTGATGTCGCCGCCGAATTCGGCCAGACGTTTGGTGGCCCATGGCGACATGATGGTGTTCAGATAGCGCCGTGGAATGCCGAAGTCCTCTTCGAGGATCGCGCCATCTTCGGTGGCGTTGAACAGACCCAGTGGCGATTCGAATACCGGCGAGCCCTTGATGGCATAGAAGGGCACTTTTTCCATCAGTTGTTTCAGCTTCTCGGCCAGAGACGATTTACCGCCGCCGACGGGGCCGAGCAGATAGAGGATCTGTTTCTTCTCTTCCAGGCCTTGGGCCGCATGGCGGAAATACGACACGATCTGGTCGATGCATTCTTCCATGCCGTGGAAGTCTTCAAAGGCCGGATAGCGACGGATTACCTTGTTGGAAAAGATTCGCGACAGCCTCGAATTGGTCGAGGTGTCGAGCAATTCCGGTTCGCCGATGGCCATTAACAGACGCTCGGCGGCGGAAACGTAGGCACTGCGATCCTTTTTGCACAGTTCCAGGTACTCCTGCAGGGAGAATTCTTCCTGGCGTGTGGACTCGAAGCGTTGTTGGAAGTGGCTAAAGATACTCATGACGTCACCTCGCTCGATACGTGGAGCCGACGCCGGATCACTCAGTCGATGCTGGCAAGCAGCTGCAATGGCAGCTGTTGTTTACCCCCCAGAACCCTTCCACGATCGAAAATCGCGAAAGTCACTCCCGATGACCCGTGCGCCGGTGTACCGGCTCTCCCCTGTTTTGGATGGCCTGGGCTTAAGGATAGTTGGGAATTCGGGAGGTAAAGGCGAGATACGTAATTAGTTGTGGCAGACCGTTCGTCTGCCACCGCGCGAGCCCACGGGAGCCGGGGCTTGCACGTTACAAAAAAATTATTCGGAGGTGCCTTGCGCAGTTTCCGAAGGAAAAGTCGTACGCCACAGTTCGAAGCCGCCGTCCATGCTGTAGACGTCGGAGAAGCCCTGGCTCACGAGATACGCCGCAGCACCTTGGCTCGAGTTGCCGTGGTAGCAGACCACGACGGTGGGGGCATCGAGGTCGGCGCCCTGGATGAAAGCATGCAGGGAATGATTGTCCAGATGCTTCGAACCGCTGATGTGCAGTGCGGCAAATGTTGCCGGGTCACGGACGTCGACGACCACAGCACCTTGCTCGCGCAGGGCCTGGGCCTGTTCCGGGGGGATACGTTTGAATTCGCTCATGGCGGGCTCCTGTGGCTCGGCTGAAAACGCAGTCTAGCGCGGGGCGCTGACGGGAGAAGATTCGGTGATCAGTGGTGCGACGCTGGGCAGGACGGCCCCGTGTTCGTCGCATTTGCATGACAAACGTTCGCCGCTGTCGACATTCATCAGGGTCAGGCTACCGCCCCACACGCAACCGGTGTCGAGGGCGCAGATGCCGGGTTCCTGGACGTTGCCTTCCAGCGCCGCCCAGTGACCGAAAATGATCCGCAGGCCACGGGTCTTGCGTTCCTTGTGCTGGAACCAGGGCTTGTAGCCCGGCGGCGCGGTGTCGAGGCCTTCCTTGCTCTTGAGATCGAGCTTGCCTTCGGCGGTGCAGAAACGCATGCGGGTGAAATAATTGGTGATGACTCGCAGGCGGGTGACGCCTTTGAGATCGTTGTCCCACTTCGCCGGTTCGTTGCCGTACATGCCGTCGAGGTAGGCGGGAAACAGATTGTCGTCGCGCAGGGCGGTTTCGACTTCGGCGGCGCACTTCAGAGCGCGCCGCAGCGACCATTGCGGCGGGATGCCGGCGTGGGCCATGGCGACATCACGCACTTCGTCGTAGTGCATCAGCTTTTGCTGACGCAACCACTCCATCAGCACCGGGCCGTCGGGGGCTTCGATAATCTCGCGCAGGGTGTCGGACTTTTTCAGGCGCTCGATCTTTTTAGCGGCCGCCAGCAGGTGCAGGTCGTGATTGCCCAGCACGCAAACCAGCGATTCACGCATGCCATATAGAAAACGCAGGGTTTCCAGCGATTGCGGGCCACGGTTGACCAGGTCGCCGACCAGCCACAGCCGATCGATCGCCGGATCGAACGCAACCTGCTTGAGCAGGCATTTCAGCGGTTCGAGGCAGCCTTGCAGGTCCCCCACGGCATACGTCGCCATCAGTGCAGGGCTCCGGGGACGGCGAGGCGGAAGGGCTTGATGATTGCGTCGAAATGTTTGCCGTCGCTGGCAACCATTTCGTAAGTGCCTTGCATGGTGCCGACCTTGGTAGTCATGACCGTGCCGCTGCTGTAGGTGTGGCTTTTGCCTGAGTCGATCAGTGGTTGCTGGCCGACGACACCGGCGCCGCGGACTTCTTCGACATGGCCGTCGCCGTCAGTGATCACCCAGTGACGCGACATCAGGCGTGCGGGCTGCTCGCCATTATTCTGTACGGTGATGGTGTAGGCGAAGGCGAAGCGGTCGTGCTCGGGTTGCGATTGGTCTGCCAGATAGTGGGTAACGACGCTGACATCGACCTGATAACGAGGATCGGACATGCAAAAGGGCCTTAAACGAAGCGGAACGCGAGGCGTAGCTGATGGGGAATCAGTCTAGGCAAGTATCGGGCAGTAAACCAGAGTGGCGTCCTGCCCGATAGCGTTCATCGGCTGTCAGTCGGCGGCGGGGGTTGCCGGGACCTGTACCGCGAGCTGGTCGGCCAGACGTACGAATGCCGCCAGATCCAGTTGCTCGGGACGCAGACTGCCATCAACGCCGGCGGCTTCGATTTCAGCGTTGCTGAGCAGTTGTTTGAGGGTGTTGCGCAGGGTTTTGCGGCGCTGGTTGAAAGCTTCGCGAACCACGCGCTCGAGCAGGCGATGATCCTTGGCCGGGTGCGGCAGTACTGCGTGCGGTACCAGACGGACGATCGCCGAGTCGACTTTCGGTGGCGGGTTGAATGCGCCCGGCCCGACGTTGAACAGATGTTCTACGCGGCAATGGTACTGAACCATGATCGACAACCGACCCCAGTCACCACCACCAGGACCTGCGGCCAGACGCTCGACCACTTCCTTCTGCAACATGAAGTGCATGTCGCGAATGATCGAAGCATTGTTCAGCAGGTGGAAAATCAGCGGCGTGGAGATGTTGTACGGCAGGTTGCCGATCACGCGCAGGCTGTTCGGCGCAGCATTCAGGCTGTTGAAGTCGAACTTCAGCGCATCGCCCTGATGCAGGTTGAAATTGCTCTTGCCGGCAAACTGCTGGTTGAGGATCGGGATCAGGTCCTTGTCCAGCTCCACTACGTCCAGCTGTGCGCCGGAGTTGAGAATGCCGGCGGTCAGTGCGCCCTGGCCCGGCCCGATTTCCAGCATGCGGTCGCCGGCCTTGGCACTGATGGAACGCAGGATGCGGTCGATAACGCCGGCATCATGCAGGAAGTTCTGGCCAAAGCGTTTGCGCGCCTTGTGTTGGTATTGCTCGGTCATAAACGGGTCTCGGCCATCTGGTAGGCGGTTTCCAGGGCGACTTGCAGGCTGCCGGTGTCGATCTTGCCGCTGCCGGCCAGATCCAGGGCGGTGCCATGGTCGACCGAAGTTCGGATGATCGGCAGGCCCAGGGTCACGTTGACCGCGGCGCCGAAGCCTTTGTATTTCAGCACGGGCAGGCCCTGGTCGTGGTACATCGCCAGCACTGCGTCGCAGTGCTCCAGATATTTGGGGGTAAACAGAGTGTCGGCAGGCAGCGGGCCACGAAGGTCCATGCCCTCGCCGCGCAGGCGCTCCAATGTGGGTTCGATGATGTCGATTTCTTCATGGCCCAGGTGTCCGCCTTCACCGGCGTGCGGATTGAGCCCGCAGACCAGGATGCGCGGTTGGGCGATACCGAATTTTTGTTGCAGATCAGCGTGCAGAATCCGCGTGACCCGCTCCAGCCGCTCCGGTGTGATCGCATCGGCGATGTCGCGCAAGGGCAGGTGAGTGGTGACCAGCGCCACGCGCAAACCGCGGGTGCCGAGCATCATCACCACTTGGGCGGTGTGGGTCAGGTCGGCGAGAAATTCAGTATGACCGGAAAACGCGATGCCCGATTCGTTGATCACGCCCTTGTGCACCGGGGCGGTGATCATTCCGGCGAAGTCGCCGTTCACGCAGCCAGTGCCGGCGCGGGTCAGGGTTTCGAGGACGAATGCGGCGTTGGCCTTGTCCAGTTGCCCGGCGACCACGGGGGCGCTGAGCGGGGTGTCCCAGACATACAGGCTGTTGGCGGGCGCCGGAACGTCCGGCCAATTGCCCGGTGCGACTTCCAGCAGACTGACGGCCAGCCCCAGCTGCGCGGCCCGCTCTTGGAGCAGGTCGCGGCTGGTGATGGCAATCAGGGGGTGTGGCTGGGCTTGCGAGGCGAGCAGCAGGCACAGGTCGGGACCGATGCCGGCCGGTTCGCCGGGTGTCAGCGCGAAACGCTTGGGTTTCACTGCGCTGCCTGGTCTGCACCAGGGAGTTTGATCTCTACGTACGCTTCGTCACGGATCTGACGCAGCCAGGTTTGCAGCTCTTCGTCGTATTTGCGGTTACGCAGTACGGTCATTGCTTGCTGCTCACGGGCCTGTTCGGTGCTGTCGGTGGCGCGACGGCCAAGGACTTCCAGAACGTGCCAGCCGTACTGGGTCTGGAACGGCTTGGACAGCTGACCCTGCGGGGACTTGGCCATCACGGCGCGGAATTCCGGTACCAGTGCGTTCGGGTCGATCCAGTTCAGGTCGCCGCCGTTGAGGGCAGACCCCGGGTCTTCCGAATACTTCTTGGCCAGTTCGGCGAAATCTTCACCGGCTTCGATGCGGTTGTAGAGCGACTGAGCCAGTTCCTTGGTCTTGGCTTCGTCGCGAACCGGACTTGGCTTGACCAGGATGTGACGCACATGCACTTCGTCGCGCATCTGGCTTTCGCCACCACGCTTTTCCAGCAGCTTCAGAATGATGAAACCACCCGGAGTGCGTGCCGGTTGAGTGATGTCGCCCGGCGTCATGCTGCTCAGTTCACGGTCGAACGGCGGTGGCAGTTGAGCAGCTTTACGCCAGCCCATATCGCCGCCTTCCAGCGCGTTGTCGCTTGCGGAGTTGGCCACGGCCATCTGGCCGAAGTCGGCACCTTGTTTGAGCTGCTGGTAAACGTCCATTGCCTTGCGAGCAGCACTCTGAATCGCTTCGGAGTTGGCGCTTTCCGGGGTCGGAATCAGGATGTTGGCCAGGTGCAGTTCTTCGGACAGTTGCATCTTGCCCAGGTCGGAGGCGAGGAAGTTCTTCACTTCCTGTTCCGAGACCTGAATACGTTCGGCCACACGACGCTGGCGTACACGGCTGATGATCATTTCACGACGGATCTGCTCGCGAGCGTCCTCATAGGACAGGCCATCGCGGGACAGGGCGATGCGGAACTGCTCCGGGGTCATGTTGTTGCGCTGGGCAATGGTGCCAACCGCCTGATTCAGCTCTTCATCGGTGATACGGATGCCGGAACGTTCGCCGATCTGCAATTGCAGGTTTTCGACGATCAGGCGTTCGAGCACCTGCTGATCCAGTACGCCCGGAGGCGGCAGACCGCCGCCACGCTTGGCGATGGTTTGCTGAACTTCGTGGACGCGTTGATCCAGCTGGCTCTGCATGACCACGTCGTTGTCGACGATGGCCACCACTTTATCGATGGACTGCACCGCGGCGTTGGCCGCAGTACCCAGGAACAGCGCGCCCAGCATCAGCGGGCGCAGACAATCAGAAAGCTTGGTCTTCACGTTGACGATAACCTTGGATGCCTTTGTCGAGGAAGCTCTCTACCTTGGCGCCGGTGAGGCCGCCGAGTCCCTTCAGAACAATTTGGAGGAAGACGCCGTGGTCGCCTTTTTCGTTTTCCGGGGCGTTCTGACTGAATTCGTCATAGCTGACCCAGTAACGGTTGATCAGGCGCAGTTTCCAGCAGCAGTTGTCATACTCGAAACCACCGAAGGCTTCCAGCGTGCGGTTGCGGTTGTAGTCGTACTGCCAGCGGCTGATCGCGCTCCACTGCGGAACGATCGGCCAGATGACCGAGAAATCATGCTGCTGGATCTTGTAGTAGTCCTTCACGTAGCCAGGCTGGCCCGGGGTGCCGTAGTCACCACCACCCACCGACCATTTACCGGTGTTCTGGTCGTAACGGACCTGGTCGTTGCGATAGCGATAGCCGACGTTGACCACCTTGTTCGGGTTGTCTTCAGGCTGGTAGTGGAACATCGCGCTGCCGGAACGCGGGCTGCGGCTGTCTGGATCCCAGTTGTAGTCGGCAGTGGTACGCCAGTCGCGGTTCCAGCGGTATTCGTATTCCAACGCGTATGGCGAGACGCTGGATTTGGCGTCGTCGCGATCGTTGAACGCGATACCCGGGAGTTGAACCTTGCGGTCCTTGAAGTACAGGGCCTGGCCGACGCTGATGCGTTGACGCTCGAAGCCGTCGTCTTCGATCCAGCGGCTGGTCACGCCCAGCGACAGCTTGTTCTCGTCGCCGACACGGTCGGAACCGGAGAAGCGGTTGTCGCGGAACAGCGAGGCGTAGTTGAAGGTGTACTCACTGGTGTCAAATACCGGAATGTCTTCCTGGTCCACCTCAGGCACATAGAGGTAGAACAGGCGTGGTTCCAGGGTCTGGCGGTAGTTCTTGCCAAAGTAGGAAGTGTCACGGTCGAAGTACAGGCCACCATCAACACTGGCGATCGGGACGCCGCGACTCTGGTTGCTGTCGAAGGTACCGTTGAGTTTGTTCTGCTCTGCGGTCTGGGCAGCAATCTGCGACTTGCCGGTGCCGTCCAGATCCAGTTGGTACTGGGTGTACTGGTACTTCAGCGACGGCTTGAGGAAGCCATAGGTCCAGTTCATCGGCAGGCTGACGCCTGGTTTCAGATTCAGGCGGTCGCCATTGGCGCGAGCGAGGCCGAACACGTTGTTGTCTAGTCGAGGCTCGATAGTGCCGTCTTCATTCACGAAGTTGCCGTTTTTCAGATCGCGATCAAACCGCACGATCTCGGTCTCGTAATCGAAGTTCAGGCCTTCCGGGTGATACGGCAGCTGACCATTGAAGGTGATCTGCGGCAGACGGTCATACGGTGTGATGTTCGATACGGTTGCCAGCTGGTACGCCTGGGCGTTCAACCGGGCGGTGTAGCTGTCGCCACGATAGGTGACCGAGCCCTGCTGGTTCACGTAGTCGGCACTTTTCACGCCGATCTGGTCGGTCTGCAGGTCCTGGAAGTAATAAGGATCGCTGATCTTGGTGTAATCCACCTGGGTGAACACGCGGGAGTCGAGACCACCCTTGTGTTGCCAGTTGTACATGTAGCGAGTCTTGTCGTAGTCGGTCTGGCCCTTGCGCTCGTCGTCCTCGTCGTTGAGGTACGCGGCACCGAACTGGCCTTCGCTCGACTTGGTCAGATAGCGGAACTCGCCTTCCATCAACAGACCGCGTTTAGCCATGTAGCGTGGATACAACGTGGCATCGTAGTTCGGCGCCAGGTTGAAGTAGTACGGGGTCACCAGCATGAAGCCGGTGTCGCTGCCGGTGCCGATGGTCGGCGGCAGGAAACCCGACTGACGACGATCGTCGATCGGGAAGTAGATGTACGGCGTGTACAGAACCGGAATGTCCTTGACCCGCAGCGTCACGTTGGTCGCAGTACCGAAGCCGGTGGCAGGGTTCAGGGTGATGTTGTTGCCCTTGAGCTGCCAGGCGTTGCTGTTCGGTTCGCACGTGGTGTACGTGCCGTCCTTCAGACGGATGATCGCGTTTTCGGCACGCTTGGCGTACAGCGCGTTACCGCGGATGCGCGACTTGTGCATCACGTATTCGGCGTTGTCGACCTTGGCTTCACCGGTGTCGAGCTGCACATCGGCGTGGTCGCCGACGATCAGCGCGCCGTTGTCGCGAATGCGCACGTTGCCCGCCAGTTCGCCACGGCTTTCGGCCTGATACAGGTTGGCCTCGTCGGCTTCGACCTGCATGCTGCCCTGACGCATGACCACGTCACCGGCCAGACTCGCGACCTGCGAATCCTGCTGATAACGCGATGCCTTGGCACCGATGAAGGTCGGGGCGTCACTTTTATTCGTCTTGTCATTCATGCCAGGACGAATCGGTTCGATATAGGAACCAGAGCAGTAAGGACCGGTCTCGGCCAGTTGGGCGGCGGTGAGCTTCTCGCGCGGAACCCAGTCGAGGTGACTGTAGTCTTCGCTACGGGATTTCAGGCCGCGGCCCTTGGACTCGGTAACCAGTACCGGCTTGGGCCCGGACTCCGCGGTGGAGCCGCTCTGAGCCGGGGCTTCGCCAGCGGCGCTGACGGCACTGCCGTCATGCACGGGACGCGGCGGCAAGGCAGCGGCCGGCGTCTTCGGCGAGCAGGCCCAGCCACCCGTTGCCGACACGGCGCAGTCATACTGCTCGGCGGCAACAACGAATGAACTGGCCAGAGGTTGCATAGCCAGCAGACTGCCGGTTACCAACAACGGAAATTTTTTACGAAACGCGGGGGATTTCAATGCCATCTTATTAGTCCGGGCTTCCTGCGTGCCATCTGCCCGCGGTGTGGGCCGCACGCCTCTCGATGGTCTGAAAAAGATGCTGGATAATAAAGCATGACCCGCTTGACGGCTAGCGCCGTCGGAGACCCTTGCAATGCCTGATCAAGATGTACGCTTGCAACACCTGAAAGTTTGGCTCGATGAACAGTTGGCAACCCTTTTTGCAGATCAGGGCTGGGGAGCCGTACCCCCGGCCACGTTGACCGCGGCCAGCAGCGACGCGAGTTTCCGCCGGTATTTCCGTTGGGAAGGCGCGGGTCGCAGCTTCGTCGTGATGGACGCGCCGCCGCCTCAGGAAAACTGCAAACCGTTCGTGGATATCGCCTTTTTGCTGGCGAAATCCGGTATCAACGTGCCGAAAATTTATGCCGAAGACCTCGAACGTGGCTTTCTTTTGCTCAATGACCTGGGCAACCAGACCTATCTGGACGTGATCGACAGCGAAAATGCCGACGCGTTGTTCAGCGATGCCCTGCAAGCGCTGCTGGCTTTTCAGCAGCTGCCGATGGTGGCGCCGCTGCCGAGCTATGACGTCGCGTTGTTGCGCCGCGAGCTGGAGCTGTTCCCCGAGTGGTACGTGAAGCGCGAGCTGGGCGTCGAGTTCGATGCCACCCAACAGCAGCAGTGGCAAAGGGTCAGCGAACTGCTGATCGACAGCGCCCTGGCCCAGCCGAAAGTATTGGTGCACCGCGACTACATGCCGCGCAACCTGATGCTCAGCGAGCCGAATCCCGGCGTGCTGGATTTCCAGGACGCCGTGTATGGCCCGGTGACCTACGACGTGACTTGCCTGTTCAAGGATGCATTCCTCAGCTGGCCTGAAGAACGTGTGCGCGGCTGGCTGGAAAGCTACTGGCAGCAGGCGTCGGCACTGAGCATTCCGGTGCAGCCGGATTTCGAAGAGTTTCTGCGTGCCAGCGACCTGATGGGCGTGCAGCGCCATCTGAAAGTCATCGGCATCTTCGCCCGCATCTGCCATCGCGATGGCAAGCCGCGTTACCTCGGTGATGTGCCGCGTTTCTTCTCTTATATAGAAGCGGTCATCGCGCGCCGTCCCGAGCTGGCGGATTTGCAGGCACTGCTCGCCAGTCTGCGTGGTGGAGTGACGGCATGAAGGCAATGATTCTGGCGGCCGGCAAAGGCGAGCGCATGCGCCCGCTGACCCTGACCACCCCGAAGCCGCTGGTGCGTGCCGGCGGCGTGCCGCTGATTGAATATCACGTGCGTGCCCTGGCCGCGGCCGGTTTCAATGAGATCGTGATCAACCATGCCTGGCTCGGCCAGCAGATTGAAGATCACTTGGGCGATGGCTCGCAGTTCGGCGTGTCGATCCAGTACTCGCCAGAGGGTGAGCCACTGGAAACCGGCGGCGGTATTTTCCGCGCGTTGCCGCTGTTGGGCGATGAGGCGTTTCTGGTGGTCAACGGTGACATCTGGACCGATTACGACTTCAGCGTGCTGCATCAGCCGGTCTCCGGCCTGGCGCATCTGGTGCTGGCGGACAACCCGGCCCATCACCCGACAGGCGATTTCACCTTGACCGACGGCCAAGTGCATGATGGCCAGGCCGATGCGGCGACCCTGACCTACAGCGGCATCGCCGTACTGCATCCGCAGTTGTTCGACGGCTGCAGCGACGGTGCCTTCAAACTGGCGCCGCTGTTGCGTAAAGCCATGGCGGACGGGCAGGTGACCGGCGAGCGGTTGAAAGGTCACTGGGTCGATGTCGGTACGCACGAGCGTCTGGCCGAAGCCGAAGCCTTGATAGAAGCGAGTCGCTGATATGTTGTGGCCAGGGACTCTGATTGGAGCCGGAGCGGGTTTTGCTATCGCCAGCATTCCGGGGGCCATGCTTGGTGCTTTGTTGGGGCAGGCGCTGGATCGGCGCCTGCATTTGCAGAGCTGGGGGCATTTGCGTGAAAAACTCGGTGGTAGGCCGATGCTGCGCAACGACGAACTGTTGTTCGTGTTGCTCGGGCGTCTGGCCAAGAGCGACGGGCGGGTCACGGACGGTCACATCCAGCAGGCGCGTCAGGAGATGCGCTCGCTGGAAATGAGCGAGCCGGCACAGCGCCGGGCGATTGCCGCGTTCAATCGCGGCAAGTCCGGCAACGATAATCTGCGCGGTTATCTGCGTCGCTTGAGTGCTCAACCCCATGCGGCCGAAGGCGTGTTGCGCGCCTGCTGGCGGATGGTCTGGGCCGATGGTCGGGCCGGTGTCAGCGAGCGGGAATTGCTGGGGCAGTGGGGCAAGTGGCTGGGCTGGACGACGCACCAGATCCAGGCGCTGGCGGCGGACTACGAGCCGCACAAGCGTCCGATCGTTAGCGCGGCGGTCAGCTATCAGGAGGCGATGCGCCTGCTCGGCGTATCGGCCACCAGCGAACCGGCGCAGATCAAACGTGCCTATCGACGTCTGCTCAGCCGGCATCACCCGGACAAGGTGGCCGGGACGGGCGCCACGCCGGCGCAGGTGCGCGATGCCACCGAGAGGACCCGCGAATTGCACAATGCCTACACGTTGATTCGCGAACGGCGGGATTTTCGTTAGGCATAAAAAAATCGCAGCGTCGGGCTGCGACTTTTTTGTCTGCGTTTTGACGGTCCGGAATTTTAGTCCGGGCTCTGCGGATTCAACCAGCCCCGCACCCGGCGGAACAATTGTTCCTGCTCGGCCTTGTTGTCCGGCAAGGCCTTGAGTGCGACCTGACTGAACGCGGAGGTCTTCAGTCGCTTGCTCGCCTGCATGCGCTCCAGCGCCGCATTGCGATCCAGCGGTTTATCCATGTAGAAAATATCCACAGTCGACAGCTTCAGGGTCGGCGTCAGTTCCACCAGTTGCGGTTGTGCCTTGGTCGGGGTCTGCGCGGCCACCAGCATCAGCTTCTCGATCTGCGAGTTCTGCCTCTCGCTCATGTAGCGCGCCGCCCAGTAGGCGCCAGTGCCATGGCCGAGGACGACGATGCTGCGCGCGCTCTGTTGTTCGGCGTAGGCCAGCGCGGCGTCGATGCGGGCGAAAATTCGCTCGGCGTCGGCCTTGGACTGTTCCTCGGAGGTTTCTGCAACGACCTTATCGGCCACATCGGCTTCGCCACCGGCGGCTTGTTCGATCGGCTCGGCAGTGGTCGAATCCTTGCTGCCGGGGTCAGCGGTTTTCGCTGCGGCGGGTGCTTCGACCACGCGCGGTGCGATGGCATCGCTTTGCAGGTCGGGCAGGGTGATACTCAGGCTGCTCCACTCGACGTCCGGCAACTTGCGGCGCAACGGGCCGATCGCCTGGGGCCAGTCGGCGGTTTCGCCGGCGCCGGGAATGAGGATCACCGCGCCTTTGGGTTCGGCGGTGTTGGCCGGTTTCCACAGGGCGAGGAAGGTGTCGCTGCCCGCTTGCAGTTGCTGTTGTTCCTGGGCCGGAACCTTGCGTTCGAGTGCTGCGGCTTCTTCCTGACTACGCTCAAGCAGTGGCTGGCGTTCGACCGGTTTTTCTTCGGCGGCTTTTTCTGCGGCGGGGGCGGGTGCCGGATCCGCGGCTTCGACGGAAAACGCACAAGGCAGGATCAGCGACAGGCACAATGCTGGCATTGCCAGGCGATAGACAGGGGGCATCGGTTATTCCAGGCCAGAAGTTATCCCGGCAGCCTAATGGGTTGGTCAGAATTTGTCAGTGTATGAGACTTCAATGATGCGTTTTTGCTGCCTGTGGGTTATCGGCTGTCTGGCGTTTCCCTTGATGGGCTGGGCGGCGCCTGCGCCACCGAGTCACCTCGCACGGTTGTCGGCGAGCGAACAGCAGTGGCTCGCGCAGCACAATGAACTGCGCGTCGGTCTGGTGTTGCAGGCGCCGTACGCGCAATACGACCGGCGCTTGCAGCGGCTGTCGGGGGCCAACGTCGAAGTGATGAAGGCATTGGCCAAGGCACTGAATGTCGAGCTGAGCTGGCGCAATTTTCAGGATCTGGCACAACTCGAGACCGCTGCCCGGGACGGCGAAATCGACATCGCTCCGGGCCTGACCCAGACCCCGGGCGGACTGCGTCTGTGGCAGTTCTCCGACCCGTACATGCGCGTGCCGCAACTGGTGGTCAGCGACCAGAGGAGCAGCGCGACCGTGGAGCTGGAAAAACTCGACAGCCAGACCCGCGTCGCCGTGCGCATGCCCGGCGTCACCGCCGATTACCTGCGCGGCAACTATCCCCACCTGAATCTGCAAGGCGTACCGATGGAGCGTCAGGCGCTGCAACTGTTGCTGAGTCAACAGGCGTCCTACGCGGTGGTTGATGAGGCGCAGCTCGGTCGGCTGTCGGCGGAGCCGGAGTTTGCCGGTTTGGTGGTGGTCGGTGACATCGGTTTGCCGCAACTGCTGCGCATCGGCACCCGTCGTGACTGGCCGGAGCTGGCCGGAATCGTCGAGAACGCCCTGCGCGCAATTCCGGCCAAGGATCTGGAGCGCCTGCATGCTCAATGGCTGCAACCCAAATATCCACGGCTCTCAGAATCACCGGGCTTCTGGCAGAACCTGAGTCTGTTGTTCGCGGTGTTGCTGCTCAGTTGCGTGGCGATTGTGTTCTGGCAACGCCGCCAGCAACGCAGTCTTGAGCAACGCCTGCTCGATGCGCGGGAAGACATCGCCCTGCGCGCCGCCAGCGAAGAAGCCCTGCGTCTGACCCAGTTTTCCATTGATCAGAGCACCGTCGGCATTCTCTGGGTCAATTGGGATAGCCATGTGCGCTACGCCAATCGTGCGGCAGAAAACATGCTCGGTTATCCACAGGGCGCCATCATCGACCGGCCGTTGATCGACTTCGAACCGGACCTGCACATGGATCGCTGGCTCAATTTGTGGAAACGCGCCCGGGCCAGCGAAGAAGGGCCGCTGAGTTTTGAAACCAACTGTGTGCGCGCCGATGGCAGTGTGCTGCCAGCGGACGTGTCGCTGAGCTTCCTGCGTTTTCGCGATGGCGAGTACCTGGTGGTTTATCTCACCGATGTCACCGAGCGTCGTCGTGCCCTGGCTGCGTTGCAGGAAAGCGAGGCGCGGCTGCAAGGCATCGCGGCCAATGTACCGGGGCTGGTGTTCCGTCTCGAGCGCGCACCGGTGACCGGGCAGATCGACTTTGCCTACATCAGCGAGGGCAGCGAAAGTCTGGTCGGCTACGCGCCGGCCGCCATCGCCCATCGCGACATGGGCCTGCGCAGCCTGGTGCATCCGGATGACCGGGCCGCTTATCACCAGACCCAGGACCAGGCGCTGGACACCGACAGCGACTGGTCGTGGCAGGGCCGGATTCTCACGCGCCAGGGCGAGCAGCGCTGGGCCGAGATCAAGGCCATCACCCGTCAGCTGGAGGGCGGCGCCTATGTCTGGGACGGCATTGTCTGGGACATCACCGAAAGCAAACGCATCGAACTGGAGCTGGCGGCCTCCCGCGAGCAACTGCGCGAGTTGTCGGCGCATCTGGAAAGCGTGCGGGAAGAAGAAAAGGCGCGGATTGCCCGCGAGGTTCACGATGAGCTGGGACAGATGCTGACGGTGCTGAAACTGGAGACGTCGATGTGCGAACTGGCCTACGCGCAACTCGACCCGGGTCTGAACGAACGGCTGAACAGCATGAAGCGTTTGATTGCCCAGTTGTTCCAGCTGGTGCGGGATGTGGCGACGGCATTGCGCCCGCCGATCCTCGATGCCGGGATCGCTTCGGCGATCGAGTGGCAGGCGCGGCGGTTCGAGGCGCGCACGCAGATTCCGTGTCTGGTGCAGGTGCCGGACAATCTTGCGCCGCTCAGCGACGCCAAGGCCATCGGCCTGTTCCGCATTCTTCAGGAGGCGCTGACCAACGTCATGCGCCATGCCCAGGCGCATACTGTGGAACTGACGTTGGCGCAGGAAGGCGACGAATTGTGTCTGACGGTCAGCGATGATGGCGTAGGATTTGTCGCCGCTGCCGGCAGGCCGACATCCTTCGGACTGGTGGGCATGCGCGAGCGGGTGTTAATCATGGGCGGGCAGCTGTCACTCGACAGCGAGCCGGGCGAGGGCACCACACTGAGCGTGCGGGTGCCACTGGATGAGGAGAAGTAAGTGATCCGTGTACTCGTAGCCGAAGACCACACCATCGTTCGCGAAGGCATCAAGCAATTGATCGGCCTGGCCAAGGATCTGCAAGTGGTGGGGGAGGCGAGCAATGGCGAGCAGTTGCTGGAAACCCTGCGCAACGTGCCCTGCGAAGTGGTGCTGCTGGATATCTCGATGCCCGGCGTCAACGGGCTCGAAGCGATTCCGCGGATCCGCGCGCTGAACCATCCACCGGCGATTCTGGTGCTGTCGATGCACGACGAAGCGCAGATGGCCGCCCGGGCGCTGAAGGTCGGCGCCGCCGGGTATGCCACCAAGGACAGCGATCCGGCGTTGCTGCTGACGGCGATTCGCAAGGTCGCGGCCGGCGGGCGCTACATCGATCCGGAGCTGGCCGACCGCATGGTTTTCGAAGTCGGCCTGACCGATGCGCGGCCGCTGCACTCGTTGCTTTCGGAGCGCGAGTTCTCGGTGTTCGAACGCCTGGCCCAGGGTGCCAACGTCAATGACATCGCCCAGCAACTGGCCTTGAGCAGCAAGACCATCAGCACCCACAAGGCGCGGCTGATGCAGAAACTCAACATCACTTCGCTCGCCGAGCTGGTGAAGTACGCGATGGAGCACAAACTTCTCTGAACCACACCTCTATCCACTGTGGGAGCGAGCTTGCTCGCGAAGAGGCCGTGGCAGACAGAAAAGATGGCGACTGACACACCGCTTTCGCGAGCAAGCTCGCTCCCACAGGTTTCTTCATCGATCCTGCGATATTGGGCATATCTGTTAGCGACACGCGCTTCTGCTTGTTATTGAAGCTTGCAGCTCAGCGCTCGCCACTGCTTTATCCATTAACGCCATCCTTGTAGGGCAATCCCTACCCCCGGCCTTCCATCCGGCTGAGGCGATTCTCTCCTGCGCCCCGATTTGCGTGACTGCGAGCAGCCACTAGGCTTAATCCCACAGCAGTCATCAATAACAAAGGTGTGGGTATGAGCCAGGTCGAATCAAACGCAGGGGCCAGCGATGTGCTGGTCAGCTTTCGTGGAGTGCAGAAGAGCTACGACGGCGAGAACCTGATCGTCAAAGACCTCAACCTGGACATTCGCAAGGGCGAATTCCTCACCTTGCTCGGGCCGTCCGGCTCGGGCAAGACCACCAGCCTGATGATGCTCGCCGGTTTCGAAACCCCGACCGCCGGTGAAATCCTCCTGGCCGGGCGGGCGATCAACAACGTGCCGCCGCACAAGCGCGACATCGGCATGGTGTTCCAGAACTACGCGCTGTTTCCGCACATGACCGTCGCCGAGAACCTGGCGTTCCCGCTGACCGTGCGTGGCCTGAACAAGAGCGACGTCAGCGACAAGGTCAAGAAAGTCCTGAGCATGGTCCAGCTCGATGCCTTCGCATCGCGTTACCCGGCGCAACTGTCCGGCGGTCAGCAACAGCGTGTGGCGCTGGCCCGCGCACTGGTGTTCGAGCCGCAACTGGTGCTGATGGACGAACCTTTGGGTGCTCTCGACAAACAACTGCGTGAGCACATGCAGATGGAAATCAAACACCTGCACCAGCGCCTCGGCGTGACCGTGGTTTACGTGACCCACGACCAGGGCGAAGCCCTGACCATGTCCGACCGCGTTGCTGTGTTCCACCAGGGCGAGATCCAGCAGATCGCTCCGCCGCGTACCCTCTACGAAGAACCGAAAAACACCTTCGTCGCCAACTTCATCGGCGAGAACAACCGCCTCAACGGTCGCCTGCTCAGCCAGAACGGCGAGCGCTGTGTGGTCGAGCTGGGACGCGGAGAAAAGGTCGAGGCGCTGGCGGTCAACATCGGCCAGACCGGCGAACCGGTCACCCTGTCGATTCGTCCGGAGCGCGTCAGCCTCAACGGTTCGAGCGACCAATGCGTCAACCGCTTCTCCGGGCGGGTGGCCGAATTCATCTATCTGGGCGACCACGTCCGGGTGCGCCTGGAAGTCTGCGGCAAGACCGACTTCTTCGTGAAACAACCGATTGCCGAGCTCGATCCTGCGCTCGCGGTCGGTGACGTGGTTCCGCTTGGCTGGCAGGTCGAGCACGTTCGCGCGCTCGACCCACTTTTAGAGGCGCATTAAGCGCCCCGGCAATACCAACACCAACCCTGCACGTGGAGAGAACAATAAATGTTGAGATCCCTGAAGTTCACAGCCCTGACCCTGGGCCTGATGGGTGCGGCAAGCGCAATGGCCGCTGGGCCGGATCTGACCGTGGTGTCGTTTGGCGGGGCGAACAAGGCGGCGCAAGTCAAAGCCTTCTATGCACCGTGGGAAGCGGCGGGCAACGGCAAGATCGTCGCCGGCGAGTACAACGGTGAGATGGCCAAGGTCAAAGCCATGGTCGACACCAAGAGCGTGTCCTGGGATCTGGTAGAGGTTGAATCGCCGGAACTGTCCCGTGGCTGCGACGAAGACATGTTCGAACAACTGGATCCTGCACTGTTCGGCAAGTCCGAAGACTACGTCAAAGGCGCGATCCAGCCGTGCGGCGTGGGCTTCTTCGTGTGGTCGACCGTGCTGGCCTACAACGCCGACAAGCTGAAAACCGCACCGACCAGTTGGGCGGATTTCTGGGACACCAAGAAATTCCCGGGCAAGCGTGGCCTGCGTAAAGGCGCCAAGTACACCCTCGAATTTGCACTGATGGCCGACGGCGTTGCGCCCAAAGACGTGTACAAGGAACTGGCCAGCAAGGGCGGTCAGGATCGCGCGTTCAAGAAACTGGATGAGCTGAAACCGAACATCCAGTGGTGGGAAGCCGGCGCCCAGCCGCCGCAATACCTCGCTTCCGGTGACGTGGTCATGAGCTCGGCCTACAACGGTCGTATTGCTGCCGTGCAGAAAGAGTCCAACCTGAAAGTGGTGTGGAACGGCGGTATCTATGACTTCGACGCCTGGGCCATTCCGAAAGGCCTGGACGCCAAGCGTGCAGAAGCGGCGAAGAAATTCATCGCGTTCTCGGTGCAGCCGCAGCAGCAGAAGACCTACTCGGAAAACATCGCCTACGGCCCGGCCAACTCTCAGGCAGTGCCGTTGCTGGACAAGGCAATCCTGAAAGACATGCCGACCACCCCGGAAAACATCGCCAACCAGGTGCAGATCGACGTCAGCTTCTGGGCTGACAACGGCGAGCAACTGGAGCAGCGCTTCAATTCCTGGGCTGCGAAGTAACCAGAGGGCTCGCCCTCCTGTGGGAGCGGGCTTGCTCGCGAAAGCGTCAGCACATTCACCTTGATGTCGACTGACACGCCGCCTTCGCGAGCAAGCCCGCTCCCACATTAAAAGTTCGAGGTGGCTTGCCACCTCTGTAACGATCAAAGATTTGCGGAGTACGTCATGGCCATCGCCGTTCCCCTGAACGAGGGCAACAGCCCCACCTTGAAGCAGCGGCTCAAGCACGCCGAGCGGGTCAACCGCTGGAAGGCCCAGGCGCTGATCGCGCCGCTGGTGCTGTTTCTGTTGCTGGTGTTCCTGGTGCCGATCGTGGCGCTGCTCTATAAAAGCGTCGGCAACCCGGAAGTGGTCGGCGGCATGCCGCGCACCGTGACCGCAATTGCTGCGTGGGACGGTCGAGGCCTGCCCGCAGAACCGGTCTATAAAGCCGCCAGCGAAGACCTCGCCGAAGCGCGCAAAAACCAGACCCTGGGCGATCTGTCCAAGCGCCTGAACATGGAGTTGGCCGGCTATCGCAGCCTGCTGACCAAAACCGCCCGCTCGTTGCCGTTTGCCAGCGAACCGGCCTCTTATAAAGAAGCGCTGGAGGGCCTCGACGAGCGTTGGGGCGATCCGGCCTACTGGCAAGCGGTGAAGCGCAACACCAGCAGCATCACCCCGTTCTATCTGTTGGCGGCGGTGGATCACCGCATCGACGACCTCGGCGAAATTGCCCCGGCCACCCCGGATCAGGCGATCTACCTCGATATCTTCGCCCGGACTTTCTGGATGGGCCTGATCATCACCGTGATCTGCCTGGTACTGGCCTATCCGCTGGCGTACCTGCTGGCCAACCTGCCGTCGCGTCAAAGCAACCTGCTGATGATTCTGGTGCTGCTGCCGTTCTGGACGTCGATTCTGGTGCGAGTCGCCGCGTGGATCGTGTTGCTGCAATCCGGCGGATTGATCAACAGCGCGCTGATGGCGATGGGCATCATCGATAAACCGCTGGAGCTGGTGTTCAACCGCACCGGGGTTTACATCTCGATGGTGCACATCCTGCTGCCGTTCATGATCCTGCCGATCTACAGCGTGATGAAAGGCATCTCGCCGACGTACATGCGCGCCGCGATTTCCCTCGGCTGCCATCCGTTCGCCAGTTTCTGGCGGGTGTACTTCCCGCAGACCTACGCCGGTGTCGGCGCCGGTTGCCTGTTGGTGTTCATCCTCGCCATCGGCTACTACATCACCCCGGCGCTGCTGGGCAGCCCGAACGATCAGATGGTCAGCTACTTCGTCGCGTTCTACACCAACACCAGCATCAACTGGGGCATGGCCACCGCGCTCGGCGGGCTGTTGCTGCTGGCGACCGTGGTGCTTTATCTGATCTACAGCTGGCTGGTGGGCGCCAGTCGCCTGCGCCTAAGCTAAGGGGAATTTGAAATGCTGAGTCCTTATATGTCGCCCGTCGAGCGGGTGTGGTTCTACAGCTTGCGGATTCTCTGCGGCTTGATCCTGTTGTTCCTTATCCTGCCGGTGCTGGTGATCGTGCCGCTGTCGTTCAACTCGGGCAGTTTCCTGGTGTACCCGCTGCAGGGCTTTTCGCTGCACTGGTATCAGGACTTCTTCGCTTCGGCGGAATGGATGCGCTCGCTGAAGAACAGCATCATCGTCGCCCCGGCCGCGACCGTGCTGGCGATGGTGTTCGGCACGCTGGCGGCCATCGGCCTGACCCGTGGCGACTTCCCCGGCAAGCCGCTGGTGATGGCGCTGGTGATTTCGCCGATGGTGGTGCCGGTGGTGATCATCGGTGTGGCCAGTTACCTGTTCTTCGCGCCGCTGGGGCTGGGCAACAGTTTCTTCTCGCTGATCGTGGTGCACGCGGTGCTCGGTGTGCCGTTCGTGATCATCACGGTGTCGGCGACGTTGCAGGGCTTCAACCACAATCTGGTGCGGGCGGCGGCCAGTCTCGGTGCCTCGCCGCTGGTGACATTCCGTCGGGTGACCTTGCCGCTGATTGCGCCGGGGGTGATTTCCGGGGCGCTGTTTGCCTTTGCGACTTCGTTCGATGAAGTGGTGGTGACGTTGTTTCTCGCAGGTCCTGAGCAGGCGACGTTGCCACGGCAGATGTTCAGCGGGATTCGCGAGAACCTGAGTCCGACTATTGCGGCGGCTGCAACGCTGCTGATTGCCTTCTCGGTGATTCTGTTGCTGACGCTGGAGTGGTTGCGTGGGCGGAGTGAGAAGCTGCGTACTGCTCAGGTCTAAGAGTCCGCCACCAAAACCTGTGGGAGCGAGCTTGCTCGCGAAAGCGATGTGTCAGGCGATACAGATTACACATGTGACGCCGCCTTCGCGAGCAAGCTCGCTCCCACAAGTGCTGCTCTGATCATTCATGCGCTGAATGACAGACAACCCGAATTCCCCAGCTACGCTTGTGCTCAGCTCCCACATCTATAAGAGGCTGCGCACGATGAGTCTTTCCTCGTTCAAGATCGCTCACAAACTGATCACCGGCGCCGGGGCCATCGAGCAACTGGCGGCCGAGCTCACGCGGCTGGACATCGACAACCCGCTGATCGTCACCGATGCCGCGCTGGTGAAATCCGGCACGGTGGAGCTGGCGCTGGCGCAGATCGGCGAGCGCGAGTACGAAATCTTCGACCGGGTGCTGCCGGATCCGGAAATCGCCATTGTCGAGGATTGCATGCGTGTCTACCGAGAGGGCGGGCATGACGGGCTGATCGGTCTCGGCGGCGGCAGTGCCATCGACATCGCCAAGAGCGTCGCGGCGTATGCCGGTTATCACGGCGCGCTGGAGGATCTGTTCGGCGTCGATCAGGTGCCGCGCAAGGGCCCGCCGCTGATCGCCATCCCGACCACGGCCGGCACCGGTTCCGAAGTGACCAATGTCGCCATTCTTTCGGACAAGGTCGCCCAACTGAAGAAGGGCATCGTCAGCGATTATTTGTTGCCGGATGTGGCGCTGGTCAGCCCGCAGATGACCCTGACCTGCCCGCGCAGTGTCACCGCCGCCAGTGGCGTCGACGCGCTGGTGCATGGCATCGAATCCTACTTGTCGCTGAATGCCTCGCCGATCACTGATTCGCTGGCCATCGGCGCGATCAAGTTGATCGCTCGCTCATTGCCCAAGGCCTACGCCAATCCGTCCAACCTGCAGGCCCGGGAAGACATGGCCACCGCCAGCCTGATGGCCGGCATGGCGTTCGGCAACGCCGGGGTCGGCGCGGTGCATGCGCTGGCGTATCCGCTGGGCGGGCGCTTCAACATTGCCCACGGCGTCAGTAATGCGCTGTTGCTGCCGTATGTGATGACCTGGAACAAGATGGCCTGCGTCGAACGGATGCAGGATATTGCCGAAGCCATGGGGGTAAAGACCGCTCATCTGAGTCTCAATGAAGCGGCCGACAGCGCCGTCGCTGCGATGACCGAACTGTGCGCGGCGGTAGAAATCCCGCTGGGTTTGCGCAGTTTCGGCGTGCCCGAAGAAGCGATCCCGGCCATGGCCGTAGAGGCCGCGGGGATCGAGCGTCTGATGCGCAACAACCCGCGCAAGCTCAGCGCCGCCGACATCGAGAAGATCTACCGGGCGGCCTACTGAGAATCTGGCGGCCGCCGGTCATGGCACAACCCAATCATCGCGGTCACGGTGCGCGCGCGGAAACTTGAGGTATACAATGCGCGCCATCGTGATTTAGCTCAGAAAAGGTGCGTCATGCAGCCCTTCGTTATTGCTCCGTCGATTCTCTCCGCCGACTTCGCCCGCCTCGGCGAGGAAGTGGACAACGTACTGGCCGCCGGTGCCGACTTCGTCCACTTCGATGTCATGGACAACCACTACGTACCGAACCTGACCATCGGCCCGATGGTCTGCGCCGCGCTGCGCAAGTACGGCGTGACCGCGCCGATCGACGCGCACCTGATGGTCAGCCCGGTGGATCGCATCGTCGGCGATTTCATCGAGGCCGGCGCCACCTACATCACCTTCCACCCGGAAGCCACGCTGCACGTCGATCGTTCGCTGCAACTGATCCGTGAGGGCGGCTGCAAATCCGGCCTGGTGTTCAATCCGGCGACTCCGCTGGATGTGCTCAAGTACGTGATCGACAAGGTCGACATGGTCTTGCTGATGAGCGTCAACCCGGGCTTCGGCGGGCAGAAATTCATCCCCGGCACCCTCGAGAAGCTGCGCGAAGCGCGCGCGATCATCGATGCTTCGGGCCGTGACATCCGCCTGGAAATCGACGGCGGCGTCAACGTCAACAACATCCGTGAAATCGCTGCCGCTGGCGCCGACACCTTCGTGGCCGGCTCGGCGATCTTCAATGCGCCGAACTATCAAGAAGTCATCGACAAGATGCGTTCCGAACTGGCGCTGGCTCGCCCATGAGCGGTTTTGAGCAGCTGTTCCCGGGGCAACTGCCGCGGTTGGTGATGTTCGATCTGGATGGCACGCTGATCGATTCGGTACCAGACCTGGCGGCGGCTGTGGATAACATGCTGCTCTCCCTCGGGCGCAAGCCTGCCGGTATCGAGTCGGTGCGCGAGTGGGTCGGCAACGGTGCGCCGGTGCTGGTGCGCCGCGCTTTGGCCGGCGGCATCGATCATTCCGCCGTGGATGACGTCGAAGCCGAGCATGCGCTGGAGGTTTTCATGGAAGCCTACGGCGCCAGCCATGAGCTGACCGTGGTCTATCCCGGCGTGCGCGACACTCTGAAATGGCTGCACAAGCAGGGCGTGGCCATGGCGCTGATCACCAACAAGCCGGAGCGCTTCGTCGCGCCGCTGCTGGATCAGATGAAGATCGGCCGCTACTTCAAGTGGATCATCGGCGGCGACACCCTGCCGCAGAAGAAGCCCGACCCGGCGGCGCTGTTCTTCGTCATGAAGATGTCCGGCATTCCGGCCTCGCAATCGCTGTTCGTCGGCGATTCGCGCAGCGACGTGCTGGCGGCGAAAGCGGCGGGGGTCAAATGTGTTGCGTTGAGTTACGGCTACAACCATGGCCGGCCGATTGCCGAGGAATCCCCAGCGCTGGTGATCGACGATCTGCGCAAGCTAATTCCCGGTTGCCTGGATACGGCCGCTGAGATAACGTTGCCCGACGCTTCTCAATCCCCTTCTGGAAACGCCATCGTGGTGGTCACCCGCAAACTCTGGATGAAAGTCATCAAGGCCCTGGCCCGCTGGCGTTGGCGCGCCTGACTTGTTCCTGGCCGGCCTGCCGGCGCGTTTGCACACCTGACTGATTTGCACCTCACACCACGAGGCACCCTATGATTCGCGAAGAATTCCTGCGTCTGGCCGCTGACGGCTACAACCGCATCCCGCTGGCCTGTGAAACCCTGGCCGACTTCGACACGCCGCTGTCGATCTACCTGAAACTGGCCGACCAGCCCAATTCCTACCTGCTCGAATCGGTGCAGGGCGGCGAGAAATGGGGTCGTTACTCGATCATCGGCCTGCCGTGCCGCACGGTGCTGCGGGTTCACGATCATCACGTCAGCATCACCGTCGATGGCGTCGAGACCGAAAGCCACGACGTCGAAGACCCGTTGGCTTTCGTTGAAACCTTCAAGGCCCGCTACAACGTGCCGACCATCGCCGGTCTGCCGCGTTTCAACGGCGGTCTGGTGGGTTACTTCGGTTACGACTGTGTGCGTTATGTAGAGAAGCGCCTCGGCAAATGCCCGAACCCGGATCCGCTGGGCGTGCCGGACATCCTGCTGATGGTTTCCGATGCGGTGGTGGTGTTCGACAACCTCGCCGGCAAGATGCACGCGATCGTGCTGGCCGATCCGGCGCAGGCCGATGCCTACGAGCAGGGCCAGGCGCAATTGCAGCAACTGCTGGAAAAACTGCGTCAGCCGATCACCCCGCGCCGTGGCCTGGATTTCAGCAAGCAGCAGGCGGCCGAGCCGGTGTTCCGCTCCAGTTTCACCCAGGACGACTACGAAAAAGCCGTCGACACCATCAAGGAATACATCCTCGCCGGTGACTGCATGCAGGTCGTGCCGTCCCAGCGCATGTCGATCGACTTCAAGGCGGCGCCGATCGATCTGTACCGCGCACTGCGTTGCTTCAACCCGACGCCGTACATGTACTTCTTCAACTTCGGCGATTTCCACGTCGTCGGCAGTTCGCCGGAAGTGCTGGTGCGGGTCGAAGACAACCTGATCACCGTGCGCCCGATTGCCGGCACCCGTCCTCGCGGGGCCACCGAAGAGGCCGACGTGGCGCTGGAAGAAGACCTGCTGTCGGACGACAAGGAGATTGCCGAGCACCTGATGCTGATCGACCTCGGACGCAACGACACCGGTCGCGTTTCGGAAATCGGTTCGGTGAAGCTCACCGAGAAGATGGTCATCGAGCGTTATTCCAACGTGATGCACATCGTGTCCAACGTGACCGGTCAGTTGAAAACCGGGCTGACGGCGATGGACGCACTACGGGCGATCCTGCCGGCGGGTACCTTGTCCGGCGCACCGAAGATCCGCGCGATGGAAATCATCGACGAGCTGGAGCCGGTCAAGCGTGGTGTGTATGGCGGTGCGGTCGGCTACTTCGCCTGGAACGGCAACATGGACACCGCGATTGCGATCCGTACCGCCGTGATCAAGAACGGCGAACTGCACGTGCAGGCCGGTGGCGGTATCGTCGCCGACTCGGTGCCGGCGCTGGAGTGGGAAGAAACCATCAACAAGCGTCGGGCGATGTTCCGCGCTGTTGCGCTGGCCGAGCAAACCCCGGACTGAGTGATTGATGATTCAGCCATAAAAAAACGCGGCGCCTGTGAGGGCACCGCGTTTTTTATGGCCTGCGAATCAGAAGTCGAGTGCTACGCCGACGTTGATCCCTTGCTGGGTGAAGTCGTCATCCTTGCGGATGTCGTAGCTGGCGCGCAATGCCAGGTCCTTGGTGAGGTTGTGGCTCACGCCTAGATTCAGGCGGTTCAGGTTGGTTTGAGGGGTATAGCCGGCCAGGGTGTAGCGGTTGTTCGGCAGGCTGTTGAGATTCATCGTCACATTTTGGGTGTCGTCGTTGTACTCGCGCTCATGGGCGAATTCGCCGAACACCTGGGTCTGCGAGGTGATCTGATACTTGCCCTGAATCCCGAGGCCGAGACGGCGGGAGATGCGCGACTGGTCATCGAACGTCAGTGCGGTGGAGTCGGCGCCGTTTTCCGAATAACCATCGACTTCAACCTTGGCAAAGTCGGCACTGACGAACGGCGACAGATGCCATGGGCTGCTCGCTTGCGGCGCAATGTCGTAACCCACGCGTCCGCTGAAGGCCAGCACATAACCGTCGGTATCGCCTTTCTCGCCGCGCTCGTTGACCCCCAGCTGGAATTTGCGTTTGAGGCTGTCGTAATCCAGATGCCCGGCGGTCACGGCGGCGTCACCCCACCAGCGGTTCTGCTGGTACTGGGCGAACGCGGTGCCCAGATAAGTGTTCAGCTTGTAGTCCGAGTCGTTGTCGCCGGCCTCGAGTTTCTGGTTGTAGAAACCCGCCGCCACGCCCACGCGCCACGCGTCGTTGAGACGGTAGCTGCCGCCGATGTTCAGGTTGTAACCGTTGCCGTCGGCGCTGGCGCCGCTGCTCTGGCTGTCGAAATCCTGATGCTGGCCACCGCCGGCGACAATTGCCCGCCATTGGCCAACGGCCTGCCAGTTTTCCCAATCCGCCAGCCACTGGTTGCGCAGCTCATCCTGATGCGAGCGCAAGGTGCCTTGAGCCATTTGCGGCAACAGGGTCGCTTCCCATGGCGCGGCCAGCAGCGAGTAAGCGTAATCGGCAATCAGGCGCTGCCCGGCTTCGGTCGGGTGGACGGCGTCGTTGTAGATCAGCTTCGTCGGATCCGGGGTGGCGCTGTTGATCCCGTATCGGGCGTTCTCGGTGCAGCCGCTGCCGCTGAAGCAGGTACCGACCAGATTCTGGTCAGTGGCCAGGCCGAACTGCGCCGGATTGGCGAATGCCTCTTTGAGCAGAACCGGAACGTTCAGCGGAATGACGTTGGCGTTGACGCTCTGCAACTGGCTGACCAGTTCGGTATTGAACTGGGCGCTGAGTTGCGAGGTGAAGGCTTGCAGCGGCGAGCCGTTGATAGCCGGTGTCAGGCCGATGTCCGGCAACAGCCAGACCATGATGTAACGGGCGCCGGCACCTTGCAGTGTGCGTACGCTGTCGACCAGTCGATCGGCGGCGGCATTCGCCTGAGGGAGACTGGTGACGCGGCCCTGGAGGAAATCGTTGCCGCCCCCGGTCAGGTAATAGAGGGCATTCGGGTCGGCGCGGAAACCGTTCGACGGCAGATAACCGGCGCGGGTGCGTTCGCCAGTGGCGGACTGGCTGGTGATCGAGTCGAGAATCTGGTCGGTGCGGTAGCCGCCCACAGCCCAGTTGTTACCGTCCGGCTGGCCTTGGCCGGCACGTACCGCTGAGGACGAGGAGGCGGTCTGGTCCGGGGTGAAGCCGAGACGGCCACCGAGCAATTGCGTGGCGTTGAGTGAGTAGAACTCACCGCTGCCGTCCTGATAGTTCGGGCCCGTGCGGTTGGTGTAGCGTTCGGTGGCGCCGGCCGGGCCGCCGCTGTCGGTGAAAGTCCCCGCATCACTAAGGCTGTCGCCGAAGACCACGAAATTCGAATAAGGATTGGGTGCGGCGTTCGCCTGGGCGCAGGCCATCGCGAGCAGGCATCCGGCGAGCGGTACAAACAACGTCTGTTTGATCATGAGCAAGTCCGTTTATTTATTGTTGTAGTGAACGAAACGACAGTACCAAAAACTTCCGGCGTTTTGCCATCGGTCGTCAACCCTCCCATTGTTTTAGTCCCCACGGCCCCGGCCATATTGCACGCTCCGCCCAGCTAAGTTACTGTGCCGAAACGTATGAACGAGACCTTCCCCGTGTTGATCACCAGCAAACTTCTGGATCAAGTCATCAAGGCACACGCCCGCTGGCGTTGGCGCGCCTGAATCTTTTCTGCCGGCCCCGCCGGATCTGTATCGCTTTGCCTTCCTTGCCCGTTTGAAATGCCGCTGTGCCGATGCGACCTGCGCGTCCGGCAGTGTGCAGCGCCCTGGCAAGTCATCCGAAGGCTGTCTTCAAGTCAGAATTCAAGAGGTTCGAAACGCCATGTTGCTGATGATCGACAACTACGACTCCTTTACTTACAACGTTGTGCAATACCTCGGCGAGCTGGGTGCCGAGGTCAAAGTGGTGCGCAACGACGAACTGACAATCGCCGAAATCGAAGCGCTCAACCCTGAGCGGATCGTTGTATCCCCAGGCCCGTGTACGCCGACCGAAGCCGGCATTTCCATCGAAGCCATCAAGCACTTTGCCGGCAAACTGCCGATCCTCGGCGTCTGCCTCGGCCACCAATCGATCGGCCAGGCCTTTGGCGGCGACGTCGTCCGCGCCCGCCAGGTGATGCACGGTAAGACTAGCCCGGTATTCCACGAGGACAAGGGTGTGTTTGCCGGTCTGAACCGTCCGCTGACCGTCACTCGCTATCATTCCCTGATCGTCAAACACGAAACGTTGCCCGATTGCCTGGAGCTGACCGCGTGGACCCAGCACGATGACGGTTCGGTCGACGAAATCATGGGTCTGCGTCACAAGACCCTGAACATCGAGGGCGTACAGTTCCACCCGGAATCGATCCTCACCGAACAGGGCCATGAACTGTTCGCCAACTTCCTCAAACAAACCGGCGGCACGCGCTAAGGACTTTCCATGAATATCAAGACAGCCCTGAGCCGTATCGTCGATCACCTCGACCTCAGCACCGATGAAATGCGCGACGTGATGCGCGAAATCATGACCGGCCAATGCACGGACGCGCAGATCGGCGCGTTCATGATGGCCATGCGCATGAAGAGCGAAAGCATCGACGAAATCGTCGGCGCCGTATCGGTGATGCGCGAGCTGGCGGACAAGGTCGAACTCAAGACTCTCGACGGCGTGGTTGATGTGGTCGGCACCGGCGGTGACGGCGCGAATATTTTCAACGTGTCGACCGCATCGTCCTTTGTGGTGGCGGCGGCGGGCTGCACCGTGGCCAAACACGGTAACCGTGCGGTGTCGGGCAAGAGCGGCAGCGCTGATCTGCTGGAAGCCGCCGGCATCTACCTCAACCTGACCCCGGTTCAAGTGGCGCGCTGCATCGACAACGTCGGCATCGGTTTCATGTTTGCCCAGACTCACCACAAAGCCATGAAGTACGCTGCCGGCCCGCGTCGCGATCTCGGCCTGCGTACCTTGTTCAACATGCTCGGCCCGCTTACGAATCCGGCCGGTGTGAAACATCAGGTGGTGGGCGTGTTCACGCCTGCGCTGTGCCGGCCGTTGGCTGAAGTCTTGCAGCGTCTTGGCAGTAAACACGTGCTGGTGGTGCATTCGAAGGATGGTCTGGACGAATTCAGTCTGGCGGCACCGACCTTTGTTGCCGAGTTGAAGGACGATCAAATCACCGAATATTGGGTCGAACCGGAAGATCTGGGCATGAAGAGCCAGAGCCTGCACGGTCTGTCGGTCGAAGGCCCGGAAGCCTCGCTGGCGCTGATCCGCGATGCACTGGGCAAGCGCAAGACCGAGAACGGTCAGAAGGCTGCCGAAATGATCGTGCTCAATGCCGGCGCGGCGCTGTACGCCGCCGACCTGGCAACAAGTCTGAAAGAGGGCGTGGCACTGGCCCACGACGCTCTGCACACCGGTCTTGCTCGGGAGAAACTCGAGGAGTTGGGTGCCTTTACCGCGGTATTCAAAGTGGAGAATGAGGGATGAGTGTACCGACGGTTCTGGAAAACATTCTGGCCCGCAAGGTTCAGGAAGTCGCCGAGCGTAGCACCCGTGTGAGCCTGAGCGAGCTGGAAAGTCTGGCCAAGGCGGCCGATGCACCCCGTGGTTTTGCCCAGGCACTGCTGGCGCAGGCCAAGAAGAAACAACCGGCCGTGATCGCCGAAATCAAGAAGGCGTCGCCGAGCAAGGGCGTGATCCGCGAGAACTTCGTTCCCGCCGACATCGCCAAAAGCTACGAGAAGGGCGGGGCGACCTGCCTGTCGGTGCTGACCGATATCGACTACTTTCAGGGCGCCGATGTTTACCTGCAACAGGCCCGCGCGGCGTGCTCGCTGCCGGTGATCCGCAAGGACTTCATGATCGATCCGTATCAGATCGTCGAAGCCCGTGCCCTTGGCGCCGATTGCGTGTTATTGATCGTCGCTGCGCTGGATGACGTGAAAATGGCTGAACTGGCGTCAGTCGCCAAAGACGTCGGTCTCGACGTATTGGTGGAAGTGCACGACGGCGACGAGCTGGAGCGCGCGTTGAAAACCCTCGACACGCCACTGGTCGGGGTCAACAACCGCAATCTGCACACCTTTGATGTCAGTTTGGAAACCACCCTCGACCTGCTGCCACGCATTCCGCGCGATCGGCTGGTGGTCACCGAGAGCGGGATCCTCAATCGTGCCGATGTCGAACTGATGGAAATCAGCGATGTTTACGCGTTCCTGGTCGGCGAAGCGTTCATGCGCGCCGAAAGCCCGGGCATCGAACTGCAGCGTCTGTTCTTCCCGGAGCGCGGCGTTCCGGTGAGTGGTTCGACCCTCGACTGAGTTTCGGTAGACCGAGTCGGACCCAATCGCGAGCAGGCTCGCTCCCACAGGGAAACTCATTCCAATGTGGGAGCGAGCCTGCTCGCGATGACGGCATTGAAAGCTCTACAGATTTAACTGTCTGGTGGATACCTTGATGACTCCAACTTCCCTGACCATCGAAGCCGGCCTGCAAGCCGAACAGGATCTTCTGGCCTCGGTCTGCGCTGGTGATGCCGAATCTGGTCTGCTTTTTTGGCAACCCAGCGACCGTGCTTTGGTCATGCCGCGCCGCCTGAATCGCCTCCCAGGATTCGATCACGCCTGCGAAGTCTCCGCTGCTGCCGGTTGGCCGGTGCTGTTGCGTGAAACCGGCGGCGAACCTGTTCCGCAATCGGCTTCCACCATCAACATTGCACTGGTCTACGCACCGCCTCGCAGCGAAGGCGATCTGAACCGCATCGAAACCGCTTACCGGCGGTTATGCGATCCGATCTGCGAGTTGCTGGACGAGTTGGGTGGCACTTCGTCGTTGGGTGAAATCGACGGGGCGTTCTGCGATGGGCGCTTCAACGTCAATCTCGACGGTCGCAAGATGGTCGGCACCGCCCAGCGCTGGCGTCAGAGTCAGGGCGGTCAGCGTCCGGTGGGGTTGGTGCACGGCGCGATGCTGGTGGAGGACGAGCGTGAGTCGATGGTGGCGGCGGTCAACCGCTTCAACGAAGCGTGTGGTCTGGAGCAGCGGGTTCGTGCCGCCAGCCACATCGCTCTGCATGAGAAATTCCCGGCGCCCCATGCACTGGCGCGTCTTGATGAGCTCTTTCGTTTGATGCTGGCGCAGATCTACGCCGACTGAGCTTTGGAATTCAGCGAGTACCGAAGACCACCATGGTCTTGCCTTTCACATCCACCAGGTTGCGTTCTTCCAGATCCTTGAGGACGCGGCCGACCATCTCCCGTGAACAACCGACAATCCGGCCGATCTCCTGACGGGTCACTTTGATCTGCATGCCATCGGGGTGGGTCATCGCGTCCGGTTGTTTGCACAGCTCCAGCAAACAGCGAGCGACACGGCCGGTGACGTCGAAGAACGCCAGGTCTCCGACCTTGCGAGTGGTGTTGCGCAGGCGTTGTGCGATTTGTCCGCTGAGGACGTAAAGAATGTCTGGATCCTGCTGCGACAATTCGCGGAACTTGGCGTAGCTGATTTCCGCGACTTCGCATTCAACCTTGGCCCGCACCCAGGCGCTGCGCTGTTGCTCCTGGCCGGCCTCTTCGAAAAGACCCAGCTCACCGAAGAAGTCCCCGGCATTCAGGTACGCGATGATCATTTCGCGGCCGTCGTCATCCTCGATCAGGATCGTGACCGAACCGCGAATGATGAAGTACAGCGTGTCGGAGCGATCCCCGGCGCAGATGATGTTGCTCTTGGCCGCATGACGCCGGCGCTGGCAATGCATCAGCAGCTTGTCGAGGTTCTTGATTTTGGGTGTGGGGGTAATACCAACCATGGTTGTATCCCGAAAAGACTGCACGGTTATATTTGGTTTTTATATGAGGCGCTGAGGCGGTTGCTACACAGTCTGGCGAGGGCGCCAGCGAATTGGCGCCAGCTTACCAGACACTTCGTCGAAATTTCGAGAAATCACCTACGTTAAAGGTGCATTCGTCCTAGGAACGTGCTCGCTGTCCGGGCAGGGCCCTGTGCTAAGCTGGCGACCCTTTTTTCTACAGTGGAGTCTTGGCGATGAAGGCACGCATCCAATGGGCTGGCGAAGCCATGTTCCTCGGCGAATCCGGCAGCGGTCATGTCGTGGTCATGGACGGTCCGCCGGACGCCGGTGGTCGTAACCTCGGAGTCCGCCCGATGGAAATGCTCCTGCTGGGTGTCGGCGGTTGCAGCAATTTCGACGTGGTCAGCATTTTGAAGAAGTCCCGTCAGGCCGTTGAAAGCTGCGAAGCCTTTCTGGAAGCCGAGCGCGCGACCGAAGATCCGAAAGTGTTCACCAAAATCCACATGCACTTCGTGGTCAAGGGCCGTGGCCTGAAAGAAGCCCAGGTCAAACGCGCCATCGAACTGTCTGCCGAGAAGTATTGCTCGGCCTCGATCATGCTCGGCGCCGCCGGTGTAGCGATCACCCACGACTACGAAATCGTCGAACTCGGCTGAGCCGACATTCAACTATCATAAAAGCAGTGCAGACTCTGGCGATCCCCCGCTGACGTCTGCATAATGCGCCACTTTTTTCAGGGCCGTGATCAGTCAACCGACGGGTCATCCGCCTGAACAGATAACCAAAATCGCCATCGCGAAGAGGTGTTAACCGTCCTACGCAGGTGCGTTGTTCGCACTTGACGGGCATGCTTGATCACGCGGCCGTGCCGCATACATAGAGAGTTTTTAACGGTGAAAAGCAAACTCAAGCTCCACGGGTTCAATAACCTGACAAAGACCTTGAGCTTCAACATCTATGACATCTGCTACGCGGAAACCCCGCAAGACCAGCAGGCTTACGTCGAGTACATCAATCAAGAGTACAACGCCGAACGCCTGACGCAGATCCTCACGGAAGTTGTCGAAATCATTGGTGCCAACATTCTGAACATTGCGAGTCAGAACTATGAGCCTCAGGGTGCCAGCGTCACGATTCTGATCTCGGAAGAGCCGGTGACCCCGACCGAAAGCCAGATCGAAGAGTCTCCGGGCCCATTGCCCGAAATCATCCTGGCCCACCTCGACAAGAGCCACATCACGGTGCACACCTACCCGGAAATCCATCCGGACGCCGGTATCGCGACCTTCCGTGTGGACATCGACGTGTCGACCTGTGGTGTCATTTCACCGCTCAAAGCGCTCAATTTCCTCATTCACCAGTTCGATTCGGACATCGTGACCGTGGATTACCGTGTGCGCGGCTTCACCCGTGACGTTGAAGGCAACAAGCACTTCATCGACCACGAGATCAACTCGATCCAGAACTACCTCTCCGAAGACACCCGCGACGCGTACCAGATGACCGACGTGAACGTGTACCAGGAAAACCTGTTCCACACCAAAATGCTGCTGAAGAACTTCGAACTGGACAATTACCTGTTCGGCGATGCCACCAGCAACCTGTCTTCCGAGCAACGTGCTCAGGTGACTGAGCGTGTGAAACACGAAATGCTGGAAATTTTCTACGCGCGCAATATGCCGAGCTAAGAACTCCGGGCACAAAAAAAGGCGACTGCTTTGCGGCAGTCGCCTTTTTCATGGGCGTTTTTCAGATACGGTAAGTGCTCTTGGTCATCACTTTGGCCAACAGGCTCATGCCGAACTTTACCGGTGCCGGGAAGCGGAAACCGCCGGCCTCCAGTGCACTTTCCGCGTGATGTTCTTCATCGATACGCATCTGCTCCAGAATCGCCCGGGATTTTTCGTCCTCGGCCGGCAATTGTTCCAAATGCTCGTTCAGGTGCTTGCAGACCTGATGCTCGGTGGCGGCGACAAACCCGAGACTGACCTTGTCGCTGATCAACCCGGCGACTGCGCCGATCCCGAACGACATCCCGTAGAACAGTGGGTTGAGCACACTGGTGTGGCTGCCCAACTGGTGAATGCGCTGTTCGCACCAGACCAGATGATCGATCTCTTCTTCGGCCGCATGCTCCATGGCCTCGCGTACCTGTGGCAGCTTGGCGGTCAGCGCCTGGCCCTGATACAGCGCCTGGGCGCAGACTTCACCGGTGTGGTTGATGCGCATCAGGCCGGCGACGTGGCGGGTGTCCTCATCGCTCATTTGCACATCGGGCTGCACGATCGCCGGCGACGGACGGTACGGCTGGCCACTGAAGGGCAGCAGGGTACGCATCGCGGCATCGGCTTGCAGCAGAAGACGATCAATGGGCGAGTAGTGACGTTGGGTAGTCATGCTGACCTCCGGGAAGAATCTCGGCGGCCAGTTTAACCGAATCGGCCGGGGAAGGTTTGCGCTGGGTCATGTGGGAGCAGGGCGCTCCCACCGATCTTGGAGTTCAATCAGCCCGGAGGCCAGTTCATCTGGCGTTGACCGAGCACGTGCATGTGAATGTGGTAGACAGTCTGCCCGCCCATTTCATTGCAGTTCATCACCACCCGGAAGCCTTCCTCGCAACCCAGTTCCAGCGCCAGACGCTGGGCGGTGAACAGGATATGCCCGGCCAGTGCCTTGTCGTCTTCGGTCAGGTCGTTGAGAGTGCGCACCGGTTTCTTCGGGATCACCAGAAAGTGCACCGGTGCCTGTGGGGCGATGTCGTGGAACGCCAGAACCTGGTCGTCCTCGTAGATGATCTTCGCCGGGATTTCCCGGTTGATGATCTTGGTGAACAGAGTATCCACAGCTGTTTTCTCCATTGTTTGGGCTGGCCTGAGTGTACTCATAGGGGGATAAGCCCGCCCAGTGTTTTGCCGTAGGGCTTTTCAGCGCGGGCAGTAAGCCTTGTTGACCATGCCGACAATCGTTCGATTGAGCCAGCGCGAACCGAGCCGAGGCAAAAAGGCGAACCAGCGGTTCCGGCGTCCGGGAATGATGATCGCGCGGTTTTTCTCCAGGGCGCGCACGGTATACAACGCGACTTCCTCGGGGCTCATGAGCAAATTGCTGCCTTTGAGTTTGTCGTCATTCAGTTGTGCTGTACGGAAAAACGCGGTGCGGGTCGGGCCGGGGCAGAGCACCGACACTTTGACCGCACACTTCTTCAGTTCCACCCGCAGTGCTTCCGAGAAATGCAGAACATACGCCTTGCTGGCGTAGTAGGTGCTCATCCAGGGGCCGGGGTTGAAGGCGGCCACCGACGCGACATTGAGAATCTGACCGCCACCCTGCAACGCCATGCTGTTGCCGATGGCATGGCAGAGGCGGGTGAGGGCGAGGATGTTCACTTCGATCAGGTCCTGTTCGGTCATCCAGTCCTGGGCCAGGAACGGGCCGCAAGTACCGATGCCGGCGCAATTGACCAACAGATCGATCTGCCGGTCGCCTTCCTCGAGCTCCAGCAGAAAACCGGACAGGCGCAGCGGCTCACCGAGATCGCAGGCGCGAAACAGTACCTCCACGCCGAAGCGCTGGGTCAGTTCAAGCGCAATGCTTTCCAGCTGATCACGCTGGCGGGCCACCAGAATCAGGCTGCGGCCACGGCGCGCCAGGGCTTCGGCCATGGCCAGACCGATGCCGCTGGAGGCGCCGGTGATCAGAGCGTAACGGGTCATGCAAATCTCCATCGCAACAGCGCCGCGCCGTGGACGCAGGTGTCACGGCGGGGAGCGTTGTTCATTCTTTCGCAGAGTCTACAGGGGCGAGGGCGGCTTCGGCTGCATCGTCTGCCGAATTCACGGCGGGCTCGACTTCGACATCGATTTCATCGGTGGTCACCGAACCGCTCTCGTAGCTGCTTTCAAGGCTGCTTTCATATTCCTGCTGGATCGCAGTGATTCCGCCCAGCATGCCACCTATGAAAAACAGCCCGATAAACACGATCCACAGCGAGCACAGCACTTTGACTGCCGTACTGTTCGGCGGAGGCGGTGGGCCATAGCGATTGGCGCCGGCATTACCCGGCACGACCATGATCACCAGAGGGAAGAAGCTGCCCACGAATGGCACCAGGGTCAGCAGCCAGAGCCACCCCGACCAGCCGATATCGTGTAAGCGCTGGACGCTGAAGAGGATGCCGACGATCGCGAAGGCCAGAAACAGTAAGAAGGCGAGGAGACCGCCGATGATCAGGCCGGTCGTCGAGTCGGCGCTCACCAGGCCCAGTCCGATCAGCGCGAACACGCTGACGATTGGCAGGGCTACCAGGCTCAACACCATCGACCATGCCAGGTAACGCAAGCGGCCGATCCGGCCTTCAACGCTGAACGGTTTGAGAGGCGCGAATGCCGGCAGGGTTTCACCGACGGCGGCGCGAGGGGGCGCATAAGGCGAATCGGGCTCAGTCGGGGCGGCGCTTTGCTCGTGGACATCCGACAGGTTCAGCTCGATGGGCGTTTCGGTTTCGATCCGGGCATCGATCCCGGTCTTGCCCAGCGCTTGCAGATAAGTCTGCGCATCGCTGTGGGACAGATCACGCTTGAGCGCGACGGTGCGGCCATTGAACAGACGCTCGATGGCGGCGACATCGCTTTTGAACAGATCGGCCAGGTTGAGCTTGGCCGTGGTGATATCGACGCCGGGCTGGAGCGCGCCGTCGAAAACGATCTTGTAACGGGGTTCGCTCATGGCCGAGGCATCCTTGTCGCGAGATAAATTGAGACTAAGGCCAGTCAGACAGCGACTGGCCGGGTTTCATTCAACGTGGCCAGCGTTTCGGCAGTTGCGCTGCGTGCTCCAGGGCCTGGCGGTATTCGGCATCAAGACGCGCCACCAGTTGATCCACGCTTGGCAGATCGTCGATCTGCCCCACGCCCTGGCCCGCAGACCACACGGTTTTCCAGGCCTTGGCTTCGTCGTTGATCGGCTTGAGCTTGTCGCCGAAATTCACTTCGCCCTTGCCTTGCAGGGCTGCCATGTCGAAACCGGCGGCCTCCAGGCTTTGGCGCATGAAACTGGCCGGTACACCGGACACGGCAGGAGTATGAATGATGTCGGCGGCTTTGGCAGTCAGCAGCATCTCCTTGTAGGCGTCAGGCGCATGACTTTCAGTGGTGCCGATAAATCGCGTGCCGAAGTAGGCCAGATCCGCGCCGAGCAGTTGTGCGGCGAGAATCTCATGCCCGTGGTTCAAACATCCTGCAAGCAACAGGGTCTTGTCGAAGAACTCGCGGATCTCGGCAATCAGCGAAAACGGGCTCCACGTCCCGGCATGCCCACCGGCGCCGGCTGCAACAGCGATCAAGCCATCGACACCGGCCTCGGCGGCTTTCTCGGCATGGCGACGGGTTGTCACGTCGTGGAAGACCAGGCCGCCGTAACTGTGCACGGCGTCTACCAGTTCCTTCACGGCACCAAGACTGGTGATGACGATGGGGACTTTGTGCTCGACGCAGATGTTCAGGTCAGCCTGCAGACGCGGGTTGCTGTGGTGGACGATCAGGTTCACCGCGTACGGCGCCGGGTTCTCCAACGTCGCCAGTCCCGCTTCGATCTGCTCCAGCCAGGCCTTGAAACCGCTGCTTTCGCGTTGATTCAGCGCCGGGAAGCTGCCAACCACGCCGTTGCGGCAGCACGCCAGCACCAGTTCAGGATTGGAGATCAGGAACATCGGCGCTGCCACCACGGGCAGGCGCAGACCTTGTTCGAGCAGAGCGGGCAGCGACATCGGAAGTACCCCGGAAAGTTGTATTTGTTGAAGTTAGAACGGCTTGACCACGACCAGAATTACGATAGCCAGCAATATCAGAACCGGCACTTCATTGAACCAGCGATAAAAGACATGGCTGCGGGTGTTCTCGCCACGGGCAAAACGTTTTACCTGCGCGCCGCACATGTGGTGGTAACCGATCAACAGCACGACCAGCGTCAGTTTGGCGTGGATCCAGCCACCGCTGCTGAAGATGCCCGGGTTGAGGTAGATCAGCCAGCCGCCGAAGATCAGTGCGGCGATCATCGCCGGGCCCATGATGCCGCGATACAGCTTGCGCTCCATGATGCTGAAGCGTTCCTTGCTGATCGTGTCTTCACTTTGCGCGTGATAAACGAACAGTCGCGGAAGATAGAAGAGGCCGGCAAACCAGCACACGATGCTGACGATATGTAGCGCTTTGATCCACAGATAGAGCATTTTTGGTAATTCCCTAATTCACGGTAGGCCGGATAGTAGAGGCTTGAGCGCCCGCACGTCACCTTGACGGTTGTCGCAGGGGCGCGCGGCCCCTATTATCGACGGCTTTCCAGTGGGTTCGTTGAGGGCAGGTTTATGGTCAAGGTCGGTATCGTCGGCGGCACGGGTTACACCGGTGTCGAACTGCTGCGTCTGTTGGCACAGCATCCGCAGGCAGAAGTGGTTGTGATCACTTCCCGATCCGAGGCCGGTCTGGCCGTGGCTGACATGTACCCGAACCTGCGCGGTCACTACGATGGTCTGGCATTCAGCGTGCCGGACATCAAAACGTTGGGCGCTTGCGACGTGGTGTTCTTCGCGACTCCGCACGGCGTTGCTCACGCACTGGCCGGCGAATTGCTGGCGGCCGGCACCAAGGTCATCGACCTGTCGGCTGACTTCCGACTGCAGGACGCCGATGAATGGGCCAAGTGGTACGGCCAGCCGCACGGTGCGCCGGAGTTGCTGGACGAGGCGGTTTACGGCTTGCCGGAAGTCAATCGTGAGCAAATCAGGAAAGCACGCCTGATCGCGGTGCCGGGTTGCTATCCGACCGCGACGCAGCTGGGTTTCCTTCCGTTGCTTGAGACGGGCATTGCCGACGCTTCTCATCTGATCGCCGACTGCAAATCCGGTGTCAGCGGTGCCGGTCGTGGCGCTGCTGTAGGCTCGCTGTACTCCGAAACGTCGGAAAGCATGAAGGCTTATGCGGTGAAAGGTCACCGTCATCTGCCGGAAATTCGCCAGGGGCTGCGTCGTGCCGCAGGCAAGGATGTCGGTCTGACTTTTGTGCCGCACCTGACGCCGATGATTCGTGGCATTCACTCCACGCTCTACGCGACCGTCGTAGATCGCTCGGTGGACCTGCAGGCGCTGTTCGAAAAACGTTATGCCAATGAACCGTTCGTCGACGTGATGCCGGCCGGCAGCCATCCGGAAACCCGCAGCGTGCGTGGCGCCAACGTCTGCCGCATTGCCGTTCACCGTCCACAGGATGGTGATCTGGTGGTGGTGCTGTCGGTGATCGACAACCTGGTCAAGGGCGCGTCGGGACAGGCGGTGCAGAACATGAACATCCTGTTCGGGCTGGATGAGCGTCTGGGTCTGTCCCATGCGGGCATGCTGCCGTAACGACTGATCTTGCTTGGTAAAAGGCCCGTTTGACGGGCCTTTTTGCATTCTGGTCGGTTGATCAGGTTTATTGATATACCGTAACAATAGTTGACCGATTTTCTAGGACAAGCGGATAATGCGCGTCATCACGCATTATGGCGGCGTAACGCCGGGAGATAGTCAGCATGAGCGTCGAATCCTTCACCCCCACGGCTTTGCAATTCACTCAAGGTGCCGCGCACAAGGTGAAGAGCCTGGTCGATGAAGAGGGGAATGATCGCTTGAAGCTGCGCGTATTCGTTACGGGCGGCGGTTGTTCAGGGTTTCAGTACGGCTTCACCTTCGATGAAGATGTGGCCGAGGACGACACCATCGTCGAGCGCGAAGGCGTCAGTCTGGTGGTCGATCCGATGAGTTTCCAGTACCTGGCGGGTGCCGAGGTGGATTATCAGGAAGGTCTGGAAGGCTCGCGTTTCGTGATCAAGAACCCGAATGCCACCACCACTTGTGGTTGCGGCTCCTCGTTCTCGATCTGATCGCGCTTCACCGTACACAATAAAACGCCGCAGAATCTCACGGTTCTGCGGCGTTTTGTTATCTGCGATTTGTCAGTTGGGGTAGATGGCGCCGAGTACGCGCAGGCCTTTGGCGCCGGTGACGCTCGGGCGATTGGCGGTGATCCCTTCCAGACAGCAGTGGGCCAGCCAAGCGAAGGCCATGGCTTCGACCCAGTCCGGATCGACGCCGTGGGTCGCGGTACTGGCGACTTTGGCGTTGGGTAGCAGGTCGGCCAAGCGCTTCATCAGCGTGGCGTTGTGGGCGCCGCCCCCGCAGACCAGGAGTTCTTCTGTATTCGATTGAGCGCTTTGCAGCGATTCGACGATGGTCAGCGCCGTCAGTTCGAGCAGTGTCGCCTGTACGTTTTCGGGTGCGAAACCTGGCAGGCGCGACAGTTGCTGCTCCAGCCAAGGCAGGTTGAAGACTTCGCGGCCGGTGCTCTTCGGGCCTTGGGTCACGAAAAACGGATCACTGAGCAGGGCTTTCAGCAGGGTCGGTTCGACCTTGCCGCTGGCTGCCCACTGCCCGTTACGGTCGTAGTTCTCGCTCCGTTGCTGATGAATCCAGGCATCCATCAGCACATTCCCAGGCCCACAGTCGAAACCGGCTACAGGTTTGTTCGGCTCAATCAGACTGAGGTTGCTGAAACCGCCGACATTCAGGACTGCACGGTTACCGGTACGCTCTTCGAATAACGCTTCATGAAAGGCAGGAACCAGCGGAGCGCCTTGACCGCCAGCCGCCACATCGCGACTGCGGAAGTCGCTGACGACGGTGATGCCGGTCAGTTCCGTGAGCAGGGCAGGGTTGCCGATCTGCACGGTGAAACCGCGTGCGGGTTCGTGGCGAATGGTCTGGCCGTGGCTGCCGATCGCGCGAATGGCTTCAGGCTTGAGCTGTTGCTGTTCGAGGAGGGTATGGATCCCGTGCGCGGCGAGCTTCACCCAGTTCTGCTGGGCAATCGCCGAACGGGCGATCTCGTCGGGGCCGCTGGCGCACAAGCCAAGCATCTCGGCGCGCAGGGTTTCAGGCATGGGGATGTAGTGCGTGGCGACCAGATTGATCGCCGAGGATTGCTCGATCAGGGCGATGTCCAGCCCGTCGAGACTGGTGCCGGACATCACGCCGATATACAGGGCCATGGCTTAACGTTTGCTCGAAGCCAGCATGGTGGCTTTTTCCTGGTCCATGCGAGCCATCAACGGCTGGCTCTGCGCCAGGAAGCGAGCGCGTTCGGATTTGGCGATCGGGTCGGCCATCGGCAGCTTCTGGCCCAACGGATCGACGTGAACACCGTTCACCTGGAACTCATAGTGCAGGTGCGGTCCGGTGGACAGGCCGGTGGTGCCGATGTAACCGATCACCTGGCCCTGTTTAACTGTGCCGCCGGTCTTCACGCCTTTGGCGAAGCCCTGCATGTGGCCATACAGCGTACGGTAAGTGTTGCCGTGCTGGATGATCACGGTGTTGCCGTAACCGCCGCGACGGCCGGCCAGCAGCACTTTGCCGTCGCCGGCAGCCTTGATCGGCGTACCGCGCGGGGCGGCATAGTCGACGCCTTTGTGGGCGCGGATCTTGTTGAGGATCGGGTGTTTGCGGCCCATGGAGAATTTAGAGCTGATGCGGGCGAAGTCCACCGGTGTACGGATGAACGCTTTGCGCATGCTGTTGCCATCGGCGGTGTAGTAGCTGCTGTTGCCCTGCTTGTTGGTGTAACGCACGGCGGTGTAAGTCTTGCCGCGGTTGGTGAAGCGGGCGGACAGGATCGGACCGTTGCCAACGGCTTTGCCATTGACCACTTTCTGTTCATAGATCACATCGAACTCGTCACCCTGGCGAATATCCTGAGCGAAGTCGACGTCGTAGCCGAACACGCTGGCCATGTCCATGGTCAGGCTGTGGGACAGGCCTGCGCGTGCGGCGGACTGCGACAGCGAGCTGTTGATCACACCGTGCACATAAGCAGTGCGAACAGTCGGTTTGGCGGTAACGCGGTTGAACACATAACCCTTGTCGTTCTTGGTCAGGGTGATGGTTTCAACGTCGCTGACCTTGCTGTGCAGGTTGGTCAGTTGGCCTTGTGGATTCAATTCGAATTCGAGTTTCTGGCCATGTTTGAGCTGACTGAACTGCTTGGCTTGTTTATCGCTGGCCAGGACTTCATGGACGGCCGCGGCCGGGAGGCCGACTTTCTCGAACAGTGTAGAAAGCGTATCGCCCTTGGAGACGATCACTTCCCTGTGATTTGGGGCCTTCTTTTCTTCGGCTACCGGTGTCGGCGCTGGTGCGGCCTGAGCTGTTTCCTGCGTCTCTTCGGCGCTGTTTTCGATCTGGGCGAAAGGGGAGGCTACAGACTCATTTGTGGCTTGAGCGGCGTCGGCAGCGTCTTGATCTTGTGTCAGTTGTTCAGCAGGACTTTCCAGTTCAAGGCTCAGCGTTGTCTTTTTGGCTTCAACATCACTGGATGGAAACACCAGGAGCGCCAGGCTGAGAAGGGCGGCGATACCACTTGCGGCGAGCAGGTGGGTCTTCGGGTAAAGCGGTGGCGCTTTAGACGGTTCAGTGGTCATAAGTAATTTGACTTTGAAAAAGATGAATTGGAAAAGATGAATGACATGATGAAGATGAAATAACTGTATAAAATATAACCAAATCATCCCTGAAGCAAGTCTGCGGACGCCCTGTCCGTGGATTGGCGTCCGTGCGCCGGGCAAAACTTGTATTTGGTGCGCGATCTTGTATGGTTGGTTCCCTTTGAATCTGAGCCTTGCGGGTCTGTTATGAAGTCGGTTGAAGAGCAGCTAGCGCTGATTAAACGTGGTGCGGAAGAACTGTTGGTCGAGTCCGAGCTGATCGAAAAGCTCAAGCGTGGCCAGCCGCTGCGAATCAAGGCCGGCTTCGATCCAACTGCGCCGGATCTGCACCTTGGTCACACTGTGCTTATTAATAAGCTGCGTCAGTTCCAGGAGCTGGGGCATCAGGTGATCTTCCTTATTGGTGATTTCACCGGAATGATCGGTGACCCGAGCGGCAAGAGCGCCACTCGCCCTCCGCTGACTCGTGAGCAGGTTCTGGAAAACGCCGAGACCTATAAGACTCAGGTGTTCAAGATTCTTGATCCGGCGAAAACCGAAGTTGCGTTCAACTCCACCTGGATGGATCAGATGGGGCCTGCAGACTTTATTCGTCTGACTTCGCAGTACACCGTTGCTCGCATGCTTGAGCGTGACGACTTCGACAAGCGCTACACCACCAATCAGCCGATCGCCATTCACGAATTCCTCTATCCGCTGGTGCAGGGTTATGACTCGGTAGCTTTGCGCGCTGACGTTGAGCTGGGTGGTACTGATCAGAAGTTCAACCTGCTGATGGGGCGTGAGCTCCAGCGCGGTTATGGCCAGGAAGCCCAGTGCATTCTGACGATGCCATTGCTTGAAGGTCTGGATGGCGTGAAGAAGATGTCCAAGTCGCTGGGTAACTACGTCGGTATCCAGGAAGCGCCGGGTGTCATGTACAGCAAGCTGGTCTCGATCCCGGATGCTTTGATGTGGCGTTATTTCGAGTTGCTCAGCTTCCGTTCGATGGATGAGATCAACGCTTTCCGCGCCGATGTTGAAGCGGGTGCCAATCCGCGTGATATCAAGATCAAGCTGGCTGAAGAGATTGTTGCGCGCTTCCATGGTGAAGAGGCTGCGGCCAATGCTCACCGTGGTGCGGGTAACCGTATGAAGGATGGCGAGCTGCCGGATGATCTGCCAGAGGTCGAGCTGACTGCTGCCGAGGATATGCCGATTGCTGCTGTCCTTAATAAGGCAGGCTTGGTGAAGAACTCGGCGGCTGCTCGTGATCTGCTGGCTTCCGGTGGTGTGCGTGTAGATGGTGAGGTTGTTGATCGTTCCTTTATATACGTACTGGGTGCGACGCACGTTTGTCAGGCGGGCAAGAAAGCTTTTGCACGGATTACGCTGAAATCTGAGTAAAGTTGAAATAAGGGGTTGACGGCGAATTTTAGATGTCTATAATTCGCCCCACTTCCGGCGCAGTCGAAACGGAAAACTCCTTGATATTCAATGAGTTAAGTAGGTTTCGAGCATGGGTCGCTTCAGTTCATCGGAGCCTGGAAGGAGTTGGAAATGCCGGTTTTTCTGGCGCTTTCAACGGTTCGATCTTCTCGATCGAAAGCGGAGAAAAAGAGGTGTTGACAGCAGCGTGTAACGCTGTAGAATTCGCCTCCCGCTAACGAGAGATCGGAAGCGCAAGTGGTTGAAGTTGTT
>NZ_NEJP01000014.1 GCF_002113125.1 Pseudomonas sp. B20(2017) | reverse complement strand
CTCTCCATCCACCGCCCCTACTGGATATCCCCCCAATCCCAATTATGCTCAATGAAACCCCGCCCTCCCACGCGGGGCGGTGATTGTGTGCACGCTCCAAGAAACACCTGATCCGGCATCCGCCACAGGCCTCGGGTACGCAACGTTGATGAAGTGCTCCGGCCTACAAAAACAAACACGACGGAGAACACCCATGGCCGTACTCGACAGCATGTCCACCGGCAGCGCGCCGCCCACCAACCACAGCATCAGCCGCGAGGAGCGCAAGGTGATCTTTGCGTCGTCCCTCGGCACGGTGTTCGAGTGGTACGACTTTTACCTTTACGGCTCACTCGCCGCGATCATTGCCAAGCACTTCTTTGCCGGGGTGAACGAGACCACGGCGTTCATCTTCGCCCTGCTCGCCTTCGCCGCAGGCTTTGCGGTGCGGCCGTTCGGGGCGGTGGTGTTCGGGCGGTTGGGCGACATGATCGGGCGCAAGCACACGTTCCTGATCACGATTGTGATCATGGGTGTGTCGACGGCGATTGTGGGGTTCCTGCCGGGTTACGCGACCATCGGGGTCGCGGCACCGATCATTCTGATTACCCTGCGGTTGCTGCAGGGCCTGGCGCTGGGTGGGGAGTACGGCGGTGCGGCGACGTATGTGGCCGAGCATGCGCCGAAGGGCAAACGCGGGTTCTTCACCTCGTGGATTCAGACCACCGCGACGCTGGGACTGTTTCTGTCGCTGCTGGTGATTCTGGCTTGCCGCACGGCGCTGGGCACCGAGGCGTTCGAGGCCTGGGGCTGGCGGATTCCGTTCCTGCTGTCGATCCTGCTGCTGATCGTGTCGGTGTACATCCGCCTGCAACTGAGCGAGTCGCCGGTGTTCATGAAGATGAAGGCCGAAGGCAAGGCGTCGAAAGCGCCGCTGACCGAATCCTTCGCCCGTTGGGAAAACCTGAAAATCGTGATCATGGCCCTGCTCGGCGGCACCGCAGGCCAGGCGGTGGTCTGGTACACCGGGCAGTTCTATGCGCTGTTTTTCCTGCTGCAAACCCTGAAGATCGACCCTCAGACCGCCAACCTGCTGATCGCCGGTTCGCTGCTGATCGGCACGCCGTTCTTCGTGATCTTCGGCAGCCTGTCCGACCGCATCGGGCGCAAGGGCATCATCATGGCCGGGTGCATTCTGGCGGCAGTGACGTACTTCCCGATCTTCCACGCGCTGACCCAGTACGGTAACCCCGAAGTGTTCGTCGCCCAGGAAAAGAACCCGGTCAAGGTGATCGCCAACCCTGACCAGTGCTCGTTCCAGTTCGATCCGGTGGGCAAGGCCAAATTCACCAGTTCCTGCGACCTGGCGAAAACCATCCTGGCCAAACGGGCGATCCCGTATGAAAACGTGGTGGCCGAACCGGGCACGGTCGCGCAGGTGCGCATCGGCGACAAAGTCATCGAGAGTTTCGAAGGCACCACCCTGCCAGCCGCTGACTTCAAGACCCGCAACGATGCCTTTACCGCCAGCCTCGGCACGGCGTTGAAAGAAGCCGGTTACCCTGAAAAAGCCGACCCGGCCAAGACCAACTACCCGATGGTCTTGCTCCTGCTCACCGTTCTGGTGATCTACGTGACCATGGTTTACGGCCCGATTGCGGCGTGGCTGGTCGAGCTGTTCCCGGCGCGCATCCGCTACACCTCGATCTCGCTGCCGTACCACATCGGTAATGGCTGGTTCGGCGGGTTCCTGCCGACTGTGGCGTTCGCGATGGTCGCGGCCACCGGGGATATCTACTACGGCTTGTGGTACCCGATCGTGATTGCGGTGATGACGGCGATTCTCGGGATCTTCTTCATGCCGGAAACCAAGGACCGGGACATTCATCACAGTTGAAACCGCTTTACTCGATGTTGTGCCCGGCGTTCGGGCACAGCATCGAGCGCTGTCATACAGCCGTCATTCTGCCTTGATAGCCTCAGCGCCCCGACTGCCAAGGTGACTCTCCCGGTGTACTCGACCCCGACGCGCCAGTCCATCATCCTGCGATCCGACAACATGGCCAGCGACGATTTCGGCGCGCTGTTCTCGCGAATGTTCGGCAACCGTTATGGCGATACACCAGCGCCGCCCAAGGACATCATCATCGGCGGCGTTTACGGCCGATACGAAGGCGTGAGTTTCCGGCGTATGCATTACCGGGGCGATTTCACCGTTGCCTTCCCCGAGCCGTTCGACGAAATCACCTTTGTCATTCCCACCGCCGGCAAGATCATTTTCAACCATGAATTCGTGGGGCTGACTGATGTCGGGCTGGCCATCGACAAGGCGGATCTGCGTTCGATGCGCTTCGTCGACAATCACGCCCAGCACGGCATGTCGATCAGCCGCGCCGCGCTCACTGAACGGTTGTCGACGCTGCTGGGCAGGCCGATCGTGCAGAAACTGCATTTCGAGCCAAGGGTTGATCTGAGCAATTCGGCGTTTCAGGGCATTCGGGCACTGATCGATCTGGCTACCGGCGCGGAATTCGATCAGTTGCTGAACGCCGGTTCGCTGATGCCGTCGCGTCTGCGGGAAATGCTGGTGGACGCGGTGCTGGAGGCTTGGCCGCACAATTTCACTCAGGCCTTGCGCTGTCCCCAAGGAATGATTGCGCCTCGGCATGTCAGACAGGCCATCGAGTACATTCAGGCGCATCCCGAACAGTTGCTCAGCGGAGCGGATCTGGCGGTGTTGGTGAACGTCAGTCTGCGTGCCTTGCAGGAAGGTTTCCGGCGGTTTGTCGGTACTTCGATTGTGGCCTACCAGCGTCAGGTAAGGCTCGAGCGTGCCTGCGAAGCGTTGAAACGAGGCCCGTCTTCATCGGTGACCAACGTGGCCCTGCAATACGGATTCAGCAACGTCGGCCGGTTCTGCCAATACTTTCAGGATGCCTACGGCGTGAGCCCTGCAGAGATGCGAAAAGGACTGCGCTGACGCAATCCTTTTCATCTTCCGGCCACTCAGAACTGATAACTGGCCTTGAGCGCACCGCTGAAACCGTGGCTGTCGCCTCCACCAGTGGCACCGATCTCAGCACCCACGCTCAGGGCGCCGAGGCTGGCCATGACATTCACCCCCCCGCTGAACTGATCACGATTGTCGAACGCCGCGCGCTGTTCGATATCCAGCCCCAGCAGCTGCCCTTCGCTGTCGACCTGATGATCGCCCAGCACACGCTCGTAACCGACCCGAACGCCCGGCACCAGTTGCCATGCGCCCACCGCCACTGGCGCAAACGAAACGTCGAGATTGGCCACAGCGCTGCGGCGGCTTTCCTGGATGCCATCAACATCAAGGGCCAGTTCGCTGCCCTTCTCCTGGAAGCCCGACAGGTCCAGACGACTGACCCGCACGCCGAGGCTCGGTTCCACAATCACAGTGCTCATCGGCAGACGATAACCCAGCGCCAGCGTGGCGCCGCTGAGATTGCCGTGGGTGTCGCCCTTCGCTGAACCGAGGCCGCCGCCGAGATCGCGTTTGCTGTCGTAATCCACGTAACCGGCGCTGATGCTCGCGTCGGCGAACAGACCTTGCTCAAGATTGGTGAAGCCATAGCGGGCGCCAAGATTGAAGTAGGTGAAGTCGGTGTCAGCCTCACCGCCGGCACCACCCACCGAGCCTTTGCTGTAACCGATGCCGCCACGGCCGCTGAGTTGTTCGGAGAAACGTTGAGTGACGCCAACCATCAGGCCTTGGCTGTGTTCGTTGCTGCTTCGCACATGGGCCGAACCGTCAGTGCCCAGATAACCGGCAAGCACGGTGCTCCACAAACGGTACTGGCCGACTTTGAGATCGGTGCCGCTGGCGAACGGCGCCGCGGCCTGCTCGATCATCGCGTTCTGACGCAGCAGGTAACTGGCCGCATCGGCGTGTACCTGGCCGCCCACTGTGGATTCGACGCCGCCGAGGGTGCCGGCGTCGATGGCCGATTGCAGGTAGTAGTTGTAGGCGCTGTAGGTGCCCGAGAGTTTGCTGTTCTGCAATTCCTGCAACAGTTGCGCGCCGGCGGCGGCGTTGCCGATCAGCCCTGCCTGACCGGGCAGGCTGTTGTACTCGACCATTTTGCCGCGCAGCACATAGATCGTTTCCTGGGACAGACCCAGCCCCTGCTTGAGGTAGTTGTCCATGCTGCCGTATTGCGCGGTCACCTGATCCAGACCCGCTTGCAGGTAACTGGCCTCGACGCCCAGCAGCGGCGCATAGACCGCGGCCATGCTCGGCGGCATCATCGCCAGCGTCTTTGCCACGCGGGCGGCGGTGTAATCGTTGGTCGCCAGGTAGTTGCTCATGATCGTCGCGTTGTCGACCCCGGCGATGCTTTGCAGCACGGCGGCGGTCCAGCCGGTGCGGTCCTTGCCGGCGGTGCAATGGAAAAGCGCGGCGCCGTCGACGCCGGCCAGTTCGTTGAACAGCACGTTGAACTGGCTTCGCATACCGGCGTCGCTGACGAAGGCGCGGTTGGTTTCCTGCATCATCGCGACGGCATCGGCGGCGCTTTTGAACGACACCGTGGTGATGTTCGAGCCGGACGTGGTGCTGCCGATGATGTCGATGTTCTGGTAGGTCGCCCCGCTGATCATCGTGTCCGGCGTGGCCGCGATTTCGCTCGGCGTGCGCAGGTCGTACACCGCCTTGATCCCAAGGCCATTGAGAGTCGTCAGATCCACTGCCGTTGGCGTCAGGGCATTGGAGCGGTAAAACACTCCGGCGCGCATCGTGCCGTCATGGGCCGTGGAATAGACGGTGGTGGTTCCGGCGATATCCCGGAAGTTGTCGATACCCGCCAGACGCGGGGTATCGAGGACGGCGGCCTGGGCGGCAGCAATGGACAGACTCAACAGGGACAGCGAACACACAAGACGTTGAAACACAGGGCAACCTCACGGGAAACACGTTGGGCTGCCCACTATCTGCATTGAAATGTGACGGAATATGACAAATCGAAGAAGGCCGGAAATCATGGCGCGATCTGTCCGTATACGGCGTTTTTTGTCCGTCAAATGCAAACGTTGCGTTTAAATCTCCATCACGTTTTGACGTTTTTTTTGCAAGCAACAGCATAAAGTGCCCTCTCCGGCCATCGTGGAAACCGTCAATGAACGACGCAGATGAAGAAATCCTGAACCAGGCAGCGCACTGGTGCCTGCGCCTGCAGGACGACACGTGCACAGCTGAAGAACGCCAGGCGTTCCAGCAGTGGATTCAGCTCAGCCCGCGCCACGCTTTCGAATACGCGAAAATGCTGGAAATCTGGGACATCAGCGAGCAGTTGCCGAACCACTCCAAGACCCGCAAACAACTCCTGACCGATCCTCGGCAACCCGAACAGAAGGAGCAATCCTCACGTTGAACATTCGGGGTTAGAATCCGTCCGGTTCGGTTTACAGTTTAAGGATGATTCCGGCATGGCCACCCCCGACCTTTCCCTGCAAGACACTGCCGCTCCCGAGGGCGTCTGCTTCGGCTGCGGCAGCCGCAACCCTCACGGGTTGCACATCAAGAGCTTCTGGCATGAAGACGGTGTGCACGTCATGGCCGAGCATGTGCCCGAAGCCAAATACTGCGGCTGGCCGGAACTGGTCTACGGCGGGCTGATCGCCATGTTGGTGGACTGCCATTCCAACTGGACCGCAATGGCCTGGCACTACCGGGCCGAGCAACGCGAACCCGAAAGCCTGCCACGCATCAACTGCGTCACCGGCAACCTCGGCATCAAGTTCATCAAGCCGACGCCGATGGGCGTGCCGCTGACACTCAAGGCCCGGGTCGAAGGTGAGGTCGGGCGCAAAACCCGAGTGATCTGTGAGGTGTATGCCGGGGATGTGCTGACCGCTGTGGGTGACTCGGTGTTTGTCCGGGTCGATACCGAGCAATTGGCGGCCACTGCGCACGGGCGCTGAGCCCGTACACTGAAAGTCTGCGATCGGGCTCCCCCTGAGCGGCATGATCGACTACCATGCCGCCGCCGGTTTCCAAATGGGATTAATAGGGAATCCGAGACGCCTTCCCCGGCGTCAAACGGAACTGCCCCCGCAACTGTAGATGCCGAGCCTGCTCCTGGACTGCCACTGGATCGAATCCGGGAAGGCTGGAGCCTGGCGACGACGCATCAGTCAGGAGACCTGCCGGCCAGAGTATTCACTAACCGGCGGGGTGTCCGGGAAGGACATCGTTGCGTGCGCCCCTTTTGCTTGTCCGGCGTTGCACTGTGTTTTCAGCAGTGTCCGATGATGTGTTTCCGAACCCTGCCGTCACGGTTCAAACGGAGATTGCATCATGCTGCTGGCCCGCCTCACTGCTTTGATCACCGGACTCGGCCTGTGCGCCCTGGCCCAGGCAGCCCCGACCCGATACCCGCTGACGGTCGAAAACTGCGGCAGCACCCTCACCTTCCAGCACGCCCCCGCGCGTACCGTGACCATTGGCCAGGCCGGCACCGAAATGCTCTATGCGCTGGGCCTGGGCGACAAGGTCGTTGGCACCTCGCTATGGTTCAACGACGTATTGCCCCGGTACAAGGCGCAAAATGACCGGATCGAACGTCTGGCTGCCAACGAGCCGAGTTTCGAGGCCGTGATCGGCAAGCGTCCGGAGCTGGTCGCTGTCGAGCTGGAATGGATGGTCGGCCCGCAGGGCGCGGTCGGCACCCGCGAGCAGTTTCACGAGTTGAAGATCCCAACCTATCTCATGCCTTCCGATTGCGAAGCCAAGGACAACCTGGTCGGCGCCGACGGCACGCGCCTGGCACCGTTTCGCATCGACAGTCTCTACAAGAGCGTCAGCCAGTTGGCCGAAATCTTCGACGTGCAGGAGCGTGGCCGGCAACTGAACGAGGAACTCAAGGCCAGCCTCGCCCGGTCCGTCGCCACGGCGCAGAACAAGCGCCTCAAGGACACCAGTGCACTGGTCTGGTTCTCCAGTTCTTCCATCGAGACCGACCCCTTTGTCGCCGGTCACAAAGGCATTCCCGATTTCCTGCTCAGCACCCTGGGGGTGCGCAACGTCGTTCAGTCCGATGAAGAATGGCCAACGGTCGGTTGGGAAACCATCGCCAAGGCCAACCCGACATTTCTGGTGATCGCACGCATGGACCGTCGCCGCTTCCCGGCGGATGACGTGCAGAAAAAACTGGAATTCCTGCGTTCCGATCCCGTCGCGCGCAACATGGATGCGGTCAAGAACAACCGCATCATCATCCTCGACGCCATGGCCATGCAGGCCAGTCTGCGGATGTTCGACGGCCTGGAACAACTGGCCAGCGCCATCGACGGCTATGAACTGCCGAAATGACGACACGTCTGATCCACATCCTGCTGGCCTTTGCAACGCTGCTGATAGCTTTGATCGCCGGCGTGGCCATCGGCGAAACAGCCATCGAGCCAACAGTGGTGTTTCAAGTACTGGCCAACAAAATATGGGCGGCCGGTTATCCACTCGATCCCATCGATGAAGGCATCGTCTGGAACTACCGCCTGACCCGCGCTCTGGTCGCCGCCGCGTGTGGCGCGGGGCTGGCCACCTGCGGGGTGATCCTCCAGTCGTTGCTACGCAATCCGCTGGCCGATCCGTACCTGTTGGGGATTTCCGCCGGCGCGTCGACCGGTGCGGTGCTGGTGGCGTTGCTGGGTGTGGGGGCCGGTCTGGTTTCGCTGTCGATGGGCGCCTTCGTCGGGGCGGTCGCGGCGTTTGCGCTGGTGACCTTGCTGGCACGCACCAGCGGATCTTCGCGCAACACTGGCCAGATCATTCTGGCCGGGATCGCCGGCTCACAGCTGTTCAACGCCCTGACGGCGTTCCTGATCACCAAATCCGCCAGTTCCGAACAGGCTCGCGGCATCATGTTCTGGCTGCTGGGCAACCTCAGCGGCGTCCGTTGGCCCGCGGTCTGGCTGTCGGTGCCGGTGGCCCTGGCGGGTCTGGCGGTGTGCCTGTGGCATCGACGGGCGCTGGATGCCTTTACCTTTGGTGCCGATTCGGCCGCATCGCTTGGCGTCCCGGTGCGGCGGGTGCAGTTTCTGTTGATCGGGTGCGCAGCGCTGGTGACGGCGGTGATGGTGTCGATTGTCGGCTCCATCGGTTTTGTCGGTCTGGTGATTCCCCACGCCGCGCGTCTGCTGCTAGGAACCGGTCACACCCGTCTGTTACCGGCGAGTGCACTGGGCGGCGCGCTGTTTCTGATTGCCGCCGATGTGCTGTCGCGAACCCTGATCAAGGGCCAGGTGATTCCCGTGGGCGTGGTCACCGCCCTGGTAGGTGCGCCGGTTTTCGCGATGATTTTGATTGGCCGGAGGAGTGCCCGGTGAATTCCGTCTGCGTATTGAGCTGTTCAGGCCTGGGTTTCAAGGTACGTGACGCCGAGCTGCTGCGCGACATTCATCTGAACGTGCAGCGGGGCGAGACGCTGGGCGTCGTCGGGCCGAACGGTTCGGGTAAATCCACCCTGCTCAAATTGCTCGCAGGATTGCGCGTCCCGGCGGCAGGCGAGGTTCAAATCGACGGGCAGCCGCTGGAGGGAATGTCCCGTTGCACCATCGCGCAAAACCTGGCAGTGGTCGAACAGCAGGCCGACACGGATGAGGCGATCCGGGTGTTCGACGCTGTTGCTCTTGGACGCACACCGTGGCTTTCCGCCCTGCGTCCATGGTCCGCCGAGGATGACGCTATCGTCCGTCAGGCTTTGCACGACGTGGATGCCACCCACCTGAGTTCGCGTGCCTGGCGCGGCCTGTCGGGAGGCGAACGCCAGCGGGTCCACATCGCCCGCGCCCTGGCCCAGCGACCACAGATTCTGTTACTCGACGAGCCTACGAACCACCTGGATATCCAGCATCAACTGGCAATCCTGAAGGTGGTTCAGGCACTACCGGTAACGACACTGATTGCCTTGCACGATCTAAATCAGGCCCTGACCTGCGATCGCCTGGCCGTACTCGAACGAGGCTGCCTGGTGGCGCTGGGCAAACCGTTCGACGTCCTCACATCGCAACGTCTGCGAGAGACCTTCGGGGTAAAGGCGCACTACCTCACCGATCCTTATGACGGGGCACGGATCCTGCGCTTTCACCCGGCTTGAGACGGTGTTGCATGTGCGTCGAGCGCCACACCGGATCGGCCTCGATGTCGATCACCTCGAATCCCTGCCGGGCCCGGAAATCAATCGCGCCGGGCAAAAACGGGTGGGTGTGCAGGGTATCGTCGAAGTGCATAATGCGTTGCTCACTGCCTCGAGGAATCGAGCCATGCCCTTGACCCTTTACTACCATCCACTGTCCTCGTATTGCCACAAGGTGCTGATCGCCCTTTACGAGCACGGTGTCGCGTTTGAAAAGCACACGATCGACCTTTCCAGCGAGGCCGAGCGGGCTGAACTTCAGGCGATCTGGCCGTTGGTCAAATTCCCGGTAATCCGCGATCACGAGCGGGACAGAAACGTGCCGGAGTCGAGCGTGATCATCGAATACCTGGATCACTATCACGCCGGGGTTGGCCGATTGATTCCCGATGACTGGGATACCGCCCTGCAAGTGCGCTTGTGGGACCGGTTCTTCGACCATTACGTGATGACGCCGATGCAGCAGATCGTCGCCGACCGCATCCAGTCCGCCAATGCCGACCTGAACAGTCAGCGGGCGCTCCTGGCGACAGCGTACGGCATGCTCGAACAGCAACTGGCCGACAACGAATGGATCGCCAGCGCGGATTTCAGCCTGGCCGATTGCTCCGCCGCGCCGGCCCTGTTTTACGCCAGCACGCTGGTGCCGTTTGCCGCCGGGCAACCGCGCCTGAGCGCCTACTTCGAACGGCTTGTGCAGCGCCCTTCATTCAGTCGGGTGATCGAAGAAGCCAAACCGTGGTTCGACTTCTATCCCTTTGCCGAGGCCCTGCCTCAACGTTTCCGCTGAGGCTCAGCCTTACGCCGGCTGGTGACTGGTCACGCAGTGAATGCCACCACCACCGGCCGCGATAGCGTCGATGTTGATCTGCACCACGTCGCGGTTCGGATAGAGCTTCTTCAGCAGGTCAAAGGCCTTCTTGTCCGCGTCCTTGTCGCCAAACTCCGGGGCGATCACCGCGCCGTTGATCACGAAGTAGTTGATGTAACCGGCGGCGAAGTCGTCGTTGTCCTTGTTGAACTTGGTTTTGCGCGGTTTCAGCGGCGGCGACACGGTGTGGATCTGCAATTGGCGACCATCGGCATCGGTGGCTTTTTTCAGGATTTCCAGGTGCGCCAGGGTGACCTTGTTGTCGTAGGAGCGCGGGTCGGTGTCGAGGTTGGCGATCACCACGCCGGGCGTGACGAAGCGCGCGTAGAAATCGACGTGGGCGTCGGTGATGTCTTTGCCCTTGATGCCCGGTAGCCAGATGATCTTGCGCAAACCGAGGCGCGCTTTCAGTTCAGCCTCGACGTCGGCCTTGCTCCAGCCGGGGTTGCGGTTTTCGTTGACCCAGCAGCTTTCGGTCATGATCGCGGTGCCGTGGCCATCGACTTCAATGCCGCCGCCCTCGCCCACCAGTTCGCTGCGCTGGTAGGTCGCCTGCGCATCGGCCGCCACGCGCTTGGCGATCTTCGCGTCTTTCGAGTGCTGTTGCTTGTTGCCCCAGCCGCTGAAGTTGAAGTCCACCGCGCCCAGGCCATTCTTGTCATCGATGACGAAGTTGGCGCTGATGTCGCGCATCCAGATGTCGTCGAGGTTGGCGATCTGGTAGGTGATGTTGGAGGTGCCGCAAATCTCTTCGGCCAGGCTGCGTTCGCCGCTGCGGCAGTAGATGGTCAGCGGTTCGTAGCGGGCGATGGCGCGGGCGATCCGCCCCAGCGCTTCCTGGACGTCTTCGGTGAAGTCTTCCCAGATCGCGTCTTGCGCGCCGAAGGCCATGTAGGCGCGTTCGTGCTTGTCGCCCTCGTCGGGCATGAACCAGCGACCCTCGCTGGCCGCCAGTACGCGCGCCGGTGACAGGCCGAAGCCCATGACGGCAGCGCCTACGCCGGCGGCGACTGAAACCTGTTTGATGAACTCGCGACGAGTCGGCATGTGTACGTTCCTGATGTGTAAGGGGCTGCCAAAGCAGCCCGGAAAAATCACTTGGCAGTGGCGGTCTTGAACTTGGTCCAGGTGCGCATGCGGGCGCGCATGTCGGCCTGGGGAATATCCTTGCCCGGTATCAGACGAGCATAGGTCGCTTCGTCGAGGTAGATGTCCGGGTTGTTGCGCATCGCCTCGTCCACGCTTGGCCGGGCCTTGGCGTTGGAGGTCGGGTAACCGGTGAAATTGCTGATCGCGGCCATGTTCTCCGGACGCATCACGAAGTTGATGAATTCGTAGGCGTATTCCGGATGTCTGGCATCGACCGGAATGGCCATGGTGTCCATCCACACCGTGGTGCCTTCGCGCGGCACGCGGTACTGGAAGCGGGTCTGCTTGCCGGCGCTGTCCGAAGTGCGCTGGGCCTGGGTCATGTCGCCGCTGTAGCCGAGGGACAGGCACAGGTTGCCGTTGACCAGATCGGTCACCGGTTGCGACTGGAACTTGCGGATATACGGCCGCAGTTTCATCAGCAAGTCACTGGCCGCCGCCAGATCCGCAGGCTTGGCGCTGCGCGGGTCGCGGCCCAGATAATTGAGCACCACGGCCAGCACTTCGTCCGGCGAGTCGATCATCGAAATCCCGCAATCAGCGAATTTGGCCGCCAGTTCCGGTTTGAACAGCATGTCGAGACTGTTGACCGGCGCATCGGCCATGCGCTGCTTGATCTGCTCGGCGTTGTAAGTCAGGCCGATGGTGCCCCAGGTGTAGGGCACCGTAGCCTTGTTCGAATGCTCGTAATGGCTGCGCAGTTTTTGCAGGCCCGGCTCAATGTCGTTCATCGCCGTGACTTTCGAAGGATCCAGCGGCAACAGGCTGCCGGCGCGCATCAGGCGTTCGGCCACGGTGTCGCCGGGGAAGATCAGATCGTAGCCGCTGCCGCCGGACAGCATCTTGGCTTCCAGGGTTTCGCTGCCGTCCATCACGTCGTAGATCACCTTGATCCCGGTTTCGGCGGTGAATTTGGTCAGCGTGTCTTCGGCAAAATAATCCGCCCAGTTGTATAGCCGCAGGGTCTTGTCTTCGGCGTGCACGGCAGGCATCAGACCGGCCAGCGCCAGGCCCAGAGCGCCCAGCAACCACTTGTATGAAGTAAGCATATCAGACTCCTTGAGGATTCCAGCGGGCGTTAAGGTGACGGCCGTCCTGGCTCAGCAATGCGCCGTACATTTCCGGACGGCGGTCGCGATAGATGCCCCAGCTCAGGCGATCTTCACGCATGGCGGCCAGATCCAGGCTTTGCACCAGTACGCCGGTGCTGGCGCGGTCGGCTTCGGCAAGCATTTTTCCCTTGTGGTTGCAGATGAACGACGAGCCGTAGAAATTCATTTGCAGCGCCGCATCGGTGCCCGCCACTTCACGGCCAACCCGGTTGGACGCGATCACCGGCAATAGATTCGCAGCGGCGTGGCCGCGCATGGTCATCTGCCAGTGGTCGCGCGAATCCAGATCCGCGCAGCCCGGTTCCGAGCCGATGGCGGTCGGGAACAGCAGCACTTCAGCACCCATCAAGGCCAGGCAGCGGGCGGTTTCCGGGAACCACTGATCCCAGCAGATGCCCACGCCGAGGCGGCCGAACGCGGTGTCCCAGACTTTGAAACCGGTGTCGCCGGGGCTGAAATATTCCTTCTCCTGATAGCCGATGGCGTTGGGGATGTGGGTCTTGCGGTACACGCCCAGTAAACGCCCGTCGGCATCGGCCACGCTCAGGGAATTGAAGTAGGCATTGCCGGCCTTCTCGTACCAGCTCAACGGCAGCACCACGCCGAGTTCACGGGCCAGCGCGGCGAAGCGCGACAGCACCTGACTGTCGCGGTACTCCTCGGCCAGCGCCATATGGTGGTGGCTCTGCTCGATGCAGAAATACGGCGTGGCGAACAGCTCCTGCAACAGGATCATTTGCGCGCCCTGCGCGGCCGCTTCACGCACCAGTTGCTCGGCGCGATCAAGGTTGCTTTTCAGGTCCCAGGTGCACGGCATCTGGGTCGTGGCGACTTTCAGCAGCGTCATCGATCAACCCTCCACCGGCCAGGCTGGCTGTTGCTGGGTGATGCAGTGCACACCGCCGCCACCGTGGGCCAGATGATTGATCTGCACCGGCACCACTTCGCGGCCCGGGAACGTCTTGGCCAGGGTTTCTGCCGCGCCATGGTCGGCTTCGATGCCGTACGCCGGCATGATGATCGCGCCGTTGGCAATGTAGAAGTTGGTGTACGAGGCGCAGAACACTTCGGCTTCGGTGTCTACCGCGTCGGTGGCTTCGTACAGCTCGATCAGCTCGAACTTGCGGCCCTGAGCGTCGGTCGCCAGTTCCAGTGCGCGACGGTTTTCCCGCACGACCTCGGCGTACACCGAGCTGCGATCGTGAGTCGCATCCACCAGCAACACGCCGGGACGGGCGAAGGCGCAGACGCCATCGACGTGGCCGTCGGTCATGTCGCCGGTGACGTAATCCGGATCGCCCGGCAGCCAGATGGTTTTCTTCACGCCGAGCAGGCGACTGAAGATTTCTTCCATCTCGGCCTTGCTCACGCCGGGGTTGCGGTTGGGGTTGAGCAGCACCGATTCGGTGGTGATCAACGTGCCCTCGCCGTCCACGTGGATCGCGCCACCCTCGTTGCTCAGCGCGGTTCCGAAGCACTCGCCGCCCAGGTGATTAAGCACGCGACGGGCCAGGCTTTCGTCCAGATCATGGGCCGATTTGCCGCCCCAGGCGTTGAAACGCCAGCTCACCCCGGCCAGACCTTGCTCCGGGTGCACCACGAAGCTCGGGCCGGAGTCGCGGCACCAGCTGTCGTTGACCGCCAACGGGATCAGTTCGATGTTCGGTCCGCACAAGGCTTTGGCGCGGGCGATGGCCGACGGATCGACGACCATTTTCACCGGCTCGAACCGGGCGATGGCGTTGGCGACGCGGGCGAAATCTTCCTGCACCAACGGCAAGGTCACGCGCCAGCCCGACTCCCACAGGGCCTTGTTGTGTGGCCAGACCATCCAGGTCGCCGCGTGCGTCACCCACTCTGCCGGCATCATCCAACCGCTGTTGTTGTTTTTGTTCTGCTGCATGGTAAAAAGCCCTTTGAGTTAAGCCATTGTGTTCAATGAAAAACAGCCTTGGCGGCGTTGACGTGCATGCTAATGGCGGCCTTACGGGCAAACAAACGATGGATTTAGCGGAAAACTGATTAGAGGAACTTATCGATCATGCTGAAACACTGGCCACCCCTCAGCTCATTGCGCGGATTCGAAGCCGCCGCAAGGCTGGGCAGTTTTCACAAGGCCGCCGAAGAGCTGAGCCTCACGCAATCGGCCATCAGCCAGCAGATCCGCAGCCTTGAGGCGTATCTGGAACAGCCACTGTTTTTCCGCCGCGGGCGCAGCGTCGCTCTGACCGACGCCGGCCACGACCTGCTCAGCACCACCCAAGCGATGCTGCAACAACTGTCGGTGGGCATCCGGCGACTGGGGCAGTACCAGAAACCCAATCAACTGGTGCTCAACACCACGCCGGCGTTTGCCCGGCACTGGTTGCTGCCACGGCTGGGGGATTTCCGTCGTCAGCATCCGAATGTGGATCTGTGGATTTTCAGCACCGATGAAGTGCCGGACATGGCGACCCAGACCATCGATCTGGCGGTGCGCGACGACATCAGTTCGCAGGCTGAATGCAGCTTCAAGGTGCTGCATGCCGACCGCCTCTACCCGGCGTGTCATCCGAGCCTGCTGAGCGTGCAGAGCGCGCAGCGGACAACGCTGCACGGCGAACGGGAAATGGACTGGAGTCATTGGGCGGTGGAATCGGGGATTGATGTCGGCCAGCAGGATCAGGGTTTGAATTTCTCTGATCCGGGTTTGCTGCTGGACGCGGCATGCGGTGGGCTCGGCATCGCGCTGGTCAGCCAATTGCTCAGCCGCAAGGCCCGGGCCGACGGGCTGTTGCAGCCCTTGGTCGAAGAGACCATTCGCGGCCCCAACTGGGCGCTGCTGACCCACCGCGACAGCGAAAACGATCCGATGGCCCGCAGTTTTACCGAGTGGTTGCTGGCGAACCTGAGCGATCCATGACCGGTGCGTGGCGGGCCATCACTTCGGCGATCCAGTCGATAAACACCCGCAACTTGCGGCTGATGTGGCGGTTCGGCGGGTACGCGACGTAGAGCGGCATCGGATCGAGCTGCCAGTCTTCGAACAGCGGGATCAGCGCGCCGCTCGCCTCGTGTGCCTTGGACATGTATTTGGGCAACCACAATACACCCAGCCCCGCGAGGCCCGCCGACAAATAAGCATTGCCGTCATCGACCGCCAGCACATGGCGGCCCTTGATCTGCAAGTCTTCGTGCTCATTGCGCAAGGCATAAGGCACCGGTTTGCCGGTGCGAGCCCAGAGGAAACCGACCACCCGATGATGGCTGTCTTCCAGCTCACGGGGATGCATCGGGGTGCCGGCGCGGGCCAGGTAACCGGGCGCGGCATATACGCCCAGTTGCAGATCGGCGACCCGCCGGGCCATCAGCGATTGATCACGCAGCTCCCCGCCACGGATCACGCAATCGACGTTTTCATCGATGATGTCGACGATCCGGTCGCTGACGCCCATGTCGATCTGGATCTCCGGGTAACGCGCGTAAAACTCGGGCAGCGCCGGCACCAGAATCAGATTGGCCAAGGGGCTGGGCACATCGATCCGCAAGCGTCCCTTGGGCTGGGCCGCCGCGCCGGGAAGACTGGTCTCGGCATCGTCCATGTCCGCCAGCAACTTGATCACCCGCTCGTAATAGGCCGCGCCGTCCGCCGTTACGTTGACCTTGCGTGTGGTGCGGTTGAGCAACTTCACTCGCAGGCGCGCCTCCAGTTGCTGGACGAGCTGGGTCACGGTGGTCTTGCTCATGTGCAGGGTGTCGGCGGCCTTGGTGAAGCTACCCGCCTCCACCACTCGGGCGAAGGCTTGCATCGCGTCAAAACGGTCCATATCCCACCTCTGATAGCGGCTCGATTGTTTGGGATTTGCAAACAGTGATCGCCAAGGTTGCGCGTTTATCGTGCCGGTGCAAGCCCCTAGAGTTTCTCCATCGCAAGTTTCAACCCATTGAAGGAGACACCTCATGACCCATGCCCAGCCAAAACGCGACGTGGTTTTTCCACCTGGACGCCATGCCCTTTACGAGCGCAATCGTTATTCGCCGGCCGTTCGTTCCAACGGTTTTCTGTTCGTTTCCGGTCAGGTCGGCAGCCTTGAGGACGGCTCGCCGGAGCCGGATCTCAAGCAACAGGTGCGACTGGCCTTCACCAACCTCAACGCGATTCTCGGCGCGGCCGGCGCCAGTTTCGATGACGTGGTGGACGTGACGGTGTTCATGGTCGACCCGCAATCCACCTTTGAAACCATCTGGCAAGTGGTGCCGGAGTTCTGGGGCGAGGCGCCGCATCCGACCATCACAGCGGTCGGCGTGACGTGGCTTTACGGGTTTCAATTCGAGATCAAGGTGATTGCCAAACTGCCGGAATGACCTGATATCGCGTCGATTTGCAGCACGGGCCGACAATCTTCAGACTGTCGGCCCGCATTCCTTTTGCGATCCATCGCCATGTCCGACACCTTGTTGAAGCCCAGCCTGCCCGGCATCGCCCTGCGCCGCTGGCGCGTGCTGCACCGCGTCAAGCAGAGCCATGCCGCCGAGTTGTTCAAGGTCACCCAGTCGACGATTTCCCGCTGGGAAAGCGGCGTTCAGGCGATGGACCCGGACGCGCATCTTCAGCTCGAACGGCTGCTCGCGGCACGACTCGACAGCGCCGCCGATCAGGCCCTCGCGCGACTGGTCACGGACAGTGCGCGCCCGGTTCACCTGGTCTGCGACCTGACCCATCGCCTGCTGGCCTGCTCCCCGGCCCGCGCCGCACAGTTCAGCAGTCCGTTGAGCGATCTGCTGGGGCAATCGCTGTGGCGCTTTGCGACAGCGGAAATCCAGCACAGAGAGTCCTCGCTCGATGACACCGGTTGGAGAGAAGTCCCGGCGCCGCCGGCACTGGAATTTGTCACTGGCCGCAACGACTCGAACCTCGTGCCCATCCGCGAAAGCCTGTGCCGCTGGACGCGGATCGCACTTTCGGACGGCACCGCTGCACGGCTGGTGGAAACCCTGTAGGCCGCGCGCCGCATATTTTATGCGTGGACGATGATCGAGGCCGGGCCTAGGCTTTGAGCCCTGCACTCTTAATCCCGGCCACTGTATGAACCTCGAAAAAATCAAGGGACGCCTCGAATTCCTGCGTGAAGCAGAACGGCTCAAGGACGTCCTCAGAAGCGCACACACGTCCTCCGGTCGCAACGAAAGCACCGCAGAACACAGCTGGCGCCTGTGCCTGATGGCGATCGTGTTCGCCGATGACCTGGCCGGGCTGGACGTGCTGAAAGTCCTGAAAATGTGCGTCATCCATGACCTCGGCGAAGCCATCAACGGAGATATTCCGGCGGTCGATCAAGCCGGTTTTCCCGACAAGGGCGAACAGGAGCGCAACGACTTGCTGCTGCTCACCCGCTCACTGAACGACGCGCTGAGAAACGAAATCCTCGCACTCTGGGACGACTACGAAAACGCCCGCTCCCCCGAAGCCAAAGCCGTAAAAGCGCTAGACAAACTGGAAACACTTTTACAACACACACAAGGCCGGAATCCGCCAGACTTCGACTACGGTTTCAACCTGGCGTACGGCAAGCAATACACCAATGCCGATCCCCTGTTCGAAACCCTTCGAACCCTGATCGACCGGGACACCAAAGAACGAATGAGCAATAACATCACGATCCGCAATGAACGCCCCGAAGACTTCGACGCCATCTCACGACTGACCGAAGCCGCGTTCCAGCACGAAGAACACTCCAGCCACACCGAACAATTCATCGTCAACGCCCTGCGCCGCGCCGGCCAGCTAAGCGTTTCGCTGGTGGCGGTGGAGAACGACACGGTGGTCGGCCATGTCGCCATTTCCCCCGTGACGATTTCCTCAGGCGCTCAAGGCTGGTACGGGCTCGGCCCGATCTCCGTGTCCCCGACCCGCCAGCAGCAAGGCATCGGCTCGGCGCTGATGAAAGCCTCGCTGGCGGAATTGCAGCGCATTGGCGGCGTTGGCTGCGTGGTGCTTGGTGATCCGGGCTACTACGGGCGTTTTGGCTTCAAGGCCCATGCCGGTCTGGAGTTGCCGGGGATTGCGGCGGAATACTTTCAGGCGCTGGCGTTTGACGGAGAATTGCCGGTCGGTGTCGTCAGCTACCACGAGGCTTTTGACGCCACCGAGTAAGGTCCGGACCGCTTAACGCACCAGCCACCGCGCCACCAACCGCGAACTCTGCGGAATCAGCCAATACACCATGTTGAACGAGATCAACCCGGCCACCAGCATCTTGAACAACCACCCCGGCAATCGCAGGTCCGCCAGTTCCAGCAGCGCCGCCAGTGCCCACGGCATGGACACCGACAGCGGCCACACGACCAGCCATGACACCAGCCATTGCTTCCAGCGGGCGCCAGCCTCGCGGCTCATGGTTGTTGGCGCCGCAGCACGGAGCGCTGGTAGATGCGGTCGCGGGCCAGGGTCATCGGGTCGCGGCTCAGGGCGATGCCGTCGAGCAATCGGCCGGGGCTGAAGTCGAGGCGTTGCTGGGCAGTTTGCTGGTCTTCGACGGGCACCAGCGAATCGAGGGTGAAGAGGCCCAGCTCGACTTCGCGGCGGTTTCTTGGCCACGGGATCGAGCCGTCTTCAATCACATCGCCCGGCGCTGCCAGTTGCACGATCAAGCGCATCTGCGCGGGGCCCTTCGCCAGTCGTGCCGTCAGTTCGTCCTGCAAGTAGTCGGCTGGCATACTTGCGGCTTGCTGGTCGCTGATAAGCGATTGGCCGGTTAACGGTTCGATGCGATAGCGAACGATCTGCTCCAGGTTTTCATGGTTGCTGAAAACCAGCGAATTCACACCGAAGTATTCGATGCTGGTGTAGCTGACGGGCGCCGGTTTCGGCGTTTCCAGAAAGTGCCTGGCCCTCGGATGCTCTGCCAGAAAAGCCTGCAACGGCTGCGGATCCGGCGGTGTGGCGACCGTTGCAGCGATGCCTTTCAGGAAACCGAGAAATTCCAGGGGCGTGGCCACCGGAAAACCGTCGAACGAATGGCCGACAATGTCGGTGAACTCACCGTTCGGCAGTTTGAAACGCACCGCGAGCCCGCGCGGGCTGGCCATCGGATCGCCGTCCACCGTAGCCGGCACGCCGCTGAAGTTGGAGAACCGCAGCACCACCGGCACCGGTTTCCCCTGCAAATGACCCGCACGGCTGAGGGTCGCCGCCGCCGGTGAAGCGGTGAAAGTCCCGTTCACCAAAAGACCTTTGGCGTGGGTTGCACGAAAGCCTGGATGCTTGCCGAACGTGGCGTAAAGCGCATCCAGCAGCGCGTCGTAGAGTTTGTCCTGTGACACCGGATCAGTCCTTGTGAAAGTCAACGGTTGTCCGCCAGCGGCATAGGCCGGGGACGCGTTAAGCGCCCCCGCCAGCAGCGCGACGATCCACGGTCGGGATAATCGCATCAGGGTCACTCCTGACGCCGACCGGGATTGAGCGCGATGTGTTTGTACTCGACAAAATCATCCATCGCCCCCACACCGTTCAAACGCCCCTGCCCCGACTGTTTGAAGCCGCCCTCCTCGAACTCGTCGTAGACCACCGCCCAGTCGTTGACCCACACCGTGCCGGCCTCCAGCTCACGGGCGACCCGCAGCGAGCGGTCGATGTCGCGGGTCCAGACGCTGGCAGCCAGACCGAATTCGCTGTTGTTGGCCAGTTCGATGGCCTCGGCTTCGCTGTCGAACACCTGCAGGGTCAGCACCGGGCCGAAGGTTTCGCGCTGGACGATGGCCATCTCCGGATCGTTGACCCGCAGCAGCGTCGGCCGATAGAACGCGCCTTTGGCCAGCGACCCGTCAGTCACCGGCCCACCGCGCACGATGACTTGCGCACCGGCAGCAATCGCCTCTTCCACCACCTGATTGACCCGCTGCACGTTGGCCTTGTCGATCAGCGGCCCCATGTCGCTGGCCGGATCCGCCGCAGGCCCGACGCGCACCGCTTCAAGTCGAGCGGCAAGGCGTTCGGTCAACACGTGGGCAATGTCGCGCTGCACCAGCAGGCGCGAACCGGTCATGCAGAACTGCCCCGAAAACACCGTGAGCGCCTTGACCAGCGTCGGCACCACGGCGTCGAGGTCGGCATCGTTGAATACCAGCATCGGCGTCTTGCCGCCCAGTTCCAGACCGAAGCGCTTGAGGTGTTGCGCCCCCGCCGCCGAGATCGCCCGACCGGTGCCGGTGCTGCCGGTGAAGCTGATGACCGGCACCTTCGGCGACTCCACCAGATGGATCGAACCGGCCGCGCCCTGCTCGCTGAACAGGTTGATCACACCACGCGGCAACGACGGCGTTTCACTCATGATCCGCGCCACCAGCGCGTTGGTCTGCGCGGTCTGCCCCGGCATCTTGATCACCGTGGTGCAACCGGCGGCCAGGGCCGGCGCCAGCGAACGGATCATCAGCACCACCGGCGAATTCCACGGCACGATGATGCCCGCGACTCCGACGGCCTGGCGGATCACCAGAGAGATCTTGCCGGGCCGAGGTTGCGCGGCGCGGCCATACTCGGTGCGGGCCAGGGCGGCGTAATAGCGCAATTTGGACGGCACCATGCCGACTTCGAATGCAGCCTCGGGACGGATCTTGCCGTTCTCCAACGCCAGGGTGTCGATCAGCTCGGCGGCGTTGAGTTCGAAGACCTCCGCCAGTTCCAGCAGCACCTGCGCGCGCAGCTGACTGTCTTCTTTCCATGGGGTGTGCGTGAAGGCCCGTTGCGCGGCGTCGATGCCTTGCTGCGCTTCGGCCAGTCCGCCTTCGGCGTAGCGACCGATCAGCTCATAAGTCGCTGGGTTGATGGAGTCTTTGTAGTCACCGGAATCCAGCCACAGGCCGTCGATCCAGTTCAAAACCTTGGTGTTGTTCATGGCGAAAACTTCCTTGGATTCAGGCGTAGAGACCGGCGATTTTTTCGGCGGTGGCGATCACGGTGAGGTTGGTGGCAACGGACGGCACGTCCGGGAAAATCGAGGCGTCAACCACCCGCAGTCCCTGCACGCCGATCACTCGGGCTTCGAGGTCGACCACCGCGTGCGCATCTCCTGGCCGGCCCATCGGTGCGGTCGAGGTCGGGTGGTGATAGGTATCGAGCGTGGCTTTGACGCTGGCTAGCAAGGCGTCGTCGGAGTCGTTGCCCTGCCCCGGATTCAGTTCGCAATGGATCAAACCCTTGAGTGGCGCCGTCGCCCCGATCCGCCGCGCCAGACGAATACCGTCCAGCAGACGCTGGCGATCCACGGGCTCGGCGAGGAAGTTCAGATCGATGTTCGGCGCCACCAAAGGATCGCGACTGGCCAGCGTGACCTTGCCCCGGGACAGCGGCCGGGTCAGCGCCACCGCGAGCACGAAACCGACCTGGGTCGGGCTCTGGTCATGGGGGAACAGGTGGGTCGCGGTGATGTGAATGTCCAGATCGCCATGTTCGGCGCTGCGGCTGTGGGTCCAGAGCTTGGCTCCGATGGCCGGCGACTGACGGCCGATCAAGTCGGGTTTGGCGGCGTAGGCGTTGTAGTAGAACGGGTGATCCGCGAGGTGTTGCCCGACCGGCAATTCGGCGACCGGCTCAATGTCCAGTGCGCGCAGATCGTCGCCAGGGCCGATGCCGGAGCGCAGCAGGATCGCCGCGCTGCCGTAACTGCCCGCCGAAAGAATCACTTCGTTGGCGCGTAATTGCTCGCCATTCGCCAGTTGCACACCCACTGCACGTTTGCCGTCGAACAGCACCTTGTCCACCAGGCTGTCGGCGCGAATCTGCAAGTTGTCGCGAGCCCGCACCTCGTCCGTGAGGTAAGCCATGCCGGTGTTGACCCGCACGCCATCGACGATGTTCATCGGGTACGGGCCGACGCCGTTGGCATTCGCGCCGTCGAAGTCGTCGATCATCCGGTAACCGTTGGCGACCGTGGCGTAGATGAAGGCTTTCTGCATCGGCGTGACGTCGGCGCTGCCGAGTTGACGCACTGGCAGCGGCCCTTCGTGGCCATGCAATGCGCTGGCGCCACCGCTGTGGTTTTCCAGTTTTTTGAACGAGGGCAGTAACTCTTCGTAGCTCCAGCCCGGCAGATTCCAGCGCTGAAAGTCCGTGGCTCGGGCGCGGATCGCCACCGCGCCGTTGATGGCCGAACTGCCGCCCAGCACTTTGCCGCGCAACGCGCCAATCGGGTGTTCGACGTAGCCCGGCCGAGAGGTGTAACCCCACTCGAACTGGCGATTGCCATTGGCGCCGACCACATCACTACTGGCGACGATTTCGGGGTACTTGCCCGGGGCAAAACTCTGGCCCGCCTCCAGCAACAGCACCCGGCGCCGGACGTTTTCACTCAAACGACGGGCCAGCACCGCGCCGGCGGAGCCGCCGCCGACCACGATTACATCGACCGGGGCACGCCGGGTAGAATTTACAAGGGTATCGTTCATCGGTTTCTTCCCTGTCAGGCGTCAAAGCGCGCCTGTTGAGGAAGAGCTTATTGAAGGGTTCGAGGGCTCATAAGCCGGGGAAAAACGAATCGCGATTTCGCTTTTCCCGAACGGCTCAACCGGCCGAATGGGCCGCGAGCAATTGCTCCCACACCGGCGGACTGCCGATCTGTTCGCAAAGAAAATCGGTCAGCGCCTGCAACTTCGGCGAAGCCCGCTGGGAGCGCCGATACACCGCTGAAATATTCCCGCCCCGGGGCGCGTAAGGCGCCAGCACCTCCTGAAGCTCACCGTCCACGATAGCTTGCGCCGCCAGAAACGTCGGCAGAATCGCCAGCCCCATGCCGGCCTTCGCCGCTTCCATCAGTTGATGACCGTTATTGGTGCGCATCCGGCAGCGCACGCGAAACGATTCCAGCGCATTGTTCACCGGCAACGTCCACATGCCGTGGGGTTCGCGGTTCACGTAGAGCATGGCGAAATGCTCGGACAGTTCCTGCGGGGTTTGCGGCGTGCCATGGGCGGCCAGGTAATCGGGACTGGCGCAGATGATGTGGCGATTGGCGGTAATGGTTTTCGCCACCAGCGAGGAGTCCGGTAACTCACCGATGCGGATCGCCGCGTCGTAGCGTTCTTCGTGCAGGTTGACGTGGCGGTCGTCGAATTCGATGTCCAGCCGCAGCTCGGGATAGCGCACCGCGAACGACGACAGGATCGGTGTCAGGTAACGAATGCTGAACGCCATCGGCGCCGCCAGTCGCAGGCTGCCGCGCAGGCTCGATTGAAAGGCCAGCACCGCGTCTTCGGCCTCTTCGACCTCCGACAGAATCCGCACGCAATAACGATAAAACACCTCCCCGGCCTCGGTCAGCCGAGCCTGCCGCCCACGTTCGAGGACGATGCTGCCGAGGCGTTTTTCCAGTTGCGCAATCCGCTGGCTGACCATGGATTTGGCGGTGCCCAGTTGCCGGGCTGCCTCGGTGATACTGCCGGTGTCGACCACCATGACGAACGATTGCATCTCGCAAAGTTTGTTCAAGTTCTACATCCAGTGTGTGCAAGGCTCAGACGGCGCAATCTACGGTTCACCCGACATCGGCCACCAGTACCGAAAACGGGCCGCTGCTTCCCACACAATGGACAATCGGGCTTGTATAGTTGGCGTCCCTTTTCAAGCGAATCTCGCCCCGTGCTAGACCTCAATGACTTGCACTACTTCGTGATGGTGGTGGACCACGGTGGCTTTGCGCCGACGGCGCGGGCGCTGGGGATTCCCAAGTCCAACCTGAGCCGGCGCATTGCCTTGCTCGAAGAGCGTCTGGGCGTGCGCCTGATCATCCGCAACACCCGGCACTTCTCGGTGACGGAGCTGGGCCAGACCTACTACGACCATTGCCGGGCGATGCTGAAACAGGCCGAGGCCGCCGAAGCTGCGATTGCCATGACCCGCGCCGAGCCGGGCGGCGTGTTGCGCGTGACTTGTCCGACGACGCTGCTGGAAGAATGCGTCGGCGGGATCATCACGCGTTTCATGGCCATGCACCCGCGCGTCGAAGTGCATCTGGAGGCCAGCGACCGGCAAGTCGACGTGGTGGCCGAAGGCGTCGATCTGGCGTTGCGGGTGCGGCCGCCGCCCTTGCAGGATTCCGAGCTGGTCAGCCGGGTGTTGTCGCAGCGACCGCAATGCCTGGTCGCCAGCCCTGCACTCTTGAGCCGGCTGGGCGAACCCCGTGAGCCGGAAGACCTGTCGCGCTTCCCCAGCGCTCACCACGGCAGCCCGCAGCAGGTTTACAGCTGGACGCTGTTTCATCAGGACGGTTCCGAATTCACCCTGCAGCATCGCCCGCAGTTGATCACCAAAGGCCTGCCGATGCTGCGCTGCGCGGCCATCGACAGCGTGGGCGTTGCGCAGATGCCGATGTCGCTGGTACATGACTTCATCGAGCGCGGCCAATTGGCGGTGGTGCTGCCCGACTGGGCGCCGCGCACGGAGATGATCTACGCGGTGTTCGCCAGCCGTCAGGGCATGCTGCCGTCGCTGCGGATGCTGATCGATTTCATGGCCGAGCAGTTCGAATTACTGGACGATCCGCTGCGCGGAATGCGCGCAAAGGGCTGAGGCCATTGCTCACGGTTCGTGTTTAACTGCTTCACCAAAGCACTCTTGATGGCATTTCTGCGATCAATATTCTGTCCCCATGTTGTTTTTGCCCCGGACAGAAAAGAGCGCAAGCCATGCCCAGCCCCAGAACCTTGTACCAGAAGCACATCGACAGCCACACCGTCTGCACCCTCGACGATCAGGGCCATGTGCTCCTTTACATCGACCGCCAGGTCGCCAACGAATACACCAGCCCGCAAGCCTTCAGCGGTCTGCGCGAATCCGGACGCGATGTCTGGCGGCCTGCGGCGACGCTGGCGGTGGTCGATCATGTGAACCCCACCGCACCGAAACGCATCGCGACCATGCCTGACGCCGGGGGGGCGCGACAGGTGTCGTACTTCGAAGAAAACTGCCGCGACTTCGGCATCGAACTGTTCGATGTGCTGGACAAGCGCCAGGGCATCGAACACGTCGTGGCGCCGGAACAAGGCTTCATTTTGCCGGGCATGGTGGTCGCGGCCGGTGACAGCCACACCACTACTTACGGCGCACTGGGTGCCTTCGGTTTCGGCATCGGTACTTCGGAAATCGAGCACCTCCTGGCGACGCAGACACTGGTCTACAAACGCTTGAAAACCCTGCGGGTGACCGTCAACGGCGAGCTGGGCGCCGGCGTCACGTCCAAGGACATCATCATGGCGCTGATCGAGAAGATCGGCGCGTCCGGCGCCACCGGCTACGCCATCGAATTCACCGGCCCGGTCATCAGCGCCCTCAGCGTTGAGGCGCGCATGACCATCTGCAACATGGCCGTCGAAGCCGGCGCCCGGGGTGCGTTCATGGCGCCGGACGACAAGGTGTTCGCTTACCTGCAACTGAAGCCGCGTGCGCCCAAGGGCAAGACCTGGGAGCAGGCCATCGAGAGATGGAAAACCCTGCACAGCGACCATGGCGCGGTGTTCGATCGCGAAGTCAGCCTCGATGTCGCCGCGCTGGAGCCGATGGTGACCTGGGGCACCAGCCCCGATCAGGCCTCGCCAGTCAGCGGACACGTGCCGGATCCGGCCCGCCAGCCCGACCCGATCCTGCGTCAGGGCCTGCAACGGGCGCTGGATTACATGGGCCTGAAGCCCGGCATGCCGCTGAGCGATGTGGTGATCAGCCATGCCTTCATCGGTTCCTGCACCAATGCGCGGATCGAAGACTTGCGCGATGTCGCCCGCGTGGTGCGCGGCAAGCGTGTGGCGGCCCACGTGCGGGCGATGATCGTTCCTGGCTCGACGCTGGTGCGCAATCAGGCCGAGGAAGAAGGCCTGGCGCAGATTTTTCTCGACGCTGGTTTCGAATGGCGACAATCCGGCTGCTCAATGTGCCTGGCAATGAACGACGACGTGCTCGCGCCGGGTGATCGCTGTGCGTCCAGCACCAATCGCAACTTCGAAGGCCGTCAGGGCGCCGGTGCGCGCACCCACCTGATGAGCCCGGCGATGGTGGCTGCCGCTGCGATCACAGGACATTTGACTGACGTGCGCAACTTCGCGCTGGAGGCTTGAACCATGCAACCTTTCGACACTGTCAGCGGCAGCGCCGCGCCGTTTCTGGCCTCGAACATCGACACTGATGTGATCATGCCCAAGCAGTTTCTCAAGGGCATCGATCGTCAGGGACTGGACAAGGGATTGTTCTTCGATTTGCGCTTTCTCGCGTCCGGCGAACCCGACCCGGAATTCGTGCTCAACCAGCCGGCCTGGCAGGACGCAGCGTTTCTGGTGACCGGCCCCAATTTTGGCTGCGGTTCGAGCCGCGAGCACGCGGTGTGGGGCTTGAAGCAAGTGGGGATCCGGGCCTTGATCGGCACAACGTTCGCCGGGATTTTCTACGACAACTGCCAGCGCAACGGCGTGTTGGCGATTCAACTGGACGACGCGCAGTTCAGGCGCGTAGCCGAGGCAATCAGCGTCCCGGAGACCGCGCGGATCAGCGTGAACCTGGCGCAGCAGACCATCGAGCTGGCGGACGGCACGCAGATCGGATTCGAGATCGATCAGTTGCGCAAACAATCGCTGCTGCTGGGACTGGACGCCATCGGCACTACGCTGCGACGCACCGAGCAGATCCGAGCCTTTGAAGCGCGGCATCTGGCGGACAATCCCTGGCTGGGTTGATGGCAAAAAAAACGGGCGGTTCATTGAACCGCCCGTTTTCACTCCACAGACAAATCGCGGAAGTACTCTTCCAGAAATTCCACGCACACCCGCAGTTTCGCCGACTCACTGAGCCGCACCGGATAGACCGCCCAGACGTTGGCGCTTTGGGTGTACTCCTCCAGCACCTGCACCAGCCGCCCTTGCTCGAGCATCGGTTTGACGTCCCACATCGAGCGCAGCAGAATCCCGCCGCCGCTCAAGGCCCACTCCAGCACAATCTCGCCGCTGTTGGAGGACAGCGGGCCGCTGACTCGCACCGATTCTTCCTGCCCGTCCTTGGTCAGGTTCCAGATACCGAAGGCATTGTTGCGTTCCTTTAGCACCAGACAATCATGGTTTTTGAGGTCTTCAAGCGACTGCGGCGTGCCCCGGCGTTCCAGATACTCCGGCGTGGCGCACAGCACGCGCCGGTTGCTGACCAGTTTGCGGGCGATGTGCTGACCCGGCACGTCGTCCCCGACCAGAATTTCCAGATCGAAGCCCTCGCCCACCAGATCCACCACGCGGTCGAAGACGTCCAGACGAATGTCGAGTTTGGGGCATTCCCGGGACAGTTCGCAGATCGCCGGCGCCACATGATTACGACCGAAACCGAAGCTGCTGCAGATGTGCAGCGAGCCCGCCGGCTGGTGCCGTGCCTGGGAAATCTCGCCAAGAAACTGATCGAAATCCCCCAGCAGTTTTTCCGCCCAGATCCGCACCCGCTCGCCATCGTCGGTCAACGCGATACGCCGGGTGGTGCGGTGCAACAGCTTGGTCGCCAGCGTGGTTTCCAGCACGGAGATGCGTTTGCTGACGTAGGCCGGTGAAAAACCCAGCTCATCGGCGGCACTGGCAAAGCTGTTCTTGCGGATGACGGTGAGGAAAACCTTGAGGTCTTCGGGCAAGGGAAACGGGTTGAGGCTCATACGGGATAAGGGTCCGTCCGTGGCTCAGGCAATCTGTGAGAAAGCGAGATGGTAGCCGTTGCAGTCACGCACGCCAAAGTCTCTTGAGCCGTACGGCATGTCCTGCAACGGCCAGGCGATGTCCGCCTGCCCCTTGATCGATGCGTAATAGCCTTCGATATCGCTGACCAAAAAGTAGAAGGTACCGGAGCAGGAAACCGGCTGCCTCCAGAGATCCTGTTCAGTGAAGATCAGGCGACTGCCCTCGAACTCGACGGTGACGGTGGTTTCGAAGGAGTCCGTCACGCTGAATCCGAGGACATCACGGTAATGGTCTCGGGTACTGGCCAGATCACTGCAACGAAGGAGCAAGGTTAAGGACATGTCGACCTCGGGGGCTGTGCTGTGCAACCCGCGCATGATGACCGCACTTTGCTCCTCGCGGCAATGGACACCGCCGGGGCTGACGCTGATTGGAACCCCGGCGCCGTGATCAGGGCTGTCGACTGCTCGCGGTTTGCGTACCCGGTTCGAACATCGCCTCGAACCGCGATTTGTTGGCCGCGTAATACGCCGCGACCGCCTGATCCGATGAAGTCTGGCGCGCCTGCATCATCAAGGCTTCCAGATCTGCCTGCGGGATCGAGTAGTGGGCGAAGAAGTACGCCACCTGCGGATACTCGGCACTGAATCCCTTGCGCGCCATCGCATGGATCTGCTCGGCGCCACCGAAAATCTGCTTCGGATCATCCAGATAGCGCAGCGACCATTTGGAGAACATCCAGTGCGGGCTCCAGGCATTGACCAGTGACCACTTGTCCCGTTTCAGGTTGCGATCCAGCTCATTGAGCATGCCGCTTTCCGAAGAGGCCACCAGTTTGTAGCCGTCAAGTTTGTATTCCTCGATCGCCTTGACCGTGAGTTTGTACTGACCGTTGCCCACCTCCGAGGTGAGGATCTTGCCTTCGAGTTTTTCCTTCACTTGCGGCTTGTTCAGGTCCTCGACACTGGCCACTTCACTGATCGGCACCGATGTCGGGACGGCCATGCCGATCCGCCCTTCATACAGCACGCCGAGGTCTTCGAGCCGATCCTTGTATTTGTCGTAGAACGCCTTGTGCGTACTCGGCAGCCAGACCATCGGGATCAGGTCGATATTGCCGTTGGCCAGAGCCTGGAACTGGATGCCGATATCGGCCATCACCAGTTTCACCGGTTGTTTGAGGTGATCCTGCAGTGCGGCGCTGGCGAGTTTGACGGTGATTTCGGTGTCCGACCAGTTGACCCAGCCAATGCGCACGGGTGCAGGTTCGGCGGCTTGGGCCTGTGCAGCGAACGTGGCCAGAATCAGGGCGTAAAGCGTATTTCGATAAGGCGAATGAGCGTTCATCAAGCGTCTTCCTGTGAAGGTGGGATCGGCAGGTATGTCTCAATCTGGACGGCCTTGCGGTTGAGGCGTCTGGCGCAATCCTATGCCTGGCCGAAGCACCGCGCAAGAAAAATGTACACCTGTGTCAGCGATGATTGACACGACTGTACAGTTGACCTAATTTCAAGTCGCCGAGCCTGATGAAGCCCACCCCGGAGCGCACCACCATGTCCAGCGATCCCCTATTGCAGCCTTACAAAATCAAGAACCTGACGCTCAGAAACCGGATCATTACCACCGCTCACGAACCGGCCTACCCGGTTGACGGCATGCCCAAGGATTTGTATCGCGCCTACCACGTCGAACGCGCCAAAGCCGGCGTCGCGCTGACCATGACGGCCGGTTCCGCTGCGGTTTCCCGAGACAGCCCGCCGGTGTTCAACAACGTGCTCGCCTACCAGGATGAGGTAGTGAAATGGCTCAAGGACCTGACCGACGAATGCCACGAGCATGGCGCGGCGGTGATGATCCAGTTGACGCATCTGGGTCGCCGCACCCGATGGGACAAGGCCGACTGGCTGCCCGTGGTGTCGCCTTCACACCATCGCGAAGCGGCGCACCGCTCGTTCCCGAAGAAAATGGAAGACTGGGATATCCAGCGCATCATCAAGGACTATGTGGACGCCGCCGAGCGAATGCACGCCGCCGGCATGGACGGTCTGGAGTTGCAGGCCTACGGGCACTTGATGGACCAGTTCTGGTCACCGTTGACCAACGAACTCGACGGGCCCTATGGCGGTTCGCTGGAAAACCGCATGCGCTTCACCTTCGACATCCTGCGCGGGATTCGCCAGCGGGTCGGCGAGGACTTCCTGCTGGGCGTGCGCTACACCGGCGATGAAGGCTTGCCCGGTGGCTTCGATGCCAGCGAAGGCATGCAGATTTCCCACCTGTTGAAAGACAGCGGGCTGGTGGATTTCCTCAATGTCGTACGCGGCCACATCGACACCGATGCGGGGCTGACCGATGTCATTCCGATCCAGGGCATGCGCAATTCGCCGCATCTGGATTTCGCCGGTGAAATCCGTGCAGCCACCGGTTTTCCGACCTTCCATGCGGCCAAAATCCCTGACGTCGCCACCGCTCGCCATGCCATCGCCTCAGGCAAGGTCGACATGGTCGGCATGACCCGGGCGCACATGACCGACCCGCATATCGTGCGCAAGATCATCGAAAAACGTGAGGAAGACATCCGCCCCTGCGTCGGCGCCAACTATTGTCTGGACCGCATCTACCAGGGCGGCGCCGCCTACTGCATCCACAACCCGGCGACCGGCCGGGAAACCACCATGCCCCATGAAATTCCCAAAGCGGCGCGCCAACGCAAAGTGCTGGTGATCGGCACCGGTCCTGCGGGACTTGAGGCAGCACGAGTAGCGGGCGAACGCGGTCATGACGTGACGGTGCTGGAAGCGGCGGATCGCCCCGGCGGGCAGATTCGTCTGACCGCCCTCAGCGAGCGTCGGCGGGAGATGATCAGCATCATCGACTGGCGCATGGCGCAGTGCGAACGTCTGGGCGTGAAGTTTCACTTCAACACTTGGGCCGAAGCCGACACGGTGCTGAAGCACGAACCGGACGTGGTGATTGTCGCCACCGGCGGCCTGCCCCACACGGACGTACTCAATGCAGGCAACGAACTGGTGGTTTCGACCTGGGACATCATTTCCGGCGACATCAAACCGGGCCGGCATGTGTTGATCTATGACGATGCCGGCGACCACGCCGCGCTACAGGCTGCGGAGGTCGTCGCCGCCAGCGGTGCGAGTGTTGAAATTGTCACCCCCGATCGCAGTTTTGCTCCGGAAGTCATGGCGATGAATCTGGTGCCGTACATGCGCAGCCTGCAAGATCTGGATGTCACCTTTACCGTCACCTATCGCGTCGACTCGGTCGAGCGCCGCGACGGGCGACTGGTTGCAACGCTCGGCAGTGATTACGGCAAGGTGCACAAGCAACGGGTGGTGGATCAGGTGGTGGTCAATCACGGCACGATCCCGCTGGATGACCTGTATTTCGACCTGCGCGCGTATTCGAGCAATGGCGGCGCGGTGGAACAACACAACCTGATTGCCGGCAAGGCGCAGGACATTGTCACCCACCCGCAAGGGCGCTTTCAGCTGTTCAGGATTGGTGACGCCGTGGCCGCACGCAACACCCATGCGGCCATTTACGATGCGTTGCGACTGGTGAAAGACCTCTGAGTGTAAAATTCCCTCCTGTTTCGGGAGGGAAGTCGTTTTAGCTGCCAACTACAGGCCGCGCCGGGCAACCTGGGCGCCGGCCTGTACGGCCCGACCCACGATCTCCTCGATATTTTGTTCGGTCATCGACTGCAACGCTGCCGCCGTGACTCCGCGATATTCCATCAACGCATCCAGCAGGGCTTTCGGTTCCCGCCCGGCCAGCAGCTGACCGCCGCCCACCACCACCGCCCGTGCCGCCCGCTGCGCAATCCGTGCGGAAATGCCGGCCGCTTCGGCCTGACTGGCGAGCGCAGCGCAAAGCAGCGCCGGAAACGCCGGCCCGGTGCCGGACAACGCGCTCAGATAATCGATGCAGTCTTCATCGGGCACCTCATCCGCGGTGCCCACGCACTCGAACAATCGCTGCAGCCAGTCGCGCTCTTCACCGCTCAGGCTGCCGGCCACGAACCACGGCGTATAGGATTGGCGGATGTCTACCGCCGCGTTCGGCATGGCCCGCACGACTACGAGCGCGCCTGTCGCGGCACTCAGAGTGGACGCTGAAATTCCGGCCATAAGGGAAACCAGCACTTTGCCTCGGGCATCAATCTGTAATTCACGGAACTGCTCGGGCCGGACCGAGAGCACGACGATATCGCTGCTTTCGACCAGCGACTGGTTGTCACTCAACACACGCACTCCTGGGGCAACATCAGCACAACCCGAGCGGTTCGAGATCAGCAGATCACTCGGCCTGATGAAGCCCAGGTCCAGCAACGACTCGGCAATCGCCTTTCCCAGCCAGCCCGTGCCGCCGATTATTCCCAGCGTTCTATTGGTCATCGGGCAGCGCCCCTTCGAAGGTTTCCGTCAATGGAACAAACACCCCCGGCTCCGTCTCGGCATAACCGAACTGGCCGAAAAACCGGTCCAGCTCGCGCCGCTTGGGAGACTTGCCGGTAAACACCGTGACGTACTGCGGAATGCGCCGGAACCGCACGATCACATCCTCGGTGGTTTTCATCGAGATGTAGCCGATCTGCGTGAGATAGATCGTCCGGGCCCGGGCGTCGGCCGCCCCCGGCTCGTAACCGAAACGGCGAAACATAGAGGCGAGCGCATTGATCCGCGCATCGTCAGCCAGCGCAATTTGCCCGGCGACTTCAGCCGATTGCAACGCCCAACTGCGCACCGCGAATTCAAACTGCGAATCGAATAACTCCGGGTTCAGCCAGCATTCGAAAACATTGAGGATCGCCTCGGACACGCTTTCGGCATACCGCTCGCACTGCCCCACCAGACCACCGGTGTTCTTGTCCCGCCAGCGCGTCAGCAGCGCCGCGAGCAGTTGCTCCCGATCTTCGTAGAACCAGTAGAAGCTGGTGCGCGACAGGTTCAGGCGCTTGGCCAGCGGCATCACCCTGACCGCATCAACCCCGGATTCCTTCAAAGCCTCATACGCGGCGTCCAGCCAGACGTCCACGGAGCCACGCCATCCTGAATCCTGAGCCTTGTTTTTTGTCCGTCCTGCCTGCGTCATTGCAATGCACCTGTCTTTGAGACTTTGACCGGACTTTACACTTGGCGTACACACAATGTACATCGGCGTACATTTTTCATTTTCGAACGCTCTTCGGCGCCCATGGCGATCTTGATTCAATCGGTTAAAAACGCTGCCTGAAGGACGACCGAGCGTGCGCCAAAATCCCTGCATGGGTCAGACATGACCGTTCGGCGCTTTTTCTGGCAGTTTGGCAAAATCAGATCTAGGGTTGCGTGGCTGGCGAAATGCTGGCCATGTGGCAAGCAGCTCGTCTGTCGCCTGCCACCAGCAGCACTGGAAGATAAATCAGGGATGGTTTTGTGCTTTCGGGTTTCTGCACTCTTGATGAGTGAACAACCATTCCCTGTGTTTCGTTGCTTTCTCTCAAGGATAGAAAGATGACCAACGTACAGGCGAGATTCCCCCGTTTGCCCCAGCGGCAACCCCCTTCATTGACGCCCAAGGCCAAGCCCGACGGTTTTGGCTGACGACGCTTGCGCGTGAGCCGGCGCCGCGGCGTCGCCCCTGCGCGAACCCAATTTTTGGATTGATCAGATCCCGGTGGATCAGGCTGACACGTCGCCGTGAATCCCGGTTGCCGGAATTCTGGCTGATGTCGTTCGCCTGCCTGTCAGGAAAGGCGCCCCTTCTGCGCAAGGGGTCGAGCGGCAAACACCCACGAGGAAAGCCTCGATATGACTGGTTCAAATCACAACATCCCGCCCTACGGCGTCGCCATCCAGAGCGCGATCACCGGCGGCGATCTGCAGCAGATGAAGACTTTGTTGAAGCAGCGCGATTCAACGAAGCCGGAAGCGAAGGAGCTACAAACCGCGTACGAAAACCTGGCCAAAGAAGTTTCCAGACTGGAAAAACCCTAAGGCCATTTCCCACATTGCAATGGAGGCAATCAACATGTCAGCAACTCAGCAAAATGTCGGCTTGTTCCCGGTGAGCTACCGGATCGGTACGGGCCAGCCAGGGGCGCAGAATCTTGCGCTGAACCTGCTGGTGTCAACGCCGCAGCAGCATGTCACCGGCAACGCCGCGGTGACTCAGGCAACCAATCCGCCGCTCGACGTCGACTCGGACGTCTGGGGCGAGTACACCTACATGACGGTGATGAAGCCCGGTGTCAGCAAGATCCTGATCACCGCCCAAGGCAACCATGGCGGCCCCGGTTCCAACTCGATCATCAACTTCAAGATCCATCTGGTGGTCGGCACTGACTGGCGCGAAGGCGTAGCCAACTATGAGTACTTCGACGGCCAGCGCTGGCACGAACTGAACAACGTGCCGGCGCATCTGGTGGAGGTGCCTTCGAATGTCCTTCAGCCGTTCAACCCCGGCCCGGTGATCGAGCCGCACAAGCCGGTCCTGCCGCTGTATGCCGCGCCGATTCAGGGCGCCATCGCCAGCGGTGATCTGGCTCAGATGAAAAGCCTGTCCGCGCAGGCCAGACAGCAGCTGGAGCAACTGCCGCTGTTGCGCAAAGCCGTGGACGACGCCAACAAAGAAATCAGCCGCGTGCAAAGTCGCTGATCGGCAATTGGAACCATAACTTTCACAAGGGAGCAGCATCATGTCGATCGGACTTTTTCACACCCGCCTCATCGCCAGTAACTCACTGCTGGGCGCACCGGTTCTGACCCTCGATATCGTGGTCGATACCGTCCGCAAAAAAGTCAGCGGAACCGCGAGCGTGTTTCAGAGCACCTGGCCACCGGTGAATTTCCATGCCCGGGTCTGGGGCGATTATTCCGAGGCCAGGCTGACGCCTTCGGCCGAGACCTACCTCATTCTCACCCTCGACGGCAGCCCGAGCGGCCCGCTGAGTCAGATCGCCCAGACCTTCCACCTCAAGGGCATTCTGAACGACTGGACCAGCGGTTTTGTCGATTACCGCTACAACGAAGGCGGCCAGTGGCAAGACGTGCGGCACGTCGCCGTGCATCAGGCGCCGAGTGTCGAGCCTCTACCGCCCGAGCATCATGTCCAGCCGCTGTACGCCGTGGCCGTGCAAACGGCGAAGGAAAGCGGTGATCTGGCGCAGTTGAAAGTCGCCGTGCAGCAAGGCGAACAACAGCTGGCCCACGAGGACGCCTTGCGCAGTGCCCTTGCGCAGCTGAATGCGGAAATCGCGCGACTGGAAGCGCGCTAAGCGGTACGGCCCGGGCGCGGTCATGGGTGACCGCGCCCGGTCTTCCAGCCAATCGAGGTCAGTCCACTCGTGCCGCGCACAGGCCCGTGCGCAAGGATCTCCCATGACAGACAACCGCCCTGCCCGCTACCTCAGCGACACCGATCTCAAACGCTACGTGCCGGTGCACGTGGTCTGGGAAATCACCCTCGCCTGCGACCTCAAGTGCCTGCATTGCGGCTCCCGCGCGGGGCATCGGCGCCCCGATGAACTCAACACCCGCGAATGCCTCGACGTGATCGATTCCCTCGCTGCCCTCGGCACCCGCGAGATCACCCTGATCGGCGGCGAAGCCTATTTGCGCAAGGACTGGACGCAACTGATCCGCGCCATCCACGACCACGGCATGTACTGTGCGATCCAGACCGGCGGGCGCAATCTGACCCCGGCGAAAATGCAGGCTGCGGTCGAAGCCGGGCTCAACGGGGTCGGCATTTCCCTGGACGGACTCGCGCCGCTGCACGACAAGGTGCGCAACGTGCCCGGTTCGTTCGACAAGGCCGTCGACACCCTGCGCCGGGCCAAGGCGTCGGGGCTGGCGGTGAGCGTCAACACCCAGATCGGCGCAGCCACATTGCCCGACTTGCCGGAGCTGATGGACACCATCATCGAGCTCGGCGCCACCCATTGGCAGATCCAGATCACGGTGGCCATGGGCAACGCCGTCGACCATCCGGAACTGTTGCTCCAGCCTTATAAGCTGCTGGAGGTGATGCCACTGCTCGCCCGGTTGTACCGCGAAGGAGTGGATCGCGGATTGCTGATGAACGTCGGCAACAACATCGGTTACTACGGCCCTTACGAGCATCTGTGGCGCGGCTTCGGTGACGAGCGCGTGCACTGGAGCGGCTGCGCGGCCGGCCAGACCGTGCTGGCGCTGGAAGCCGACGGCACGGTGAAAGGTTGCCCGTCACTGGCGACCGTCGGTTTTTCCGGCGGCAACGTGCGCAACATGAGCCTGCACGATATCTGGCATTACAGCGAAGGCATGCACTTCGGCCGCCTGCGCTCGGTCGATGACCTGTGGGGCTACTGCCGAAGCTGTTATTACAACGACGTCTGCCGGGGCGGCTGCACCTGGACGTCGCATTCGCTGCTGGGCAAACCCGGCAACAACCCCTACTGCCACTACCGAACCCTGGAACTGCAAAAACAGGGTTTGCGCGAGCGCATCGTCAAAGTCGAAGACGCCGCCCAGCGCTCGTTTGCGGTCGGACGTTTTGACCTGATCACCGAACGCATCGACACCGGCGAAAAAGTCAGCAGCGTGAGCGACAGCGGACAAGTAATAAAACTGGCCTGGATCAATCAGGGCCAGTCTTCCCCCGAGGAAGGACGCCTGCCGACGCAACTGGCCCTGTGCCGCGACTGCCTGCAATACATCCACCCGCACGAATCGATCTGCCCGCACTGCCACGCCGACGTCGCCGCCGCCGAGGCCCGGCACCTGACCGACCGGGCCCGGCAGCAGGCGATCATGAAGACGCTGACCGGTTTGCTGGCGGGGGTGCCGGGTTCGTTAAGCTGAGACGGTGGCGGCTGCCGTCCACCCGGTTGCCGTTAAAAATCTCGAACTCGCGCCAAAACGCTGCATCCAACGTTTAAGCCAACGGAGGTCAGCGCCATGAACAACAACAGCAAAGCTCCACCCACTGATACGTCCGGCAAACCGGTCAATGTGGTGAAACGCGATCTTGAGGACCCGGACGACGACACCCGCGGCGTGGATGAGGTCATCACGCCCTCGTCGACCCGCACCAGGGAGCAGGACGCTGAAGAGTTGCAACGCAAGGTCGACGAAATCGAACGCAAGGTGGCGGACGGCAACTGATCTGTTCGTCGAGGCAGGTCTTTGCCAGGTTTTCGGGCTACAGCGGCCGCGCCGGTTTTCATGGCGTTCGCTGAAAAGCCCGAAAAACCTGACCGGCGATACCGTCCGGGAAATAAGTAGCTGTTTTCCATGAAATTTATTTGTTTCAGGGGTTCACAGATCGAAAGAGCGCTGGTAAAGTGCCGCCCACTGTTGCAGAGGTTCTCCCGGGACTGAAACCAATAGCTACAGGGGCGTCGCCAAGCGGTAAGGCAGCAGGTTTTGATCCTGCCATGCGTTGGTTCGAATCCAGCCGCCCCTGCCATTCTCTTCCTCGTTTCACCCTCCTGCGCTTCACCTCTGCCTCAACGGCAAATCATTTCTTTGAATTCAACGTAATCGCCGAACGCACCAGTGCTTTCAGAGCCTTGGCATCGATCGTGTCGTCTTCGTGAACATCGATCGCCCGCCGGGTATTGCCCTCCAGGCTGGCATTGAACAGTCCTGACGGATCCTCCAGCGCCGCGCCTTTGGCGAAGGTCATTTTCACCACAGCCTTGTAGGTTTCCCCGGTGCAGATGATGCCGCTGTGTGACCAGACAGGAACACCCCGCCACTTCCACTCCTCGACGACCTCAGGGTCAGCCTCGTGAATGATCGCGCGGATCTCGGCCAGCTTCTGGCCGCGCCAGTCATCCAGCTCCTTGATTCTTGCATCGATCAGCACAGAGGCATTCTCAGTCGCCGCGCCGCTGCCGTCCTTCTTCATATCTTTGTTCTCCCGAAAAGCATTTCCGCTATCCAGCGTAGCGCCGACTGCGCCAAACGCCGGGCAAAAAAAAGCCCCGCAAGGTGCGGGGCAAAGAATTGGTTGGTTGCGGCCAACCAAAGGAGCATCTTCAAAAGCGTTCAGCGATTACAGGCATTCCTGGGCAGCACGTTCAAAACTCGAGGGCATGAAACTTGAAGCCAGCAAGTGGCGCTCATACAAAAACACCTTGCCGCCGTCCTGTGCCTTGTAGGCTTCCAGGACGTTGTCCGCCGCCACCTTGCTCGGCACCACGATCCGGTAGCTGCGCTGGGTCTGCGACACGGTCGGGTTCAACGCACTGCCTTGCAGTTTCGGCACCACGCATTCGGCGTACTGGGCGGGCGTCTTGTGCGTCTGCAAGGTCAGCGTCGGGTCGTTCGGCGCGGAGGCGCAAGCGGTCAGCAACAAAGTGGCAGAAGCCATGACAGGGATAAAAAAAGCACGCATGGAAAAAATCCTGAAAATAAAAGGTTCGGTTCTTCGGCAACGTTCAGTGTCACGGGCACTGCCGTTGCCGTTTTTGATTAGGGTGTTCAGCCTGCACTCACCAAGGCTTTGAGCGAGTCGTCGAACTGCTTCAAGGCACTCAGTTGCAGGTCGCGCTGCTGTTCGATCCCGGCGGCGATTTCGGGCGCTGCCTTGTTGTGTACCCACACCGACGGCAGTTGCTTCTCCACCGCGCCTTCGGCCTTGCCGATGTATTGCAGGTTGGCGTCGTAGAAACGTGCGGCGAACCGCGCTTCGACCTGGCTGTTGTGCTGGGTCAGCAACTGGTTATGGGTGTCGAGCATCACCACCACATCCGGATGCGCCTGCATCAGAGCGTCGAGGCTTTCGTAAACAGTCACCGAGAGAAACTGCTGTTGCAGCGAGCTCATCAGCCAGTCGATGGCCAGTTCCGGATCGGAGCTGTCGACGAAGGCGTCACGAATCCGCGCATCGAGCGCATCCTTGGCACCGTTCACCGCCACATCGTGGTACCGCTCGAGGTATTGCAAGTTGTCCAGGGTGTTCTCGCTGTACAACACACCGACGGTTTGCGAGTGCTGCAGCGAGGCGCTGCTGCCGGCGACGGGCAGAAAATGGCACGATTTGGCGTCGTCTGCGTAAGCCGGGGCTACGGTGGCGGCCACCCCGCCCATCAGCAGGGCGACTACAGCCAGTCGGGTCAAAGTCTTCATCGCGCAATTCCTTCAGCGGCGTGTTCGATGGAGGCGATTTTCCGCCCATCGGCGCCAAAGCAGAACTTGCGTTTCTTGATGGTCACTATTACTTGAAGCAATAGTTGAACCGCGTGCAGACTGCGCCACACTCAATCACAACGAAAACAGATGAGGATTACCCGTGCGAACCTTTGACCTGATCCGCGATGCCGTCCTGCCCGAATTCCGCGACCGGGTGGCCGAATACCTTGTCGAATACGAAACCGTGCTGGGCCAGTCAGCGAACGATTCAGAGTCGGTGCGGGCCGTGGCCAATCAGTTGCGCGGTTATCTGCGCGGCCTCAATACCACGCGAGTGCTGGGCATGGCGGACTGGGAAGAACTGGATCGGCGCGTGCTGGACACCTGGCTAGCGCCCGCCCGATGACACGCTAGACTCTTCAGGCTGCGCCCGCAGCGCCAGACCTGGAGGTGTCCCATGAGCAATAACACCGAACCCACGACATTCACCGGCTGGGCCGCGACCTCGGCCGGCGCGCCACTGGAGCGCTACAGCTACGACCCCGGCCCGCTGGGAGATGAAGAAGTCGAAGTTGCCGTGGAGTACTGCGGCGTCTGCCACTCCGACCAATCGCTGATCGATAACGATTGGGGCATCAGCCAATACCCGTTCATCCCCGGCCATGAAGTGATCGGCCGCATCGTGCGCACAGGCCCGCAGGTGCGCGGTCTGGAAGTTGGCCAGCGCGTGGGGATCGGCTGGTACAAGGGCAGCTGCATGCATTGCTCGTCCTGCATCGGTGGCTCCCATCACCTGTGCGCCACCGCCAAACCAACGATCATTGGCAGTCACGGCGGATTCGCCGATCGGCTGCGCACCCATTGGGCCTGGGCACTGAAACTGCCGGACAACCTCGACCCTGCCCTTGCCGGCCCGTTGTTCTGCGCCGGCTCCACAGTCTTCAATCCGCTGGTGGAGTTCGACATCAAGCCGACCGACCGGGTCGGCGTGGTGGGCATCGGCGGCCTCGGGCACCTGGCGCTGCGGTTTCTCAATGCCTGGGGTTGCGACGTCACGGCCTTCACCTCTTCCCTGAGCAAACAGGACGAAGCCAAACGCCTCGGCGCCCACAAGGTCGTTGCCTCGACCGACAGCGAGGCGCTGAAAGCGATTGCCGGCACCCTCGACTTCCTGCTGATCACCGCCAACGCCAATCTCGACTGGACGGCCATGCTCGCCACCCTGCGCGGCAAGGGTCGGCTGCACTTCGTCGGCATCGTGCCCGACGCGATTCCGGTGCACGTGTTCAACCTCATCCCGCAACAGAAATCCCTGTCAGCCTCCCCGGTCGGCTCGCCCGCCACGGCGGCGACCATGCTTGAGTTCTGCGCGCGGCATCAGATCCTGCCGCAGGTCGAGGAGTTTCCGATGAGCAAGGTCAATGAAGCCGTCGACCACCTGCGCAGCGGCAAGGCGCGGTACCGGATTGTGTTGAACGCCAGCAAATGAACCCAGAGGCGCGTGAGTCAAAAACTCACGCGCCTTTTTTTTGCGCTTGTTGAAGATCAATCAATATTTTTATACCTGCACGCCGAAAATATAATTTCTTTTATAGATACGCCCCCCCTAGCCTCTCGCTATCTTCCACTTGCGAGAGGCTCCCATGCCAATTGTCATTTACATCTTCACCCTCAGCGCCTTCGCCCTCGGGCTTGCTGAATTCGTGCCGATCGGCCTGACCGAGGTCATGGCGCAAAGTCTCGGCGTCAACGTCGAAGCCACCGGCGCAACTATCACTGCCTATGCCTTGGGCGCCACCGTTGCTGCACCGATCTTCAGTGCACTTACGGCCAGTTGGTCACGCAAAAACGTGATGCTGGCGACGGCGCTGGTGTTCAGTGCCGGCAGTCTGGCCGCAGCGTTTTCCAGCACCCTGACGCTGATGCTGATCGCCCGCTTCATCGCCGGCATGGGGCATGGTCTGTTCTTGGCCGTGGCGTCCAGTACCGCCGCGCGACTGGCGGGTCCCGGCCGGGCAGGCAGCGCCGTCGCCGTGGTGTTTGGTGGTTTTACGCTGGCAATGGCGATCGGCGTGCCGATCAGCACCTATCTGGGAGGCGTAATGTCGTGGCGTCTGGTGTTGGCCGCCATCGCGCTGTTCGGTGCGATCGGTTTCTTTGGACTGCTGTTCGGCATGCGCGATCCACTGCCGACCGCCACGGACAGCGGTTCGGCCCTCGACAGCCTCAAGGCATTGTTGAACCGCAAACTGTTGGCCGGTGCGCTGGTCACGGTGCTCGGTTACGCCGGCTCGTTTGTGGCCTACACCTACATCGCTCCGGTGCTGACGGATATTACCGGCACCACTGCCGCCACCGTTGGCGTGTTCATGCTGTTGTACGGCGTGATGGCTGCCATCGGCAACGTGCTCGGCGGCAAACTCACCGATGCCTGGGGCGTCGACCGCGCCAGTGCTACGCTGATTGCCGGCATCGCGTTGGTCACCACGGGCATGTGGGCGTTCTCCGGTTCGTCCGTGATGATGGGCGTGCTGGTGGCGTTGCTCGGAATGTTCAGCTTCGCAGCCGTGCCGGCCTTGCAGGCGAGACTGATCGGGATTGCTGAACAGCATGCGCCTCACGCCCATGGCGTCGCCGCGGGCCTGAACATTGCCGGGTTCAACTCCGGGATTGCCCTCGGTTCGGTGGCGGGTGGCGTGACCATCAGCCAGATTGGCCTGAGCTATGTCGGCCTCACCGGCGCCGTGGTTTCGGCACTGGGTCTGCTGCTGATTCCCGGGCAGATGACCGCGAGCTCCGCACCGCGTTATCGCCCGGCCGATAACGCCTGATAAGGCTCGCTTCGGGAAATGCTGCAACGGCGTTTTCCCGAGGCAAGCACGCCTGCCGCCCGCCATGGTAAAAACCAGATTCAGCCCCCGGACGTCGCCACCCCATGAGCCACCTCACTCACCTGCGAACCTTCCTCGAAGCCTACCGCGCCAGGTCGTTTTCCAAGGCTGCCGAGCATCTGGGCATCACCCAGCCGGCGGCTTCGATGCATGTCCAGGCTGTGGAAGCGCTGGTGGGCAAACCGCTGTTCCATCGACTGCCGCGAGGCGTTGAACCGACGGAGGCTGCCGATGAGCTGGCCCGCTCGGTCGCGCCTTACCTGGACGGTCTGGAAAGCAAGATCGCTTCGCTGCGCCCTGGCCTGCTCAAGGGCGGTACGATTCATCTGGTCGGTCCTTCGGACTTCATCCACTCGCAAGTCGCCGCCCGCCTCGCACCGCTGATGGATGAAGGATTCTTGCTGCGTTTTCACACCGGCACGAAAAAGCGCATCTACGAGATGCTCGGATCAAAGCAGATCGATTTCGCGATCACCGCTTCCCTGCCCGACGAGCAGACCCATGGTTTCGCCCATCTACTGACAGAACGCATGCTGCTGGTCTACGCGCCAAGCCTGCTTGATCGCTTGGACAAACTCCCGACTCAGGAGCAACTGACCCAGGTCCCGCTGATTGCCTTCGACGAAGACCTCGCCCTGGTGCGCCCGCTGTGGTCGTCGATGTTTCAGATCGCCCCGCAACTACAAGCGTCGCTGACCATTCCGGACCTGCGGATCATCAAGGACCTCGCCATCGGTGGCCACGGCTGGACGGTTCTGCCGGATTATCAGTGCGCCGATGCGATTGCCGATGGCCGCCTGATTTCCCCGACCGTGCCCGGTGAAGCACCAGTCAACGTGCTGTATCTAGTGTGGCCCAAGAGCGCATTGCAGAGCCCGAGCCGGGTGTATGTGCGGGATATTCTGTTGAATGCCTTCTCGCCCCGATCTTAGTCGCCGCGCAGCTTTCGCTGATTTGAAAACCTCCAATGACACCTCGGCTACTCTCCAGATATGATCCGGCTCCTTGATAGCAATGAGCCACCCAATGAAGATTTACGAAAATATCATCATCGGTAATTTCCTGTTTGGCCTGGGTTGGGCGCTCAATGCGAAAAACCCTTCAGGCTCAATAGGCTGCGCAATCAACATGCTTCAGCAAACCCCTGCCGACAAGTTGCTGGGCGATCTCATGGTGGGGTTTAAAGGGGTCGTCCGTTTGATCGAGTTCAAACGAGAAGGCGCCGACATGACCAAGGAACTGGCAAAGCACAGCCTTTTGTCCAAAGCCGTGGCATCTGCGGACCTCGCCAGAATTTCACGCGAAGTGCATTGGTATCTCGAAGCCGGTGCTACCGAAGAATCACTGAATAGCCGGATTGTTCCCTATCTGGAAGCGTTCGACTCAGACGACTACACACAATCGATGTCGAGCTTTATTCAGGAGCTTGCCGATGAAGTTGTAAATCCGAAGAACCTCTACACAAACGAGCAAGTCGCAGAGTATCTGCATTGGCTGCGCATGACCCAAGGGAGCGGCAGAATCGGCTCGGGTGGTTTGCTGCTGGTCGCCGACCAGAACGGTACCCTGCGCTATCTACCCATGCGGGATCTGATGGACCTGAGTCTTACCCACGAACTTTGGCTTTCCCAAGAGCACGAGCACTCCAGGCAGCAACTTGCTCACGAATTGCAAATGGACATGAAAATGAAGCAGTCAAAGGGCATGACTTATGGACGGTAATGTTTCTGCACAAATCCAAAAGCAACTGGATGTCGTTCGAGGAATCCTTGAATCGACCATAGATGATAGAAAAACAGTCAGTACAGCCACTGATGCCTTGGCTACGCTAGATGCCGAGCTCAAGCTGACGCTGGAGGGTTTCAACACAAAAATCCATCAGTCTCTAAACGCCGTCGCCGTTGGTTCGGCTGAAAAAGCCGGACAGTTGCTCGCTGAAAACTTCGAAAAAGCCGATGCAGCTGCATTGGCTGCCGAAAAACGTTATCTAGAAGCGGCAAAGCGTGTCGGGGTGAAAATGTTCGGATATGCCGCACTCTGCCTACTGCTGACTTTCGGCGTCATTTCAGTTGCGCTGTATTTTCTGATTCCGTCACGATTGGAAATCGAAGCCAGACGCCAGGAACTGTCAACTCTGGAATCCAGTATCAAGGTACTCAAGAGTAAGGGGGCATTGCTTCAGGTCACGACATGCACTCTGGACGGCCATGCCGAACCCTGCGTCAGAACGGACGAACGTGATCCCTTGAATGTCTGGGGTAAGGGCGATATCACTTACAGGTTGATCTGGAGCAAGTAGCTGAGCAGAACGCTTCAAGCCAAGCCGAGGTTCGACACTCGTACCACATTGGCTCAGTACATTTAGGGCACGTTCCTTGGCACTTTGCTGGATGAGGCAGGAAAGAAGCGTCCAAAACATAAATAACCAGAAAGCATTAATAAATAAAAAATCAGTATTTATAGTTATAAAAATCTCGGCGTACTCTCACCTCATCCCGCCATTGAACACAGTGAAGTGCGCCATGAAACCGACTGACAACCTGATCGACTTCGCCGCCTACCGCAAACGCCGCCAAGCCCAGGAACGAGCGCGGGTGATGTGGGAAATGTATGCGCGCAATGCCGGCTATCAGGCTTACCAGTGGGTGCAAGCCGCTCGTTCCGGCGAGACGCGTCAAGCGTGAACGCCCGTGAACCCTCACGCTTTCTGGCGAGCGCCGATGAACCTGTGCTGGACCTGAACAACCTCGACTCCCTGGAAGAAGACCCGATCTGTGAACGCGTCGCGCAGAACCTGCAACGCCTGCGCGGCAAGCGGCATCTGTCGCTCGATGCCCTCGCCCGCCAGTGCGGCGTGAGCCGGGCAATGCTGGCGCAGATCGAGTCCGGGCGCAGCGTGCCGTCGATCAAGGTGCTGTGCAAAATCGCCAAGGGTTTGAAGGTGTCGGTAGCGGCGTTTCTCGAACATCGCGCGTTTGAAGGCGTTGCCGTGTTGTCGGCGAGCCAGAGCAAGCGACTGGTCAGCGCCAGCGGTGCCTTTGTCAGCCGCGCGTTGTTTCCGTTTGATGTGGCGCGCCAGTCGGAATTCTATGAACTGCGCCTGAGCCCGCTGGGCGAGGATCACTCCGAAGGGCATGGCCCAGGCGTGCAGGAAAACCTGGTGGTGGCCCAAGGCGTGCTGGAGGTCAGCGTCAACGACGAGCGCTATCTGCTGTCGACGGGCGACTCGATCCTGTTCTACGCCGACCAGCCCCACCGGTATCGCAACCCTGCCGACAGTGAAGCGGTGGCGTATCTGGTGGTGACCTACCCCGAACGCCTGGACTGACAAACAGACAACAAAAAGCCCGACCGGGAATTTCCCGGTCGGGCTTTTTCATGCGCTGGCGGAAATCAGCAGGTGCAGCACATCATCGGCATGCCGTTGCAGCTCATCATCATCGGCATGCTGCAGTCGTTCATCATTTTCATCATCAGGGCGCAGCAGTTCTTCATCATGTCCATGTTCATGCCCGGCATCGGCATGATTTTGCACATCATGCAGTCGGCCATCATGGTGCATTCCATCACGCACTTCATCGATGGCATCGGCATGCCCATCATCGGCATTGGCATCATCATGTTCATCATCGGCATGGCCATGGCCGCCGGGGACATGCACATCATGCTCATGTTGCCGCAATGCATCATCATCGGCATGCCGCAGTCCATCATCATCTGCATCATTTCAGCGCTGTTCTTGAACATGGCCATGTCCATGCCAGCGGCTGGCATCATCTTGCACATCATGCCGTCGTCCATCATGTCGCAGCTCATGGTCGCCATCATCATCGGCATGCCCGTCATCGGCATCATCGGCATGTTAGCGTTCATCGGCATTTGCATCTGCATGGCGTTCATCATGGTGTAGCTCCCTGAGGATTAAGAACTGGATGAGAAGTTGATGGAGCGGATTCTAAGGATTGGAAAATCCGCAACAAGCTGTCCATCGAGCAGCAAAAACTGCTGTTCAAACGCTTCAAGTGCCGCGTTCCGTGCGACTTGAACCGTTGCAGCAGCAGAGTGGACGCAATGACAGATCCGGCAAATGCGGTAGCAGGTTTTTAAATGTCATGGATATGCGATCCAACACCAAGCAAATAACTTAAAGAAATAATCGTTCTAACCAGCGCACATTATTTTTATCCTGCCTGCTTATTCCATTAATTCAGTACTAATCCACTTTTTAATCTTTTATTGCTATTAACCGTCCCCTCTATAATTCGGGACAGTTCTTAACAATAAGGAAGTTCCATGCCGCAACGTTTTCTACTGGCAGCACTGTTCCTGGCGGTCGCCGGGTGTGCCAGCCCTCCTCCGGTTTCCGTGCATACCAAAGATCCCGTCAGTTCGACCCTGCAAGGCGATGCCACGCGGCCGGCGCAGGCGCAGTGGGTGCGCACCGAGTTGTATTTCTCGGTAGGGCCGCTGGAAGGCGAGGAAGGTGTGGTGAGCCCGGCGCGCTGGCGCGAGTTTCTCGATCAGGAAGTAACGACGCGGTTCCCGGACGGGTTCAGCGTGTTCGATGCGTATGGGCAGTGGAAAGACCATGACGCGAAAGTGCCCGAGCGACTGGCGACCAAGGTGATTGTGATCCTGCACGAAAGCAGCGCGAAACGTGAAAGTGACATTGAGGCGATTCGTTTGGCGTACAAGCGGATTACGGGGGATCTGTCGGTGCTTCGTTTGTCTCAGCCGGCGGTGGTGTCCTTCTAATCTACGCTCCGTTGCAGAGCCTGCCGAGGTGTCGACACCAGGCGGCTCAAGCCGGCCAACAACAACGCGCCAACCACCAACACCCCGATCCCCAAAAATGCCCCCAACCCCACCACCGTCACGCTGGAATACAGCATGTACACGCACAACCCGAAAAACAGCAGCGGCAAAACCGGATAAAGCGGCACCCTGACCGGCCGGGGCACCTCGGGGAAACGCCGCCGCAGAATGATCAGCGCGAGGCTGCTCAAGCTCAGAAACAACCAGTACACCGGCGTCAGGTACTCGACCATGGTGTTGAAACCGCTCTGGGTAAAACTGCCAAACAACACCAACAACAACGCCACCGCGCCCTCCGCCAGCAGCGCCTTGCGCGGTACGCCGTCGCGCTCGTCCCATTCACCGAAGCGGCGCAATTGCGGAACATCGCGGGCGGCGGCGTAGGTGGTGCGAGCGCCGACCAGCAACGTCGAGTTGATGGTGGCGATGGCCGCAATGCCGACCATCAACAGGATCAGCAGCACGCCGGGAGCTCCGAAGGCGCGGTTCAACAGTTCCACCGCCGGCGCGTTGCTCGCGGCCAGGCCTTCAAATCCCAGCCCTTGAACGAACGCCCAGTTCAGCGCCAGATAGATCGCCATCAGCACTGTCAGCGCACCGAGCATGGCGATGAAAATACCGCGTCGACCATCGCGCACTTCGGCGGACAATGTCGCTGCATCGCTCCAGCCGCCGAAGGCCAGAAACACGAAGATCATCGCCGCAGAGAACCCTGCCGCGCCGGTGTGTTCGGGCACGACCGGATCGCTGGACAGCGCTGGTTCGATCCCTTGCCACGCCAGCCGGACTCCGGCGCTGGCAATGCTCAGGAACCCGACAGCAAGCAACCCGACCAGCACAGTCTGAGTAATGAAACCAATGTGCTTGCCCGTCAGATTCAGCAGCACCAACGCAGCAATGATCGCACCGGCAAACACCCCCGACCCGTAATGCCCCAACGGCACGACCGCGTTGAAGTAGTCGGCAAACATGAACGCCGACAACGCAATCCACCCGGTGTGCATCACCGAGAACCGCGACCAGGCAAACAGGAAGCCCATGCGCTCGCCATAAGCGGTGCGTAAAAAATGATAGTCACCGCCCGGATGCGGGAACGCGGTGGCCATCTCGGCAAAGCACAGGGCCCCGGCCATCGACGCCAGTCCGCCGAGCACCCAGACCCAATAGAAATGTTCCGGCCCGACGTTCAAGGCAACGGTCGGCGCGGTTTTGAGAATGTCGGTGGTGATGACCATGCCCAGCGTGATCAGCAACGCCTGAAACACCGGCAGATGGCGTTGGGGGCCGTTGGTTTTGCTCATGGTTCGTCCCGAAGAGGATCCGCCATCCATGGCGGCAAAACTCAGAAGCCGTAAGTGGCGGTGGCGTAGTAATAAGCGCCGTTGGTGCCGATCGGCGACAGCACGTCGTACGGCAGGTTGCCGCCGTAGTTGATGGCCGAGCCGGAGCGCTCCGGGTAGTTGTCGGTCAGGTTGTTGCCGCCCAGGGCGATGCTGAATTTCGGGGTGAATTTGTAGGTCACCTCGGCGTCCAGTTGCCACACCGCGCCGTAGGTTTGCTCCGGCTGCGAGTCGCCGAAATCGAACACCCGAGTGGTTTCGCCCTGGCGGGTCAGACGCCCGAGCAGGCCCCAATGTTCGCTGGTCCAGTTGGCGGAAAACACGAAGCGATCCTTGGGCGCGGCGTCGGTCAGGGTGTTGCGTTCCTCGACGCCGACCAGCGCGTCATTGCCGATGCCTAAGGCGGTCAGCTGCGACGGCGTGCCCTTGGTGCTGGTGACCTTGGTGTGGTTGTAGGTGTACGCGGTGGTCAGCCCCAGTTGCCCTTCGTAGAACGGCTGATGGTAGTTGAGCACCAGTTCCGCGCCGTCGGTGCTGGTATCAGCGGCGTTGGTGAAGAAGTTGACGTCATGGACGCCCGCAACACCGAAGTTGTCATTGATGTAGCTTTCCAGCGCGTCGCTGCCGATTCGCTGCGACAGGGTGATGCGGTCTTTGACGTCGATGCGGAACACGTCGAACGACGCATCGAAGCGATCGTTCAACTGGAACGTCAGGCCGAGGCTGAAGTTCTTCGAGGTTTCCGGATCGAGTTTTTCTGCACCCAGGGCACGGGCAATCGGATCGTTGACCGACAGCACGCGGATGTCAGTGAGCGTGCCGCCGTCGCCGAAGTTACTGGTGGTGTTCTGAAAGCCGCTCTGGGCCAGCGACGGCGCGCGGAAGTTGTTCGACACCGCACCGCGCAACGCCCATTGATCGGTCAACTTGTAGCGACCGCTGAGCTTGCCGGTGAGTTTGCTGCCGGCGTCGTCGTAATGTTCCCAGCGCGTGGCGGCGTCGACGAAGAAGCGGTCGGTGAGATCACCGGACAATTCGGCGTAGGTGCCGAACACGTTGCGATCCAGATCCGACTCTTCACTCGGGCGCAGGCCGTTTGCGCCATCGGCCCCGGAGCCGATGTAGGAGGCTTCATCCCCGGCAAAGGTCAGGTAGTTTTCGTAGCGATATTCACCGCCCACCGCCAGCACGAACGAGCGCCCGCCGAGGCGCAATTCGCGGCTGAAATCCAGGTTGGTGGTGGTCTGGCGCAACTCATAATCGCCAGTATCGAAGCGGGTCGGCGAGTCTGCGCCGAGGCTGACGTTGAGGGTGCGACGGGTCGCCGATTCAAAACGGTTGCGACCATGGGTGACGCTGCTGTCGAAATCCCAGTCGTCGCCAATCAGGCCTTTGTAGCCGGCGGTGGCGGAGATGTCGGTGTTGTCGCCCAGCGATTGCGGCAGGTAGCCGTTGGGGTAGAACTGCGGCTGCTCGGACGGGTAACGATAGAACTCGGCGCCGGTGGTGTGGCGCTCATTGTAGGTGCCGAAGCTGTAGGCCTTGCCGCCGGCCAGCGGCAATTCGCCGTTGAACCAGGCGTTGACGTCCCGCGCCACACCGTCGCCCATTACGTAGTTGCGCTGGCCCGGGGTGTCGGCGAAACCGTCGTAGCCGGCGCGGTTGGTCGGGTTGCGATCCTTGTACTCGGTGCCGCCGCGAATGAAGCCGCCCTCCTCGCCCAGCCGCGTACCGATCTTGGCGGTGGTCACGCTGTTCTGGCCGTCGGTGGTGGTTTTGCCGATGGCGTCCTGGTGGGTGTGATAGGCGCCGTAGCTGGTGGACACTTCGCCGCCTTCGGGGGCGTCGTCGAGGATGATGTTAATCACCCCGGCAATCGCGTCGGAGCCATACTGCGCGCCAGCACCGTCACGCAGCACTTCGATGCGTTTGATCGCGCTGATCGGGATCGAGTTGAAATCCACCGGCGCCGTGCCGCGCCCGATTTTCGACGAGTCGTTGACCACCGCCGAGGTGTGCCGACGCTTGCCGTTGACCAGCACCAGCACCTGATCCGGACTCATGCCGCGCAGCTGCGCGGCGCGCACGTGGTCGGCGCCGCCGGAGTTGGACTGGCGCGGAAAACTGAACGACGGCAACAGCGTCTGCAACGCCTGGCCCAGCTCGCCGCCACTGGCGCCGGCGGTCTTCAGGTCCTCGGCGGTCAACACATCCACCGGCACCGGCGAATCCAGCACCGTGCGAGCGGTGCCCCGGGTGCCGGTGACCAGCACGGTGCCCAGCCGTGTGTCATCGTCGGCGTGCGCGGAAGTCTCTTCGGCTTGCGCAGGAAGTTGCCAGATGGCACTGACAACAGCGATGGCGAGTAATGAACGCGAACGGTGAATCATGCGACAGCTCCTTGAATCGCAGTTAATAACCGGCCGCTGCCGAATCATGAAGTGTCGGCAATCAGTGCACGGCAATTTCTGCTGTAGTTTTGATATTCAGAAAGGCAGCGAAGTGTTTTGAACAACTATCGACTGTTAGAGCGCAAGAACCCCAAAGTTAGTAGAACCCCCTGATTACCGATGCTAGACGAGCGATCCTCTGCCGCAAAAGAACCAATAACGCTTAGGTTATGCCCGACTAACGGAGTGTTGCCTGAGCAACACTTGTGTTTGCGCAAAAACATGAACACCCAACTAACCCACAACTAATCACGCACAAAAACGCACGCCACGTTGTTGTAGAGAGCGTTATTAATCTGTGTTTTTTCGGTGCGAAGTTAGATGCCGTCAGTCGAAGTCCTTTTCCCGCCAGGCATCTTCGGCAATGTCCAGCACATCGCCGCTGAAACGCTGCTCAATGAACGGATCGGCGTGCAAGTGAAAGCCGTTGCGCTCCCAAAAGCCCGCTTGTTCCTGATCGGTGAATTCGAGCCCGCGCAGCCATTTCGCGCTCTTCCAGAAATACCGCCCCGCCACCACCAGACGCAGCGGCCAGCCATGTTGCGCGGTCAGCGGCTGACCGTCGTAATGGGTGGCCAGCAGGCTGTCCGGATGCAGCAGGTCATCGAGATGCAGGTTGGTCTGGTAATCGTGATCGGCGTGGGCCATGACGAAAGACGACGTCGGCCGGATGTCCAGGGCCTGCAACAGGTCTTGCAGGTGCACGCCGCTCCAGCGGGTGTCGAACTTCGACCAGCGTGTCACGCAATGAATGTCGCATTGCAACGAGCGTTGCGGCAGCGCTTGCAGGTCGGCGTAGGTCAGCTCGACCGGGCTGGCCAAAGTGCCGAACAGGCGCAGCGACCACGTCGCCAGGTCATACGCCGGCACCTCGCCTTCGTGCAGGATCGGGAAACGCTCCGTCAGCATCTGCCCCGGCGGCAGCCGTTCGCCCAACGCCACATCGGCTTTCGGCGAACGACTCTTGCGCAGGCGCGCAGCCTTGTCGTGCATCGTTACCCCTCAAATTGAACAATGACTCTGTGGGAGCGAGCTTGCTCCGGGCGGCGATCCGACGAAAGCGGTGGGACAGCCAGCGAAGATGCTGGATTGGACGGCCCCTTCGCGAGCAAGCTCGCTCCCACAGTCTTTGAATTTCAGTTCGCCACGGGAATCCACGGTGCCCGTGCGACATTGGCGGTGTCACCGAAGGCCGGCAGTTTCTGCCCCAGGTCCCGTACGTTTTTCACGTCCAGATCCAGTAGTTGCTGACGGGTGATCAGAGTCGGCGGCACCAGCACCTTGTGCCCCGGATTTTCCCCGGCAATCAGCATTGCCAGACTGCGCACGCTGATCGCGCCGGCCACTTGCGGATTGACCGCAGCGGTGGCGGCCCAGGCGCTGTCCGGCTCTTTCATGATCTGGATGTCGGCGGTGGAAATGTCGGCGCTGTAGATCTTCACCTTGCGGCTCAGACCGGCCTCGTCCACCGCGATCTTCGCGCCTTTGGCAAACTCGTCGAACGGCGCGAAGATCACGCTGATCCCCGGATTGGCCCGCAGTACGGCGCTGGCCTGATCGGCCACCGAGTTGGCAATCGGCGGATTGAGCGTGCCGAAGCGCGCCTTCTCGACAATCCCCGGATTGCTGGCCTTGACCTGGCTCCAGATCTCGTCGCGACGCTCCATCGGCGTGAAGCCGCCGATGTAGACATACCCGGCATCGAAGCGGGTGCCGTTGTCCTTGACCGCTTGATCGAGTGCCAGACGCGCCAGCGCGTGGTGATCCTGCTCGACCTGAGTCACTTGCGGCGTGTTCAGATCAACGTCGAACGCCACAACCTTGATGCCTTTGGCCAGCGCCCGCTCAATCGGCCCTTTGAGGGTTTCCGCCAGCCCCAATTGCACGATGATGCCGTCGACACCGAGATCGGCGGCCTGGTCAATCATCTCGCCCTGGCTCGCCGCCTGTTGCCGCGCGTCGAACACCCGCAGGTTGGCGCCCAGCGCTTCGGTCTGTTTCTCGACGCCACGCAGGTAGGCTTCGGGGAAATCCCCGGAAAACAGATAGCCCACCAGCGCGATCTGTACCTGACCTTTATCGAACGGCGCCGGTGCGCCGGGCAAGGCCTTGGCCTGCGCATTGAGGGCCAGCGCCGAAAGCAACGCCCCGGCGAGGCAATGACGTGCGAACTGCTTGATTGAACCGTGCATACCGCTTTCCTTGGACAAAAGGCTCAGCGCGCCCGATGCGCGAGGCCGAAGGTGAACATCAGGGCCAGCACCAACACCAGTCCCTTGACGAAATCCTGCGCGTAATACGGCGCGTTGAGCATGGTCAGGCCGTTGAGCAACGAAGCCACCAGCAGCGCACCGACCAGCGTGCCGAACGCATTGGGCTTTTTCGCTCCAAGCACCGCAAAACCGATCAGCGCAGCGCCCAGCGCATCGAGCACCAAGCCATTGCCAGAGCTCACATCCCCGCGCCCCAACCGCGCTGCCAGCAACAATCCGCCGAGCGAGGCCAACAGCGCCGACAGCACATAAGCCAGCAACTTGAAGCGCTGCACCGGCGCACCGGCCAGACGCGCCGCCTGCTCGTTGCCGCCAATCGCATAGAACAACCGGCCGATGCGCGTGCGTTCGAGAAACAGCCACACCGCCACCGCGACCACCGCCGTGATCAGCACCGGAACCGGCACGACGTCCCACAGCCGTCCGCGGCCCAACGCCAGAAACACCGCACTGAACGAACCCTCGGCTTCATCGCCGTTGGGCAGGGTCATGCCCACCGCAATCGAACGACCGCCCGTGGGAATCAGTTGCACGCCGATCACCAGGAACATGCTGCCGAGCGTGGCGAGAATGTCCGGCACGCGCATCTTCACGATCAGCCAGCCGTTTAGCAGCCCGACCAGCGCGCCACCCGCGAGACTGATCAGCACTGCCGGCACTGCGCCCCAACTGAGCACCACCATCACGTAACTGGCGATCATCAGGCTCATGGCCGCCACCGCGCCGATCGACAAATCCAGCCCGCCCACGGCCATGGTCAGCGTCACGCCCAACGCCAGCAGCGCGACAATCGACACCGACTGCAGAATGCTGAACAGATTGCCGACCCGCAGGAACGCCGGTTCCGCCACACTGAAAAACACCACGATCAATGCCAGCACCCACAGCAGGCCGTAGCGGATCAGCGCATGCACGAAGCGCTCGGACGGCGCCGGGGCGGATGACAACAGGGAACTCGAATCAGGCACTCGCTCTACTCCTTGGCGCGGCTTGAACAACAGAATTTTGCGGATCGCTGCCGGCCAGCGCCGCGACCAGGGTGGCGCGATCCAGCCCGGCACGCGGGTACACGGCCACCACCGCGTGATCACGCACCAGCAGAATCCGGTCGGCGATCTCCAGCGCTTCATCGACGTCCGAGCAGATCACCAACGTGGCGCGGCCCGCGGCGCTGTCGCGCAGCAACTGGCCGATCTCGCGCCGGGCACGCACATCGACCCCCTGAAAAGGCTCGTCGAGGATCAACACCCGGCCCTCGCCGAGCAGCCAGCGACCGAGCACGACTTTTTGCTGATTGCCGCCGGACAACGCGCTCATCGGCACATCGATGCCGCTGGTCTTGATTCCCAGCGCCGAGACTTGCGCCTCGACCGCCGCCGCTTCGGCACGGTTGCGGATGAAACCGCCCCGGGTGAAGCGTTCGAGAAACGGCAAGGTCAGGGTGCGTCGCAATGAAAAATCCGGCACCAGCGATTGGCTCGCGCGATCTTCGGCGGCGAAGAACACGCCATTCTGGATTACCTGGCGTGGCGAGCCCGGTTGCCACTCGATGCCATCCAGTTGCAGAGAGCCGGACAACGGTTTGCGCAGCCCGAACAGCACTTCGGCGATTTCGCTTTTGCCGGCGCCGAGCAATCCGGTCAGCACCACCACTTCGTTTTCGTGCAAGGACAAATCAAAGGCACGGGTGCGCGGCAGGACTTTCACGTTGCGCAGTTTCAGCACTTCGCGCCCCGCCGCTCGCGGTGTGTAGACGTGAGCTTCCAGCGCCTGACCAAGCATCGCCTCCAACGCCTCGGGCAATTGCCCGGCACTGAACTCACCGGCCATTTGCCCGTCACGCAACACCACGGCGCGGTCGGCCACCCGTTGCAGATCGGACAGTCGATGAGAGATGTACAGAATCGCCACGCCACGACTGCGCAAGGTGTCGATCAGCCCGAACAGGCGCTGCGCTTCGGCATCCGACAGAGCTGCTGTCGGCTCGTCGAGAATCAGCAGTCGCGGTTGCAGGGCGAAGGCGCGGGCCAGCACCACCAGTTGCCGCTCGGCCTGGCCGAGGTGCTCGATCGGTTGCTCCAGCGGCAGCACCAGACCGAGCCCGGCGGCGATGCTCGCGGCGCGCTCCAGCAGGCGTTTGCGGTTGAGCCAGAAATTGCCGTCCGGGCGGCACAGTTCATCGAGCAGCAGGTTTTCCGCCACGCTCAAGCCGGGCGCGATGCCCTCGTTGATCTGCTGATGAACCGCGACGATGCCAAACCGGCGCGCCGACAGCGGCGAACTGAAATGCCGGGGCTGGCCATCGATCCAGATCTCGCCGCCCTCGTGGGTCTGGCTGCCGGCGAGGATTTTCACCAATGTTGATTTGCCCGCACCGTTGGCGCCAAGCAGCGCCACCACTTCGGCGGGAAAAATATCCAGGCTGACCCGGTCCAGCGCCCGGTTCGAGCCAAAGGTCTTGCTCAGTTCACGTACACGAATCAGTGGTTCGGAGACCACAGCGACAGGCGCACCCATAAAATTCCTTAACGTCGATGAGCCAGCGAACGCACCAGTCGATCGCCCAGGCTTTGCACGCCCTGGACGAGGATGACCAACACCACGACGGTGGCGACCATCACTTCATTGTTGAACCGTTGATAACCGTAGCGGATCGCCAGATCGCCCAGCCCGCCACCGCCGATGACCCCGGCCATGGAAGAAAAACCGATCAGCATCACCAGCGTCAGGGTGATGCCCGCCAGCAAGGCCGGCAGCGCTTCGGGCAACAACACTTTGAAAATCACGTGGCGGATATCACCGCCCATGGCCAGGATCGCTTCGATCCGGCCCTTCTCTACTTCATCCAGGGCGTTCTCGACGATCCGCGCAAAAAAAGGAAAGGCGCCGATGGTGATCGGCACCACGGCGGCGGTGCTGCCCAGGGTGGTGCCAAGCACCAGCCGGGTCAGCGGGATCAGGGCAATAAGCATCACCACGAACGGCAGCGAACGCCCCAGATTGATCACCGCGCCCAGCGCCTGATTAAGCCTCGGCAGCGGGTACAGCCCCTGACGACGGCTGATGAACAGCAACACCCCCAGCGGCAAACCGATCAGCAGCGTGAACAGCCCGGCAAGCAGCACCATGTACAGGGTTTCGCCGGTGGCGTTGAGCACCAGTTGCAGGATTTCATTCCAGTCGATCACGCGGTTCATGAGTGGGCCGCCCGTACGCCGTATTGCCGCAGAAAGCTCAAACCGGGCGCGTCGTGCCCCAGCGGCAAGCCGCAATTGGGTCGCAGTGAAGCGCCGAGGGCGGACTGCGGATCGGCGAGCAATCGAGCGACCGGCTCCGCCTCCACCAGTTTTCCATTGGCCATGGACGCGGCGTGATCGCAGATCGACTTGACCACGTCCAGCTCGTGGGTGATCAGGACGATGGTCAAACCGAGCTGGCGGTTGATGTCACGCAACAGCTCCAGAATCGATGCGGTGGTTTCCGGGTCGAGGGCGCTGGTGGCTTCGTCCGACAGCAGGTACGCCGGCCGTGCCGCCAAGGCACGCGCAATGCCCACCCGCTGCTTCTGCCCGCCGGACAGTTGCGATGGAAAGGCTTCGGCCTTGTCGCTGAGGCCCACCAGGTCCAGCAGTTCCCGAACCCGTTCGTGGCGCTGCGGTTTGGCGACCTTGGCGATTTCCAGCGGCACCGCGACGTTGTCGAACACGTTGCGCGAATGCAGCAGGTTGAAGCCCTGAAAGATCATGCCGATGCGCTGACGCTGGCGGCGCAGTTCGCTATCGGACAACGCCGTGAGCTCTTCGCCGTCCAGCAGAATCCGCCCGGCATCCGGGCGTTCGAGCAGATTGAGGCAACGCAGCAGCGTCGATTTACCCGCGCCGCTGCGCCCGAGAATCCCGTAGATCGCGCCATCGGGAATGCTCAGCGACACCTGATCCAGCGCCGGAGCCGACGCTGACGGATAGGTCTTGCTCAACTGCTCGACGACGATCATGGCTTGGCATCCGCCACCGGGATCACCGAACCCTTGAAGTTCTCGGCGATGTACTTGGCGACTTGCGGCGAAGTCAGGTCTTTGGCCAGTTGCTGGATGCGCGGATCGTTTTCCAGTTTCGGCGTGGTCACCAGAATGTTGGCGTACGGGTTGTGTTCGGCCTTCTCCAGACCGAGCGCATCCTTGGCCGGCACCAGCCCGGCTTCCAGCGCGTAGTTGCCGTTGATCACCGCCAGGTCCACGTCGTCCAGCGCGCGGGGTAGTTGCGGCGATTCGATTTCGAGGATCTTCAGGTGTTTCGGGTTTTCCGCGATGTCCTTGGGCGTCGCCTGATCGGCTGCCGGGTCATTGAAGCCAGGCTTGAGTTTGATCAGGCCGTTGTCCTGCAACAGGTACAGCGCGCGGCTCAGGTTAGTGACGTTGTTCGGTACGGCGACCGTGCTTTTGTCCGGCACCTGGGCGAAGGATTTGTGGCGATGGGAATAGATCCCCAGCGGTTCGATGTGCACCGTGGCGGCCACCGCGAGTTTTTCGCCAAGGGCCTTTTCCTGGGATTGCAGGTACGGCAGATGCTGGAAGTAGTTGGCGTCCACATCGCCGTGCACCAGCAGCTCGTTGGAGTTCACGCCTTGCGGGATTTCGATCACCTTGAGGTTGAGCTGTGGATCGAGCTTCTGGATGTACGCCAGAATCCGCGCGTGGGGCACAGGATCGGCTGCGACACGCAATGGCTCAAGTGCCTGAGCACTGAACGAAGTCACCAGTGCGCCGAAAACGGCCAGGGTCAAAGCTGCTTTTTTCAACATGGCAAAGTCCTTGAACGAGTTGTGGGTCAGGCGTTGGCGGTTCGGCGAAACGGGGTTTCGACACTCGACGCATCGGCATAAAAGCGCTGCGCGACATCGGGATGGGAGCGCAGTCGGCCCTTCAGATAATTCCAGCCGACATCGCGGAACAACGGATTGAGCGGATCGCTGGCCGGGCCCCGCGCCTCACGTAGCAACGCCGTCGGCAAGGGATAAAGCGGCACCACTGCATCCAGTTGCGCGCCGAGGAAAAACGCGATGGACAAGCGCTCGCTGCCCACCGGTGGCGAGACCACGCGATGCACCGTGGCGCGCAGATAACCGTTGGTGGCCAGCTCCAGCAGCTCGCCGATATTCACCACCAGCGTATTGTCTCGAGGCAGTGCATCGATCCAGCGCCCCTCTTCGATCTCCACTTGCAGACCGGCCTGCCGGTCTTGCAACAGGAAGCTGAGAAAACCCGAATCCTTGTGCGCGCCAACGCCCTGATTGCTCGCCGTCGAGGCTTGCCCCGGATAGCGCATCAGCTTGATGTGTTCGTTGGGTTTGTCGCCGTACAACCGGTCAAAAGCGTCTTCCGGCAGCGACAGTGCCTGAGCGAATGCGCGCAGCAGACGCAGCGACATTTGGGTCATCGCCTGCTGCCAGTCGAGCAGCAGCGGCTTGAGTTGCGGCAACGCCTCGGGCCATTGATTCGGCCCTTGCAGCCGCGCCCACAACGGGCTGTCGGCGTTCAACGGCAAGACCTCACGCTCGGCGCCCAGATCGAATTGCTCACGCTGATCGGGCTGGCCACGGGTGATCTCGGATGCGGCGCGGTTGTAGCCACGAAAGTGCGGCGAATTGATCATGCCGACGGCGGTTTTCTCGCTGTCGGGCAAGGCGAAGAACTGGCGCGCGTAATTCTGCACTTGTTTGAGCAGGCTGGCGTCGATGCCATGGCCGGTCAGGTAGAAAAAACCCACATCGCGGGCGGCATGGCGCAAGTCATCGAGAAAGGCCTGGCGTTGCGACGGCGTACCGTCGAGCAGGGACAGGTCTAGGATGGGTAATGCGGTGATCTTTGAGGTGTGCGGCATGATTCACTCCCGTGTGAATCAAACCTGAAGAGCCTGTGATCGATTCAGCGTGTGCCGTCATGGCAATCGGGAGGTCTATCGGTTTGATGCTTTGATTCGTCTATGAAACAAAACTAAACGATATTAAAAACACCGGACAAATATCTTTTTTGCATTAGCTTAGGTCTGTCTGACTACAGGACTCAGCTGACCACCGCGCCCTTCGGGCCGCTGGCAATAAGCGCCGCCCCACACGCAGTTTTCATGCCGTCCAGCGCGATGGGCACTCCATCGACGGTATAGGCGCTGCTGCCCTCGGCAATCGGGAAAATCCCCTTGCACAATGGGCAACTGACCTTGTGACCAACCCCGGCAATCGGCTTGCCGTTAAGGTCGGTCCGGGAAAAGGCTTCGAGGACCTTGCCACCGTGCGTGGTGGAATCTCCGAGGCGGATTGCGTCTTTCATGTTGTCACTCCATTGACCGGCTTACTCATCCATCCAGACGTCTTCGTACCCTTGAGATCGATGATGAACTTCACCCGATGGGCAGACAGAAACCCTGCCTGCCGGTCCGAATGCAGTCTCATTAACCTTCGACATCCCACGTCAGACCTGGATCGGCTGTCCCGTGCGCAGAAAAATACATCAGCGCCTGTCGGGCGATTTCTTTATCGACGCACTGATTCTGTGGGTAGCTGCCGGACTGCCCCCCCACAACGACATCAAGACTTTCCTCGCTGGATGCGTCGGGGTCGATCAGAGTGAAAAGCTTCTGGTCCACATCCAGTGCGATAAAAACCACATAACGATTTTGCGCCCCGCCACCAATGCTCATGAAGTTTTCATCATCGAGAAAAAACATCGTTGAACTGAATGTTTTTCCATCCATTCGATTCAGCGCTGAGAGCAATTCCCTTTGATCGGGTTCCAAAACCTCATGAGTTACCGAACGATTGCCTTGGGTTTCATCTTCCAGGATTTTATCCAGCTTCATAATCACTACTTCGTTGGTGTGTAAGTTTGACTGCCACTTGGCGAGTGTACGGTGATATTGCATCCCAGGTTTCGAGCCAGTGATCGAATCCCCCCGGCTCCCGGAAGTCCGCAAGCCTTGCAAGGGTCTCGATCCACCCACATTTCCGCGCTTTCGGCCTTGCCTGCCATTCCCGCATTGACCGCATGCTGCACCGCTTCGGCTTCTGCGTGGGTTTTGGTCTGCGCGTTTACCCGCTCAAGTGTAATAGGCGTTTTGGGGTTCTGAGCGCTTGAGTTTATACCCTCGAAACTCTGGCCGTTGACCTTCAAAATCGCCAGTGTCGATGTGTCTTCGGCAGAACCTGCAACCGGAAGGCCCAATGCCTTTCTTCGATCGGCCAGTTGTTGCCTTGGATCACAGCCCTCAAGACCCAGTGGGTCAACCCAGCCTGTCGGGTTAGGCGCATAGGCATATAGATTCAGGCCGCCTGCATAACTGATCGGATCCTTGCTGATGAAACGGCCAACGTCAGGATCGTAATATCGGTACCGGTTGTAATGCAGCCCTGTCTCATGATCGTGGTATTGCCCCTGGAAACGGATCGGGTTTGCCAGCCCTTGCTGCAGTGCCCACTCCGAACGTTTTTCAATGGCAGTACCCCATGCCTTGTACTGTGCACTCCAGACGATCTCCCCGTTCTGGTTGGTCAGTTCCTGTGGTGTGCCCAAGTGGTCACACTGATACCAGCTCAAGACATCGATCGGTGGTGCTTTGGGCACAATGCTCCATAACGGATCATCGGCCAGACGATAGTCATCGCTGTAATGAGGCTCGGCAAACAGGTTGATCGATTGGTGCCGTAAAGCCTGGGCCACGGGAACAAACGTGCCGGGCTCATAGATGTAGTGCACCGTCCGCCCCGGATCCCCGTCGGCCTGTGAAAGATTGCTTTCCCAGGCCAGGTTATCGCCGTCCCAGCCATACAGCGTGAAACCACAACCCAGTTCTCTTTGCCGACGTAACAGTTCGTTCTGGTTCCACTGCGACCCGGCTTCGGGGTGTTGCTTGAAGTGCGCACGTGAATGCTTGTACAGCCGCCGACCCAGCGCATCGTAGGCGAAGTCGATTTCCAGACGAGCATCATCGAAATGCACCAGGCGATCGAACAGGTCCCAGCGCATCCGGCTGATACTTGCGTTGTGCCAGCGCTGAATCAGGTTGCCACGGTCGTCATAGTCGTAATGGCTGCCAGCGTACTCACGCAACAAGTTGTCGAGAAGCTTGCTCCGGGGCGGATACTGGTCCAACGGTCGCCGAACCAGTTCAGCCTTGGCATCCATCAAATTGCCGGCGGGATCGAACGCGAAGGTTTCCACACCCAGACGACTGGTGGCGTTGAGCAGGCGACCTACCGGGTCGTATTGATAGCCGATCGGCCCACGGCGAGTGTCATGGATACCATTCAATTGGCCGGCCGCGTCATATTGATACTCGCGCTTGAGCAGGATGCGTTTGTCATCACTCTGCCCCAGCAATTGTTGCTGCAAGCGACCGGCAGGGTCCCATTTCTGAGTCTGGATAAGACGATTGCCCTGATGTCGGGCGACTTCACGATGCAGATCATCACGCTCGTAACCGATCAGGTCGTGCTCATCCAGCCGCATGCCTAACAAGTGGCCACTGCCGTAGGTCAGCCAACTGACTCGATGTCCATCCGGCCGCACAGTGGCCACTCGCTGATTCAGCGCATCGTATTCGTGCTGCCAGACCGCAACCGTTGGTTTTTCCAGTACAGAATAATGCTGATGCTCGCGCAACAGGTTACCTGCCGGGTCATGGAACCACTGCAAGCGGCTCTTATCATTGCTGGCGAGCACCAGGTTGCCGTTTCCATCGTAGGCAAAGGTTTCTTCCTGCGACTCACCGCCAAGTCTTGCAAGACGAGAGATCAGGCGATTCATCGGATCGAAGCGCAATTCAGTAACGCGCTCCCCATCCCTCGTCGAGGCTAGACGCCCGGTATCAGGATCGTATTGGTAGTGCTTGCTCCGACCGTCGAAGCCGGTTTCGTGAAGCAGCCGCCCTACCGGGTCGTACTCGAACTGCGCTCGCTGTTCATTTTCGTTTTCCAGGGCCGACAAGCGCCCGAGCCGATCCCAGCGATAGCGCAATGTCTGCTCGGCAGCGTCCACCCGCTCCGCCACCAGACCGGCAGCGGTGTAACTCCAGGAGGTGCAGCGACCAAGGCCATCGATGTGGACCAGTAATCGACCTTCGGCATCGCGCGTGAATCGCTCTTCGGATTTGTCCGGATGTTTGATCAGTACCAGTTGACCCGCCTGATATTCGTACTCGGTACTTTGCCCGGCTGCATCGGTGAAACAGATCGTCTGCCCTCGACTGTCATATTCCCAGGTGCTGCTTTTTCCGGAGCAATCGGTGTACTTCGTCAACTGGCCAGCGTCGTTGTACTCAAGTTTCTTCTCGGCGCCGTTGGCATCCTTGATGGCCGTGAGCAGACCGGCCGGGGTGTAGGTGTATTCGGTCTTGTTACCCAATGGGTCGACGGCTTCTACCAGATTGCCCTGTGAATCGTAATCGCGAAGCCACAGACCACCCTCCGCGTCGCTGATCTTGATCAGTTGATCCTGGTCGTCGTAGGCAAAGTGCAGGACCGTATCGTCGGCCCGGATATGTTCGAGCACGTTCCCGCGGTCGTCATAGCTGAATCGATCGATGCAGCCGTCGGTATGAACATGGCGCACGATGTTTTTTGCGTCATCGCGAAACAGCCATTCCGAGCGTTCGTCGGGATGACGGATGCGATAGGTGTAGCCAAGGATGTCGTAGTAGTGCCAGGTCTCATTGCCATGGGCATCGGTGACGTAAGTCAGGCGAATATTTTCATCCCACTCCAGCCGGGTATCGTAGCTGCCGTCATCGGCCCATTCGCGTATAGCCCGCGCATCGGCGCCCTGTCCCTGCCATTGCAGATTCATACCGCGTCCGGTGCGATCGGTGTATCGGGTGATGAGGTGATGCTGATACTGGTAGCTCCACACCGCCGCATTTTCGTCCTGAGCCTGTATCAAGTCCCCGGCGTCGTCATAAACATAGGCACACAGCTGACGCCAAGGGGAACCATCGCGAATCTCCCAGAGGCCGATCAAGCGCCCCTGATCGTCGATCAATGTACCGAGTTGCAAATGAACCTTGGAAACGTCTCCTTGGTAGGTGATCAGATCCGACAACACGACTTCATCGTTATGGCGATGTTCGTAGTGCAGCATGATTCCCGCACCGCTGCGCAGTACGATTCCACTCAGCAGGTAGCGCTGACCTCGACGCACATAAGTTTCCTTGCGCTCGACACCGCTACACAGCACCAATTGGTTCTCGTCGACGCGTACCAGCGTGAGGCTCTCGATCGGGTCGTAGTGAGCTTCACCCACTTTGGGCAGAGGGTAGTTGTGGCTGCGACCATCGGCAGCGTGGTACACCAATCCGTCATCGACGCGATCAAATCGGGTGGTGAACTCGGTAATCCAGCGAGCACCGCAGACGCCCTTGTCGTAGGCATCCAGACGTGAGTAATAGGTGCGAGTCCAGGTGACCGGAAACGGGCCGGGCAGGCTGAAGTCGGTGTGATTGAAAGTCTCCGAACCCATGGCAAAGCTGATGCTATGAGCGGTGATGGGACACACACCGTTCTTGCGGCAATTGGCGTCGGCTTTCGCGCCTGACTGCTTTGACTGCATCTCCAGCTGTCCGTCCCCGGCCCTGCGTTGGGCTTTACTCGTTCCGCCGGGTTTGACCGTTGCGCTCTGGCCATGGGACCTGCGTTTGCGCCAGGTCACCACCGCCCCCGCCAGCATCTGCAACAACCAGCCGATAGAGTGCTGCACACCTGGATCGGCAAGTTTTTTCAGCTGGGTTCGCAGTTCTATACCCAGATTACGCAGCATGGATGTATTACCCAGTACCAAGGCCCTGGCTTTTTCCGGCAGCAGATTTTTCGCTGCACTATTGGCCACCCCTTTTCCTGCCGCCTTGTAGGCGCTGAATGCAGCGCCAAAGATATTGCTGATGGCCGCCTTGGGATCATGCAGTAACTGACCCCGTGCCGCGGTGAGCCTTGAACCTGCCGCGTTGAGATCGCCTTTGGCGTCAAGCTTGCCGTTGACCACCGTTTCCAGGCCCTTGGCAATCTCGTTCACCGCGCTTTGACCCAGTTTTCCAGCGTCGTCGAGAATGCCCGCCAGCTTGGGTTGTGCCTGTTTGACGAAGTCATCGATGGTGCCGACGATGGTGGCGTTCAAATGCCCGATCAACACTTCAATCAGAGAGTCCCCAAGCAGCATCTTGGCGCTGTTACGCAGTTCCTGACGCACCAGTCCCAGGGTCGGGCGTAGTGTCATGCGCGCAGAAGCCATGGTCGGCGGCGCAGGCAATACACCAATCAGGTTGATACCCAGGCTGACCCAATCCAGCACTTGACGCTGTTTGCTTTTGGCCAAGGTGACGATGTCTCCGAGGGCATCAACCAACGCCATGATGTTGCCCACGACAGGAAGAGCACCCGCGACGTTCTTGACTCGATCAAGTGTGACGACACCGCCGCTGATGGACTGCAACCAGGCATCGAATTTGGCAGCGCCGCGTCCGACATCCTGAATATCGATCGTGTTGAGTGGTACCACCGCGACTTGCGGCTCACGCTGTTTCGCACCACCGCCCCCAGTTGTCATGACAGCACCTCACCCGCCAGCAATTGCGGAGTTTTCAAAGAAGGTTTTGGAAGCGTCGGCGCCGGCAGGCCAGGAAGCTTGCCCGCCTTGCTCGCCGCACCGAGGATCCCCGACGCACTCGGCATTGCCGCACTCGCCAGTTTCGGCAGCCCCGCCACGCCGCCCTGCACCACACCCTTCACCTGCTGCGCCGTTTGCATCGCACCTTGCGCGGTCTGCATTGCACCCATCCCTGTCTGTGCCAATTCCTTGCCCTTCTCCAACATGTCCCAGTTCTTGCTCGGCAGCGCCTGCGCGACCATGGCCTGCACCTGGCTCGGAATGTCTTCGGCACCCGGCGGACTCAACGGCCATTGCGGTTTGCCGATGTAGCTGCCGTCGCTCCAGGTGTCCGCCGGATCCTGGCCGAACAGCACCCGCGCCGGGCCCGGTGCGGCACCGGCAACGCTGGCGAAGCCCTTGGCGTCGAGCTTGCCCTTGATGCTTTTGCCCAAGGCATCGATGACTTCGTAATCGCCGTCCTTGATGCCCTGTCTCCCGGCGTACTGGTTGAACAGCTCCAGATTGCCCTTGCCCGGTTTTGGCGGTTCCGGGAACACGCCCGCGAGACTCTTGGCACCGGTGTAAGCAAAGTTCGCCGCGTGGGCGGTGTACGGGCCGCTGGTGGCGTGGGTGATGCCGCCGGCGTTGTAGGTCGTGGCGCTGCCGCCGCCCTGGATCACCAGTTCGGTCTTGGCGGTGATGGTGATGCGGTCGGCATTGGCGGTGATGTTGAGTTTGGCCAGCAGGTTGATGCTGTCCTTGAGCGCCTTGACGTCGATGTCGCCGGACGCCGCCACCAGGCGCCAGCCCATGCTCTGCACGAACAGGCGCATGCCGCGACTGGCGCTGGCCAGCAGGCGTTTGCCGATGGAAAAACTGGTGTGACCGGTGCTGCTCAGCGCCAGGTGTTCGCCGGTGGCGATATGGCTGGAACGCGGAGTGGTCAGGGCGATGCCGGCAGGACTGGCGAGCACCAGATGCGGCTCGGTGAACTCGGGGAATTCGTTGGCGGTGAGATTTGCCGGTCCAGAGCCGAGCACGCCTTGATGCTGGGCGTGCAAGGCCTTGGCCACGTCGTCCTGATCGCCGGCCTCTTGAGCCTGAAGCTCCCTGGCCTGTGTGGCGAAACTATCTTGCTGATCGCTGGCGGTGGCCAGACGTTCGGCGGTTTCCGGCAGATCCTTGTGGTGCTTGGATTCGTTCGGGCGCGGCTCGGTGGTAATCAACAAACCGGCTCCGGCACGCACGGCGCCGTGGCGGTCGGTTCTTAACTCAAAACCTTCGCCGCGTGGCTGCCCACCTGAAGGACGTGGATGGGTCAGGTAACCGAGGTTGATCGCACTCGCACCATGATCACTGCGCAGCGCAATGCTGATTTCACTGGTGGTGTCGTCGATGCGCAGTTCGTTGGCGCGACTGCCCTTGTATTCCTTGCTCTTGACCGTGGCGAGGGTCTTGAAGTCCGGCAGTTTGTACGGTGGCAGGTTGGCGCCGTGGTACAGGCAACCGGTGATCAGCGGCTGGTCGGGATCGCCTTCGAGGAAGGTGATCAGCACTTCCATGCCGACCCGCGGAATATTGATCGAACCAAAGGTTTCAGCAGCCCAACTGGAAGCCACGCGCATCCAGCAGGTGGTCTTGTCGTCGTGCTGACCCTCACGGTCCCAGAAAAACTGCACCTTCACCCGGCCGTACTGGTCGCAGAAGATTTCTTCGCCTTCGGGACCTGTGACCACGGCGCTTTGCGAACCGAGGACTTTGGGTTTCGGGTGGTCCAGTGGCGGACGGTACGGCACGTCCCACGGGATCGCGTTGAAGCGGTTGCGATAGCCCTGATGGAAATCGTCCTTGTCGTCGGTGGTGTCGCTGGTCACCGACTCTTCCAGCACTTGCGGCTGCTTGCCTTCATGGAAGATTTCAGTGAGCAGCCACAGGTCGTTCCACGTCGGGTTGGTGTGATCGGTCAGGGCCAGAAAATGCCCGGTGACCAGAATCGGCTGGTCGCTGTTGCCCTCGGCCAGACGATAGTCGCTGCGGTGGCGTTCGAGGTTGCGGTTGGCCAGGTGCTTGCCACGCTCGCGGTCCACGAAGCGGCCCGGGTAGTCGTAATCTTCCAGATCCGGCTGGGCGCTGCTTTTGGCGTCGCTTTCCAGCTCGATCTTCGGTTTGACGAAGTCGTAATCGCGTCGTGTGGTGCGGCTGGTGCGGGTGGCCAGGCGCAGGCCGAAACGCTTGACCACCGGTTTGTCCGCCACCAGCCCGGAGTCCTGCTGATAGGCCACCGGCGCCAGTTTTGGGAACACTGTCTGGTCATCGCCAAAGATCAGTTTGTGGCCGCTGGCGGTGTGCTGGAAGTGATAGTGAATGCCTTCTTCTTCGCACAGGCGCTGGACGAAGTGCAGGTCACTTTCATCGTACTGCGTGCAGTAAATCCGCTCGGGATAGATCGCGCTCAGCTGGAAGTGGTAATCGCTGGCCAGAATGCCGTGTTCTTCCAGCACCTGGCTGATGATCTGCTGCACGGTCATCTGCTGAAAGATGCGCTGGTTGAAGCGGTGCGCAAGGTACGAAAGCTGCGGGCGCAACGAGATCTTGTAGCGGGTAAGGCGTTTGCCCGCCTCGCCCTGGGCGATGCTGTAGATCAGCCCGTGGATCCCGGTTCCGCTTGGCGACAGCTGAAGAAACGCCAATTTGTGCAGCAGGCTTTCGAGGTTGATCGAAGCTTTTTCGCTGACCAGTTCCAGCTCGAATTCGAAGGGAGTGTTGAGGGTTTCCCGACCGGTGAACGACAGCACCTGGAAATCGCTGTCCGCGCCATCAATGGTCAGATTGAAATGGGGTTGGTTGGCCGGTGAGAACATTCCCTTGTCCCTCGTGCTGTGCTGCGATGTACGCCAGATCGCCAAGGATCGGACGGCAAAAAAATCCTTGAGTAGTGAAGATGCCTCGACCGGCAAAACGGCCGAGGCGGTACAACCATCAGCCGTGATTAAACGACCGGAGCACGCCAGTCATCGGAACCCGAAGTACCGGAGACTTCGTGGGTCCAGGTGATTTTGCGGTAGGTGAAATGCACCTCTTCCAGATGAGTGAAGTGGGCGTTTGCCGGGTCCTGGCAGTTGTGCATTTTGTTGTTGATGGCGACGATGATCGCGTCTTCCAGTTTGGTGGTGTAGTAGTGCTCTTGGGTGCCTTGCGCCGAAGTGCGGTACCACTGGATAACGATTTCGCTCATGCGCTCGCCGGAGGTCAGAGCGGCTTGCAGCAGAGGCGAAGCCTTGTCGTAGACCTTGGTGATCACAACTGGCTTGTGCACGCGCTGACCGGTTGGCTGGCCGGACTGTGGGTCACGCGGGATGATCACGTCGTGGGTGAAAGCCTGAACCATGACCTGGTCTTCGTGGCCTTCCTGGTAGGTGTTGCCAACGGAGTCGGCGGTGAAAGCGCCGGCAGTGATCAGGCCTTGTTTTTCGCCGGTAACCGACATGTACGCTGGTGTTGCCATGGGGTGTGCTCCTTGCTCAAAAGACAGGACCGGACGGCGTGATTGCCTGTCCAGGTGGCAAAGGAGTTAACAAAACTCGTGCCAGCAATTGCATGGTCGTTACCGATCAAAGGTTTATGAAATTGACGTGGGAAGTTTTCGGTTTTTTCTGTAGGAAACAGCAAAAAAGTGCGCAAGAAGTTGCGCAGTACTGTGCAACTTCTTGCGCACTTGGCTGGAGGCTTTGATCGGCGTGGCCTGTAGCGGTTTTTACCGCGATTTTATTACGGGCAACTGCGCAACTTTTTGCGCAGTTCCGCCAATCCGATCAGACCTGTTGACTCAGGCATTCTGCAACGCCCGTGGCCGTTGACTGCGTTGCTGCGCCGCCGCATCCGGCGCCTGCTGCAACTGGAAGTCGAACTTCAATTCAGCACGACGCCCTTCTGCATCCTCCAGAAATTCGACCTCCCCGACCAACCCTTCACGGGTCGCATACGCAAAGTCATCCCACAGATACTTGTCCCCGGACAGATTGATCTGCGTCGTAAGGTGCCGGTGTCCCGGTGCGGAAATGAAGAAATGAATATGAGCCGGGCGCTGGCCGTGGCGGCCGAGCAGGTCGAGGCATTCCTGGGTCGGGCCTTGCGGGTCGCAGCCATAACCGGAGGGCACGATGCTGCGGGCTCGGTAGCGGCCTTCGGCGTCGGTGATGATCCGGCGGCGCAAGTTGTACTCGGACTGGCTCTGGTCGAAGAACGAGTACGTGCCCTTGGTGTTGGCGTGCCACAGGTCGACCGTGGCGCCGGCGAGTGGTTGGCCCTGCGGGTCGAACACCTGGCCTTCAAGAAACATCACGGTGGCGACGCCCTCCTCGCTGCCGTCGTCCATCCGGCATTCACCTTCGTACAGCGGCGCGCCGGCCACGTATAACGGGCCTTCGATGGTGCGCGGCGTGCCGCCGGTCAAGCCGATTTGCGCATCCTTGGCGTCCTGCAGCAGGTCGAGGAAATGTTCGAGGCCGAGGCCGGCCACCAGCAACCCGGCCTCCGAACGGCCGCCCAGGCGGTTGAGGTAATCGACGGCTTTCCAGAATTCGTCTTCGCTGATCTCAAGGTCTTCGATGATCCGGGCAGTGTCCTGCAACACCCGCAGGACGATGGTTTTCAAGCGCGAGTTGCCGCCATCGTTGGTAAAACCGGCGGCTTCTTCGAAAAACTTCTGCAGTTCGGCAGTGTGGGCAATCTTCACGGTCATGGTGTTCACCTCATCTTGTTGTTGTGGGGGCGAGTCCGGCTCAGCGGTCGTCGGTGTGAATCGACGAGGGATGGCGGCAGAGGCCGTCGATCTCGATCTCCATGTAGGGAAACAGCGGCAGCAGCATCAGGGTGTCGTGCAGCGCCTCGACGCTGGGCACGTCGAACACGCTGTAATTGGCGTAGTGCCCGGCGATGCGCCAGAGGTGGCGCCACTGGCCTTCGCGTTGCAGGCGCTGGGCGAGTTCCTTCTCGTCGGCCTTGAGCCTTGTGGCAACGGCCGGGTCCATGTCGGCGGGCAATTTCACGGTCATTTTTACGTGGAACAGCATGGCGTTCTCCTTGGGAAATCAGTGCCGGCGAAAACGCGCCAGACGCTCTTCATCCAGCGTCAGACCCAGACCCGGGGTGCGTGGAATGTGCAGGTGAAAGTCGCGGTACTGCGGGCGCTCGGTGACGATGTCTTCGGTCAGCAACAGCGGACCGAACAGCTCGGTGTCCCAGGTCAATTGCCTGAGTGTGAGAAACGCATGGGCCGAGGCCAGGGTGCCGACGGAGCCTTCGAGCATGGTGCCGCCATACAAAGCGATGCCGGCGGCTTCGGCGATTTGCGCGGTGCGCAACACGGCGCGCGGGCCACCGTTCTTGGCGATCTTCAGGGCGAATACGCTGGCGGCGCCGTCGGCGGCGAGGCCGAACGCATCCTCGACGCTTTCAATGGATTCATCGGCCATGATCGGCGCCGGGCTGCGCTGGTTCAGGCGAATCTGCCCGGAGCGGTTGACCCGCGAGATCGGCTGTTCGATCAGGTCGATGCCGTTGTCGCCGAGCACCTGACAGCCACGAATCGCCTGCGACTCGTCCCAGTACTGGTTGACGTCGACCCGCACACTGGCGCGCTCGCCCAGGGCTTTTTTGATCGCCACGACGTGTTTGAGATCCTGCTCCAGCGGGTTGGCGCCGATCTTCAATTTGAAGATCCGGTGCCGCCGCGCTTCCAGCATTTGTTCGGCCTCGGCAATGTCGCGGGCAGTGTCGCCGCTGGCCAGGGTCCAGGCCACTTCGAGGCTGTCGCGAACCCGACCGCCGAGCAGTTCGCTCACCGGCAGGCCGAGGCGTTTGCCTTGGGCATCCAGCAATGCGCTCTCGATGCCGGACTTGGCGAAGGTGTTGCCTTTGGCGATCTTGTCGAGCTTCTGCATGGCGGCGTTGATGTTGTCCGCGTCCAGGCCGATCAGCGCCGGCGCCAGGTGCGCGTCGAGGTTGGCCTTGATGCTTTCCGGGCTTTCGTAGCCGTAGGCCAGACCGCCGATGGTGGTGGCTTCGCCGACGCCTTCGATACCGTCGCTGCAACGCAGGCGCAGGATCACCAGCGTCTGGTTCTGCATCGTGTGCATCGCCAGTTTGTGCGGGCGGATGGTCGGCAGGTCGACGATGATCGCCGACAGGTTTTCAATCAGGATCCGGTTCATTTGAGTGTCCATTCATGCGTGATCAACCGAGGTCACCGCCACCGACCGGCAGGGTCACGCCGGTGATGTAGGAGGCGTCGTCCGAGGCGAGAAACAGGATCGCGCCGACCTGTTCATCAATGGTTCCGTAGCGTTTCATCAGGCTGCTATCGAGGGTTTGCGCGACGATTTCCTGATACCAGGTATGCTCCTGCGCCGACTGTTCGGCCGTGTTGCGCGGGATGCGCCGAGGCGGCGCTTCGGTGCCGCCGGGCGCGGTGGCGTTGACCCGGATTCCGCGCTCGGCATTTTCGAATGCCAGGCAGGCAGTCAGTGCATTGACTCCGCCCTTGGCCGCGCCGTAGGGAACGCGGTTCAGGCTGCGGGTCGCAATCGACGACACATTGACGATCGCGCCGCGCCCCTGCTTGAGCATGTACGGCAAGGCTGCGTGGCAGCACCACAGCGTCGGGAACAGCGAACGGCGCATTTCGGCCTCGATCTGCTCGACCTCATAGTGCTCGAACGGCTTGGCCCAGAGGGTGCCGCCGACGTTGTTGACCAGCACATCCAGACGCCCGAACGCATCGACGGCAGCGTTCATCACCCGGGCGCAATCGGCGTATTGCTCAAGGTCGGCGGTCAGCGACAGCACGCCCTCGCCCTGCAGTTCGTGAACCAGTTCGGAGCGGTCGACAGCAATGACCTGCGCGCCCTCCTCCAGCAATCGCTCGCACACCCGGCGACCGATGCCCTGCGCCGCGCCGGTGACCAGCGCGACCTTGTTGGCGAATCTGTTGTTCATGACAACCTCGCAATTCAGAAAGAAGACTCAGGCCGCCGCGAATTTCTCGTAGTAAAAGTTCGCCGGCGTGATGCCCTGCTCGCGGATGTACTGACTGACCGCCTCGACCATCGGCGGCGGACCGCACAGGTACACGTCGACATCGCCTTCGTTGAGGTGGCGCGGCTCGATGTGCTGAGTGACGTAGCCCTTGAGCGGGTGCTGGCTCTGCGGATTGGCCACGCAGGCACCGAAGCTGAAATTCGGGATGCGCGCGGCGAAGGCTTCGAGGCGGTCGAGTTCCACCAGATCTAAATCGTTGGTCACGCCGTAGATCAGGTGAACCGGGTGCTCGCTGCCCTGCTCGGCGATTTTCTCCAACATCGCCGTGAACGGCGCCAGCCCGGTGCCGCCGGCCAACAACAGCAGTGGACGCTTGATTTCGCGCAGGTAAAAACTGCCCAGCGGCCCGGCCAGATTCAGGCTGTCGCCGGCCTTGGCCAGCCCGGTGAGAAAGCTGCTCATCAGGCCGCCGGGGACATTGCGGATAAGGAAACTGACCTCGCCGTTCTTCTGCAACGAGCTGAAGGAATAGGCACGGGATTGCTCGCTGCCCGGCACTTGCAGATTGACGTACTGCCCCGGCAGAAACGCCAGTTTGCTCAGGGATTCACCCTTGAGCGACAGCGCGATGGTGCTTTCGGAAAGCTGACGAACATCGCTGATCGACGCCTGATAACTCGCCTGTTCGGTCTTGCACACCTGCGAACCCACCGGCACCCGCACCACGCAATCGCTTTCGGCGCGCATCTGGCAGGTCAGAACGTAACCCTGGGCCAGTTCGTCTTCACTCAGGGCGTCTTCGATGAAGTTGTCGCCCATGTCGTAACGCCCGGCCTCGGCGAAACACTTGCAAGTGCCGCAGGCGCCGTCGCGGCAGTCCAGCGGGATGTTGATGCCCTGGCGGTAGGCCGCGTCGGCAACGGTTTCGTGGCCCGAGGCCTCAATGAAACGGGTGACCCCGTCTTCGAAATTCAGTGCGATCTGGAAACTCATGGTGCACCTCGCTCACAGCGTCGAGCCCGGCTCGCCGCCGTCTCGATCAGATGTGGTAGATGTCGATGACCTGACGGACGTAATCGTTCTTCAGCACGACTTTCTTGGCCTTGATCAACGGCTGTTCGCCGCGCAGGTCGAGGGTGTAGAAGCTAGTGCCGAAATAACTGTCGGTGACCTGATAGCGAAAGCTCAGGGTGTGCCAGTTGAAGCGCACCTGGCATTGCCCTTCGCCCTGTTCGACGATCTCGATGTTGCTCAGGTTGTGCGAGGTGCGGGTGTCGGGAATGGTTGCGCTGGAGCGCTCGGTCTTGATCCGGAACACCCGGTCTTCGAGCCCGCCACGGTTGCCGTACCAGATCAGCGAGATTTCGCTTTGCGGGTCTTCGGTCAGGGTGTCGTGGTCGTCCCAGGCCGGCATCCAGAAACTGGCGTCGGCGGCGTAGAGTTCCAGCCACTGATCCCACTGGCCGTCGTCGAGATAGCGCGCTTCGCGGTAGAGGAAATCGCGCACGGTGTCGTAGAGGTTGCTCATCACACAGCCTCCACGGGGATCAGGTTTTTATCGCTGGCGGCAGCCTTGAGCATGGTTTCCTGCCAGTACTTGTGTTGCAGCACGAACAGGCCTTCGTCCTCGGTGCGCATGCCGGACAACAAGGGTTTGAGGTCGATTTCCTCGGCCGCCGCGTCCGCGCCTTCGACCCAATGGGTCGCGCCACGGGACATGTCGTTCCAGCCGCGCCCGGCGCCGTAGCCGGTCTGGCACGAACGGAATTCTTCGAGATCATCCGGGGTGGCCATGCCGCTGACGTTGAAGAAATCCTCGTATTGGCGGATGCGTTTGGCCCGGGCCTCCGCGCTTTCGCCTTTGGGCGCGATGCAGTAGATGGTGATCTCGGTCTTGTCGACGGAAATCGGCCGGGCGATGCGGATCTGTGAGCTGAACTGATCCATCAGGTACACGTTGGGGTACAGGCACAGGTTGCGCGAGTTCTCGATCATCCAGTCGGCACGGGCCTGGCCGAAGTCCCGCGCCAGTTCATCACGACGCTCGTAGGCCGGGCGATCTTCGGGGTTGGCCCAGCGGGTCCAGAGCAGCAGATGGCCGTGGTCGAACGAGTAGAATCCGCCGCCCTTCTTCGCCCAGCTGCCGGCGCTCATGGTCTTGATTTCTTCGCCGGCATCGCGCTGCTGACGCTGGTTTTGGGTGGCGGCGTAGTTCCAGTGCACGGAGCTGACGTGATAACCGTCGGCGCCATTTTCGGCAGTGAGTTTCCAGTTGCCTTCATAGATGTAGGAGCTGGAACCGCGCAGCACTTCCAGCCCTTCGGGGGACTGATCGACGATCATGTCGATGATCTTGGCTGACTCGCCCAAGTGCTCGGCAAGGGATTTCACATCGGCGTTCAGGCTGCCGAACAGAAAGCCTCGATAGGATTCGAAACGCGCGACTTTGGTCAGGTCGTGGGAGCCTTCGCAGTTGAAGCCTTCGGGGTAGCCGGCTTCGCTTGGGTCCTTGACCTTGAGCAGTTTGCCGCTGTTGTTGAACGTCCAGCCGTGGAACGGGCAGGTATAGCTGGAACGGTTGCCGGACTTGTGGCGGCAGAGCATGGCGCCGCGATGGCTGCACGCATTGAGAAAGGCATTGAGTTCACCGGCCTTGTTGCGGGCGATAAACACGGGCTGGCGACCCATGGTGAGGGTCAGAAAATCGTTGGCGTTGGGGATCTGGCTTTCGTGGGCGAGGTAAATCCAGTTGCCTTCGAAGATGTGCGCCATCTCCAGTTCGAACAGCCGTGGATCGGTGAACATCTCCCGCTTGCAGCGGTAGGCCCCCTTTTCGGGGTCCTCTTCAAGCATGGCATTGAGGTAGTCGATTCCCAGGGACATGGCCGGGGCCTCCATTGTTATTGTTCAGGCCAGGCCAGATTAGGGAGGCAACGCGGGCGGCAATATCCGAATCCTGCAGAGCGCTATCCGTTTTGTGCAGGACGGCGCGGCAGGTGCTTCAGATTGTTTCGGGGCGGGGATTCAGTGGCGGCGTTTGAAGGTCACGGACGGCAACTCGCCGAACTGCTGGCGATAGCTTTCGGAGAACCGGCCGAGGTGCAGGAAGCCGTAGTCCAGCGCCAGTTCGGTGAGGTTGCGCACCGGACAGCTCGGGTCGCTGAGGCAAGCATGAATGCGTTCCAGCTTGCGCTGGCGGATGTATTGCATCGGGGTCACGCCGAGCTGGCGTTCGAACAGCGCGTACAGGGAGCGCGGGCTCATGTTCGCCTGGGCCGCCAGGTGTTCGGCGGGCAGATCTCGCTTCAGGTTGCGTTCGATGTAGTCGAGGATCCGCTCGAAACTGACGCTCGGCGAACTCAGGCATTCACGGCTGACGTTGGTGTTCATCAGCGAAATCAGTTTGCTGCCGACGATCTGCGCGTAATGCTCCTGCACCCGCAGCAACGGGTCGCTGGCCTCGGCTTCCTGGCAGATCATGCCCAGCAGGTTGGTAAACCCTTCCAGCTCGTCGAGCCGGTAATGATTGCGCAGAAACCGGATGCCGCCGGCAGGATGCAGCCAGCGCTGCTCGTCGCACACCGACTCCAGCACGCTGACCGGCACCTTGAGGATGAATTTCTCGCAATCGTCGGAATAAGTCAGGTCGACCGGATCGTCCGGGTTGATCAACAGCAATTCGCCCGGCACCAGATGATGCTCACGCTGGTGCCCACGCCACAGGCAATTGCCTTGCAGCAGGACTTGCAGGTGATACACGGTTTCCAGCGCCAGCGACGTCACGCGAACGCTGCCGCCATAGCTGATGCGGCACAGATCGAGATCGGCGAGTTTGCGGTGGTTGAGGCTGGCTTGCGGGTGGGTGGTTTTGGACAGGCCGATGAAATGCTGGCCGACATGCTGGTTCACATATTCGGAGACGGCATACGGGTCAGCGTGGCGAAATACGCTGCTGCGGTCGCTCAGCAGGCGGCTGTCCATGGGCAAGGCACTCGATCTTGTCGTTATGGTGATGGTCACGGTTTACGCCATCACCGGTCACAGTACGCCGGCGTGCAGGATCGGGCAATTGGACGAAGGTTTGGCTGTCCGGTGATCGAACGATTTCATGAAATCGTGCCGGCAAACATACGGCACGACTGAATCCGGACCAGCGCCGCGCCAAGAACATCAGTCCAAAGCGCCACTCTCGATTTGGACTTGAAGCTTTCTAAATGCATCGCAAAAAAAATTAGGAATAAATTTCCCCTCACTCAATTTCAGCATGGATTTATTGACAATCAAGCCCATCAGTCTCTCCACCTTGTTTTTTATCAGGCCGCGCAATTCATCAAACTCCGAAATTATCAACTCTGCCAGATCATGCCCTCTCATCTGCAAATATTCTTTATCACCCTTCAGGCTAACACCTGAAATATACTCAACCTGGACATCATTTGCGCTCGGCCTTTTAAATAACTTGCAAACAAACCAATTCATGGATTCTTGCAGATGCTCAGGAGTACGCAACCATTCGCCCCACCCGACATCTGCACCGCAGTACTCAGAAATCGGGTATTTACCTATACACTCAAGATGCAACAACAACATTATACAAATAGGATCCAATGCGATATTTTCCAGAGAATAGGCGCTACCCTCACCCAAAACCACAACATTCTTTCCGGCAGTGTTCTTTCTGTCCCAATCAATAAGCCCCCGAACTGTTCTATCGCCCTCAGAAGATAATGCCTCCACCATCCCTTTCACTTGTTCGCAGTTACCCATTCCATTTACCAGATTCAAAAACTCATCAATCTTGTCTTTTTGAATCGCCTTTCCAAAAACCTGATTAAGTTTGTCAGAAATCTGCTGAGGGGGCATTTTTGGACCAGAACTGACGAATGTCAGAGCGATTCTTGAATCTAAAAAGCTAGAGCCATGGGGAATTGCACGGTAGACGGACTGATAAATTTCAGCATCATAAAAGCTCTCAACCAGCACCAGCCGCCTATTGAACGGATTCACGGATATCTGCGTTACGCCCTCAAGCAAAGTTGAAATCGCCAAATCCTTATCAACAGCGGAAACAACACCATCAGAAAGAGCATATAAAGAGTCATCTGGAGAAAGTGCAACTGTAGTAGGAGAATGCGTCGTTATTAATATTTTCGCGGAGAACTCACGACTAAACGAGTCCAGAAAGCTGATTAACTGAACGACCATAGATGGATGTAAAAAAGCGTCTGGCTCATCCATCAACAAAATTTTTGGCACGGCATCAGAGTTAGTGGCTGAAAACTGCGTAGCAAATGTCACCAAGGCGAGCCAAAGCAGAGCTTGCTCCCCAGACGAAAGATCACTCTCCTTAATTGGTGCTCCCGTTTCCCCCTCGTAGAAGCAGGCAATGTACTCATCTCCCGCTTCAGACGCTCCTGGAATTCCAACTGTTACCTTCCCGTTAAACGTTTTATCCAATATTTCATTTAGTACAACCCAAGGTTGACGACCATAGACAGCCTCAAACTCGTCATCGCTTACATGGTACGTTACCTTACCCCTAACATCCGAAAGCCACATTGCATATTCATTATCATGAAGCCTTTCAATATACCTGGTAAATATGGCGGTAATATTTTTCGAACCAAACAATTGAACTTCATAACCGTCATAATGATTTGAAATTTCATCATCACTAAGCTGACTTGGTTTTTTTGAAAGCTTTTCGGCAATACTACGAATTATGCGATGCGCTTCCTTGTATCCTATATCATTAGCGCCAAACCTTAAACTAGGCGTTTCTATACGATACGTATCAAGCTCCCGATCAAACTCAGGCTTATTTAACCTAAATCTGTCAAGGAGTGACTTCTTGCGAGCAGACACCTCCGACAAAACATACCGAGATTCAAGCTTTGGGACTAATGCCCCATGCGAAACAAAAAAAATCTCATCTCTGGAAATGTCAGGATCAGAAACAACCTCCACATCACCACTCTTTATACTTTCAAAAAGTCTGGTTTTACCACATCCATTTTTCCCAATCAAAACCGACACAGGCGTCTTTATTGAAAACGCCTCTTTAAGTTCAAAACCTTTAAACGCTTTATATCCGACAAATTTAACATCCATATACAGACCCACACCCTACAATCCAGGAAACTAATCCATAATAGCCTGCACCATCTGGGAAAACAAATCCATCACCCAGATAACAATAACATCCGACACAGACATCAACACTCATCAAGCACTACAACCATTAAAAACAGACCAATATCATACGGACAAAACAGAATGAATAACCCACCTTTTCAGCCCAACATTTCCGACATGCAGCCAGCGCTCAAACCACTCAAGAATCGCCAAAATCTTAATGCCAAAAAACCTATAGCAGGCAATTCCTATCAAACTAACATTCAGACACTTTCAATCATGCTCTAAATATACGACTTCAAAAAACTGGCCGTAACATGAACACCTCAGAGCAAACTCCACGACACCCCGACATACATCGCCATGCCCTCACCCGGCGTGGAGCGTGCGGCGTCCAGGCCTTTATCGTCATAACCCGGCGTAACGGTAGCGGCGTAGTGCTTGTCGGTCAGGTTGCGCATGTCCAGCCAGGTCTGCCAGTCCCCCTTGGGTGCGTTGTAGCCCAGCGTCGCGCCGAAGGTGGCGTAAGGATCGGCGTAGTAACTGTTGGCGTAATCCACTGCGGTTTTCGAGACCAGTTGCGTGTTGACGGCCGCGAAGAAGCCCTGCGGGAAGTCGTAGCGCAGTTCGCCCTGGTAGTAATGCATCGGCAAGCCCGGCAGGCGGTTGTCGCCGAAGCGATCGTCGTCGCGGTAATGGAAGTCGCTGAAGGTATAGGCCTGACGCAAGGTCAACTTGCCGCCATCGTTCGCTGACCACAGGTTGCTGTTCAGGCTGGCCTCAATACCTTGGTGCACGGTCGGGCTGGCGTTGAGTTCGTAAGGCGTGGTGGCGTTGGCGTCCGGCAACACCGAAAGCAATTCGTGGCGTACTTGGGCGTAGTACCACGCCAGGCTCCATTCGCCGAGCGCGCTGTCGCCGCGGCCGCCGAGTTCCAGAGTGGTCGCAGTCTGGTTCTGCAGTTTGATGGGGTCGCGTTGGGTGCCGGTGGCGGCACCGCTGCCGGCCGGGAACCGCACGTTGGAGCTGTAGATCAGCGACCACGGATGCGGCGCTTCGACCGAGCGGCTGAGGTTGCCGAACAGTTGCAGGTCCGGCGTCACCTGATAGCGCAGGCCCAGACGGGGCGCGTAGTCCCAGTCACCGAGGCTGGTCTTGCCGCCACCTTCGGGATAGGTCACGGCGCTTTCGCGTCGGGTGTAGATCGCGGCGAGGCCGGTGGTCAGCCACAGGTCGTCGGCGATTTCCAGGTCGTTGCCCACGTGCAGGACAGAATCCGAACCCTGATAAGTGAAGTTGCGCATGTGAGTGCCCGGCGCATAGCTGGCGGTGTTGCCGGTGGGAATTCGTACAAGTTCGCTGGCACCGTCGTTGGGCAGGTGTTTGGTCACCCGCAGGCCCACGGTGCTGTTGCTCTCCATGCCCCAGAGCGTGTCGCGGCGCTTGTAGTCGAACGTGCCGCTGACATCGGTGTACGCGACCTTCAAGCGGTTCGGGCCTTCACGCAGATCCATCGGGTAATCGTGATAAACCAGACCGGTCTGGATGCTCGAATCGTCGTCGATGTAGAACGTGGTCTTGTTACCGATGAAGGTGCTGCCGGGCTGATCGCGGCTGTCGTTGCGCGTCACGTAGGCCGGGTTGGCCGCGCGCGGATCGTGTTCGATAGAGTGCTTGGTCACCCGCCCGGCGAGGTCGTTGTCGGTCTCGCGGTGACGGATGTAGAAGCGGGTTTCCAGATTCGGATTGAAGCGATATCCGAAGTTGGCGATCACGCCCTGGCTCTTGCTGGCGGTGTGATCCTGATAACCGTCGGAATGCGCGTCGGTCATCGACAGGTAGTAATCGAAGTCGCCCACAACCTGACCGGAGCTGATTTGCCGCTGGGCATAACCGTGGCTGCCCATGACGTAGCGCACATTCAGCAGCGGCGCGTTGTAACCCGTGTGGCTGACGTAATCGACGGCGCCACCGAGGGCCAGGGCACCTCGATCAAAGCCGTTGGCACCGCGCAGCACTTCTACATGGTCGAGCCACAGCGGCTCCAGTAATTCATAAGGCGTACCGCCGGGGCCGGTCAGCGGCAGACCGTCGAGCATCGTGTACAGCCCCGAGGCGTGGGCGCCGGGGGCACGGTTGATGCCCGAACCACGGATCGAGATTTTCGTCCCTTCGTTGCCCGCCGACTGGGCATAGACACCGGGCTGATACGCCAGCACGTCCTGATTGCTGGCGACCCTGCCCTGCAATGGCTGGCGCATATCGACCACATTGCTGCCACCCGGCACCTCGGCCAGACGAGCCTTTGCCTCTTCCACCGACGCATCTTCACCGCTCTGATCCTCGGCCCCGATCAGCACTTGCCCCAGTTCCAGCCCCTGGGATTGCGCCTTGACCGGACAGACAAGAGCCAGCCCCAACAAGGCAGCGGGCAGGGTTTTGAGCGAAGGCATCGGGTGAACTCCAGACAGGCGGGAACGGACAGTGACAACTGCGACGCATGAAAGAACGAAGGAAACACATGGCGATTTGGTTTTTTGTCAGGTAAACAGGCGCCTGAAATTCGGGGCATTGATTTGAACAAGGGAGATGCAGGGATGGCCGAAGCAGTATTGAAGTCGAAGATGGCCAATTTTCTGGTGACCGACGCTGAAGTGAACTACGACGATGTGGGCGAATTCTACGAGGTCGTGGGAAGCGGCAATGTCGGCGTACTGGCCGGGGTGCTTGAGGGATTCAAAAATCACTATGGCGGATTGTGGGTGGGCGGCAGAGTCACCGTCACCGAAAACGCTGTTTACTTGAATGCCAATGCCATGAACCGCATGGTTCAGGACGGGACACTGGATGTCGAGATACCGATGCCGGCGATCCGCAAGGTCACCGTCGAAAGCGGTTTCGTGACGAAGATCGTCCGTCTCGACACAGACGCCTACAGTGTCAAATTCCGCTGCTACGGTGCCAAGGACGTTGCCTCGCTGATCGCCAGGCAGGCTCTTTCGCAATCATTGAGACGCGCGCGGTAGTTCTGTCGCAAGACAACATCGCCACCGGTTCTTGAGGTGGCGACTCAATCCTCAGTCAATTCTTGCAATTGGCCAACACCACCTGACAGGTATCCGGCGTTCCCCCGGAGCGCCCGGCGTAACGCATGCAATTGGCCATGGATTTTTGCCGGGCCATGTTCAGGCTGGAGCCCCAGGCCAGACCGCCCTCCCCGACCGTCGGCAACGCCTTGGCGTAACAGCTGTCGCCAACGCCTGATGTCGGGTAATGCGTTCTGTTCGAGCATCCCGAAGTCAGTATCACGCTGAAGGCGATCAAGAGCCACGCCGAGCAGTGAAGCGCGATTGTTCTGCTCATCCCGTTCCCCCCCTCGAAAGACGACCGCGATCCATTGAGTCTAGTCGCTGCGTCCGTATTCACTGGGCGGTCGCCTGCCGATACTGACGCGGTGTGAAACCGGTCGACGCCTTGAACTGGCGAGTGAAGGCGCTGTGATCGGTGTAGCCGCATTGCAGCGCCACTTCGGTGATTGGCAGCTCGGTATGCAACAAGCGATGGGCATGTTCCAGCCGCACTTTCTGGATCATCTGCCTCGGCGTCAGGTGGAACACCCGTTTGCAGTAGCGTTCCAGTTGCGCCACCGAAATGCCGGCGATCCGGGTCAGCTCGCCCAGCGTCACCCGACGATTGAAATGCGCGCGGATGTGTTCGTCGACCGCCGCCAGGCGCTGAAACGCCGGGTGGGTTTCGCTGGCCGATTGCAGATCCACCGAAATCCCCGCGAGGCCGATGATCTCGCCGTCGCGGTTGTACAGCGGACGTTTGTGCGTCAGGCACCAGCCCGGTTCGCGACTGCCGTACAGGTGCAGTTCCAGCTGATCCTCCAGCAAAAATCCCTCTTCCAGCACCCGCCGATCCTGCTCGGTGTAACCCGGCCCAAGTTGTGCCGGAAACACCTGCGCACTGGTTTTCCCCAGCAGCGGTTTCAGGTCCTTCAGGCCACAGCGCTGCACCAGTGTGCGATTGGCCAGAACGTAGCGCGCCTGCACATCCTTGATGAAGATCGCCGCGTTCGGAATCACGTCCAGCATCGGCAACAGCGGTGCCACGCCGGCCAGCAGCGCCTCGAGGGTATGCGGCCGATGGCGCTCGTCGCCCTGGCAGAGGATCGCAAACGCGTTCTGCATGTGAAGGTCTTCCCCGGTGAGTGGATCGGCCTGAAAAGGTGCCCGCCCTGAGGCGTTCGCGTGCAGATTGCAGCAACGTTTGCGGCGTGTCGAGCGCCGCTGTCTTTCTTCGCAACTGTGCCGATTTCGTCATCCGCAGCTGCGCAAAACATCAATCGCCCGACGCCTGATGAGTTCACTGTTTAGCCGTTCCAGTGACTTCACACCTGCCTATCCAATAACTCACAAGAAGGCGATGCCATGTCAGGCCAAGGCAAGTTCAAAAAACAACTTTCATTGATCGACCTCACCTTTATCGGGTTGGGGGCGATCTTCGGTTCCGGCTGGTTGTTCGCAGCCAGCCACGTGTCGGCGATTGCCGGGCCTGCGGGGATTTTCTCCTGGTTGCTGGGCGGGTTCGCCGTGTTGCTGCTGGGCATCGTCTACTGCGAACTGGGCGCGGCATTGCCAAGGGCCGGCGGTGTGGTGCGTTACCCGGTTTATAGCCACGGGCCGCTGCTCGGTTACCTGATGGGCTTCATTACGCTGATCGCGTTTTCCAGTCTGGTAGCCATCGAAGTCGTCGCTTCGCGCCAATACGCCGCAGCGTGGTTTCCCGGCCTGACCAAGGCCGGTAGCGGTGACCCGACCCTGCTCGGCTGGCTGGTGCAGTTCGGCCTGCTCTGCGTGTTTTTCCTGCTCAACTACCGCAGCGTGAAGACCTTCGCCAAGGCCAACAATCTGGTCAGCGTGTTCAAGTTCATCGTGCCGCTGCTGGTGATCGGCGTGCTGTTCACTTTCTTCAAACCAGAAAACTTTCAGGTTCAAGGCTTCGCGCCTTTCGGGCTTTCGGGCATCGAGATGGCCGTCTCCGCCGGCGGCGTGATCTTCGCCTACCTCGGCCTGACCCCGATCATCTCGGTGGCCAGCGAAGTGAAAAATCCCCAGCGCACAATCCCGATTGCGCTGATCCTGTCGGTGCTGCTTTCCACTGCGATCTACGTGTTGCTGCAAACCGCCTTCCTCGGCGGCATCCCGACCGAATTGCTCGCCAATGGCTGGGCCGGGGTTTCCAAGGAATTCGCCCTGCCGTACCGCGACATCGCCCTGGCGCTGGGCGTGGGCTGGCTGGCGTATCTGGTAGTGGCGGACGCGGTAATCTCCCCCAGCGGCTGCGGCAACATCTACATGAACGCCACGCCTCGGGTGATCTACGGCTGGGCGCAGACCGGCACGTTTTTCAAGGTCTTCACCCACATCGACGCAAAGTCCGGCATCCCGCGTCCGGCGCTGTGGCTGACCTTCGCCCTGTCGGTGTTCTGGACCCTGCCGTTCCCGTCGTGGGAAGCGCTGATCAACGTGGTGTCCGCCGCGCTGGTGCTGAGCTACGCCGTTGCTCCAGTGACCGTCGCCGCGCTGCGTCGCAATGCACCCGACATGCCGCGCCCGTTCCGGGTCAAGTGCATGGGCGTGCTGGGGCCGGTGTCGTTCATCATCGCTGCGTTGATTGTCTACTGGTCGGGCTGGAGCACTGTGTCCTGGCTGCTCGGCCTGCAAATCCTGATGTTTGTCGTGTACCTGCTCTGCGGTCGCTTTGTGCCGACGGCTCATCTGAATCTTCGCCAGCAGGTGCGTTCCTCCGCGTGGCTGATCGCGTTCTACGCCGTGACCATCGTCCTGTCGAAACTCGGCACCTTCGGTGGCCTGGGCATCCTCACCCATCCATTCGACACCCTGGTCGTCGCGGCTTGCGCGATGGGGATCTATTACTGGGGCGCGGCCACCGGCGTACCTGCGCATCTGGTGCGTCTGGAATCCGAAGAGGATGAAAGCGAAGTCGCTTCGACGTCCCCTGCCTCTGCCGCCAATCCGCGCACTGCCGGCGCTTACTGAAATCACTTAACGGAATCTTTCCATGAAACGAGTACACGTCATTGATTCCCACACCGGCGGCGAACCCACGCGCCTGGTGATGAAGGGTTTTCCCGAGCTGCCCGGCCGCACCATGGCCGAGAAGCGCGATGCCCTGCGCAACCAGAATGACCAGTGGCGCCGCGCCTGCCTGCTGGAACCGCGCGGCAACGATGTGCTGGTGGGCGCGCTGTATTGCGAGCCGGTGTCACCGGACGCCACCTGCGGCGTGATTTTCTTCAACAACGCCGGTTACCTCGGCATGTGCGGCCACGGCACCATCGGCCTCGTTGCATCGTTGCAACACCTGGGGCTGATCGCGCCGGGCGTGCACAAGATCGACACCCCGGTCGGCCCGGTCAGCGCAACGCTGCATGAAGACGGTGCCGTGACACTGGGCAACGTGCCGGCTTATCGATTCCGTAAGCAGGTGGCGGTGGAAGTGCCGGGGTATGGCCGCTTCCTCGGTGACGTCGCCTATGGCGGCAACTGGTTTTTCCTGGTCTCCGAACACGGCCAGACGCTAACGATGGACAACGTCGAAACCCTGACCGACTTCACCTGGAAAATGCTCAAAGCCCTTGAGGACCAAGGCATCCATGGCGAGGACGGCGTAATCATCGACCACATCGAACTGTTCGCCGATGACGCCGAGGCCGACAGCCGCAACTTCGTCATGTGCCCCGGCAAAGCCTACGACCGATCCCCCTGCGGTACCGGCACCAGCGCCAAACTGGCGTGTCTGGCCGCCGACGAAAAACTCGCGCCGGGCGAGCGCTGGGTGCAGGCAAGCATCACCGGCAGCCAGTTCGAAGGTCGCTTTGAATGGGAAGGCGAGCGCGTCCGCCCCTACATCACCGGCCGCGCCTACATGACCGCCGACAGCACGCTGCTGATCGACGAAACAGATCCGTTCGCGTGGGGCATCTGAGCCGCTGCGCCGCATTTTCAAACCCATCTGAATGACCGTTCCAAGGAGAACAATAATGAGCGACAACATCTTCACCGGCTGCATGCCCGCCCTGATGACCCCGTGCACCGCCGCGCGCAAACCGGACTTCGATGCGCTGGTGGCCAAGGGTCGCGAGCTGATCGACATCGGCATGAGTGCGGTCGTGTACTGCGGTTCCATGGGCGACTGGCCGCTGCTCACCGAAGCCGAGCGTCAGGAAGGCGTGGCGCGGCTGGTGGCGGCCGGGATTCCGACCATCGTCGGCACCGGCGCGGTCAACACCCGTGAAGCGGTGTCCCACGCCGCCCATGCGGCGAAAGTCGGCGCGCAGGGCTTGATGGTGATTCCTCGAGTGCTGTCCCGTGGCGCTTCGGCGGCAGCGCAAAAAGCCCACTTCGCGGCGATTCTGCAAGCCGCACCGAACCTGCCGGCAGTGATCTACAACAGCCCTTACTACGGCTTTGCCACCCGCGCCGATCTGTTCTTCGAACTACGCCGTGAATACCCGAACCTGATCGGCTTCAAGGAGTTCGGCGGTGGCGCCGACCTGCGCTACGCCGCCGAGAACATCACCTCCAAGGACGATGCCGTGACCTTGATGGTCGGTGTCGACACTCAAGTGGTGCACGGCTTCGTCAACTGCAACGCCACCGGCGCCATCACCGGCATCGGCAACGCCCTGCCCCGCGAAGTGCTGCAACTGGTGGCCCTGAGCAAGCAGGCGGCCAAGGGTGACGCCAAGGCCCGACGTCAGGCCCGCGAGCTGGAATCAGCGCTCGCGGTACTGTCGTCCTTCGACGAAGGCACGGATCTGGTGCTGTATTACAAACACCTGATGGTGCTTAACGGCGACAAGGAATACACCCTGCATTTCAACGAAACCGACGCCCTCAGCGACTCCCAGCGTCGTTACGCAGAAGCCCAGTACGCGCTGTTCCGTCACTGGTACGAAAACTGGTCGGCGGAACAGAACTTCGCCTGACCTGCCGCTGTGCTCAAGCCCGCCGCCAACCACGGCGGCGGGCCTTATTCGTGACCTGCTTTATTGATAAGGAATGCGCCATGACTCTGACGGGCCAACTGCTGATCGGTCAGCAAACCCTCACCGGCGACCGCGACGTCATCCACGGAATCAATCCCGCCACCAACTCGCCTTTGGAACCGGCCTATGCCGGCGGCTCTGCCGAGCATGTCGAGCAGGCTTGCGCACTGGCCTGGGCGGCGCTCGACCGTTATCGCGAGACATCGCTCGAGGCACGAGCCGAATTCATTGAAACCATCGCGGGCGAAATCGAAGCGCTCGGCGACGAACTGATCGACCGCGCCATGGCTGAGACCGGCCTGCCGCGCCCGCGCCTGCTGGGTGAACGGGGTCGCACCTGCCAGCAACTGCGTCTGTTTGCCCGCACCGTGCGGGCCGGTGAATGGCTGGATGTGCGAGTCGACACCGCGCAACCGCAACGCCAGCCAATGCCGCGTTCGGATCTGCGTCAGCGGCAGATTCCACTGGGCCCGGTGGCCGTGTTTGGCGCGAGCAACTTTCCACTGGCGTTCTCGGTGGCCGGTGGCGATACCGCTTCGGCCCTGGCCGCCGGTTGCCCGGTGATCGTCAAGGCCCACGGCGCCCATCCCGGCATCAGCGAACTGGTGGGTCGCGCCGTAGCGCGGGCGGTCAAGGCCTCTGGTTTGCCGGATGGTGTGTTCTCGTTGTTGTACGGCTCCGGTCGTGAAGTGGGGATTGCGCTGGTCAGCGATCCACGGATCAAGGCTGTCGGCTTCACCGGTTCGCGCAGTGGCGGTCTCGCGTTGATCAAAGCGGCTCAAGCCCGGCCCGAGCCAATTCCGGTGTATGCGGAAATGAGTTCGATCAACCCGGTGTTGCTGTTTGCGGCAGCGCTGCAAAATCGCGCCGAAGCGTTGGCCCAAGGCTTCGTGGCTTCGCTGACACTGGGCGCCGGTCAGTTTTGTACCAATCCCGGTCTGGTCATCGCCCGCAAGGGGCCGGCGCTGGACGCCTTCATTGGCGCCACCACCGAACTGATCCAGCGCAGCCCCGCTCAGACCATGCTGACGCCAGGGATCTTCAACGCCTACGAATCCAGCGTGAATGCCCTCGCGGAAAATGCCCGGGCGCGTATTGCCGCCGTCGGCCAGCTAGCGACGGAACCGAATCAGAGCCAGGCCCATGTGTTCGTCACCGGCGCCGCCGACTTCCTCGCCGATCATTCGTTGCAGGCCGAAGCCTTCGGCGCCGCGTCCTTGATCGTGCAATGCGCCAGCGACGCTGAAATCCGCCAAGTGCTCGAACAGCTGGAAGGCCAACTGACCGCCACGTTGCATGTCGATGACGAGGATCTGGAACAGGCCCGCGCATTGCTGCCAACCCTGGAGCGAAAGGCCGGACGCCTGCTGGTCAACGGCTGGCCGACCGGGGTCGAAGTCTGCGATGCGATGGTGCATGGCGGGCCCTTCCCGGCGACTTCCGATTCGCGCACCACGTCGGTAGGCACCGCTGCGATCCTGCGTTTCCTGCGCCCGGTCTGCTATCAGGATTTCCCCGACAGCCTGCTGCCGACCGCGCTCAAACACGCCAATCCACTGTCGCTGTGTCGCTTGCTCGATGGCCAAAGGGAAACCGCGAAAAATGCCGAATAACCCGCACGACATGGCCGTGGTCGGCGCCGGTATCATCGGCGTCGCGAGCGCCCTGCGCCTGGCCCGTCAGGGTTTGCGGGTGGTGGTGATCGACCCGCAGGAACCGGGCCACGGCGCCTCGTTCGGCAACGCCGGGCACCTGGCGACCGAGCAGGTGTTTCCGATTGCCGACCGCTCGATCCTCAAGCGCCTGCCGGCCATGCTCATAGACCCGATGGGCCCGCTGCGCCTGGACTGGAAATACCTGCCCCGCGCCCTGCCCTGGTTTGCGCGGCTGTTGCTGAACCTGCGCTCGGCGCCGTTCCAGCGCACCGTTGCCGGGTTGCGGGCGCTCAATGAAAGCTCGCTCGACGCCTGGCACCGCTTGCTCAACGACATTCAGCGCCCCGAACTGCTGAAGATGGAAGGTTCGCTGCTGGTGTTCGAACGACCCGACTCGCGTCCGGTCCTCGAAGCGTTACAGCGACGCATGCAACAGCAACAGGTGCCGGTCGATTGGTGGCAGGCCGGTGCGGTACGCGAGACCGCGCCGCAACTCAGCGACCAGATTCAGGGCGGACTGTTTTTCCCGAACACCGGGCACTTCATCGATCCCTACCGCGTTGTGCGTGAGTTGGTGGAAGCGGCGAAAGCCAGCGGCGTGCAGTTTCTGAAACAGGCGGTTCAGGGCGGACAACTGCACGCGCATGGTGTCAACCTGATGACCGGCACCGGCACACTGTCCGCTCGCCAGGTGCTGATCGCCTGCGGCGCCCACTCGGCAAAACTCACCGCCGCACTGACCGGCAAAAACGTCCCGCTGGACACCGAGCGCGGCTATCACCTGATGCTGCCTCACGAACACAACCGACTGCCCTTCCCCGTCACCTCGCTGGAACGCAAATTCATCATGACCCCGATGTCCGAAGGGCTGCGCCTGGCCGGCACCGTCGAATTCGCCGGCCTCGAAGCCCCGCCGACCATGGGTCGTGCATGGCAGTTGCATCGGTTGAGCAAGGGGTTGTTTCGCAAGGATCTGAATGTCGAGGCAGCCACACCGTGGATGGGGTTTCGGCCGTCGCTGCCTGATTCGTTGCCGGTGATTGATCGGGTGTGTGACGGGAGGGTGTTGCTTGCGTTTGGGCATCAGCATCTGGGGCTGACGCAGGCGGCGGTGACGGCGGAGATGGTTGGGGGGATGGTGTTGCAGGATGCAACGAGTCCCATTCGAAGAGAATCAGTGATTCAGGCTTACCGACTAGACCGCTTCTGAGGGCATACCCCGTCATCGCGAATGGCTGCAGATTGGCATCGAATCAAGAAGTCGGTCGTAGGGATGCCTGTAAGTCCTCTGGAGTCTTTTCGTTCGAGTTCTCTCTCGACCAGCGAAGCAAATCACGGAGTGCAATGTTATTTTGATATCATTTGTGTCACTCTTTTAGTCAGCACTCCGCCTCAAAGCCTCTGATAAAAATTCATCGAATGGAATCTAGAATGACCACAGAAAAAGACGAAAACAGCTCTTCCTTGATGAAAATGGTAGAAGCCATTGCCATCAGCCCTCACGACGCGCGTGAGCTCGTTCAACAATACAAGGATCAGGCACGCAGTTCGATGCCCTCCGCGACGGATGAGAAAATCCAGGAAATCATCGTTGACAAGATCATAAGTCGCTATTCCAAACTGGCCGCAACGTCTGGCGCCGCTACCGCTCTTCCGGGTGTCATTCCTGGCATCGGTACCGCGGTAAGCGCTGTGGGAGGCGGACTAGCGGATATATCAGTCTGCATGAAGCTGCAGATCGACATGACTATGTGCTTGGCAATCGCCATTAACGGCAAGATGTCCAACGAAGATGCGAAGCACATGTCGTACATCATCGCGTTGTGTGGATCCTTGGAACAGTTGGGCTCTTCTGGTGCCACCAAGATCGCCAGCAAGGCTGGCGTACGCATGGTTCACCAGTATTTGAAAGGTCCAACGCTTCAGCTAATCAAGGAGCTTTTTGCGAAAATCGGAATTTCGTTCACTCAAAAAGCTGCCGCTAAAGTTATCCCCTTTGGTATAGGGGTAATCATCGGTGGCAGCGCTAATTACGCGCTCACTGCTTATGTAGGCAAAACTGCTCGCGACACTTTCCGACTGCACCTGAAAGAAGAGATGACCACGGAGCAATCGTAGGCAACCCAATGAGCCGCCGTCGTTGCTAATGCCCCTCTTCAAGAGTCATCAGCGACCCATCAACCGATTTTCTGCAGGATCGGTTTATGGGTCGCCACACAATTAACAAAACGCGCAGGATAGCGAAAACTTGTTAATTCGAAGTACCTGTACACCTAGATGTCTCACCTGACCACGACCTCCAACTTCAGCAACTATCACGCCAGCATTAAACGCCAGCCTGAAAGGTTTCATGACATATATGAATCTAGAACAGAAATTTGAGAACCTCACCCCCGCAGTTCTATTCAAATGGCTGGCATGGATACTTGCCTTCGCCACAGCAGTCGTCGTAGTGGTTTTCACATTCTATTTTATGGAATTTAATGGGAAATTCAGTAGCAAACATTCTGACTGGGGAACATTCGGAGATTTCATAGGAGGAACCCTGAACCCCTTACTCAGTTTCCTGGGTTTGATTGCCCTCCTGTTGACAATCGTTTTGCAAAGCAAAGAACTCGAGTCGACCAGAAAGGAGTTAGAGCGCTCCACGTCAGCACAGCAGAAATCAGAAGCAGCATTGAACGAACAGGCAAGAACACAAATCAAGCAACAGTTCGAAGGGACTTTTTTTTCGCTACTGGATCAACACAATAAAACACTGGACAAGATCTCAACCCCAACGGGAAAGTGGACGAACGGGAGATCAGACATAGATATTGTAAGGCAAGCTGTTTTTTATAACTTCGCCACAAATCTTGTGGACGCGAAGAACAACCTGGAAAGCAAAAACGGCCTGTGTGGGCATTACTTCAGAAGTCTATACCAAATACTGAAATTCATCGCAACCAACGTACCTGACAGCACCATCGGAACAAACTTCAACGAACACACCATTAAAGAAAGCGCACTGTCAGCAAGCGAAAAAATGTACAGCAACATTGTTAGATCATTCCTGAACTACGACACCACTCAACTTCTCGCTATATATTGTTATTGCAGCCCAACAGATACATATTGGAAATTCAAGCTCTTGATAGAGCGGTATGCCTTTCTAGAGCACATGCCTTTTGAAATTGACAACCACAGCAACAAACTACTCTTGGACACTCAACATTTTTACGAACTTTCCGCCTTCGACAAAAGCCAATTCAAGAGCGTGCTGGACGCCAAAGAGGCTGATTAAGCAATCATTCAGTTGAAAAAAAACCGGAAGAAAATTTGAGGAACTCGCGTCGCTATCTGGCGCCCTGCTGATATTCACGGGGCGTACACCCGAACTCTCGGCGAAACACCGTGTGCAGGTATTGAGCGGACTTGAAACCGCACGTGCGGGCAACGTCCGCAATCGCGGTGTCGGTTTTTTCCAGCCCGCGAGTGGCCGCCGCCAGTTTGAAACGCAGAATCTCGTCATGCACGCTGCAACCACGCACCGTGCGAAAGTGCGACTCCAGCGATGAGCGCGACACGCCGACATAAGCCGCCACTTGCGCGGTCTTGATGCCCTGACAAGCATATTGGCGGATGAACAGCAGGGCTTGCATGACGTACGGGTTGCCCAAGGGCTGGTGCAAGCTCGACACCTGCACGTTGATCGCTTCAGGCGGGATCAGGACATGCTCGCCCGTTGACGGCTTACCGTGGAGCATCTGGTGCAGCAGTTGCGCGGCGGTACGGCCCATGGTTTCGGTGCCCTGGATCACTGAACTCAGCGGGACCCGGGTCAGGCTGCGGGTCAGCGGGTCGTTGTCGATGCCGATCAACGCCACTTGCTCCGGAACGGCGATTCCGGCGGTCAGGCAGGCTTGCAGCAACTGCCGGGCGCGGGCGTCACTGACGGCGATGATGCCAATGGGCTTGGGCAGGCTCTGGAGCCAGGCAATCAGCTGTTCGACGGCGCTGTCCCAGAGCGGCGCGCTGGTGCCCATGCCGCGATAGACCTCGGCGTGCAAGCTGTCCCGCTGCATCAATCGCAGAAAAGCCTTTTCGCGCTCCTGGGCCCATCGATTGGCCTGCGCCTCAGGCAGGCTGAAGCAGGCGAACCGTTGCAGTCCGGCCTCGATCAAATGCTCATAAGCCATGGTGATCAGCGCGTTATTGTCGGTCGCGACGTACGGGATCCCTTGGGGATAGGCGCGCTCATCCTGGTAAGAACCACCCACCGCCACCACGGGCAACTTGATGTCGGCCAGCGCCTCGCCAATCAGAGGATCGTCGAAGTCGGCAATGATCCCGTCACCCTGCCAGCGCTCGATGCCTTTCAAGCGGCAGAGAAAGTCCTCTTCCAGGAACAGATCCCAGGACGCGCGCGTGCTGCTCAGGTAGTTGCCGATGCCGCTGATGATGCCGCGGTCATAGATCTTGCTCCCGTTGAATAACAGGGCGATGCGGTGAACAGGCGGTACGGTTTTCATTGTTTTTATGCTTGTTCCGGGCCCCTTGCCGTAGAGGCGGTCTGCACAGACTAGGCGCGCAGAGGGCGAATCTCAATACGCAAAATCGCACTGCGTGTTGGTGATTTTCGTAATCGGCAGGCATGGGGCCGTTGCTAGTATCGGGATACGCCCAAGAACAACAACCAAGAACAACAAGGACATTGCCAATGCCGTACTTCCCCGATGTCGACCGGATTCGCTACGAAGGTCCTGCCAGCGATTCGCCCCTCGCCTTCCGTCATTACGACGCCGACAAAATCATCCTCGGCAAGCCCATGCGCGAACACCTGCGCATGGCTGCCTGCTATTGGCACACCTTTGTCTGGCCGGGCTCCGACGTGTTCGGTGCAGGGACATTCAAGCGCCCGTGGCAACACGCCGGTGACCCGATGGAAATGGCCATTGGCAAGGCTGAGGCCGCGTTCGAGTTTTTCACCAAGCTGGGTATCGATTACTACTGCTTTCATGACACGGATGTCGCCCCCGAGGGCAATTCGCTGAAGGAGTACCGCAACCACTTCGCGCAAATGGTCGATCACCTGGAACGCCATCAGGAAGAAAGCGGAATCAAGCTGCTGTGGGGCACCGCCAACTGCTTCAGCAATCCGCGCTTTGCCGCCGGTGCCGCCAGCAACCCGGATCCTAAGGTGTTCGCCTGCGCCGCTGCCCAGGTCTTCAGCGCCATGAACGCGACTCAACGCCTCAAGGGCTCCAACTACGTGTTGTGGGGCGGTCGCGAGGGCTACGAAACCCTGCTCAACACCGACTTGAAACGCGAGCGCGAACAGCTGGGTCGCTTCATGCGCATGGTGGTCGAGCACAAGTACAAGATCGGCTTCAAAGGTGACCTGCTGATCGAGCCCAAACCGCAGGAGCCAACCAAGCACCAATACGATTACGACAGCGCCACGGTGTTCGGTTTTCTCCAGCAGTTCGGTCTGGAAAAGGAAATCAAGGTCAACATCGAGGCCAACCACGCGACCCTGGCCGGTCACAGTTTTCATCACGAGGTGGCGACGGCCGTCTCGCTGGGGATTTTCGGCAGCATCGACGCCAACCGGGGCGATCCGCAAAACGGCTGGGACACCGATCAATTCCCCAACAGCGTCGAGGAAATGACCTTGGTCACCTATGAAATCCTCAAGGCCGGCGGTTTCGGCAATGGCGGGTTCAACTTCGACTCCAAGGTACGCCGCCAGAGCCTCGACGAGATCGATCTGTTTCATGGTCACGTCGGCGCCATGGACGTCCTCGCCCTGTCGCTAGAGCGGGCCGCCGCCATGGTCCAGAACGATCAGCTTCAGCGACTCAAGGATCAACGCTACGCCGGCTGGCAGCAGCCGTTCGGCCAGGCGGTCCTGAAAGGCGAGTTCAATCTTCAGTCACTGGCCGAGCACGCCTTCGCCAACGAACTGAATCCGCAAGCCGTCAGCGGCCGGCAGGAAATGCTCGAAAACGTCGTCAACCGTTTCATCCATCGCTGATCGCCAACGAGGACAGCGGGCGCTGTGACATTTGCGCGACAAATCTGTAGTCCGTTGCGTCTGCTGATTCTCTACAGTTCTACCAGCCCGATATTCATCGTCAGGCCGTGTCTTTCAAACAAAAATAAAAGGACGCACCACCATGAAGAACGTAAAACGCACGCTGTTTGCCGGCGCCCTGGCGTTGCTTTCGCTGCCGGTTATGGCCGACGCTGCCCACCCGAAAATCGGCTTCTCCATTGATGATCTGCGCCTGGAACGCTGGTCCCGTGACCGGGATTACTTCGTTGCCGCGGCGGAAAAAATGGACGCCAAGGTCTTCGTGCAGTCGGCCGATGCCAACGAGCAAAAGCAGATTTCGCAAATCGAAAACCTCATTTCCCGTGGCGTCGATGTCATCGTCATCGTGCCGTTCAACGCTACCGTGCTGACCAATGCGGTGGCCGAAGCGAAGAAAGCCGGGATCAAGGTCGTGTCCTATGACCGCCTGATACTCAACGCCGATATCGACGCCTACATCTCCTTCGATAACGAAAAGGTCGGCGAAATGCAGGCAAGCGGCGTGCTGCACGCAGCGCCCAAGGGCAATTACTTCCTGCTGGGTGGCGCGCCCACCGACAACAACGCGAAAGTCCTGCGCGAAGGTCAGATGAAAGTGCTGCAACCGGCCATCGACAAGGGCGATATCAAGATCGTCGGCCAGCAATGGGTGAAGGAATGGAACCCGACCGAGGCGCTGAGCATTGTTGAAAACGCCTTGACCCGTAACGACAACAAAATCGACGGCATCGTCGCCTCCAACGACGCCACGGCCGGCGGTGCCATTCAGGCCCTGGCAGCTCAGCAACTGGCCGGCAAGGTGCCGATCTCCGGGCAGGACGCAGACCTGGCAGCGGTCAAACGGGTAATCGCCGGCACGCAAACCATGACCGTGTACAAGCCGCTGAAACTGATCGCCTCCGAAGCCGCCAAACTTTCGGTACAACTGGCGCGCAACGAGAAACCCGCCTACAGCTCGCAGTACGACAACGGCAGCAAAAAAGTCGACACCATCCTGCTCACCCCGACTCCGTTGACCAAGGACAACATCGACCTGCTGGAACAGGACGGCTTCTATACCAAGGCGCAGATCGCCGGGCAGTAACCAAGGCATCAATCCCTGGTTATGCGATACCTCTTGTGGGAGCGAGCCTGCTCGCGAAGACGGTGGTTCAGCTTGCATCACGATTGAATGTGCTGACGCCTTCGCGAGCAGGCTCGCTCCCACAAAGATCAGTGCCATGTGAGTCTTTGTTATGCGAGCCCTGTCCATGTCCGACTACCTGCTGCAAATGAACGGCATCGTCAAAACCTTCGGCGGTGTCAAAGCGCTCAACGGCATCGACCTCAAGGTCCGGCCGGGTGAGTGCGTCGGGCTGTGCGGCGAGAATGGCGCCGGCAAGTCCACGCTGATGAAAATCCTGTCTGCGGTCTATCCCCATGGCACCTGGGACGGTGAAATCCTCTGGGACGGTCAACCGCTCAAGGCGCAATCGATCAGCGAAACGGAAGCCGCCGGCATCGTCATCATTCACCAGGAACTGACGCTGGTGCCCGACCTGTCGGTGGCCGAAAACATTTTCATGGGCCATGAACTGACACTGCCGGGCGGGCGGATGAATTACCCGGCGATGATCCATCGCGCCGAAGCCCTGATGCGCGAACTGAAAGTGCCGGACATGAACGTGTCACTGCCGGTTTCGCAATACGGCGGTGGTTATCAGCAACTGGTGGAAATCGCCAAGGCCCTGAACAAACGCGCGCGCCTGCTGATCCTCGACGAGCCGTCATCAGCCCTGACCCGTTCGGAAATCGAGGTATTGCTGGACATCATCCGCGACCTCAAGGCCAAGGGAGTGGCCTGCGTCTACATCTCCCACAAACTCGATGAAGTGGCCGCCGTGTGTGACACCATTTCGGTGATCCGTGACGGCAGACACATCGCAACGACCGCCATGGAAAACATGGATATTCCCCAGATCATCACCCAGATGGTCGGTCGGGAAATGAGCAATCTCTACCCCACCGAACCACACGACATCGGCGAGGTAATTTTCGAGGCGCGTCACATCACCTGCTACGACGTCGACAATCCCGCGCGTAAACGGGTCGACGATATTTCGTTCACCCTCAAACGCGGGGAAATCCTCGGCATCGCCGGGCTGGTCGGTGCAGGCCGCACCGAGCTGGTGACCGCGTTATACGGCGCCTACCCCGGTCGTCATGAAGGTGAAGTGTGGCTGGACGGTCAACTCGTCGACACCCGCACGCCGCTCAAATCAATCCGTGCAGGCTTGTGTCTGGTGCCCGAAGACCGCAAGCGTCAGGGCATCATTCCCGACCTGGGTGTCGGCCAGAACATCACCCTGGCCGTGCTGGACAGTTTCTCGAAACTGACCCGCATCGACGCCGAAGCCGAGCTGGGCAGCATCGATCGGGAAATCTCGCGCCTGCACCTCAAGACCGCGAGCCCGTTCCTGCCGATCACCAGCCTGTCCGGCGGCAATCAACAGAAAGCGGTGCTGGCCAAGATGCTGCTGGCCAGACCCCGCGTCCTGATTCTCGACGAGCCGACCCGAGGGGTAGATGTCGGCGCCAAGTACGAGATCTACAAGCTGATGGGAATGCTGGCTGCCGAAGGCGTGTCGATCATCATGGTGTCGTCGGAACTGGCCGAAGTGCTCGGCGTTTCCGACCGCGTACTGGTGATCGGTGAAGGCCGGTTGCGCGGTGACTTCATCAACCATGAACTGACCCAGGAGCAGGTGCTCGCTGCGGCACTCAGCCAGTCTGAAAACCATAACAATAAAGATCGGAAATCCGCGTAAATGAACCAGGTCAAACAACTCTTCACCCGTTACAAGATGCTCGCGCTGGTGTTTGCCGTGGCGGTTATCTGGCTGTTCTTCAGCTGGCAGACCGAGGGCGGATTCCTGACACCACGCAACCTCTCCAACCTGCTGCGCCAGATGTCCATCACCGGGATTCTCGCCTGCGGCATGGTACTGGTCATCATCAGCGGCGAGATCGATTTGTCAGTCGGCTCTTTGCTGGGGCTGCTCGGTGGCGTGGCAGCCATTCTCGATGTTGTCTACCACGTACCGCTGCTGGCGAACCTGAGCCTTGTCGTGGTGTGCGGACTGCTGATCGGCCTTGCCAACGGTTACATGGCGGCGTACCTGCGCATTCCTTCGTTCATCGTGGGGCTGGGGGGAATGTTGGCTTTCCGGGGGATTTTGCTGGGGATCACGGGCGGGACGACCATTGCTCCGGTGTCACCGGAACTCGTCTACATTGGCCAGGGTTATCTGCCACATGCGGTCGGCGCGGGTCTGGGCGTCCTGCTGTTCGCACTGACGCTGTTCCTGACCTGGAAACAACGGCGCAATCGCGCCCTTCACGGCCTCGCGGCGCACTCGCTGGTGCGCGACGTGGCACGCGTGTTGTTGATCGGCGCGGTGCTGGCCGCCTTCGTCCAGACCCTCAACAGCTATGACGGCATTCCGGTGCCGGTCCTGCTTCTGCTGATCCTGCTGGGCGGATTCAGCTACGTGACCAGCCAGACCGTGTTCGGCCGACGCGTCTATTCCGTGGGCAGCAACATGGAAGCGACGCGCCTGTCCGGTATCAATGTGCAGGCCGTGAAGCTGTGGATTTTCGGGATCATGGGCGTGATGTGCGCCTTCGCCGGGGTGGTCAACACCGCCCGCCTGGCCGCCGGCTCGCCCTCGGCCGGCAGCATGGGCGAACTTGACGCCATCGCGGCCTGCTTCATCGGCGGCACCTCAATGCGCGGCGGATCCGGCACCGTCTATGGCGCGTTGCTCGGCGCGCTGGTCATCACCAGCCTGGACAACGGCATGTCGATGCTCGACGTCGACAGTTACTGGCAGATGATCGTCAAGGGCAGCATTCTGGTGCTGGCTGTTTGGGTGGATGTGAGTACGCGGACCGGGCGGCGGTGAAATGAAGGCATCTCTGAAAATGCGAAAAGCCTGCTTTTGAAAGCAGGCTTTTCGTTACGCCTGGAGCTTTCCGATATCTAGGAAGGCATTAGCCAGTGCCGTTCAGTGGTCCACCCGAGAAAAACCTTACATCCCTCACGCTCTTGGTGAGCAGAAGTCAACCGACACCCAGACACCGCCATGCGCAACCCGATCATGGCGGGAAGAAATCGCCCCTGAAATGCGCTGGATTGAGCCGCAAAATGCACTTCAATGTTTCCAAGCACGCTCTCCAACCGGGACTGATCCAGCATCGACAGGTAAAACATCATCTGGCGCCACGCATACGCTGTGTTCTTCAACATGACCAGACGTGCATGGTAGAACTTGATCTGCATCTGCTGCCGACTGCATATCCATTTGAAACATGCCTCGGCCATTGAACCCAGGCGATCATGTAACAGCGTCTTCAGGTCCAAATCATCAAACAGAATCGCCAGGTTTTGCGTGGTCAATATCTGTTGCTGTTCGATGATCGTGCCGTTGTTCGCTGGACTCCATCTACCGATATCGGCATTCGCCCGCCGCGCGCACAAATCAGCCAGCACACCGCTGTTGCTTCGAGTTTTCCGCTGTTTGGGCAGTGCAGCCAACTGATCCATGTCGATATCGTAATAACGTTCGTAAAGAGATCCGCCCATCAACCGGACTGAACGCTTGGCAGCCTTCACGAACTTGCCAGAGAAAGCGCCCATGAAAATGTCAGCCGCGATCTCCTCTACGAAGGGAAGATCCAGCTTGGCCGATTCGGCAAGCGAGGAAAATTCCTGAAGCAACTTGTTTGGCAGAATGGCCTGAGGAAATGCAACAAGGGTCAATGCGGACGCTTCGACCAAAGCCTGCCTGGCACCTTCAACCGCAAGAGCACCCGCCTCGTATTCGGTTTCCAGGGCTCTCACCCAAGGCAAGTCATCGATTTTCACCTGACGCTGCATATTCAGCAGCAATAGAGAGCGTCGACGCCTGAACGCACGATAGGTAGCGACAGACAGTGCCCGCAATGCTACGTCTCGATATCCGGCGCTACAGATTTGCGCCGTCATCGCCGGCAGCACTTTCGCCACTGTATCTGCGGAGGTAATGACCCCATGTTCAATCAACTCTGCAACCGTTCCCTTTCGGCAGCGTTCGAGGCGTCGACGAATCGAAGGAGGAATGGTCTCCCCCTCCTTCAATGAATAAACCTTCGCCTCTTCGTTGGTGATGGGCGTCAGTAACGGCGCGAAATCGGAGATGCCTTCCGAGGCTGGATATCTTGCCAGTCGCGCGGAAGCAGCCTTGGCAATCAGATAGTGTGCCGAGGCTGATACGTGATGACGCTGCTGTGCGCGCTTGCTGGAATGTTCTTCGGACTCAGGGTGTCCATGCTTGGCTACAAAGTCGTCGACGATTCTGCGAATCCGCCCAACCTGGCGCCCCGTTAGCGATGCAGAATCGATAGAGCATTGCTTGAGCAATGCCAGCAACTCCGCCGCCCGATCACTGGAGTTACCCGCGCGGCGGGGATCAGCCTCAGTGGCGATATCAAATTCTTTACCGAGCGCCGAAGCGCGCTCGAACCAGCCTTCAGGGTAATACCTGCAAGGCCAACCATCGTTGTACGTCAGCAGGAACAGCGAGACCGCCGTGTCGTAGAGAGGCAACCTGCGTTCAACAACATGCTTTTGAACGGTAAGACGAGGCTGGGGTAAGAGGACGGACAGCCGCAGGCTGATTTGACCAGCATTGAAAACTTCAACTTCAGCCATCGAGAGCGGGCGCTCGTTGGCTGCCGCGGGAAAGAAACGCACTCGCTCGAAGAAAGGCGCGATCCGCTCGATCAACGTCCTGGCTTCTTCGACGCGCTGCTGCCCCAGAAACCAGGCCACTGTCAGCAACGCGGCCTCTTCCGGTACATCGATCCGATAGTCTTCGTTCGTCAATCGCTCTTGCAGCGTTCTGACGCCTTCGTCTGAAAGATGCCACCTATTCAAATCGAGTCGTTCGTAACCCGCTCGAATGCCGGGAATCGATGACGCCAACAGGCGCTCATGAGCGGTCAACTCCCCACCGGCCAGAAGGTTGCCCGTTGCAAAGCCGCCAGTGGCCACTTCCAGCGTGATCCATTCTGGCAGGTCGGCAAACGGAGTCCGCGAGCCATACAGTGCACGGCCATGTATCAGGTTTTCGAGAACCTTTTGCCAGCGTTCGACCCGGGCAAGTGCTTTCGGACTGGCGTCGTTGTCGCGTGCAGTGAGCGCGCGCGACAGTTGAAAGTGCGCATAACCGGCGTTTATTCCGACGAGCGCATCCGATTCACCCTCAAGCCTGGACATACTTCCTTGTGACCTACTATGTAGTGGGTCCGGGGGCTGGATTCGAACCAGCGCCCACCCGGTTAGGAGCCGAGTGTTCTACCGCTGAACTACCCCGGAACAGAGCGCGCATTGTCGATGAGTGGCGAAAGTATGTGAAGCCCGGATTCGGGGAATTTGTTGCGACAGATCTCTGATCGTTCAGCCTTCATCACTCAACGCAGCTCTTGTCCAAACGCTGTCCGCACAAAATCAATAAAACTCCGCACCTTCGGCGTCAGCCGCCGATCCGGCGCGTACAGAAGGTTCATCGGTGAAACCGGCACCTTGTACTGCGGCAGCAGACTGACCAGTGTGCCGCTTCGCAGCGCATCCTTGACCAGTTCCAGCGGCAACATCACCACCCCCAGCCCTGCCACGGCCCCGGACAGCAACGGATCGCCCTGATTAATCGTCAAACGGCTTGTAATCGGCACATCGATAACACCGTCCGGGCCTTCGAAGCGCAGGTGTGAGCGTCCGTCCGAATAAGCGAATGCCAGGCATTCATGCTCCTGAAGATCCCAAGGGGTGGTGATGGGTGGGCGACGTGCGAGATAGGACGGCGCCGCGCACAGCACCATGTGATACGGCGTCAGCGGCAAGGCCCTCAGACTGCTGTCCGCGAGTTCGCCGATGCGAAAGACCACGTCGTAACCGCCGTCCAGCAGATCGACCAGTTCATTGGACAGCGTCAGGTCCACGGACACCTGCGGATACCGGACCATGTACTCCAGCAGCCGGGGCGACAGCGTGCTGACGCCGAAGGTGACGGGCGCATTGATCCGCAGCCGGCCGCTGGGCACGCCTCGGGTCACGGCAGCCATTTCTTCGGCGGCGTCCATGTCGGCCAGAATCAGCTTCGCCCGTTGATAGAACGTGCGGCCGAAATCGGTAAGGCTTTGCTTGCGGGTGGTGCGGTTGAGCAGCGAAACACCCAGGTGTTGCTCGAGCATTTTCACCTGTTTGCCGACCATCTGCGGGGACAGGTTGAGTTCATCCGCCACGGCGCTGAAGGAGCCCAGCTCCACGGCTTTGACGAAAGTGGACATCAGTGTAAGGCGATCCATTGGAAACTCGTTGTTTCTAGTGTTGCGCCATCCTAGGTCTTTATCCGACCACGGCCAAAGCCTAAATTGGAGCCCACTCCACTGAACCACCAAAGTGGGATTTCATTGATAAGCGAGGAGGCAAACATGGCACGCATTGTCAGGATTCATGAATACGGTGACGCGAGCGTCCTGAAACTGGAAAACGTCGACGTCCCGGCGCCCGCTGCGGACGAAGTGCAGATCGAGGTCAAAGCCTTTGGCCTGAATCGCGCCGAAGTGATGTTCCGCAACCACGCTTATCTACAGGAAGCGGAATTTCCCAGCCGTCTCGGCTACGAAGCTGCCGGTGTGGTGGTCGCGGTCGGCGCCAACGTCAGCCAATTCAACGTCGGCGATGTCGTCAGCGTCATTCCGCCGCTGGACATCGCGCGCTGGGGCACCTACGGCGAGCTGGCGAATGTGCCCGCCCACCTGACCGTCAAACATCCGCAGAACCTGTCGTTCGAACAAGCGGCAGCGTCCTGGATGCAGTACGTCACCGCATGGGGGGCTCTGGTTGAACAGGCGAAACTGCAAAAAGGCGATTTCGTGCTTGTCACCGCCGCCTCCAGCAGTGTCGGCCTGGCTGCGTTTCAGATCGCCCGGATGGTCGGCGCCACCGCGATTGCCGTGACCCGTACCCGCGCCAAGAAACAGGCCTTGCTGGACGCCGGTGCGGCGCATGTGATCGTCAGCGACGAGGAGGACATGGTGGCTGCGGTCATGAAATTGACCGATGGCAAAGGTGTGCGAGTGGTGTTCGATCCGGTGGGTGGCCCCTCGTTCGAGCCGCTGACCCAAAGCATGGCCCGAGGCGGCATCTTGCTCGAGTACGGCGCGCTGAGTCCTGAACCCACACCGTTTCCGTTGTTCACCGTGCTGGGTAAAAGCCTGACGCTCAAAGGCTATCTCTACGCCGAAATCGTCGCGGACGCGGCCACCCTTGCACGCGCCAAAACGTTCATTGTCGAGGGGCTGGCATCCGGTGCTTTGCAACCGATCATTGCCCGGACATTCGCCCTGGATGACATCCAGGATGCGCACCGTTTTCTTGAAGCCAATCAGCAGGTCGGCAAGGTTGTGGTGACAGTCTGAGATGACCGCACAATGCCCAGCAACGCTTCGGGCATTGGCTGCTTCATGGATAAAAACCGCGGCTCCATTGGCCCTGCCCTATACCTGAGTATGCCCGTGGATACCCATGTATGGTGGTTCGCGAACGCCTTGCGATGGACACTGATCCGGCAGAAACGCCCATTCCCTATTGCCGGGAATGCGCCTTTCAACCGTGATTTCTACGCCAGGCTTTCGGAGAACAACCATGACAACGCAGCTGAACGCTCTCAGCCAGAATGATGAAACCGGCCAGCAATGGATGGGCCAGCACTCCTCGAACACCGGCTCGCTCAAGTCGGCACCCGAGGATCTGGTGCCGTCGCGCTATGCGGTGCGTGTCGGTGAAATCGACGTGCTGGTGGTCAGCGATGGTGTGCTGCCGCTGCCGACCGAAACCATGTCCACCAATGCCGACCCGGCGGCACGCGCGGCCTGGTTCAAGGACATGTACCTAGGGCCGGACGCGTTCGACTGGGCGCTCAACGTGCTGGTGGTGCGCAGCGCTGAGCAGGTGATTCTGGTCGACGCCGGGCTGGGCGGCCAGTTCCCCGGTTTCCCCCGCGCCGGTCAGTTTCCCAAACGCCTGGACGCCGCCGGGATCAGCCTTGAGTCGGTGACCGATATCATCATCACCCACATGCACATGGACCATGTCGGCGGCCTGCTGGTCGATGAAGTGAAAAACCGTCTGCGCCCGGATGTGCGCATCCATGTGGCGAAGACCGAAGTCGATTTCTGGACATCGCCGGACTTCTCCCACACCGCCATGCCTTCGCCAGTGCCAGACGTTCTGCGGGTCACGGCCCAACAATTCATCGAGCACTACCGCGACCGGGTGCGGACCTTCGACGACGAATATGAAGTGGCGCCGGGTGTGGTGGCCAAAATGACCGGTGGCCATACGCCGGGGCACAGTGTGGTTTACGTGACCTCCAACGGCGAAAAACTGACCTTCGCCGGGGATGCCCTGTTCCCGGTCGCCTTCGACCATCCGGACTGGCACAACGGTTTCGAACACGATCCCGAAGAATCGGTGCGCGTGCGGGTCCGCCTGATGCAGGAAGCGGCCGCGAGCGGTGAGCTGTTCGTCGCGACGCATTTGCCCTTCCCCTCCGTTGGCCGGGTTGCGCTGAACGGTGATGCATTCCGCTGGATTGCTGCGTTCTGGGACTATTGAGAGCCCGTTAAAAACGGCCTGCGTCTGTTTCGGGCGCAGGCTGTCTGGCAGGATTTCAGGGATATTTGTCCTATCGGGCAGCCTCGATTGTTTTTAGAGTGGGTCGGCATCGTCTCGAACCCGAAAAAACAAGAAGGGCATGGCCGACATGAACATGAACAGGTCTGCCAACACGGACAACTGGCGTCTGCGTCTTCAGCTCGGCGTCGGCAGGCTGTTCTTCAAACACCTGCGGCCGAATACATTTGCGCCCGGTACACACCAGAACCCCGTGTTCACCTCACTGGGCTGGGTCGTGGGCGTGATCGTGGCGTGTGGCATCTTCGTCATCAACTCGGAGACCCACACCGACTGGGCGCCGACCATCCTCTACATCACCCTCCTTCTGATGGCCGCCAACCTGTTTTCGATCAGCGTAGTGATCACCGTTGCCGTGTTCTGTATCGGCCTGCTGACCGCGCTTTATGTCTACAACGGCGGCTACCACCAATGGAGTTCGACCACCGGCTATTTCCGTTGTCTGACGGCATTGTCGGCCATCACCTTTCTCGCTGTACGCAGCAAGCATGCGGCCGACTGTCTGCGGCAGAACGAGGCGTATCTGCTGGGCGCGCAACGTTTGAGCCAGACCGGCAGTGTCGGTTTTCACGGTGATAGCGAGGCGATGACCTGGTCTGACGAGTCGGCAAGGATCTTCGAGTATCCGCTGCACGTAACGCCAACGGTGAGTCTGGTCCTTGCCCGGATCCATCCCGATGACCAGTTCATGGCACGCGCAGTATTTGCCCAGGCAGCACGCCATCAGCCGCAAATCGAAATCAAACTGCGCCTGCGCATGCCGGACGAACGCATCAAACACATTCACATGATTGCGACGGCGCTCTCCTCGCATCAGGGGCGAACCGAGTACCTCGGCGCACTCATGGATGTCACAGCCAGCAAGCAGGCCGAAGAAGCGCTGTTTCATGCCCGCACGCAACTGGCCCATGTCACCCGCGTCACCTCACTGGGTGAACTGGCCGCCTCGATTGCCCACGAAGTCAACCAGCCGCTGACGGCCATCACCAGCAGCGGCGAAGCCTGCCGCCGCTGGCTGGAGCGCCCGCAACCGGATCTCAAGGAGGCGCTCGACTCACTCGATCGAATCATCGCGAGCGCCTGTCGCGCCAGCGACATCATCAGCCGGATCAGGACAATGTCCCGCAAGTGCGATCCTTTGCGTCAGCGTCAGTCGCTGGATGACATCGTCAGCGAATCGCTGTGTCTGGTGAGGCAGGAAATCAGCCATCACGGCATCAGTCCCAAGGTTGAACTGGCTGCTGGCGCGGGGCTGGTCAATGTGGATCGGGTTCAACTGCAGCAGGTGATCATCAACCTGATCATCAATGCCTGCCATGCGATGGAGGTCGTTGAAGTGGGCCAGCGAATTCTGCATGTCCGCTCCTGGATCGGCGCCGATGAAGTGGTGCTGGAGGTTGCGGATCAGGGACCCGGCATCAGCGCCGAAGTATTGCCGTCGTTATTCAATCCATTCTTCACAACCAAGGAAAAAGGACTGGGCATGGGACTATCGATCTGCCGCTCGATCATCGATTTTCATGGCGGGCGGATCTGGGCAACCAACACCGTCGGCCAGGGTGCTTCACTGCGCTTCGCGCTGCCGTTGCAGGACGCCACGTCATGAGCAAAATCATCAATAACCAGCCATTCGTATTCATCGTCGATGACGACGCACCGCTGCGCGAAGCGCTGGGCAGCCTGTTGCGCTCGATCGGATTGCAGGTGGCGCTGTTCGGCTCGGTCGCCGAATTCATGCAGTACCCGCGTCCCGACCTGCCGTCCTGCCTGGTACTGGACGTGCGATTGCAAGGCACCAGCGGACTGGATTTTCAGAATGAACTGGTGGCGGCCAATGTCAGCCTGCCGATCATTTTCATGACCGGGTACGGCGACATCGCCATGACGGTCCGGGCCATGAAGTCCGGCGCCGTGGACTTTCTCGCCAAACCGTTTCGCGAGCAGGATCTGATCGATGCGGTGTCCATGGCCCATGCACGGGACAGGACGCGTCGCGAATCCGAGCGCGACAACGAACACTTGCGTAACCGCTTTGCAACGCTGACGCCTCGAGAGCAGACCGTCATGTCGCTGGCCGTGTCGGGGCTGATGAACAAACAGATCGCGGCAGAAATCGGCTTGAGCGAGATCACCGTGAAGATTCATCGTGGCCAGGCCATGCGCAAGATGGCAGCACGAACGTTCGCCGATCTGGTGCGAATGGACGCGGCGTTGAAATGAACCGGCGATGAGTACGGCTTAATACCCATGTATGGTGTGCGGCGATTCTCTACAGCGTATTTTGCAACCTGGGGCTGACTTCATTCCTGCCCCGTGCGAATACGCAGGTATTGAAATGTCCTCTACCGCTGTCATTACGATTGTCGATGACGATGAATCCGTGCGCACTGCTCTCGATGGTCTGTTGCGGTCGAGCGGTTATGCAGTGCGCACTTACGCCAGTGCCGAAGCATTCCTTGCGTCCGATGGACCGGACGTTGCGTCCTGCCTGATTTCCGATATCCAGATGCCGGGGATGTCGGGCATTCAACTGCACAAATTCCTGCTGGAAACGGGCACGAAAATCCCGACCATTTTCATCACGGGCAACCCGAATATTCCCCATCGTCCTGATGCCGGGTCCCTGATCGTTTTTCCGAAACCCTTTCATTGCGGCGAATTGCTGAAGTGCATCGAACGCCTTCTCGGCGACCGCTCTTAATACTTCGGTATAGTTTTCTAAAACCCATGGGTGCCCAGACTAACCCCATGTTGAATGGTTCGCTCCCCTCGCCCTCATTAACATCCTCTCCAGCGACGCAAACCTCGCCCTGTTACAACCCACCCATTCATTCCTGCAGGCTGGAGAACACTCATGAAACAGCAAATTCTCATCATCGGCGCCGGGTTCGCGGGTGTCTGGAGCGCACTGAGCGCTGCCCGCCTGCTGGACCAGCATGATCGCAATGACGTTCAGATCACTGTACTGGCGCCGCAGGCTGAACTGCGCATTCGCCCACGTTTCTACGAACCGGATGTGCACACCATGAAGGCGCCGCTGGGCGACCTGTTTGCGGCGGTCGGCGTGAAGTTCGTGCAAGGCGTGGCCGAGAGTATCGAGTCGGGCAAACAGCAAGTGATCTACAACGATCTGTCGGGCACTCAGGGCACACTCAACTACGACCGTCTGGTGCTCGCGGCCGGCAGTCGCCTGGTGCGTTCTGATATGCCCGGTTTCGCCGAGCATGCCTTCGATGTCGATGAAATCGAGTCGGCTACACGCCTCGAAGCGCATATCCGTTCTCTCAAGGATCTGCCGGACAGCCCGGCGCGCAATACCGTTGTGGTGGCCGGCGGCGGCTTCACCGGGATCGAAACCGCCACCGAAATGCCGGCCCGCCTGCGTGCCGTGCTGGGCGACGACGCCGACATCCGGGTGATCGTGGTGGATCGCAGCAAGGACATTGCCGCGACCATGGGCGACGGCATTCGTCCGTCCATCATCGAAGCGTCCGAGCATCTGGGCATTGAGTGGGTGGTGGACGCAAGCGTCGCCTCGGTCGATGCCGGCGGCGTGACCCTGGCCGGCGGCCAGCGCATCGAATCCAGCACTGTGATCTGGACCGTAGGCTTCAAGGCAAGCCCCCTGACCGAGCAAATCAGCGGCAGCCGGGATCGTCAGGGGCGCCTGTCGGTCGATGGCCATCTGAAAGTGCTCGGCAGCAGCGGAATCTACGCCACGGGCGATGTGGCCTATGCCGCCACCGACGATCTGGGCAACTTCGCCGCGATGTCCTGCCAGCACGCTATCGCATTGGGCCGTTACGCCGGCAACAACGTGGCAGCGGATCTGATCGGGGTCGAGCCGATGACCTACAGCCAACCCAAATACGTGACCTGCCTGGATCTCGGCGCCTGGGGCGCGGTGTACACCGAAGGCTGGGATCGCCAGTTGAAACTGGTGGGCCAGGAAGCCAAGGAACTGAAACAGCAGATCAACTCCGTCTGGATCTACCCGCCTGCGGCTGACCGCGCCACCGCCCTGGCAGCGGCCGACCCGCTGATCCCGGTGGCCTGATAGCGCAAAACCGCTGCTCCGATACCCTGCCCGGCCAACTCCTCCTTGTTGCGCCGGATCTTCCCAGACGCCCACCTTGATATTTTGGTGGGCGTTTTTTTTGTTTTCTGCAAACAACAAAAGCCTGCTTTTCAGGGCAGGCTTTCGTTTTTACGCGTCAGATTATTTCTGATGAGCCGTGAGTGCCGCGTAGCCATTCATCAGGTTGCGATAGTTGGGGATGCGCTGCGACAGCAGATTGCCCAGGCCTTCGATGTCGTTGCGCCAGTCACGGTGCAGTTCGCAGGCCACCGAGAACCAGTTCATCATTTGTGCGCCGGCCTGGGTCATGCGGTTCCACGCGGCTTGCTGCACGGTGGTGTTGAAGGTGCCGGAGGCGTCGGTCACCACGAACACGTCAAATCCTTCCGCCAGCGCCGACAGGGTCGGGAACGCTACGCACACGTCGGTCACGACACCGGCGATGATGATCTGCTTGCGGCCGGTGGCCTTGATTGCCTTGACGAAGTCTTCGTTGTCCCAGGCGTTGATCTGGCCGGGGCGGGCGATGTATGGCGCGTCCGGGAACATTTCCTTGAGTTCCGGCACCAGCGGGCCGTTCGGGCCTTGTTCGAAACTGGTGGTGAGGATGGTCGGCAACTCGAAGAATTTGGCCAGATCGGCCAGCGCCAGCACGTTGTTCTTGAACTCGTTTGGCGAGAAGTCCTGAACCAGAGAAATCAGACCGGTCTGGTGGTCGACCAGCAGAACCACGGCGTCGTCTTTGTTCAGGCGGTTGTAGGTTGGAGTGCTCATGTGTGAATCCCTTTTTAGTTGTGTGAGTTCGTTTGCGTTCAAGATGGGCACAGATTACTGAGTCGCCCGAAAGCGATAAACCGTCTGAAAAGCGTTTCACCGTCAACCAGAAAAGGACAATCGGCCAGAACCAATCTATCGATGACAGTGCTGGCCCCGATTAGCTGCCGATCCTTGTCATACTGTTCGCCAGCTAAAGATTCACAACGCTTTCAAGGAACAGTCGATGCCCGGACGCTCTCCACAAACACTTGCCACAGACGAGCCGACGCGCCCTTCCATCAAAGCGGTGAGGGCCGGTTCGACGTTCCGGCTGACCGTGAGCTTCATGCTGATGGTGGTGGTGGCGTTTCTGGCGGTCGAGAGCTGGCGCACGTGGCGCGACTACCGTTCGGTGTTTTCGTCCGCACACGATTCAGTGACCAATCTCGCCCGTGCGACCGCGCAGCATGCCGAAGACACCATTCGCCAGGTCGATGTCGTCACGGCAGGGCTGGCTGAACGGGTCGAAGGCGATGGCCTGCAAAATCTCGACGTACCACGCATTCACAAATTGCTGGTGCAACAATCGAAAATCATGCCGCAGTTGCATGGCCTGTTCATCTACGGCCCTGACGGACACTGGATCGTGACCGACAAAGAGGTCACGCCCGAGACGGCCAATAACGCCGACCGCGATTACTTCCAGTACCACCGCGACCATGATGATCGTCACGTGCGCATCGGCCAGGTGGTGGAAAGCCGCTCCACTCACGACCTGATCATTCCTATCTCCCGCCGCCTGAACAATCCCGATGGCTCGTTCGCCGGCGTGCTGCTGGGCACGGTCAAGGTCAGCTATTTCGTCGACTATTACGGTGACTTCCGGATCGATGACAAAGGCGCGCTGGTGCTGGCCATGCGCGACGGCACGATCCTGGTACGAAGGCCGTTCATTGCAGCAGTGGTCGGCAAGAGCCTGGCCAACAGCGAGATCTTCAAGACTTATCTGCCCAACGCCAGCGAAGGCGTCGCTCAAGTCAGGGCCGTGGTCGACGACACCGAGCGTCTGTACGGCTACCGCGCGCTGAGCACCTACCCGTTGGTCGTGGAAGCCGGTTTGTCCCGGGATTCGATCATCGCGCCCTGGCGCCAGGACCTGCTGAAAAACGGTTTCGTGCTGGTGTTCCTGATTCTGCTGATGACCTGTTTCGGGCTGATCGTGCTGAGCCAGTTGCGCCAGCGCATGGCAATGGAGCGAGAGATTCGCTCGGCCCACAAGACCATGCGTGACATGGCGCTCACGGACAGCCTCACCGGTCTGGGCAACCGTCGGCGCCTGGATGCGTCACTCGCCGACGAGATTCGCCTCGCCCGACGTCAGGGCACCCCACTGTCGCTGATCATGCTCGATGTCGACTACTTCAAGCGCTACAACGACCAATACGGTCACGCCGCCGGCGATGACTGCCTGATCGCGGTCGGCGACGGTATCCGCAAAGCGGTCAAGCGGCCCTCGGACCTGGCCGTGCGCTACGGCGGCGAGGAATTCACCGTGTTGCTGCCCGACACCGACAGCGCCGGGGCGATTCAGGTGGCCGAAGACATTCTGCAGACCATTCGTTCACTGAAACTGGATCATGCCGGGCACCCGCTCGGATACGTAACCGCCAGTGCGGGGATCACGACAGGCTACCCGGTTGACGAGTCAGTGACGCCGGCCGCGCTGCTGAAAGCGGCCGACACTTGTCTCTATCAGGCGAAACAGCAAGGCAGGAATCGCTGGTGTTCGGCTGATAAATCCGAGCAAGTCCAGTTCGCCGATGCCATGCCGCGCACGGATCGCTGAGTGCATCTATCGGGAAAGCCCCCGTCGTATCTGGCATCGATCATTCAACCCAAACCCATTCCAGCGTCCTTCACGCACATAAGTAGCGTCCTACAGCAACTGTCCCTCACGCCTGATTACGTGGGCACCCTCGCCTTCGATACTGTCTGCTGTCTGATCCATACAGAACACAGACGATGCGAAGAAAAGGCAAAGGTACCGAACTCCGAAACCAGACGTTCAAATCAGAAGCCCGCAAACTTGCGCTTAAAACACTTTCCATGGATCCAGGCGCTCTGGCAGCCGGGATTAATGCTCACTTGCTCAGGATCGACCCGATCACGACCCTGGCAATCAATTCATATCATCAGTGGATCGCACCAATGGCACTACTGACAACAGAGTTCTATGCCCGAAAGCTGGGTTGTACCGAAATCGAAGTACAAGAACCTGATTCAGGTGCTATGTCTTACTATCAAACGCTTGGATTTTATTTTGACGCGACTGACCGCCTTGTCTTTCCACTGGACCACCCATAAGATCGAATCCAGCAACCAGGCACGAGAGGTGTCCATGAAACACAAGAAGCCAAAAGCCCAACCAGCGCTTGCTTCCAGACTTCGTGCCGAAGAACCCGGTTTGCCCATCAGGGTTTCCGCCAGTCAGCGGCATTTTTTGAAAGTAGCCGCAACATGTGGCAAAGAAATGGAGCCTGATGGTTGGCTCGCTGGTGGCAGAACCTGAATCCCGTTTTGAAAAAACCGCCTGATTGGCGGTTTTTTTCGCTTCGATATTGGCTTGCCCCCGCAGGGCGCAGTGACGTGGAGAAAAAGCAGGGCAACTCCGTAAGCCCCGATCCACGATTTATTTACCGATTCAACTTGGAATCGGCCCACACTCCCTCATATCAAGGAACATCTGCGACCCATTCGAGAGGAAGGACAAGCCATGACCAGTCAAACCGAAACCGCCATTCTCGCCGGCGGCTGCTTCTGGGGCATGCAGGATTTGCTGCGGCGCTATCCCGGCGTGCTGCATACGCGGGTCGGCTACACCGGTGGTGATGTGCCGAACGCTACATACCGCAACCATGGCAACCACGCCGAAGCCATCGAAATCGTCTTCGACCCCGCCGTGATCAGCTATCGGCAGATTCTCGAATTCTTCTTCCAGATCCACGACCCGAGCACACCCAACCGTCAGGGCAACGACCTCGGTCCGAGCTATCGTTCGGCGATCTATTACCTGAACGAGCAGCAACGCGATATCGCCGAAGACACCGCCGCCGATGTTGATGCATCGGGCCTGTGGCCAGGCCGGGTGGTCACCGAAATCGAACCGGCGGGACCGTTCTGGGAAGCGGAACCGGAGCATCAGGATTACCTCGAGCGCATTCCGAATGGCTACACCTGCCATTTCATTCGCCCGAACTGGAAGCTTCCGAAACGCGGTTAAAACCAAAAGAGGCCGTTGCGTAATCCGCAACGGCCTCTTTTTTGATCAAAGCGCCTTGCGCATAAACACGCGGGCAAACCCGTCTTCCGTGGCGCGCCGGGTTTCGAGATAGCCGAGTTTTTTGTAGATCTCGATGTTTTCGATCATGCGTTCGTGGGTGTACAACCGCACTGCCGCCAGTCCTTTGGCACGTGCGTGTTCTTCACAGAACGCCATCAACACCTTTCCGAGACCCTTGCCCTTGTGCCGAGCTGAAACGGCTACGTTGACCAGCAGCAGCTCGGTCTCTTCAGGGTTCATCACCAGCACGCCGACAACCTCGCCGTTGTCGGTCAGGACAAACGTCTCATTGTCCTGCAGCACCTGCCGATAGTCCTCCAGCATCGGCGCAGGTTTTTTGCCGATTCTGGCGATGTACGGGGTGTAGGCCTCGGTGACGAGTGCGGTGATGCACTCGACATCCTGGGGTTGAGCGCGGCGAATGGTCTGCACGATGGGGCTCCGGTCGAATGTCAGGCATGCCGGCGATAGTCCCACAGTTCAAGGCCCCAACACACCTAGGCCTCGCCCGCCGTAACCGCCGCCCTCGCCTGCCCATGCTGCCGCGTGGTCACCAGTCCGATAAAGGAAATCGCCAGCGCCAGGCCAATGGTCGACGTCACTTCCAGACGATGCTCGGGCGTCACCATCATCACCGCCAGCGCGGCGCAGATGAACGCGATCACCAGCCACGTCAGCCATGGAAACAGCCACATGCGAAACGTCAGCTCGACGTTCTGCCGGCGCAGCATCCGGCGCATGCGCAATTGCGAAACCGCGATCACCAGATACACCAGCAACGCAATCGCGCCGGAGCTGGCGAGCAGAAACTGGAACAGCCCAGCCGGCATGAAATAGCTGAACAGCGTCACCCCTGCGCCAATCACGGTGCTGGCAATCACCGCCGCCCTCGGCACGCCCGCCGCAGAGGTCACCTTCAGCGGCTGCGGAGCATCGCCACGACGACCCAGCGAGAACAGCATCCGCGAAGAAATGTAGATCGAGGAATTCATGCAACTGGCCACCGCGATCAGCACGACCACATCGACCAGAAACTTGGCGTTGGGAACGTTCATCAGCTCCAGCGCGCGCTGGTAAGAGCCGACCGACGCCAGCAGCGGATCGTTCCAGGGCACCACGGAAATCACCACGAAAATCGACAGCAGATAAAACACGCCGATGCGCCAGATCACCGAACGCGTGGCCTTGGCGATGTTCTGCGCCGGGTTGCTCGATTCGGCGGCCGCGATGGTCACCGCTTCCGTCCCGATAAAGCTGAACATGATGGTGATGAAAGCCCCGACCACCGCTGACAAACCATTCGGCGCGAACCCGCCGTGCTCTTCCATCAAGCGGCTTAAACCGCTTGCCTCACGCTCCGGAATCCAGCCCATCAACACCGCAAAACCCAGCCCGATGAATCCGATGATCGCCACAACTTTGGCCATCGCGAACCAGAACTCGAACTCGCCGTACTTGGACACGCTGAACAAGTTGGTCACCACCAGCAAAATGATCGACAGCAACGCGAACAACCACGCGTCGATCTGAGGAAACCACTGATTCAAGACATGCCCGGCGGCCAGCGCTTCAATCGGAATCACCAGCACCCAGAACCACCAATACAACCAACCAATAGTGAACCCCGCCCAGCGCCCGATGGCCTGATCGGCATAGGTGGAAAACGATCCCGTGTCCGGATGGGCCACGGCCATTTCACCGAGCATGCGCATGACCAGCACGACCAGCAGACCGGAGAAGAGATAAGCAAGCAAGACGGCCGGGCCGGCGGCGGCAATGGCGTGGCCGGAGCCGACAAACAGCCCCGCACCGATGATGCCGGCAATGGAAAGCATGGTGACATGACGCGGCTTGAAACCCTGCGCCAACTGACCGTTCGAGTCCTTCGAGTTCAGGCTATTCATTGTTTTTGTTGTTCTCTGGTGATCGACGTTTGGGCGTACTGACGACGTGTCAGGCGATCATCATTTCTTCCTGTTGCCCTGCTCCAGAGCGGCGCACCTCAAGCGCTGCAGCGTTACAAATCGGTCGGACGACGACGCAGGGCGATGAAATGATGCGTCACCTTACGTGCCTGGAGTTGATCGCAAATAGCCTGGGAACGGCATGGGGGCGTCTGATTTCGACATGGTGGGCGGTGTTCGACAGAAATCTACCTCGCGCAAAAAGCAAAGGCAGCACCCGTTTTCGCGAGTGCTGCCTTCATCAATTGCCGCTCATCAGGCCTTTTTGCCAGCCTCCTCCATAGCCTTTTCAGCGTTGAACCCGTCGAAGTTCTCGAACACGCCCATAAAGCCCGGGACGGTCACTTCCCGCGCCCAGTCGCGCTGAAGTTCGCAGTACATCTGCACGCGACTGATGAGCTTCGCGCCCGCCTGTTCCATTCGGCGCAACGCCGCTTCGTGTGCGGCGAGCGATGTGCCGCCCACCGCATCGACCGGCACATACACTTCATAACCTTCCTGGATGGCGTCGAGCACCGGGAAGGTCAGACAGGCTTCGGTCCAGAGCGCAGTCATGATGAGTTTCTTGCGGCCAAGCGCCTTGACCGCTTGTTTGAATTCCGTGTCCTCCCAGCTGTTGATTGAGGTGCGGTCATAAGTCGGCAGGTGACCGAGCACCTGTTGCAGCGCCTGAATCGGCGGCTTGTTGCGGCCGGTCGCGACATTGACGGTCGAATGGATGATCGGAAGGTCGTAGTTGAGCGCCGCCTTGGCGACGCTGGTGATGTTGAAGACGAGTTCGTCACGCGGCATCGAGCGGATCGAGGAAACCTGAACAGGCTGATAATCGATGATGATCAGCGCCGAGTTTTCCGGGGTCAGCAACTGATCGGTGTGGGCGTTGCGGAGCGTTTCGCTTGCCATGGGCAAATCCTTTTTATGGGTGACGCACGTTTGTGAAAGGGCCGAAGCCCGTGCGGACAATCGATTCCAGGACACGCAAGAAGCCTGTTGTGCCCGGAAATCCATTGTGCTGTTCCCATGTTCGAGGCAGTAGTAGCATTGCGCGACGTGCTGTGTCGCACAAAGGGGAACGCAAGCGTGGATATCGAAGAACTACAGACCTTCGTGGAAGTGGCTGATGCTGAGGGTATTTCGCAGGCGGCACTGCGTCTTGGCGTATCGAAGTCGATCGTCAGTCGTCGCCTGGCCCGGCTTGAAACCGAACTGGGCGTGCAACTGCTGGCACGCTCGACGCGCGGATCGGCACTCACGGAGGCCGGTGCGATATTCCGCGACTACGCCGCCAGGGTCTGCACCGAAATCAACGTCGCCAAGGAAACGATCCTGCCCACCGGCGCCCTTCGCGGCCGCCTGCGCGTGGCCGTCCCGCTGTCGTTCGGCCCGACTCACTTCGCACCGGTACTGGCGGAAATGGCGCGCCGTCACCCTCAGTTGCAGATGCAGACTTGCTACAGCGATCGCTTCGTTGACCTCATCACCGAGGGCTACGATTGCGCCATTCGGGTGGGTTATCTGAAGGACTCCAACCTGATCGCAAGGCGTATCGGCCCGGTCTACACCAAGCTCGTCGCGAGCCCGGACTACATAAAGGCGCACGGCAGCCCTGAGAAACCGGACGACCTGGTCAACCATCAGGCGCTCATGCAGGCCACGGAAGCCTGGCAATTCATGGACGGCGACAAGATCATCACGGTTCGTCCGCAAGGACGCTTCAAGGCCGACAACGGCACCGCTCTCGCCGCTGCCGCAGTCGCAGGCCTCGGCGTCGCCTACCTGCCCGACTGCCTCACCCATGAGCACCTGGCATCGGGCGCACTGGTGCAGATCATGACCAATCATCCCCCACCTCCGGCCGGTGCCTACCTCCTCCGCCCGCCGGGTCCGCATCCCGCCCGGAAAATACGCGTGCTCACTGAACTGCTGATCGAGTTCTTCGGCGAATCTCCGCACCTGGCGGTGCAGCCGCTGTCACACCAGGAGGATGCGCTCGCTAATACCTGAACCAGGACAGGAGATGTGATTTGCTTCAACACTCGCAACAGTCAATGCGTCGGACTGCGTTTTTCGCAGACACAACGGCGCTGATCCTGTTTTTCACAACCACCGGCATCATCAATGAACGATTCATTGCCGGCATGACGTGGGATCAGGTTCTTCATGCGCGCCTTCTCGGCGCCGTATTGATGGTGCCCGTCGCGAGACCTTACGGCCTGTGGCGGGACTGGGTGATGAAGCGCGCCAGTCAACGTCGGGTTTCCAGATTGCTGTGGGACAGCTTCGCCCTTGTCAGTTTTCAGGTACCGATCTATGCAGCAATCATTGCCTCCACCGGCGCGTCGGGAGGTGAGCTGATGCGCGGCACGCTCGGTGCGGCGTTGATGATGCTGGCGCTGGGGCGACCTTATGGGGCATTTCTTAATGGTGTGCGCAAGGTGTTCGGCTTGCCTCCGGGAGGCGACAAGCCGATGTCGCTGAACAGTTGAGCGACCGCCGGCTTCACCCCTTGGTCAGATCAACCAACGGTGCCTGCCGCACCTCGGTCTCCCGCCCGCCCTGAATGTCGCTCACCTGCTTCAAGGCCTTATCCACGGCCGCCTTATCCGCCAACAAGCTGTAGCTGATGCGGAACTGTTTGTGTTCCTTCGGCCCGATGGTGGGCACCAGGTTCAGTGGGCGCTGATAACGGCGGTTGTAGGAAAAACTCGTTCCCGGCTCCAGCCCGGTGACATAACCCTGACCTTGGGTATCGGTGTTCTTCCACAGTGAAAACACCGGCAATGTCTGCGTATTGAAGCCAACCGAAACGCCCAGGCTGCCGGCCTTGTTATGCAACACGGTCAACGTATCGCCCTTGGCATCGGCATACGGCACGACGTTGTAAACCGTTTCGTCGTAGTCCTTGGTCGGTGCGCGATAGGTTTGCCATTCAGCCAAATCGCCCTTGGCCTTGTCGTTGAACGGCGACACCTGTTTCACCGGCGCGGCGAAACGAGCGCCCTGCTCCAGGAATGGGGTGCTGAAGTTACTGTGGTACAGCGCCTGGTATTCCTTCGGATAGTCACCGTTGTTGGTCAGGGTGTCGTTAAGCGCGAAAACTACGCTGCCGGGCTCGGTGACCAGTTCGGTGGCGACGGAGAAGTCGACTTTCTTGAACGCCTGCTCTTTCAGCTCACCGCGCAGGGTGATGGCGTACGGTGGCGTTTCATCGATGTGCAGGGTGACTTTGTTCGCAGGAATGTTGGCGGCCCGACCGTGCAGGGTCAGCAGCTCGCCGTTGTCGACACCGGGGTGGCCGACCCATTCGTATCCGCAGCGGGTCACCAGCTCATTGAAACCCTCCAGCCAGCCCAGACCACCGCGGCCATTGAGTTCGATGAAGGAAGGATTGACCACTTCCTTGACCGGCGAATCCCAGCCCATGCGCACATTGCCGACCGAGGCCTGCAAGACGTTCATGCCCCGCGTCGGCACCACCGAGAGTTTCATCGTGCCGTTATCGATGTCGACAATGCTGACGCCTTCCTGCCGCCCGCCGTGCAAAGTGCGCAGGCTGACGCTGAAAGGTTTGTCGGTCTTCAGGCCGAGTTGCTGGCTGGTGATCTGCCAGTTCTGAGCGGCTTTGTCGGTGTCGAGCAGAACGTAATCCCAGGCCATGGCGTGAGAGGCAGCGGACAGTGCGCTGAGGGCAACAACGAGTTTGAGCGGGGTCATGGGAGCAGCCTTTTCTTGGAGTTGTTCCTTTTTTATAAACCTGCTGAAACGTTTCATCAAGCTTAAAAAGTGACGTGCGCTGGTAGGTGCCAGGAAAGGATGGGTATGGACAGGAAAATTGAAATCGATATGAACGTGTTAGCCCGCAGACTGGAGTCCGCTTTTTTCAGGAGCGGCATGGGCGTCTGATTTCGACATGGCGAAGGCAGCGTGTTTAAGCGTTTTATGAATGGTGTTTAGAAACGCCCGGCATTACTTCCCCACGGCTACAGCGTCTTGCGTCATTGCCTACGACTACGCCAGAATCCGCCGGCTTGTGCGTCTGGGGTGCGGGTTTTATCGTTTCCGGGTCACTGAAAAACAGTGATCGGGTTTGGTAGCCCGGATTACCTGTCGCATCGCAACACCAGATTGCAGGGACTCTTTCGCCCTCTGTTTTATGGTGGCCATGCGTAGGGCGTCTTCGGACGCGCCGGGTATCCAGGTGACCGGTCTACCAACCTCCGTATGGCCACCACCCTCGTTTGGTAGCGAGGCTGATGGCTCCACTTTCTCACCCTGGAGTTGCATCTATGTTCAAGCCAACACCAAACCCACCGGAAACCGATCCGGTTTCTCCCTACAAATTCCCCGATTCAAGAACCCTGAACGAAGCGGCCGAACGCGCGCTCGACCATTACCTCACCCCGCAACAACGCATCATGGGCAGCCACCACAAACACGACCCCATGTACATGGCCAACCCGGCCTACAACACTGAATCCCTCCTGGCCAACGCCAGCGAATCACTAGGCTCGGCCAGCGAAATGCTCAACAACTTTGCGGCCACGCTGGAGCCTGCTCATCGCAAAACCGCAATCGGGATTGCGCAGTTGGTGATGTTGAGTGAGTTGGCGGTGAATCAGGCGTTGGACCATGTTGAGGTGAAGAGCTAAACCTTTGCCCTCTTTCACTACTGATTGGTAGGACATCTGAGCAAATAACCGAAGCTGCCATAGTGAATGGCAGCTATCGGCTGTGGATTCAACCGGTCGTTCGCAATTGGCTGCATTCGGCCAAGAGCTGTAATTCTGACTGCGCTGTACTTTTAACCTTTTGCCCTAAGCAATTAGCGCGGCGGGTTCGGCACCGTCAGGCTTCCGAGCAGCAAAACCATACCGAATAGTGAACTCTCCGCAGCTCTTTTCTCTACATGACATCTTCCGCCCCCAAAAGTAACGGAATCCACTCTCTTGATAGCCTACGATTGAATGCTCGAAACAGGCTGATATACGTGAGCACACTTGTGAATATGCTGGTGGTCTGCGTAGTACTCGTGCAGATTGTGCGCCACGGCTGACCGGTGATGAAAACCACGCTCTCCCCACATGAGCCATACCAGCACCTTGCCTGACTGAGTCAAATAGCTATCAAGAAGGTCACGACGCAGATAGCTGAGAGAGCCACTGACCTGCGATCCATACTCACCGACTTCGCGGTACAAGGACGCCACACCTGAAGCATCGTGTAAGTCCCAAATGTTAGCGCGGTACCTGAGACTCAAGGCTTCACAGAGCAGTTTAGAGGGCAGGCTTACACCGCTGTTTTGGTTCATGACGCTGTGGTAACTCTCCCAGTTGTACTTCTGCACTGGGATGTCGACTGCGACGCCATTGCCTGCCCACCGATCAGCGGACACCCTGTACTCGGCGCGGTCGCTCTCTTGCTCGTCAGAGACAGGCCGTCCTGGAATCAAGTAGAAAGGCATCTCACCCGCATAGGTGTAGTAATAACCTGGCTCCTCCGGAATAGCGTCATTGCCAGGATATTCGAGACATTTGAACAACGTGCACAATCGGTCGACTTCTCCTTCGTCTACGAGTACGCCTCGGAGGAAGGTGAATATCTGTCTGTCATCAGCGGGAGCATTTTGTTCGAGGAAACCGTCCAGTAAGACCCACGGCCCCATCTGGCCATCAGTCTCTGCGATCTCGAGAATGCCGCTGTAGTCTGGTTGCGGGCCATGCACCAGCCAGTCGCCATTACCTGTAGGCTGGCCGCTGAACACGTCTGGTAGTGGCAGGTCAAAGCTCGCAGCCTCAAGTGGAAACGTCGGGTCTATATCAGCATCTGATGGGCGAGCGTTGCGTTCCTCGGCAAGTAAACCCTTTGCATACCGGACACCCCACATCTCGAAGTAAGCGATCCAGCCGTACTTCTTACCGTATCGGTCGATCTTTTGCTTGTCACCCCCCATGCGAGGGCCGGAGTGCATTTGCCGGTCAGCTGCGTCGAACTGCTCGGGGTCATATCCAAGCACCAGCATACGCGAGACGATTGCCGGCAGCACTTGCTGGTATTGAGGGTTGCTGTCGTCGTAGTTCCAGCGACCTGGAATCAGCCTCCCTATTGTGTAATTGCCGAAGTCCATTCTAATCGCTGCATCCTTTGCATGTTCGATAACCGCCGATTCGTATTGCGGCAAACCGTCAAACGGACTGGGCAGATGGCTGAAAGGTGGTAGTAGGTATGCTGCCTCGTCCTCAGACAAACAAGCCGAATCAACCATCCTTGCAATGCTAATAGTGCCCAGACAGTACTGCTGATACAGGGCATGCCAAGTTGGATGCGACGCGACAGGTGCGAACATCGCTTCATAAATATCACGAGCAACTTGAGGCAGTGCCTCACGCATTTCTACGGCATTGATATCCGACCAGGTGGAGAGCGCCGCACCGTAGGCTGCGGCGAACATTCGCTCTGGGACATATGGGTCTGAAACGACAATTGACTCTATAGCCAGACGGAAAAACTCCCTTGGCCGCTTGACTGCGAATTCATACAAAGTCTTGGTAGCCGCGTCGCGCAGACTTCTAATCGTTGACGTCAGCGTCCACATCACCCAGCGCGCCCGCCGAATCTCTCGCTCGTCCAGATCACTCGATTTCCATCTGGACGACAGGAATTTTAAGTCGTCTTCAATTTCCTCTGATCGCTCTCTAACCCACTCTGACCAGAAAAGATCTCGCTGCGTATTGGGCATGGCCAAGAGCACGCCATGCAAGAAGTCCATGTCAAATGGATGCGCTCGTGCTGCCCTGGTACTCCGAAGTCTCTTGAAGGCTAATCGTGCAAACGGTTTCGATTCCTGCATTGCGCACGCAAAACGCTCCACCGTTTCACGGCTGATGTGTCGTGGGTCTGACTGTGCCGTCAACAACAGGGCGTTCATGACAAGACTCTCGTCCAACAAGTCTTGCCAAAGTTGGCGGCGGTCACGGTATTGCGGATATAGCCCAGCCAGAGCTCGGAATACGTCATATGCAAAGGTATGCGCTCCAGACTCACGGAATTGAAAGAGCGCGAGTCCCTCGCTACTTTGCAGCCACTGCGCCAAGCCAGGGTTAGTGAGCAGATGGCGCGACATGATATGTCCGGCCATCAGGTCGTATGAAAACGCGATTCCTTGGCCGCCTTCTCCAGAGGTAGTTCGAACGAGTATGCCTTCGGACTCCAAAGCGCGAATGATGCTGGCGTCCCAGTGGCCCCCATCTCCAACTGCGGCTCGTGCAACTTGAAACTCCACGTTTCTCGCATTGCTCTCCCAAAAAAGCCCCGCGATCATCAGCAGCGCATCTTGTACCTCCTCCTGGTAGATACGATGCGCAGTTGGTGAAAGCTCGGCAATTCGTGCTGCGACCCTGTCGAAGTGCGCTTCGAACAGGCTTGTAAGCGAACTGGGCAGCGCCTCCACCCCGACAAGGTGCTGACGCCTAGGGTTCGCCACCTCGCAGAAGATTCTCAGCGTCAATGGGTGCTGCAAGAACTCGATTGGAAGATCCGCATCGGTGGCGTCGATCTTGTAGTACTCAAAATACTTGTCGATGGCCGTCTGCGGGGACTCTTGGAATCCGTTGTGCTCAACTTGAAGAAAGTCCTCTGGTAGGCACATTTGCGCGAACTCATTACGCAGAGTGACAACTAGCAGAACGTACGGAAAGTCCTCTAGAAGCTCTTTCGCTCGTGCGAGTTCATCCCTCCAGTTTCTGGGGTCTTCTGCCTCATTCAGACCGTCAATGACGATGGGAATGCGCTTGCCCGCGCGCTGACCCGCTGCATCAACAGCCTCAACCAGCCGGTCAAAGCTATCTGCAGGTCTGCCAGAAATCTTGAAGGCAGAAACGAGATCGTCAAGTCCCCGGCCTGCATGAAGATTCTTGCCCAGCAGCAAGACACCACCAGGGAAGTCTCCGTCTGGCTGCGTCACCTTTACGGCAAGCTCCGACTTTCCTTCGCCTGCAGCTGCAAGCACGGCCACAGCTCGAACACCGATCGCCCCCTCGAGACTGAGCAGCGCTGACGAAACGGCGTGGATATCCGCGACCAGATTTGCAGCAAGCGGAGCTCCACCTGAACGCGCCCCACGCAGCTTCGCGAGAAGCCTGTCATAGCGCACCGTTTGCGGCAGATTCGCCGCCAGCATTTGCTGTACAGAATCAAAATCGCCCCTGCCGAGTACTGTGAGCAGGTCATCTAGCAAATTAGCTAATCCGGCGGCTCGATCCAGAAGCAAGTCGACTTCGGCCTTGAGTTCGGCTTTGATTTGCTTCGTAAGCGCCGCGATGCCGGTGCAGTTCGTATTGAGGGCACTTGAGAGCTTCTTCAGTGTGTCCCATGCATTCTGACCACCTAGATGCCTGAGTACTTTCTCTTCGGCTCCAACGACAACATGAACTTCCTGTTGGAATCGGCGCTTGAAAGGAGCTGCAGCGAGCCTATGCTGCTCAGCAAGTAGCTCAGGAGTCAGAACGAGCTCACCGAAGTAGGTTTCTCGAAGTAATGCTCCTGGCCCTACCAAAAGGTCTTCGATATCCGTTGCCGTCAGTAGCTCCAATTTCAATTGGGGGAAGCGGTCTTTTTCAAGTGCGAAGAACCACTCTTGATCTCCCTTGGTCAGTGTATGGTGTGTCCAAAGCTTCCAATCGGTTACACCCGGAACATGCTCGCGCGTCTTTTCTATGCCCTCGACGATCTTTTTTTTTCGCGCGGCTCCCAAGTCTTGCCCATTTGCCAGCTCGTACCATTTGCATTGCCAGCCAATCCAGCGTGGCGGCGCCCCAAGATCACAAGACGCCGTCAACTGAAGATGGAACTCTACGCCAGGCTGGTTTGCAAGTTGCTTGAAATGGCCAAAGCGCCCGTAATGGCGGCGCACCAAAGAGCGGCACAACCTCTCGAAGTTTTCATCCGCAGCGCCGGGAAGCTCGCTGAATACATTCCAATTTGCTTTAGGCATCAGCGTTTCTCCGTCAGCTGGCGTCGACGAAATCAGAGGGATAGTCGTGCACCGAGAAGATTTCGACCTTAGCCCCAGACTCAATGAAGAGCTTCACGAACGCGGATACGTCCGACTCGTCAGTCGTTACAGTGATTCGACCGTCTTCACGCTTGAGGTCAAAGTCAGATATCAGCTGTCCGAGTTCACTCGGAGCCAAGGAATGGACGTTTAGGCTGCACAGTAATGAGAGCATGTCTTCTGAAAATCTCTGATTTTCAGGTTTAGCAAAAGGGATGGAGTCGCTGTCGTCTTTAGATGCCTGAGCGCTGAGCTTGTCAATATCCTTCTCGACCTTCTCGGCATCTTGCGCTCGCTTAAACTTCCCAATGAGAACTAGGTTCATCGAATGCTCAGACCCGTATCCGCTCCAAATCTTCATGGCTGCGTCTCTCCTTGGATTTCGAAGGTATTTCTGAGTCGCTTAAGCGCTGACAGAACGCCTGCGTCTCCAATCTTGGCGCCGACATGCGAGTAAGAACTCGCGCGAAGCATGCCGGTTGCATCAATGTGCGCATAGGCCCGAAGACCTCGTTCATCAGGGAGTGGGTCGCAGGTAGGCAATCCTGACGCCCCCACCTCACTCACCGCAAGACGAACCTTACCTCTGTAGTTGGAGACCCAGTCCTGAAGCGCAAGGCCGACCACTCCATCCATGCTTGCGACAGCGGCAGTTGCTTGCTGAGGGAGCAACAGCAGTTCGCTAGCTCCAGCCTTTTGCGCTAGCTCACTCATCGCGTCAAGTTCTGCAACCGTATGTTCGTTGACGACGACGTTGAGCCCAAAGGGCGACAAGGTCGCAATCGACTCTAGGCCTCGAAGTAGACTGGAAAACTGCTTGCCGCGCTGATCTTCATAGGTACGACCGACCCCGTCGACGCTAATACGTGCGAAGTGGATCGAGCCCTTGAGGCGCTCTACCAGCTTTGACGTCAGGCGATGACCATGAGTCGTGAATGTGACCGCGAGCTGAGTTTCACCCGCAACCCGTTTGCATATTTCGACGAAGTCAGGATGCAGCGTAGGCTCGCCGCCGCCAAAACCGACGCCAAGGCCCCCCTCACTATCCAATTCTTTCAACCAGCCGAACACCTGGTCGATATGCAGCGAGGCCTTGTGCTTCGGTGCGTAGCAGTATGCGCAGTGGAGGTCGCAGAGATTAGTGAGAGCAACGGATACCTGACGGGGGGACGTCGACCAAATCGCTTCTTTCGGACGCAATTCGTCTACGAGGATATTGAGGCCAGAAAGTCGATCAAAAAGATGGATCCCGTTTGGGCTAATTCTAGATTTCATAATGCGTTGACACTGAATGAAACCAGAGTCCCTTCTGATAACACATGAGCATTTTTCTTCTTACTTTAAATAGCGACATAATCAGGATACTCGACTATCAGTAAATAACCGGCTACCGGACGATCACATCATCAGAATTGGGTAGGAACGCGGGTGTCTTGTCGAATTGAAAGCACAAAGCAGACCAGATTTGGCGCCCTACGGAGTCGTCGTATGGAAGAGAAAAGGTCGTTTGAGGGGGACGTTTGCCCCCTCTGATGGCACGGAACAAAGCCGCGATTGAGGTCGTCGTGATCGGAATTTTTTTGCAATAGAAGTAGCAGAATTTGCTGGCCTGAAGCTCATCAATCATGTCTGTTTCCCTACGACAAAGAGTGAGACGTGGCATCCGTCGAGTAGAAAGGTAGCTCAGTGCCACTAATGCTGTCTAGATAGATACGCCTTGATACGGCGTGGCTCCCTGCGAGTGATAGCTTGATATTGTGAAAGACCACTATTAGCCGAAAGCAGTCACCCGAAAGCGCTGTCACCCCACTCAAACCGCCCCACCGAAAACAACGAAAGATCCAGCTCACTCTCCCCCCGCAAACACCACTGCGCAAAAGCCTCCCCCAGCGCCGCCGAGTGTTTGAACCCATGCCCGGAGCACGCCGACACCACCAACGTGTGCTGCAACCGTGGATGCTCATCAATGATGAAATGCCGATCCGGCGTGACGGTGTAGGCGCAAACCGCTGACTTCACGACCCGATCCGTCAGCCCGGCAATCCGCCCATGCACCTGCTGCTCGTACATCTCGCGTTCTTCCTCGGCCGAGACTGTGCGATCCAGAGTCTCGGGCGTGGATGCGCTGTGATACTGCGCCGTCGCCACTTTCAAACTGCCCTCCCCCGGCAACGCGGGAAAGCCATAGAAATCGTCGTCCGGGCCGTGAGTGAAGATGAACGTGGGTGAATGGCCAACCAGTCCTGCGTCTGGCTCGGTTTCGAACCAGAACAGTTTTCGCCGATAGACGCTGAGCAGTCTGTCGAACGGCGCGCCGAGCAAGCCGCCCGCCCAGTTGCCGGCGGTGACCACCAGTTTGTTCGCCCGCACGGTGCGCTGGTCGGTGGTGACGGTGACGCCCTGTTCGTCCGAGCTGATGTGGGTCACGGTCTCGCCCTTGTACAGCGTGGCGCCGTGTTGTTCGGCCAGTCTGAGTTGCACGTCGATGCAGCGTTCGGGCCGTACAAAACCGCCTTCGGGCTCGAAGTAGCCAATGGCGTCGTCGCGCACCTGGGCAAACTGCGGGAAGCGCTGGCGGATCTGGGCAGCGTTGAGGACTTCGTGTTCGATGCCGTAGGTCTGTGCCAGGGCGATGGTGCGCAGGGTGAAGTCGGTTTCGTCGGCGGGATCGAAGTCGGGCTGGAGGTCAGCACCAGCAGGCCGGTCTGTTCGAACAGGGACTCGCCCGACAGCGCTTCCAGTTCGCGCCAGATGCGGTGGGAGTTGCGCACGATGGGCACGTATTGCGCGCCCTCGCCCACGGACAGCCGGGTGATGCGGGTGTCGCCGTGACTGGAGCCGAATGTGTGCGGTGGATGGTGGCGGTCGATGCCGACCACGTTGACCCCGGCCTTCGCGAGTTGATACACCGTGGCCGCGCCCATGGCGCCGAGGCCGATAACCAGTGCTTCGCATCGTTCCATGATTGGTTTCCGCTCAGGCAAAAGAGCCACAGTGAAGCGGATCAGGCGATGGAAAACAATCCGCTGAAAGCCGAGCGCAGGCAAAAACGCGGGAAGCGAGCTAATAGGCGTGCCATTTACTGTCAATCAGCCGTCTTGCGGTGCTAGCTGTAGTCAAATGAGATTTGATAGTCGTTGGTACTCAGAGCGATCTGATGTTGAAAGTACAGCTGAATAGTCGCGACCCACTTCTCGACGACGTTGAAGCTACCATTATTAATGTTGCCCTCTACTGGAATGCCCAAGTCATTCAATACTGATTCATCATCCCCCAGATCTTTTGACGTCTCCTCACCCTGGAGTTCCAAGGTTGCTGTGTCGTACCACTCCAGTCTCAGCTCCAGTCCCATCTCCTCCCCACAGATATCTTTTTGACGAAAAAAGGGACGGTGGACCGGTACCCTTTGCTCTCCGCAGTATCAGTACTTCGCACAGGTGCCCATGAAATACTCCAGACCGCTCGGGAAGCTGACATCCAGCAGGGCTCCCAGTGCCGCTACCTGATCCTCGCGCAGTAACAACTCACCTGGTTCCAGTTCGCTCAGGGGCTTGGACTCAATGAGCTGTGCAACTTTTTCATTCATTTCGCTACCGTCGATATCCAGCTCAAACTGCAGAGTGCCGTCTTGGGCGTCATCGGGGTAAAAGCCGGTTATTGAAAGGAAGAGCATCGCTTGTTCCTTCATGAAAAAAGGGCCGGATATATTCTCGTGAATAGATCCGCCCCCTTTACTTTTTCTGTCTATACATTGCATGTCAGTTGGAAATAGAAATTTCGATCCTCAATCGACCTACCGACAAGCTCTTCGATTGCTTGCATTTGTGGCTGGCTCAAATCATAGCCTTCCCACCCCTGCGGTTCTTCTTTCCAACCCATGATGGCTTTGATTTGCTCATCACATCCCTGTGGCAATTCGATAACGAAAGCCTGGAAGTCTGTCTCGATGTCAAAAGCTTCTACTAAAAATCTCAAGGTTCAATGCTCCTTTTCTTACCTTTTTTAGATTTTTTATTCTTTTTTGTAGATGTCGGCTCGCCTGTGTTCGGATCGAACTCTCCAAGGTGTTTACCTCTAGCATCATATTTTTCGACTGTACCGTGCATAGAGTCCCATTCAAGAATCAAACCCTTTGCAGTTTTCCATCTTTTGCGTTTCGCCCCACCACCTTGTACAGACGTTTTACGGCCTACGATTCTTGCATCAGGAAAGGCTGGGAGCATGTCGGGAGCCGGATGGTACTCGTGGTCCCCCGCGTGGGTGCTGACAACAATGTAAAGCGGCTTAAGCCCCGACTCTGCCGGAAAAACCAGAATAAAATCCCGATACTCCGGCGGATAAACCGGATTCACCAGAATCCCGTCCGCCGCTTTCGTCGGCGGATATACCCAGATATGCGGCGCCTGCGGAGCAGCCTCCAGTGCCGGGATACCGAGGATGTCGGAACCATCCACCGCAGGCGTCCAGACCAGCTCAACACCTTCACCAAGGTCTGCAACAAACCGGCTACCGCGTGCAGCAAACTGCACGACATCAACCATCTCCCAATCGCGATTCTTGCCGGTATAGAAGCCATATCCCTTCAGGCTGCCATCGGCCAGCTGTTCAACACGCAGGCGCACGCGGGTTCGGGCCTGCTTGAGGGCGAGCAACTGGTCTTCCGTGTAGAGGGCGCTGTCGCCCAGGTTAGAGGGCATGAACATCGCCACCAGCCCGACCAGCGGGGTTATGACGGCAGCAGAGGCCATCGCGGGCAATGCCTTGAACGCCTCACCGGCAAGGGCAAAAGTGCCCAACCCCGCAGGAATGGCGGTGCCGCTGATTTTCTTGAGTTCAACCCCACCGCTGTCATCGGCTTCCCGGCCACCCAGCAAAATCAGCTCGCCGTAGTCCTTCAGGCTGTCAGTCGGCACCATCCCCGAAGGATTGGAGTAATCGATAATCGCGTCCGGCAGCTTGCACGACTTGGCAAACACGCAACCGGCGCGCGCTGGCTCTGGCTTGTTCGCCGCCATCTCACGGCTGCGTTCGAAGGCGTCTTGCCGCGCCAGCATGGCGTCGTACTTGTTTTGTCGGTCGTTCTGATCAGCCAGTTCGGTGGCCGTCATATAGCGGTAGGTAACGTGATGCCCGTCGCCCGCCGGTGGGTTGGGAACCCGGGGAATGTCCTTTTGACCAGCCACTGATTGTCCTTTCGTTCATGCATCGACAGCCCCTCGCAAGAGGCTGCACGACGTTAACGAAGCAGGAAAATCGTGGCTGTAGGACGCGTCTCTAAAGACGTGGGGATTGTTCGACGTGAACGGATTGCATCTCGGCAACGACCGCCTCGATCACACACAGCGCGGTCGGCGACAAGCTTCTACCCTGCAAACTCACCACACCAATTTCAGAATGAAATCCCGGCCTGTCGACAACATGAAGCTCGATCAAACGCCCCACCCGAATATCTTCAGCCACGGCGCCATGGATGACGCCAAGGATGGTGTCGGTTGAACCAGCGACGGTCTTGAGCAACGCCACATCATCACACTCCAGCACGATGGGCAGCGTCTGGCGGGTGGAGATGCCGAGGGTTCCGGCGGTTTCAAGCTTCACCACTTCCGGCAGGCGCGTCGTGGCGATGCCGTAACCTTCCAGTTCGCCCATCTGCACTTTACGCCCTGCCAGCGGGTGCTCCGGTCGTACGAAAAAGCCTGCCGAGACCTGGCCCAGCGAACGGATCAGCAGGTCGGATTCCGCCGTGAAGTTGCGGATATCGGCCACAAAAAATTCGATCGCTTCAGCGCGCAACCGCGCTTCGAGAATCTGCCAGTTGTTCACTTCCACCCGCAGCGTAACCGCCGGGTGATCCTGACGCAGTCGCGGCACCACTTGATGCATCAACATCGCAGCCGGGAAAGGCCCGACGCCAAAGGCGAGGCTACCCAGTTGGCGATCGCTATAGAGCGCCATGTCCCGCTCCAGCGAGCGGGCATCGAACAGCAGTCGCCGCGCCCGCTCGATCAGAAACTCTCCCGCCGGCGTCGGGCGGACGTCGCCGGTGTCGCGGTCGAACAGGCGCTGCCCCGTTTCACTCTCCAGCGCCTGAATGCTGCGACTCAGGGCCGGCTGGCTGAGGTGCATGCGCTCGGCCGCGCGACCGAAATGGCGTTCATCGGCCAGCGCGAGAAGGTGTGACAGTCGTTTAAGGTCCATTCGCCCGATGCTAGCGACGCATTATCCGGATGTAAACAATGCATTGGATACATCACCGCCCTGCCTCTAGGCTGGAGCGCATTCGACCCTCGGAGAACAACAAGAATGAAACCGACCCTCTGCACGATCCTCGCCCTGACGCTGGTGTCCCTCGGCGGCTGCGACAACAAGCCCGGCGTCGCAGCCGGCGACGCCACGCCCGCCACGGCAGCGATGATCCAGGCGTCGATCAAGGGCCTCGACCTCAGCGACAACCGCGACATGGAAGATGCCCGGCGCGGTTTCATCGCTCGCCCCACCGGCAAGATCCTCGGCGCTGACGGCAATGTCCTGATCGATTTCGATGCGTACCGTTTCGTCGAAGGCCAGGCGCCAGCCACCGTCAATCCTAGCCTGTGGCGACACGCGATGCTCAACGCGCAGATCGGTCTGTTCAAGGTCCGCGATGGGATTTACCAGTTGCGCGGTTTCGACATCGCCAACATGACGCTGATCGATGGGCAAACCGGCTGGATCGTGGTTGACCCGCTGACCTCCCGTGAATCCGCCGCCGCAGCGCTGGCCTTCGCCCGCGAGCATCTGGGCAACAAGCCCGTCACCGCGATCATTTTCACCCACGACCATGCCGACCATTTCGGCGGTGTGCTGGGCATCACTTCGGCCAGCGAAGTGGCCCAACGCAACATTCCCATCGTCGCGCCGGCCGGCTTCATGGAAGAAGCCACCAGCGAAAACATTCTCGCAGGCCCGGCGATGGCGCGGCGTTCGATGTATCAGTTCGGCAAGAACCTGACGCCGGGCGTCACCGGCATCGTCGACACCGGGCTGGGCAAAAACGTCGCTTACGGCAGCATGGGCATCCTGCCGCCGACGCAGATCATCGACCAGCCGATCCAGCCGCTGGTGCTCGACGGCGTCAACTTCGTCTTTCACAACATGCCCGGCGCGGAAGCCCCGGCCGAGCTGACCTTTTCTATCCCTGCGCTCAAGGCCTACGGCGGTGCGGAGCTGCTGGCGCAGACCATGCACAACCTGCTGCCGATCCGTGGCGCGAAGGTGCGCGATGCACTGCGCTGGTCCGACTACACGCAAATCGCCCTCGATGAGTTGGGCGACACCGAGGTCTATTTCGGTCAGCACAACTGGCCGATCTGGGGCAACGAGCGGATCCGCGAATTCATCACCAAGCACCGCGACGTCTACAAATACCTGCACGACCAGACCGTGCGCCTGATGAACGCCGGCTACACCCCCAACGAGATCGCCGACAAGATCCAGCTGCCGGATTCGCTGGCCTCGTACTTCGGCACCCGTGGCTATTACGGCGACCTGCGCCACAACGTCAAGGCGATCTACCAGATGTACCTGGGCGCCTACGATGGCAACCCCGCACACTTGAATCCTCTGGTGCCCAAAGAATCCGCCAAGCGCTACGTCGAATTGATGGGAGGCAACGCCAAGGTGGTCGAAGCCGCCCGCGTGGCCTATGACAAGGGTGAATACCGCTGGGTCGCCGAGCTGCTGGATCAGGCCGTGCTCGCCAAACCCGACGACACGGCCGGCAAGGAACTGCTGGCTCGCGCGTACGAACAGATGGGCTATCAGGCGGAGTCGGCGACCTGGCGCAACAGCTACCTGACCGCTGCCATGGAGCTGCGCAACGGCCCGCCGGCCAAGGGCGTCAAACGCTCGGATCTGATCGAACTGATGAAGCAGACACCCACCGAACGCTTCCTCGAAGCCATGGCCGCGAGCCTCGACGGGCCGGCGGCGGATGGCAAGAACTGGACGTTCAATCTGGTGCTGACCGATACGAATGAATCGTTCGTGCTGTGGATCGAGAACGCCGTGCTGCACTATCGAAAAGGCCCGACGGCGGCGAATGCCAACGCAACGCTGACCGTCACCAAGGACCTGTTCGTCCAGCTGCTGGGCGGCACCGCCGGCCTGAAGGAAACGCTCACCTCTGATGATCTGAAGGTGGAAGGCAGCAAGGTCGATCTCGTGAGGTTTCTGGGGTTGCTGGAAAAGGCGCCGGGGAATTTCGCGATTGTTGCCCAGACGCGCGACTGATTCACAACGCACCGTGCGAGTGTAATGATTCGGCCAGTCGGTGCAGGGTGTCAGCACCGACTTTCTGCCTTGAGCAAATACGGCTAGGCGCATACAGGCCGCTATCGTCGATTCTAAGGCCGACCGAATTTCCAGGACTTTCACACCGTGCCCGACACTCCGACTCAAATTGCCTACGCGAGACGCTTCACAGCGGTACTCGCCTACATCGACGCCAACCTTGATGGCGACCTGTCGGTGAAGGCGTTAAGTCAGGTTGCGAACTTTTCCGAGTTCCACTTTCACAGGCAATTTACGGTATTCGTCGGCGTGCCCGTTTCTCGTTATGTGCAGTTGATGCGCCTGCGTCGTGCGGCACACCGTTTGGTCGCCCTGCCTGACCTCTCGGTGATGGACGCCGCGCTGGATACGGGCTTCGATAGTCCCGAGGCGTTTTCGAGGGCATTCAAGCGAGCCCTTGGTCTCTCGCCTGGGACTTTTCGCAAGGCACCGGACTGGAAGGTCTGGCATTCGGTCTTTGCCATTCCTCATTTCTCAAGGAGCATTGCCATGCAGGTACGAACTGTCGACTTCCCCGAAGTTCGCGTCGCCGCACTTGAACACCGCGGCCCCCCGGGGCTTCTCAATCAAAGCGTGCAAACGTTCATCCAGTGGCGCCAGCAAAGTGGCCAGTCACCGGTGGCATCGAGCCGCACGTTCGGGATTCCCTATGGCAATCCCGACACGACACCACCGCAAGACTTTCATTTCGCGATTTGCGGCGAGATTCACGACACCGTGGCACCCAATGCATTCAATGTCGGCGAACTGATCATTCCCGCCGGTCGCTGCGCTGTCGTCCGGCATGTGGGCTCCACCGATCACATCGGCGAAACCATCTACCCGATCTACCGCGACTGGTTACCGGCCAGCGGCGAAGAACTGCGTGATCACCCTCTGTTTTTCGAATACTTGAGCATCAGTCCCGAGACCCCGAAAGATCAGTGGCAAACGGATATCTACGTGCCGCTGCGCTAGCCTGCTCAGGCCCGACCTGCTCTTGCAGCAGGTCGGGCCAATGCGCACGACTGCGAGCAGAATCGGGCAAGCAATCCAGAGAAATGCGCTAACAGAACGGGGACACCGAACGTGAAGATGACTGTCCGACTGATCCTTCGAGGACGTTCCCATGCTTGTACACGCCTACGGTGCCCACGCGGGCGACAAACCCCTTGAGCCCATGCAAATCAATCGCCGCGCGCCGGCGGCCCATGATGTGCAGATCGACATCGCCTTCTGCGGCATCTGCCACTCCGACCTGCACCAGGTACGCGCCGAATGGGCCGGTACCCAATTCCCCTGCGTACCCGGGCACGAGATTGTCGGCCGCGTTTCGGCGGTCGGCGCGCACGTTTCCGAGTACAAGGTTGGCGATTTGGTAGGTGTCGGCTGCATCGTCGACAGCTGCAAACACTGCGACGACTGCGAAACCGGTCTGGAAAACTACTGCGACGGCATGATCGGCACCTACAACTTCCCGACCCCGGACGCACCCGGCTGGACCCTCGGCGGCTACTCGCAAAACATCGTGGTGCATGAGCGCTACGTGCTGCGCATCCGTCACCCTGAAGCTCAACTGGCCGCCGTCGCGCCGCTGCTGTGTGCGGGCATCACTACGTACTCCCCACTGCGCCAGTGGAACGCCGGGCCGGGCAAAAAGGTTGGCGTGGTCGGTATCGGTGGCCTGGGCCACATGGGCATCAAACTGGCCCATGCGATGGGCGCGCATGTCGTGGCGTTCACCACCTCCGAGTCCAAGCGCGAAGCCGCCAAGGCACTGGGCGCGGATGAGGTTGTGGTGTCGCGCAACGCCGAGGAAATGGCCGCGCACACCAAGAGCTTCGACTTCATCCTCAACACCGTCGCCGCGCCTCACGATCTCGACGCGTTTCTGGTGCTGCTCAAGCGCGATGGTGCCCTGACGCTGGTCGGTGCCCCCGCCTCGCCGCATCAGTCACCGAACGTGTTCAACCTGATCATGAAGCGCCGAACCATCGCCGGATCGATGATCGGCGGCATTCCGGAGACTCAGGAGATGCTGGATTTCTGTGCCGAACACGGCATCGTTTCAGACATCGAGCTGATTCGCGCGGATCAGATCAATGCTTCCTATGAAAGGATGCTGCAGGGCGACGTGAAATATCGGTTCGTGATCGATAACGCGACGCTGGCCGGCTGAAAGGGTTGTCTGGAGAAATCAGTGCGCAGCCCTTTGCGGCTCATGCAACACGCTGATTGAACGCTTTTTCATACACATCCCCATGCATCGCAGAACTCCGGGTGAGTAAGGACACTCACCCACTCAGGAAGAGCAACCCTCGCACCCTATGGCAATCGCCCGATACGGTCATTGATCTTTCCCCGCGCACCAAGTAAAAAACCCTCTCTCTTTTTCACCTTCGCAAGGAGCAGCGGATGCTCGAGCTCACCACGCAACGCCTGGACCTGCGCACGATGGTCGAATCCGACTGGCCGCTGTTCCTCAGGCTGCATTCCGAGCCGCAAACCATGCAGTACGTGTTCGGTGAAATCGCCGAGGATCAGGTGCGCAAAGGCTTCGAGCATCGGCTTCCGGCCTGGGGGCCGCAGTCGGATCACTGGTTGTGTCTGGTGGTGACCGACAGGGCCAGCGGGCAGGAACTGGGTGTGACCGGTTTCCGTATCCTGTCGCCGGGGCATGCCGAGGTGGGTTGTCTGCTGTTGCCCGAGCATCAGGGCAAAGGCTTTGGCACCGAGTCGCGGCAGGCGATCATCGACTATGCCGCCGCCATCGGCCTTGACTCGTTGGAGTCGACCGTGACCGACGGTAATATCGCGTCCTGCAAGGTATTGGAGAAATGCGGTTTTGTATTCGAGCGCCGCGTGCCGCAGGCCTATCAGATTGGAGATCAATGGTTTGACGACCTGATCTACCGCTATCAAATCAGCTGAACCCGTTTTATCAGCGACCGCCAAGGAGGCCCTCGTCGTGAATCCTTATCAATGCCTGCCACCCCGCGCTTTCTGGCGCACCGCCGTGGCTGACAAGCCCGCGCTGCACATCGATCAACTGTGGACGCCGCAGTTCGAGATCGGCAACAAGGACGCCATCGTCACCGCCGGCTCGTGTTTCGCCCAGCACATCGGCCGCGCGCTGGTCGAGCGCGGCATGAACTGGCTGGACGCGGAACCGGCCCCGTCCGAATTGCCCAAAACTGACTGGAAGGCCCACAACTATGGGGTGTTCTCGTTTCGTACCGGCAATCTGTACACCCCGGCGATGCTGTGCCAATGGCTCGAATGGGCGCTGGGCATGAGCCTTCCGCCCGACGAAACCTGGGCCCATGACGGACGTTTCTTTGATCCGTTCCGCCCTGCCGTGGAGCCCGACGGCTTTGCCAGCGAGGACGCGCTGTTCGCATCGCGCGAAGCCACCCTCGACGCCATTCGCACCGCCCTGCGTCGGGCCAAAGTGTTTGTGTTCACCCTCGGCCTGACCGAAGCCTGGCAAAACCGTCAGACCGGACTGGTGTATCCCGTATGCCCCGGCACCGTGCGCGGCACCTTCGATCCGCAGCTGCACCGCTTCTGTAACTTCGGCTTCATGGACACCTATGGCGACATGGTCCGGGCGCTGGAGTTGATGCGCTCGATCAACCCGCAACTGCGCCTTCTGCTCACCGTGTCACCGGTGCCCCTGACGGCGACCGCCACGGGCGAGCATGTGCTGAGCGCCACCACCTATTCCAAATCGGTCCTGCGCGCCGTCGCCGGGCAGCTGTGCGAAGACCTGTACGACGTCGACTATTTTCCGTCCTACGAAATCATCACCGGCGCACCGTTCAAGGGCGCGTTCTACCAACCCAATCAACGGGAAGTCACGTCCGACGGCGTTGCGTTCGTCATGCAGCAGTTTTTCGCCGGACTCAATGCCGTTCAACCGGTGCAGATGCCGGCCAGCGTGCCCTCCACCTGCGTGTCCAGCGAGGAGCTTGTCTGTGAAGACGCCGTGCTCGATTACTACGCCTAGGTTTCTGCTGCTGGGCGACTCCCATGCCGGGGTCATCGGCAAGGCGGCGCAGGCCCGCGAGCTGCCGTTCAGCGGCGGTCCGCTGGGCACCGGCCGGGATTTCGCGGTGGATTTTTTCAGCCTGACCCGCCATGACGTGGTGTTTCGGGAGGCAGAGATCGAGCGCCTGTATCGCCAGGCCCTGGAGCCGTTCGAAGTGCCGCAACTGGCGAAGGTCGGGGTGCCGCTGGTGAGTACCCTTGGCCTGAGCCTGCACTATCTCGCCACCGCGCCAAACTGGACGTGCTACCAGACGCCGGACGGCGAGTTCGACGAAGGTTTTCTCGCAGGTCCCCTGTTCGAATCCATCGTCGACACCCTGTCCCGACCTGCGCTGGCGTTCTATGAACAGGCCCGGGCGATGAACCTCAAGGTGTTCGCCGTACTGCCGCCGCAGCGGGTGCCGGAACTGTCCGACTCACGAGTATTCATGGCGACGCAGGCGCTGCTGATCGAGCGACTGCAAGGGCTCGGTATCGAGCTGATAGACGTACGCGAGGCGGCGAACGATGAGCAGGGTTTTCAGCGTTCGGCGTACTGCGAAGTGGATGATCCGCTGCACGGGAATCTGGCGTTCGGCGAGTTGATCGTCGAGCAACTGCTCAAACAAGGAATTTAGACCCGGACCTGTGGGAGCGAGCAAGCTCGCTCCCACAGGGGGTCATCACGCCTTCGGCTGCGCCCCCAGAATCGTCACCCGCTCGCCATACCGCGAATACGGGAAGTAATCCCAGACCGCATGGTGCTGGGTGCAACGGTTGTCCCAGAACACCAGCGTATTCGGCGCCCAGCGCACGCGGCAGCTGAGGACCGGCTCCCGCGCCACCAGATCGAACAACATGTTCAACAGCACCTGACTTTCACCGCCGGACAACTGGACGATGTGCGACGTGAACCCGGAATTGACGAACAGCGTTTTGCGCCCGGTTTCCGGGTGGCGAACCACCACCGGGTGTTCGGTTTTCGGCAGGTTGGCCGGCGCCTCATAACCCTTCCACGGAATCGCGCCGTCGTGGATCGCGGTCAGTTCGCCGAGAAACTGCTGCATCGTCGGCGAGAGCATTTCCAGCGCCAGGTGCATGTTGGCGAACAGCGTATCGCCGCCCGTGCCGATGGCCGGGGTTTCCTTGACGTACAGCATCGAACCCATGGACGGCGCCAGATCGGCGGTGCCGTCGGTGTGCCAGGTTTCGCCGGCCACGTAGCGCGATTGCGCATTGGCGCGGATCACCACCAGTTCCGGATCATCGCCGTCGATGTCTTCCACCGGCAGCGCCCGCAGTTCACCGAACAGCCGGCCAAACGCCTTGTGCTCGTCCACCGTCAGGTGCTGATCGCGGAACACCACCACGTGGTTTTCCAGAAAGGCCCGGCGGATTTCCGCGAACTGCTCGTCGCTCAGCGGTTGCGAGAGATCGACGCCGCCGATCTCGGCGCCGATGATCGGCGTGATCCGCTCGACCGTGATGTGCTGATACGGCGCGCGCCGTTCTGCGGCGATGCGCTCGATTGCCTTGAGTGCCAACTGATCCATGTTCCCTCACCTTTTTTATTGGAACGACACCGATGACTGCTCGCGCAGCGAACGCGGGCGCATGTCGATCCAGTGTTCGTTGATGTAATCCAGGCAGACCTGGCGCTCACCGCGCATCCCCGCTTCGCTCCAGCCGCTGGCCATCGGCTTGCCCGCCGGCCACAGGGAATACTGACCCTGGGCGTTGATCACCACATCGAATTGCAGTTGTGCGTCATTCATGTCGTTCTCCTGTTGAACGGGGTTGCAGCGTGGCCAGGCTTTGCTCGAGCCCGGCGGCGAGTTGATGCAATACGGCATTTCGCTGTTCATCGGTTTGCGCGCAAGCCCCGACGTAAACCCGCACGGATGCCCCGCAAATCTCCGCGCAAGTGTCTGCGTCGTCGTCCGCGAAGGCCCGAGCCGACACCTCCGCATTGGCGCTGGCATGGGCCTGGGCAAACGCCATGGCGGCGGCCTCGGTATTCAGTTGCGCGTAGTACTCGGCGAACGCCTCGGCATCGCCGAAGTGCTCGGCAATCATGGCAGTGTTGGCCGGTGCGAGGCCGTAAGTCAGCGCACTGGCGTGGGCCTTGGCGTAAGCGGCGTCGTAGTCGTAGGCCTTGCGATACAGCGTCAGCAACACCGGTTTGAGCGTGGCCCGCCACTCGCCCTGACGCCCGATCACGCCGAGCGCCGCCCGCTGATGCAGGCTTTGCAACGCGAGCAGCGCCTGCTGATGCTCCGGCAAGGCTTCGCCGAGCATCGGCATGACCACGTTGGCCTGCCAGAGATGAAACAGCTGAAACGGCACCTGTCCCCGGACTCGGCTCAAGCGCAGACGCAAGGCCTCGTCCGGTTCGACTTCACACAGCACCTTGGTCAGGGCCAGCCACCATTGCGGCATCAAGGTCGGTTCGTTCATGGCGCTGGCTCATCCGTACCGATAACTTCGGCCAACAACCGCGCCCAGCGGCCCGCCACGATGCCGTAGTGATCGGTGTCCAGGGTTTGCCAGCTGCGTAACTGCGGCAGCAAGGCCTGCCAGTTGCGTTGCAGGTCATCCGGATTCCAGTCGCTGCCCAGCCCGTAAGGATTGGCATGCCCGGCGCTGAAAAGCCGCACCGCCGTGGTCGCCAGCGCCGGCGGCTGAAAGGCGATCATGCTGGTCATGTTATTGCGACAGCACACCGTCAACCGTTGCAGATACGCCTGGCGCTCCTCGGCCATGCCCTGCCCTTCGATCGCCGGCCAGCGCTGGGCAAACTCACGCTGGAACACCTGCTCGATGGTCTGCTCGTCGATGCCGGCCAGTTCCGCGCCGGCATCTGGCGCGGGCGGATCGATCAGGTACAACAACGGTTGCCTGAAACCATCAGCCTGGGCCTGATGACATAGCGCCTGCGCCACCCATGCACCGAACGACCAACCGGCCAGACGCCAAGTGCTGCCGTGCGGAAGATGGGCCCTGATCGCCTCCAGATACCAACGTGCACGTTCGCCTACGCTGATGTTCGGCAACTGCGGCAGGCGCAGCGCCGGGTCGGCGATCACGCACACGCCCAGTTCCGCCGGCAGCGCCGAGACCAGTTCCCGATAGGCCTGAACATCGCCGCCCACCGGGTGGATCAGGTACAGCCAGTCGCGGCCGTCACCGGCATGCCACTGATCAATCCGCACCGCGTCGTGCCAGCCGTGTGGTGTTACGGCGGCCGCCTCTTCAACCGCGGCGGTCGAGACCAGCCCCAGCACCTCGCTCAGGCTGACTTTGTGGCTGAATTGCGACAGCTGGAACACCTCACCGGTGGCTGCTTGCAGTTCGTCGATCAGATCGAGCAGCGTCAGTGAATCCGCGCCGAGGTCGTACAGCGAGTCGTCATCTGCCAGCTCGGCCACACCGAGCCACTTGCACAAGCACTCACGCAAACGCGTCGAAAGATCCACGCCCTTCGGCGCCTCGACCACTGCGGCCACAGCACCGTGGCGAACCGGATAAAACCGCCGCGCCGTGTCAATGCCGGTGGTGGAGATCAGCAGTTGCGGCAACTGCGTCGCCATCGCCAGATCGAACACCCGACAGCCCTCTTCGGCCGACAACCCTACCGTCAGATGCTCCAGGTGCGCGGCGTCTGCACCGTTGCTGGTGGTGGCCATGCCGATGTCGCGCCAGATGTCCCAGTTGATCCCCAAACGCAGGCAAGTGTCGGCGGGGTTCGGGCGATAGCGGGTGAAACCGTCGAGCACTCCGCTGGCCGCCGCGTAATCCAGATGCCCCGCGCCACCGAACAGTGCCGACATCGACGAGCAGTACAGGACAAAACCCGGCTTCAGGTGATCGATCAAGGCCTCGACCGCCAGCATGCCGCGAGTCTTGGCCGCCATGGCCTCGGCCATTTGCCGGGCATCGCGGTGACGAATCAGGCTGCCCGCACCGACGCCCGCCGTATGAATCACCCCGCTCAGGCGACCGTAACGAACGGCCAGTTGATCGAGGATCTGCGGCCAGCGCGGCAGGTCGGCGATGTCCGCCTTGATGCAATCGATCCGCGACGCGTAAGCCGCCAGTGACTCAGGCAATTGCCCTTGGCGCGAGATCAGGACCACACGGCGCGCGGGTGCCTTTAGCAGGTGTTCGCACAAGGTCCGACCGATGCCACCGCTGCCGCCCAGTACCAGAAACGTGCCGTCTTCTGGGAGAAGTCCAGTTGTGGTTGTTGGGCCGGTCAATGGCTGAGGTAGCAAGCGTGGCTGCCACAAGTAACCGTCGCGCACCGCCATTCGCCGAGGCAACGAAACAGGATCGGCAAGCAACGCTGCCAACTCGCCGGCCTGCGCTTCAATTCGCGACGACGGCAAATCCAGCCAGTGACAACGCACCGGGTACTCCTGCGGCACCACTTCGGTGATGCCGGCCAGTGCTGCCAGCTCGGGACGTTGCACTTCGCCGTCCACCGGGCAGGCCTGCCACGACATCAACCACAAGCGCAGACGGGTCGTGCGCGCGGTCTGCCCCCAGGCCTGCATCAGCGCGCTGACCGTGTCCAGACAGGCCCATTGCGCCAGATCCAGCGATTGCTCGTTGACCGCGCCCGACACCGCCAACGGCAAGGCATGCAGCCAGTCGAGTTCGCCGAGGACAGATTCTGCAACTTCGGCGAGCAACCGGGTCAGGGCTTCGGTGTCCAGAGGATCAAGCTCGAAACGGTCCGGGCTCAAGCGTTTGAAGCCATTACCGGCGCGCACTTGAATCACGCGTCGATAGACAGTGTTCAGGCTCGCCAGCAAGGTCGATTCCGGCACCTCATGGCTGCACAGAATCAGCACCTCACGGGATCCCGCCGTCGCTGTCGCGCTCAGACGTTGGGTGCGTACCCACTGGCGCTGGTGAAACCAGTCCGCTAGCGGTTGTCGCTCAAGGGCTGGCGCATCAGTTTCGGCAGCTACAGCGGTTTGGAAACGATACGGCTGAAGATCGAACGACGACGGCGGCAAATCCCAGGGCGGTGGTGCCGAGCGTTGCGGCCACTGGATAATCACGCCTTCGTACCAGGCGTCCAGCAGTTCCTGCGGTGATTGATCACGCGAGATCAAATGCGCACTTGAGACCGTGACCTCCTTGATCGCTGTTGGCTGCAACGGAATGTCGTCACCCGGCTGGCAGACCATCGCGAAGCGCCAGCGCAGTTGCCGACGACCTGATTGCAAGTGCCGCAGCAATGCGGTGTGCTGCTCCGGATTGGTTTGCAAATATTCGCGAATCAACGCGATATCGCGCAGCAACTCCGCTCGGCTGTGAGCCGAAATCATCAGCAACGGCAGCGTTTCCTCGACCCCTTCCTGAGCCTTCGGTGCAGCACCAACGATGACATGCGCATTGGTCCCGCCAATCCCGAAACTGCTGACACCGGCCAGTCGCCGCCGTCCTTGCGGCCATGGCCGTGACGTGGTCGGCACGTAGAACGGCGAATGCTCCAGATCGATCTGCGGGTTGATCCGGCCAAAACCGAGGTTCGGTGGCAGCACGCCATGGAACACCGCGAGACTGGCACGAATCAGCCCGACCACCCCCGCCGCCGCGCCCAGATGTCCGATCTGGCTTTTCACCGAAGCCAACGCGCAACTGCCAGCCGGCGCCTCGCCGAAAGCCTTGGTCAGCGCCGCGACTTCGATCGGATCGCCCAGCAAGGTGCCGGTGCCGTGGGCCTCGATGTAGCCGATGTCGGCACCGGTCAACCCGGCCCGGTTCAAGGCGTCGCGGATGACCGCGCTCTGTCCCGCCACTGACGGTGCGGTGTAACTCATCTTGGCCCGGCCATCGTTGTTCAACGCCGAGCCTTCGAGCAGCGCATAGATCCGGTCGCCATCGGCCCGTGCCTTGGCCAACGGTTTGAGCACCACCACCCCGTAACCGCTGGCACCGAGGGTGCCGCTGGCGTCGTCGCTGAATGGACGACACAGACCGTCGGCGGAGAAGATGTGCTGCGAGCGATGGCGGTAACCCTCGGTCAGGGTCGGATCGATCAGCACCCCGGCCGCGAGCATCACGTCGCTGTCGCCCTGCCGCAACATCGAACTGGCCAGGTGCACGGCGATCAGCGAACTGCCGCAAGCGGCTTGCACGCTCAGGGCCGGGCCGTTGAGGTCCAAGTGATACGCGGCTTTGGTCGCCAAAAAATCCTTGTCGTGATGCAGCGCCAGTTGAAAACCGTCCGGCAAATCGTCGTCGGCGGTTTCGCGCAGCATTTGCTGGAAGTACGTGGTTTCGCCGCAACTGGCGATCAGACCGATGCGCGGACCGTCCGCCGAAGGGACGATGGCCGCGTGTTGCAGGGCCTGTACGCAGGCCATCAGCAGATGCCGCTGTTGCGGGTCCATCAGGCGCGCTTCCTGGCGGCTGATGCCGAAGTACTCGGGATCGAAATCGAGCATGCCCGCCAACTGACTGCGGGCGCCGACCAGCCCCTCGTCGGCAGCAAAGTGCTCGATGCCCAACTCATTGCCTTGCACCATCGCCCAGAACTCCGACAGGTTCTGTGCCCCGGCCACATTGACCGCCATGCCGATGATCGCCATCGGCTGGTGACCTGCATCAGTTTGCCGTACCTGCTGCGCCGCTGCCGCCGGCGCCTTCGACAGGTGCGCCGCCAGACGCCGCACCGTGACGTGTTCGAACAGGTCGGCCATCGTCACCTTGTGCGGCAGCTCTTCGGCGTAACGGCCATGCAAACGCATCAGGCCGAGGCTGGTGGCGCCGGCCTCGAAGAAGGTCTGCTCCGGCTCGATGTCACGACCGATGACGACCTGAAACAACTCGCCCAGTTGCCGCTCCAGCGCACTCAATTGAACAACCGGTTGTGGCGTGCTGCGCCGCTCCAACGCCTCGCCCAGGTTCGGCAAGGCCTTGCGGTCGATCTTGCCGCTGGGGGTGCGTGGCCAGCGGTCGATCCGTCGGTATTCATCGATCCGCACATGGGCTGGCAGCAACCGCGCCACCTGACGATCCAGCGCTTGCGACGTTGCAGGTTGGCCATCGAGTTGCAGCCAGGCGATCAGCCGTGGCGGATCGGCCTGAACCGCCACCACCGCGTTGACCACTTCCGGCACCTGCATCAGCGCCGCCTCGATCTGCCCCAGCTCCAGACGATGGCCGCTGAGTTTGATCTGCTGATCGTCCCGTCCCAGGTAATGCAGGCAGCCTTGGGCATCGGCCCACGCCAGATCGCCGGTGCGGTAGTACAAACAGCCGTCTGCCAGCTCGACAAACCGAGCGGCGTTCAGGGCAGGATCTGCCAGATAGCAACGGGCAACCATCGGCCCGGCCACCAGCAGATAGCCGCGACTGCCGATCGGCACCGGGCGGTCATGCTCATCGACCAGCAGCAACCGCGCATTGCCGACGGCATGGCCGATCGGCGCGCGCAACGGCCAGTCCCGCGCCACGGGCGGCAGGCGCAAGGCGCTGACCACGTGGGTTTCGGTCGGACCGTAGTGGTTGAACAGCGAGGCCTGCGGCATGCCGCCGAACCAGTTGCGCAATGCGTCGGTGCAGAGCAACTGCTCGCCGGCCGTGATCACCTCACGCAACGCCGACGGATAAATGCCACGGGCCACGGCGGTTTGCGCCAGATGCTGCAGGGCCACGTACGGCAGGAACAGCCGCTCGATCCGCGCCTCGACCATGTAATCCAGCAACGCTTCGGCATCCTGACGCCAGCGCGGCGTGATCAGGTGATAACAACCGCCGCCGCACAGGGTGCTGAAAATCTCCTGGAACGACACATCGAACGACAGCATCGAGAACTGCAGCGTTACCGCTTTCGCTGGCAACTGCCCTTCGGTGCGCTGCCATTGCAGCAGGTTGCACAGGGTGCGCTCTGACACTTGCACACCTTTGGGCGTGCCGGTGGATCCGGAGGTGAACAGCGTGTACAGCGGCCGCTCGCCGGCGTGGCGCGGACGCTCGAACGCTTCGGCATCGGCGTGAAGATCGATCCGATGCGTGGCGAATCGTCCGGCGTTCAGGTCGTCCAGCGCGGCCGCCGTCGTGTCGCTGAACAGCACACAATGCGGCTGTGCCTGTTCCAGCACCTGACGCTGGATCGCCACCGGATAAGCAGGATCCAGCGGCACGGCGGTCAGGTTGAGTTTGGCCAGCGCCAGCAAGGCGACGATATGTTCCACCGAGGCATCGAGGAACAGCACGACATGCGGCGGCGCGTTCCCGGCTGGCACCGGATGACGCTCGATCAGGGTAGCCGCCAGAGTATTGGCCTGCGCATTCAGCTCGCTGTAGGTGAGACGGTGCTGCCCTTGAACCAGCGCAATCGCCTCAGGTGAGCAATGCACTTGATGCTCGAACCCGTCCGCCAATGTGTTGAACGGCAGCGCAATCTGCGGACCTTCGCTGGCCGGTGGCAGGCTGCGTCGATATGGACCGAGCAAATCATCGAGCCTGGCCGTCGGGCTTTCCAGCAACAAATCGAGACCTCGGCGGAACAGCGCGTTCACCGCCCCCATCTGTTTGGCATCGAAATAGCTGCACTGATATTCCCACCAGCATTCCAGTTGCGAACCGCTACCCACCATCAACAACGTCAGCGGGCACTTGGCGTGCAGCTTCTCGTTGAATTCCAGCGTGGCGCGCAGGCTGGAATCGGTCAGCGCCGCGTAATCGGTGTTCTCCAGCACAAACATGAAATCGAACAGCAACGGGCTCGACGACAGCCGCAGGTCTTCCACCAGATCCGCCAGCGCCACGTCCTGCAACGCCAGCACTTCGCGCACGGTGGCGGTCTGCTTGCGCAACTGCTCGCTCAGGGGCAATGCGTTTTCAACGACGGTGGGGATCAGCACCGTGTTGGCAAACATGCCGACGGTGTCTTCGAACTCCGCCAGCGGCCGGTTGGACACCGGGCTGGCGATCCGTGGCCGCTCGCACCCGGTCAGGGCGTACAGGCTCCAGGCGAAGACACTGAACAGCACTTCGAAACGGGTCAGTCGTTGTTGCGTGCAAAAACGTTCGAGGGCCGCGCTGCGCAGGGTGCCCAAGGGTTCCCGGTGCAACCGCGCGTCGGGGCTGATTTCGCGCATCGGCATCAATGCAGGCGACGGTTCTTCCTGGCGACGATGTAACTCGGCGAGTGCGCGGCGCTGGTCGCGATAATGCGGATCGACGCTCCACTGCCGTTGCCACTGGCCAAACTCCAGCGTCGTCAATCGGGCAGCTGACGGCGGGCTGTCGTGGCCTTGCAGGACATCGGTGTAAAGCTGCGTCAGATCGTCAAACAACAGATTCACCGACCAGCCATCGACGATGATGTGATGCAAGTTCAGCAACAATCGGCAGCTGCCATCGGCGAACGGCAACAGCCAGGTCTGAAACAGGTTGGGCGTGGTCAGGTCGAACGGCGCGGCGAACACCAGTTCGGCGAAGGCCTGCCAGTTGTCCTCGGTGAAATGCCCGACTGCGAAGGTGCGACAGGTCGAACCCTGATCGGCGATGACTTGATCTAGCCCGTCGGCACCCGCCGCAAATGCAGTGCGCAATCCCGGATGGCGCAGCACCAGACGCCCAACGGCCTCCGCCAGCGCCGCGACATTAACGCCCGCCGCCAGATGCAGAATCAGCGGCACGCTGTAGGCGGTCGAGGCCGGCGAGCGTTGCTGCAACAGCCACAGGCGGCGCTGTTCGGCAGTGGCCGGCAGGCGTTTGGCGCTGCTGATTGAGGGTGCTGGTGGATAAATCGAATAGTGATTCCGTTCATCGGTCAGTTGTTCGGCCAGTAACGAGAAAGACTCGTTGAGCAACGCGTCGATAGCGATCTCGCGCTGCCAACGAACACGGATTGCCGAACGCAGGCGCATGGCCTTGAGCGAATCGCCGCCGCTGCCGAGCCAGTCATCCTGAGCGCTCAGGGCGGGTTGGCCGAGCAGCGCGCGGGCCTGACTCAGCAACCACTCCAGCGCCGGTGAAGCATTGTCGTTATCCGTAGCCGCCAGGACTGGGTGCCACGGACTCAACCCCTGCGCCAGCAACCCGTCGCGATCAATTTTGCCATTGGCCGTCAGCGGCAGACGCTCCAGAAGAAACAACTGATGCGGCCGCATATACGGCGCCAGTTGTGCCCGCAGATGGTTTTCGAAGGCGTGATAGTCCAGATCCCCGCGAGGCACGATGAACGCCAGCAACTGATGATCCTCCGCCGCCTGCCGCCGCGTGCAGACGTACACCTGCGCCACGCCCGGATACTCCAGCAGCCGTTGCTCCACCTCCCCCGGTTCGATCCGGAAGCCGCGAATCTTCACCTGCCGGTCGACCCGCCCCAGGTACTCGATCAAGCCTTCGGCATTGCGCCGCACCAGATCACCGGTGCGGTAATGCACCTGCGCACCCTCGTCGAGGTCGGGCAAACGAACGAATTGGCGGGCGGTTTCTTCGGGCCGGTTGCGATAACCCCGTGCGACACCGCTGCCACTCAAATACAGCTCACCCACCTCGCCCGCCGGCACCGGCCGTTGTTGCTCATCCAGCACCCACACACCGGTGTCCGGCAACGGTCGGCCAATGGGCGCCGAGTCACCGGCAAAGTCGCGGCTGATGGGCCAGCACAAGGCAAACGTGGTGCACTCGGTCGGGCCGTAAACATTGAAAATCCGGCAGCGGCTCTCAGGATTGACCCGATACCATCCGCGCACGGCAGCGGCGCTGATCTGCTCACCGCCAATCAGCACCTGCCGCACGCTGGAAAAGCACGACGGCCACTCGGCAATCAACGTGTTGAACAGCGACACCGTCATGAACAGGTTGTCGACCCGCGTTCGCTCAAGCACTTCCGCCAGACGTCGCGCGTCCAGCACGTCCTCGTCGGCAATCATCACGCAGCAACCACCGTTGAGCAGCGGCGCCCACAGTTCGAAACTGCAGGCGTCGAACGCCGGATTGGACAGACAGGCAAACCGGTCCGCCGGGCGAATCTCGATATAGCCGTCGGTGTGCGCCAGCCGCAGCAAGCCGCGCTCGCCCACCTCGACCGCTTTCGGCGTGCCGGTGGTGCCCGAGGTGTAGAAAAGGAACATCACCTCGGCAAAATCTTCGGCCAGTGTTTGCGGCGGAGCGTCCGGCTGATCGAGCAAGGCCTCGACGCTGGTTTGCCACAACGAGGGCGACCAATGCGGTTCTTCATCCAGGGTAATCAGGCCGACACACGCCGCATCCGCCAACATCAACTCCCGACGTTTGCGCGGGCTGGCCCGATCCAGCGGCACCACCACCGCACCGACTTTCAGCGCACCGAGAATCGCCGCCAGCCATTGCCATGAACGCGGCATGCACAAGGCCAGCGACTGGCCGGGCTCGACACCACGCGTCAGCAATCCTCGGGCGATACGTTCGCTGGCGCTGGCCAGTTCCGCATAAGTCAGAGTGAGCGACTGATCGATCACTGCCGGGGCTTGCGGATTGCGCCGCACTTGCTCGGCAAAACGCGCGAGCAATGGCCTGTCATTGGATGCACTCATCATTTCGCCTCCTGCGCGTCGAAGCGTTGCAGCTCCCGACGGATGATTTGCGAGACCCGATGGATTTCCGCGCTTTCGAGCATGTCCCAGTGCCCGCCGCTGACCAGTTTCGCCAGATAGCCGTGGCCTGCGCGGCGACGCCAGAAGCCGCGCAGTTCATGCAATTGATGGCGGCTGAAATCTTCTCGCGCCTGGATCAGCACCACGCGACCGGCGCGCGGCGCGCACTCATAGGCGGCCATGGCCAGGCGGTTGTGGTTGTAGATGTTGAAGTAGCGTTCGACCTGCGCGTCTTCGATGCCGGGGTACATGCCATTGAAACGCACCAGTTTGTCGCGAAACTCGGCCATGTCCACGGTGCCGATCTGCGCGCGAAAACCCGGATCGTCGCTGCCCTGGGTGTCGAGCAGCACCACCGTCACCTGACGATGCCCCGCCGCCGTCAACCGCCGCGCCATTTCATAGGCCACCAGGCCGCCGAACGACAGCCCGGTGAGGATCAGCGGTTGCTGCGTCAGCGGTTCGATCTGGCGCAAGTAAGCCTCGGCCATCGCTTCGACCGTCGGCTCGGTGCTCTCCCCCGGATTCAGCCCCGGCGATTGCACCCCGTACACGCCGGTTTCATCCGGCAGCACCTTGGCCAGCGACAGGTAACAGAACGCCGTGCCGCCCGCCGGATGAATGCACACCACGTTGTGCTGACCGCTGCCGCGCCGGAATTCGATCAAGTTGCTCTGGGCCAGCGCCGGATTGGCCCCGACCCGCAGCCAACCACCCAGCGCTTCGATGGTCGGGTAGCTGAGCACCACGCGCACCGGCACTTCTACTGCAAACTGCTGGCTGATTTCATGGGCCATTTTGATCGCGGCGATCGAGGTGCCGCCGACATTGAAGAAGTTGTCACGAATGCCTATCTGCGGCGCCAGCAACAGGCTTTTCCAGATCTGGTACAGCGCCAGTTCGATGTGGTCGCGCGGGCTGCTCAGGTTGACCTGACGGTTGACCATCTCTTCATCCGCCAATGCCGTCAGCGCGGCACGGTCGACTTTGCCATTGGCGGTCAGCGGCAAGGCGTCGAGCCACAGATAGCTGCCGGGGATCACCGCTCTGGGCAGGGTTGTCGCCAGATGGGCGTGCACCGCCGCTTCATCCACGAGGTTGGCCACCACGCAACAAGCCACCAGCCGCTGATCCTGCGCTGCTTCACCGACCATCAACACCACGGCGCTGCGAATGCCGGGAAACGCTTCGAGCCGGGCTTCGATCTCGCCCAGCTCCAGGCGTACGCCGCGCAACTTGACCTGAAAATCGTTGCGACCGAGAAACTCCAGCTGGCCGTCCGGGCGATAACGCGCCAGATCGCCGCTGCGATAGAGCCGATCGCCTGCCACAAACGGGTTGTCGATAAAGCGCTCGGCACTCAGTTGCGCCAGCCCCAGATAACCCCGGGCCACGCCCACGCCGCCAATGTGCAGATGCCCGGTAACGCCCACCGGCACCGGCTCATCGCGGTCATCGAGTACGTAAAAACGGTTGTTGGCAATCGGCCGACCGATCGGCAGTTGCCGGGCCGGCACCTCGGCGCCGGGCTCCAGGGTCCAGATGCTGTTGATCACCGTGGTTTCGGTCGGGCCGTAGACGTTGTGCAGTCGCGCATGGGGCAGGCGCTCCTGAAAACGCCGGGCCAGGGCTGGCGGCAGTTCACCGCCGCCGCTGAACACATCGGTCAGCGACGTGCACTGGCTGACCTCGTCCACCTCCAGAAACAGCTGCAACATCGCCGGCACGAACACCAGCGCCGTGACCTGCTGCTCGCCTACCTCACGCGCCAGATACGCCGGTTCGTAATGCCCGCCGGGCCGTGCGATCACCAGCCGTCCGCCAGTTGCCAGCGGCCAGAAGGTCTCCCAGGCCGAGGCATCGAAACCGAACGGGATCTTGTGCAGCATCGCCCCCGCCTCGCCGCAGACCTGCAAACACCACAGCAGCAGATTGCTCAAGCCACGATGCGCGACCATCGCGCCCTTGGGCAGCCCGGTGGTGCCCGAGGTGTAAATCACGTAGGCGAGATGGTCCGGGGTGACGCCGACATGGCGCGGATCAAGATTGTCCGCCGCCAACGACGCCCAGCTCGCGGCATCTTGTTCAAGGTCGAGGATCGGCGCTTCCCAGTTCGAACCCTGCACGGCCTGACGCAAGATTGCATGCGCCGAGCCAAGCGTCAGCAACACCGCCGGCGTGCTGTCGCCGAGCATATGACTCAGGCGTCCCAGCGGATAATCCGGATCCAGCGGCACGTAGGCGCCACCGGCCTTGAGCACCGCCAGCAGCGCCACCGGCAATTCCAGCGAACGCTCGATGCACACCGCCACGCGCACGTCCGGGCCGACGCCCAACGTGCGCAAATGCCGCGCCAACCGGTTGGCTTGGGCATTGAGTTCGGCGTAGCTCAGGGAATCGCCCTCGAACACCACCGCGCAGGCCTGAGGGTTGCTCGCGGCCTGCGCTTCGACCAGTTGATGCACGCAGGGCGCTGCTTGCGTCAGCGGCGCGGTGCGGTTGAAGTCCACCAGCACCTGCTGACGCTCAGCTTCGTTCATCAACGGCAAGGCATTGATCGGTTGCTTGGCATCAGCGGCGATCTGTTCGAGCAAGTGACGGTAGTGTCCGCTCAGGCGTTCGATGGTCGCGACGTCGTAAAGGTCGGTGTTGTATTCCACCAGCAGGTCCAGCCGCCCTTCCCGCTCGACCCATTCGAACGCCAGATCGAACTTGGCCGTGGCGCTGCTGGTGCCATACGGCGCCAGTTCCAGACCCGGCATCTGCACCGCGCTGCCCGGCGTGTTCTGCAACACCAGCATCGCCTGGAACAACGGCGAATGACCGGGATCGCGCGGCGGGTTCACGGCTTCGACCACGCGGTCGAACGGTACGTCCTGATGGGCGTGGACGTCGAGCATCTGGCCGCGCACCTCGCGCAACAGTTCGGCGAAGGTCTGCTGCGGATTCAGGCGCTGACGCAGCACCAGCGTGTTGACGAAATGGCCGATCAGCGGCTCGACTTCCGGGCGATTGCGGTTGGCGAACGGTGTGCCGATGCACAGATCCTGCTGACCGCTGTGGCGCCACAGCAACACCGCCAAAGCGCCGAGCAGCACGTTGAATAGCGTGCCCTGGGTCTGCCGGGCCAGCGCCGTGAGTTCGCGCAAGGTGCCGCCATCGACCGAGGAGCTGAAAGTGGCGCCGACATAACGCTGCACCAACGGCCGCGGCCGGTCGGCGGGCAAGGTCGACAACAGCGGTGCGTCGCCCAGCGTACGACGCCAGTAATCGAGCTGAGCGTCCAGCACCGCACCGCCCACACGTTGTTGCTGCCAGCAGGCATAGTCGGCGTACTGCACCGGCAGCGGCGCAAGTGACGGGGTTTCGCCCCGCACATAATCGCCGTACAACGTGGCCACCTCCTGCAGGATCACGCCCATCGACCAGCCGTCGGCGATGATGTGATGCACGCTGTACAGCCACAGATGCTCGTCGTCGGCCACACGCAATAGCGACGCCCGCAGCAAGGGTCCGGTGGCCAGATCGAACGGCGCCCGGGCGTCCTGTTCGACGGCGAATCGCACTTGCTGCTCACGCTCGTTGCCAGGCAACTGGCGCAAATCCGTCACCGACAACGACAGCCGCATCGACGGATGCACCACCTGACGCGGTTCACCGTCGACCTTGCAAAACGTCGTGCGCAGGACTTCGTGGCGAGCAACCAATTCGTTCAGCGCTCGTTCCAACTGCGCCACGTCCAGCCGTCCCTTGAGCGTCACCGCCGTGGGCACGTTGTAGAACGGGTTGCCGGGTTCCAGTTGATCGAGAAACCACAGTTGCCGCTGCGAGAACGACAACGGCCAGGACGCGTGCGCGCCAGCACGGCGCGGAATCGACGCGTCATCGTGCCCGCCGAGCAAGGCGATCAGTTCCTGTTTGTGACGCTTGAGCGCCTGGGTCAGTTCTTCGGTGAGAAACCCGCGCGGCGCCTTGCAGCGCAGTCTGTCACCGTCCACTTCGAGCACTACGCCATGGCGAGCGAACAACGCCAGCAATTGATCGGCATTCATACTTCGAACTCCTCCATGTCTTCGTCGTCCAGGCTTGCGGTCACAGGTTCGATGGCAAATGCCTCGACCGGCGCGCGGTGCTGTTCATCGTCCGTGCGCAACCCGCCGATCATCGAGTAGATCAATTCGTGACTCGGCCCGAGGTCGAACAGCGCCGTCAGTTGTTGCTCCTCGACCGAACCGATGCCGCACAGGCCCAGACCGTGTTCGACGGCGGTCATGCTCAGCAACTGGGCCATGGCGCCGCTTTCGATGTGGCAGAAGTCGCGGCTGCGCTCGCCGTACAGCGGGCGGATCGCGGCCATGTCGGCGATAAAGAACAGCGAGAACGCGGCGTTTTCGTACACCGGGCGATTGACGAAATAGTCGTAGGTGTCCGGGTCGAGCAGTCCGCTCTGGAGCGCCAGCAAACGATGTTGGCGAGGGTCGTAGTAATACGCGCCACCGGGTACGCCGAGCACGCGATCCGCTTTGACGTAGAGGTACGCCTGAATCGGGTAAAGGCCACCCGCCGACGGGAACTGGTATTTCACTTCGCCGTCGAGTTGCCCCTGGGCCAGCGCCGCCAGTACATGGGCGAAGGCCTGGGTGGTGATCGGTTGCAGATCGTATTGACGCACCGAGCGGTAATCGCTCAAACGTCGGGCGAAGGCAGGGTCCTGCGGCAGATCCAGCGCGAGGGCCGGCAAGGCTTGAGCGAAGTCGCGGCGCCCACGCTGTTCGGCCTTGAACTGCGCCCGCTGCTGTGGATCCTCGATGATGTCCTGCACGGGCTCCGGAGCCTGCTGAACATTGCCTAGCAGATCCTGACGCGCCCGATTCTGTCGATACATGCCGAGCAGATGAAGCAACGTTGGCTGGGCCAGCAGTTGCGCCACGTGCGGGCGGAACTGCAAGGCACTGGACAAGGCGTTGCTGATCCGGACGATATCGATCGACGTTGCGCCGAGGTTCAGCAGATTGGCGTTGGCGGCAATGGAATCGCGCTTGAGCACGTCCTGCACGATCTCCACCAGCCGCTGTTCCTGCGGGCCCTCGACTTCCAGCGCCGGCCCTTGTTCCTCGATTTGCTCCGGTTCCGGCAGGCGTTTCTTGTCGACCTTGCCGTTGGACGACAACGGCCACGCTTCAACGAAAGTGAACGACGACGGAATCATGTAGGCCGGCAGTTTGTCGCTCAGGTACGCGCTGAAATCGCTGGCCTGCAACGCCGGATCGGCCTTGAGCACATAACCCGCCAGACGCTTCTCGCCCAGCGTGCTGCCAAGAATCCGCACCACCGCGCTCTGCACACCGGGATGGCGATTGAGCGCGGCTTCGATCTCGCCCAGCTCGATGCGGTAGCCCTGGACTTTGACCTGATTGTCTTCGCGACCGAGGAATTCTATGTTGCCGTCCGGCAGCAAGCGCCCGAGGTCGCCCGTGCGATACAGCCGCTCGCCGGTCAGTGGATGATCGAAGAAACTGCCTGCGCTGAGTTTTTCGTCGCGCCAGTAACCTTTCGCCAGACCGATGCCGCCGATGTACAACTGGCCCGCGACCCAGGTCGGGCGCACTTGCAGCGCTTCATCCAGCACGTAGAAACGCTGATGATCGAGGGCCTTGCCGTAGGGAATACTGCGCCAGGTCGGATCGACGTGCTGCACCGGATAATAGATCGACCAGATCGACGCTTCGGTGGCGCCGCCCAGACTGATCAACTGCAAATCCGGCTGCAACGCCCAGGCCCGCTCGGGCAGGGTCAACGGAATCCAGTCGCCGGACAGCATCGCCACCCGCAGGCTGGCAGGCAACGTGCCGCCCTCGCCTTCCACGTACTCGACCAACATGCCGAGCAGCGCCGGCACCGAGTTCCACAGGCTGACCTGATGACGCTTGATCAATTCGAGCCAGTGCGCCGGATCGAGGGTCAGTTGCGGGTCGAGGATGACCACCGCCGCGCCCACCGCCAACGTGCCGAAGAAGTCATAGACCGACAGGTCGAAGCTCAGCGACGAGATCGCCAATACGCGGTCGTTCGGACCGACGGCAAAGCGCCGGTTGATGTCGAGCAAGGTGTTGACCGCGCCGCGATGATCGATCACCACACCTTTCGGCTGACCGGTGGAGCCGGAGGTGTAGATCACGTAGGCGAGGTCGCTTTCGTTCACCTGCACCGGTTGCAGTGGCAATGCATCGTTTGAGACTTCATCGGTCACGGTAATGGCCGTGACCCGCGCCGGCCATTCGATCTTGTCGAGCAGCGCCGGTAGGGTCAGGGCCAGACTCGCCTCGGCCCGCTCCAGAATATGCCGCAATCGTTCCGCTGGCTGGGTCGGTTCGATCGGCAGGTAAGCGCCGCCGGCATACAGAATCGCCAGGGTCGCCACCACTTGCTCCCAGCCGCGCTCCATCACCACGGCGACCAAGCGGTTCGGCTGCACGCCCTGCGTTTGCAACCGCGCGCCAAGTTGCCGGGCTTCGTTGCGCAACTGGGCGTATGTCAGTTGTCGCGCGCCGATTACCGCCAATGCATCTGGTGTGGCGAAGGCCTGACGTTCGAACAATTCGTGCATCAATGGCAGCGTTTGCTGATTGTCGACCGGTGCCGGCAACCGCGCCTGCGGCAGCAGTTGTGGCGTGTTTGCGCCCCAGGCCGCCGGCTCGCACAGGCTGTCGAGCAGGGTGTTATAGGCGACGAACATCTGCTCGATCATGCCTTGCGGGAACAGCTCGTCGATGCTGTCCCAGTTGAACAACAGCCGTCCTTCCAGCTCCAGCAACGTGTGGTCGAGCCACACCTGCGGGGTCTGGGTGATGCTGTGCATGTGTTTGGCATTCAACGCATCGGCCAGGTTGAATTCGGCCAGTTCCGGCGCCGCCTCGGACAGCGTGCTGTTGAACACGATCGGCATCGCCGTCTGCTGCACACCCCGGGCCTGGGACAATTCGCGCAGCACCCGCACGCCGCTGACCACCGAATGGTCGATGTCGCGCCACAGCTGCGCCTGCACGGCGCGGGCCTTGTCGGTGAAACTGAGCGCCCCGTCGATGCCGACTTCCAGCAGCACCAGCGAGGTGAAGTCGCCGATGATTTCGTCGACATCGGTGTGCAACGGCATGCGGTTGAACAGCGGCAGGCTCAAGGTGAAACGCGGCGTGCGGCTCCACAGCGCCAGCACTTCGCTGAACGCAGTCAGCAACATCACCGATGGCGTCACCGCAAATTGTTTGGCGACGGCTTTGAGTTGCGTCCACTGCTCGGCCGACATGTCGCGGTCGCGGCGAGTGAAGTGCGGGTTGGCGATGCTTTCAGGTTGGCGCACCAGCGGCAGGTCCGGCGCGGGGGCCAACGTCGTCACCCGTTCACGCCAGTAACCCAGCGCCTGCTCGTAGCGGCGGCCGTTGCGCAGCTGTTGTTCGGCAAGTACGTAGTCGCGGAAAGTCAGGCCCGGTTCCGCCAGCTCCAGCGTCGGATCGACGTAGAAGGCCATGAGTTCGCGCGCGAGAATCTGCGTGCTCGCGGCGTCGACGATCAGCGCATCGAGGCTGATGTGCAGATGGGTAATGCCGTCATCGAGCAACGACAGGCTGAACTCGAACAGCGGCCAGCGACTGGCGTCCAGCACCTGATGGGACTGGCGTTCGCGGGTCGCTTCCAGCGTGCGCTGCGCCACGTCGGCGGGTAAACCGCGCAGATCGCTGCGGGGCATGTGATAAGTCGGCACCTGCGCCAGCACCTGTTGCGTGCCGTCACTGAGGAACACCACGCGCAGCATGTCGTGGCGCATGATCATGCGATTCAGCGCCAGCTCGAAACGCTCGGCGTCGAATTCGGGAATGCGCAGCTCTTCGTAGCCGTGGGCACTGACGCCGCCGAGGCTGACCGTGGCCTCGCGACCGAACCAGTATGCTTGCTGGATATCGGTCAGAGGGAATGGTTCATGTCGATTAGCGCGATCCGGCTCGATCTGGAGGAATGCCGGTTCAACGCTCTGCTCTTCAAGCGAAACCTGCGCCGCCAGATCCAGCAATACCGGCGTCTGGAACAAGCTGCTCAAGGACAGTTGCGCGCCCATGCGCTGGTTGATCGCGTAGATCATCCGCGTCGCCAGCAATGAGTGGCCGCCGAGGTCGAAGAAGTTGTCGTGGATGCCAACCCGTTCGCACTTGAGCACTTCGGCCCAGATCTCCGCCATCTGCCGTTCGGTGTCGTTGCGCGGCGCCTCGTAAGTCGCCCTGGCGCTGCGCTCCGGCGCCGGCAGCGCCTGGCGGTCGAGCTTGCCGTTGCGGGTCAGCGGCAGTTGCGAGAGCCGGACCCAGGCACTCGGGATCATGTGTTCGGGCAACTGGCGTTGCAGTTCGGCACGCAGGAATTCATTGGTCGCGGTGCCGACCACGTAGGCCACCAGACGCTTGTCCCCGGCCACGTCTTCACGCAGCAACACAGCGGCTTCCTGCACACCAGGTTGTTGATGCAACAAGCTGTCGATCTCGCCGAGTTCGATGCGGAAGCCGCGCAGTTTCACCTGTTGGTCGAGGCGTCCCAAATATTGCACGTTGCCGTCGGCCTGGAACTTCGCGAGGTCGCCGCTGCGGTACATTCGCGCGCCCGGCTCGTTGGTGAACGGGTCCGGCAGGAAGCGTTCGGCGGTCAGGTCCGGACGGTTCAGATAGCCACGGGCCAGGCAGGCGCCGGCGATATACAACTCGCCCGCCACACCGACCGGGACCGGATTCAGATGCTCGTCCAGCACGTACAGTCGCGCGTTGGCGATGGGACGACCGATGGGCGGCGCGTCCGGCCAGGATTCGGCCTGGTTGCAGTCGAGGCTGAACTGGCTGACCACATGTGTTTCGGTCGGCCCGTACTGGTTGTGCAATTGCGCGCCACCGAGCCCACGGACAAAACCGCGCAGCTCGTCATTGATTTGCAAGGCTTCACCGGCGGTGATGATCTCGCAGCCGCCGGCCGGCATCGGGGCGTCGGCCTCGGTCAGGCCGGCGAGTTGCTGCAACACGGCAAATGGCAGGAACGCCCGCTGCACGCCTTCGGCCACCAGGGTCGGGCGCAGCGCTGCCAGATCCTTGCGGCTGTCTTCGGTCATCAGCAACAGGCTGCCGCCCTGGCAGAGCGTGCTGCAGATTTCCTGGAAAGAGACGTCGAAGTTCAGCGAGGCGAATTGCAGCACGCGTTGCGGTGCAGTCGCTTGATCGAGCTGCCAGGCGATCAGGTTGTCCAGCGCGCGACGGTTGTGGGCGACGCCTTTGGGTCGCCCGGTGGAGCCGGAGGTGTAGAGCACGTAGCCGAGGTTTTCCGGGCTCACATTGACGTGCGGATCATCAGTCGAGTGTTGCGCCCATTGCGATGCGTCGGTGTCCAGGCGGCAGATTTTCGCCTCGCTGGCCGGCAGCCCGGCCATCAGGCTCGATTGCGTCAGCAGCAGGGTCGGCGCCGCATCGCTAAACATGAACGCCAGACGCTCGCTCGGGTAAGCCGGGTCGAACGGCACGTACGCCGCGCCAGCCTTGAGGATCGCCAGCAGGCCGATGACCATTTGCGGCGAGCGCTCCAGACACAGGCCGACGCGATGCTCGGGGCCGACGCCTTGTTCGATCAGGTAATGCGCGAGGCGATTGGCGGCGCGATTCAGTTCGCCATAGCTCAGTTGTTCGCGGTCGGCGAGCACCGCCACCGCATTGGGCGTTTGCCGGGCGAGGCTTTCGAAACGCGCCACGCAACCGGGCAGTGACGACGTATCCCGCGCGGTGCGGTTCCACTCATGGACGATCTGCTGATGTTGCTCGGCGCTCAGCAGCTTGATTCTGGCCAGCGACTGCTGGCTGTCCTCGATCATCTGCGTCAGCACCCGACGCAGGTACTCGCCGAACTGCTCGACGGTGCGGCGCTCGAACAGGCCCGAGGCGTATTCCAGACCACCGACGATCTGCCCGTCGCGTTCACTGAGCGCCAGTTGCAGATCGAACTTGGCCACGTGATGACTGCTCTCGACCGGCGTGACGTCGAGCCCGGTCAGCAGCAGATCGGAGTCCTGATCCTGCTCCCAGGCAAACAGCACCTGAAATAGCGGACTGTGAGCCAGACTGCGTGGCGGATTGAGCAATTCCACCACTTGCTCGAACGGCAAGTCCTGATGTTCCTGAGCCTCAAGCGCCACCCGCCGCGCCTGTTGCAGCCATTGCGCCACCGACGGCGTACCTGACTGAGTCATGCGCAGCGCGAGGGTGTTGACGAAGAAACCGATCAGCCCTTCCAGCTCCTGCTGCGTACGGTTGGCCGATGGCACGCCGATCACCACATCGTTCTGCCCCGACAGGCGCGACAGCAACAGCGAAAAACCGGCCAACAGAGTCATGAACAGCGTGGTGCCTTGCTGCATGCCCAGGGCTTTCAGCCGTGCGGTCAGAGCGGCGTCGAAGACCAGCGGGACAAAACCACCGAGGTAATCCTGCACGGGCGGGCGCTTGTGATCGGTCGGCAATTCCAGCAATACCGGTGCGCCCGTGAGGGTCTCGCGCCAGTAACGGCTTTGCTGCTCCAGCACGTCGCCGGACAGCCATTGCTTTTGCCACACCGCGTAATCCACGTACTGCACCGGCAAGGGCGGCAGCGGATCGTCGCGATCCAGCAACGCCGCTGCGTACAGCTGACCCAACTCGCGGGTGAGCACGCCCATCGACCAGCCATCGGAGATGATGTGGTGCTGGGTCAGCAACAGCACATGGTCATCCGCCGCCAGCCGCACCAGGCTGACCCGCATCAGCGGGCCCCGACTCAGATCGAACGGTCTGCTGCCCTCCTCGTCAATCAAGCGGCTCAGGCGTTCTTGCGCATCGTGCCCCTGCACATCGGTCACCGTCAGCCGGATGCTGTGCGCCGGCGGCGAGACCAGTTGACGCCCTTCCCCTTCAATGGCGATGAAGGTGGTGCGCAGCGCAGCGTGGCGCGCCACCAGTTGATTGAAGCTGCGTTCCAGTGCCGGCACGTCCAGCGAACCGTGCAAACGCAGGTTCAACGGCATGTGATAGGCAGCGTTGCCACCCTCCATTTGTGCCAGAAACCACAGGCGCTGCTGAGCAGACGACAACGTTTGCGCGCCCGAGCGTTCAAGGACCGTAATGGATGGGCGAGCCGCAGCCTGACTGGCTTGCAGACGTTCGGCGAACTCCTCCAGCACTGGCGCGGCAAACAGCGTCGAAGGCGCGACTTCCAGCCCCAGCGTGTGACGAACCTGCGCCAGCACGCGCATCACCAGCAGCGAGTGACCACCGAGGGCGAAGAACTGATCCTGACGCCCGACCCGCTCGACGCCGAGCACGTCGGCCCAGATCGCGGCGAGCGCGGTTTCCAGCGAGCCCTGTGGGGCCTGGTATTCCTGCTGTTCGAATGCATCGACGTTCGGCGCCGGTAGATTTGGCCGATCAACCTTGCCGTTGGCGGTCAGTGGCAACGCGTCGAGCCGCACGAATGCTGTCGGCACCATGAAGTGCGGCAGGCTGACTTGCAGCTGTTCGCGCAGTGAACGCGGGTTCAGCGCTGCGTCTGGTTTTTCGCAGTAGTAGGCAACCAGACGCGGCTCACCGGGACTGTCCTGGCGCAGCAACACCACGCTTTCTCGAATGCCCGGAATGTCCGCCAGTCGGGTTTCGATTTCCCCCAGTTCCAGACGCAGGCCACGCAACTTGGCCTGGGAATCGTTGCGGCCGAGGAATTCCAGTTGGCCGTCGGCCCGGTAACGCGCCAGGTCACCGGTGCGGTAAAGGCGTTCGCCCGCCTCGAACGGGCTATCGATGAAACGTTCGGCGGTCAGTTGTGGCAGGTTCAGATAACCGCGCGCAACGCCGACGCCACCGATGTACAACTCGCCCGCGCGCCCCTCGGCAACCGGTGCGCCGTCAGCATCAAGCAGATAAATCCGGGTATTGGGCAGTGCCCGGCCGATGGGCAGCACCGTGTCGATCTGGTTGTTTTCAGTGAATTCAAAACAGGTGCTGTCGATGCTCGCTTCGGTCACGCCATAGGCCTGAACGATCTGCACCCGCTCACCGCAGAGTTTGCGCAATTGCCGCGCGCTGTGGGCGGTCCAGATGTCCGAGCCGCAGACCACGGTGCGCAGGAACGACAAGTCATGGCCGGTCTCTTCCACCCACGCCAGCAGCGGATTGAGCAGTGCCGGCACGAAGTCGGCGAAACCGATCTGCGCCTCGCGCATCAGGCGATACAGGGCTGGTGGGTCCATCAAAGTGTCCCGTGGGCAGAGTACCAGCGTGCCGCCAAAACCCAGCGAACGGATCAGGTCCGCGCTGAACACGTCGAAGGAAAAACCGGCCATTTGCAGGTGGTTGATCGGCCCGCCCAAGCCATAGAGCTGCGACCAATCGGCGCTCACGGCGACCAGTCCGCGATGCTCGACCATCACGCCTTTCGGGGTGCCGGTGGAGCCCGAGGTGTAGATCACGTAAGCCAGGTGACGGGGTGTCAGGCCAATAGAGTGAGGAACGAGGTTGTCTGCCGGGAGCGAAGACCAATCAGAGTCGTCGGCCAGATCTAATATCGCGGGGGCAGTCGCCAACTGTTCGAGCGCCGCCCGCAATGCCTCGCGCGCCAAGCCATGGGTCAGCACCACCGGCGGTGCGCTGTCGGCCAGCATGTGCGCCAGCCGCGCCTGCGGATAGGCCGGGTCCAGCGGCACATAGGCGCCACCGGCCTTGAGCACCGCGAGTACGCCGATCAACATCTCCAGCGAACGCTCCAGGCACAGCCCGACCCGCACGTCCGGCCCGACCCCGAGATGGCGCAGGTGATGGGCCAGCCGGTTGGCGCGGGTGTTCAGTTCACGATAACTGAGCGCCTCCTGCTGCCAGCGTGCGGCGATGGCGTCGGGGTTGCGCAGCACCTGCGCCTCAAACAGGCCGTGCACGCACAGGTCTGCATCGAACGGTTTCAACGAGGAAAAGTCGGGCTGCGCGGGATTCGTCCCACGCAAGGAAGTGTTGTCGAGCATTGGAGGCTACCGTCCATGACTACATTATTTTTGTGATCAGGCCGGGACAGAAATGCCCCGCCAGTCAGGCCCCGGCATCAGTTGCCGGCACGGTCATTCGAATTCAGGAGGATGGCGCGGCGCGCGCGTGCAGACTCACGTTGAACGCGGGCACACGGAGAAATTCGGGGGGAGACAGGCTGGAGAAAAACGCCGCCGCGCGGTCGGCGCAGGCAACTGGAAAGTGGGCCGGATCATTGGCGACAGACGTCGCCCCGTTCATTGCATCGACGATTGCAAACCGCGTGACCAATTGAAACCTCGACTTCCATTTGAGGGTCAACGACGAGGAACAACCTGCGCGGGGATGACAGCGCCAGGGTGGTCCCGATCGGCTGCGACTGCCGGGCCTGTAGACACGCGGCAATCTTCTGGCGCCGGGTTTGTGACCCGAAGCGCCGGCGGATAATAACCACGTTTTTTGTTAGGGAGGCAAACAAAATGTAGGAAATCTGCGAAATAAATATCAGACGTCTCCTACGCGATTGTGACGATGGCAAAGAGACAGGGATGTCATAAATGCTCATACACCGCCCCGCCATTTCTTCCAGACACAGGGCATGGGAAACCACCGCAGAGTCTTGATCGGCCGACGGAAAAATCACCACACCAAGTACTGCACCGGACGAGCGCTAACAAGCGCTAACAACGCATAACTGGCAGTCATTCGGCAGTGAAGGCAGGCTTGAATCTTACCGCTGAACGCCAGGCCACCCGCGAACCGTTACGGTCGCCTCGCTCAGTCGAACGATGGTTCTGTGAGGGATTCGACCATGGCTGAAGGTTATCGCGACAATTGCCTGTGCGAGGCTGACCGGCTCGGCAACGACGAACTGTATGCCTTGGTCGCGGGCGCCGTCAGGCATGGCCGAGGTGAAGCGCAACAGCTGTTCGCGACGGTGACGCCGTTGCTCATCGCCTTTTACGAGGGTCAGGTGCAGGCCGGCCGGATCCGTCGTGAAGACACCGGCGGCCTCGTTCAGCAAGCCTTCAGGGCGCTCTATCAGGAACAGGCCGCCCATGACCCCAGCTTTCCATTTCGGGCCTGGCTGATCGAGATCGCACGCTCCACTCTGCTCAACAGCCTGGGCCATCGCGGCACTGACGCCGTGGCCACGGCCGACGCACTGGCGGGTGCGTCCGTACGTGAATGTCATGAAACCACACGGGCAACATGAACCGTCCTTCTCGCTGTGAAATGCTCTTCAGGGAATGCCCATGATCGATATCGAAAAAACCCTCTACTCCGCGCATACCTGCACCACAGGCGGCCGCGAGGGCACAGGACGCAGTGACGATGGCCGACTGGATCTCAAGCTGTCGCCACCGGGTGCGCCCGGCACCGGAACCAACCCCGAGCAATTGTTCGCCGTGTGCTGGTCGGCCTGTTTCCTCGGCTCGCTGCGCCATGCCTGCAACGCGCGCAAGATCGGTTTTCCGGCAACGGCCGGGGTCGATGCTCAAATTGACCTGGTCCACGGGGAGCACGGTTTTTTCCTGCAGGCGAGACTGGCGGTGTCGCTGCCGGAGATCGAGCCGCAAGTGGCGCAACAACTGATCGACGCAGCGCACCAGAACTGCCCCTACTCCAAGGCCACGCGCAACAACATCAAGGTCAGCATCACCCTCGCCTGATCCGTCTTTTGCCGACACCAAAACGCAATCCATTCCAACCACACCTTCGTACTATCCGGCGACACCATGGTGCAATAGATAGCGCCCGGGGCTTTTGATGTGATGACGGGATAACCGACAAAAGCCAGGAGTTGCGCATGAACAAGCTAACGACCGCCGCCGGCGCGCCAGTGGTTGATAACAACAACGTACAGACCGCCGGCCCGCGAGGCCCGATGCTGTTGCAGGACGTATGGTTGCTGGAAAAACTTGCGCACTTCGATCGGGAAGTCATCCCCGAGCGGCGCATGCACGCCAAGGGTTCCGGCGCGTTCGGCACCTTCACCGTCACCCACGACATCACCCGTTTCACCAAGGCCAGACTGTTTTCCAGCGTGGGCAAGACCACCGATGTGTTCGTCCGCTTTTCGACCGTGGCTGGTGAGCGCGGCGCGGCGGATGCCGAGCGTGACATCCGTGGATTCGCCATCAAGTTCTATACCGAGCAAGGCAACTGGGACCTGGTGGGCAACAACACGCCGGTGTTCTTTCTGCGCGATCCGTTGAAATTCCCCGACCTCAACCACGCGGTCAAACGCGACCCTCGCACCAACATGCGCAGCGCCCGCAACAACTGGGATTTCTGGACACTGCTGCCCGAAGCGCTGCACCAGGTCACGATTGTCATGAGCGACCGTGGACTGCCGCGCACCTACCGCCACATGCACGGTTTCGGCAGCCACACTTTCAGCTTCATCAGCCCGGCGAACGAGCGTTTCTGGGTGAAGTTCACCTGGAAGACCCAACAAGGCATCGAAAACCTGACCGATCAACAAGCCGCGACCCTGATCGGCGATGACCGCGAAAGCGCCCAGCGCGACCTGTACAACGCCATCGAAGAAGGCCACTTCCCGCAATGGAAGCTCTACGTACAAGTGATGCCGGAGCTGGACGCCGAGACCTACCCGATCAACCCGTTCGACCTGACCAAAGTCTGGCCCCACGCGGATTACCCGCTGATCGAAGTCGGCATCCTCGAACTCAACCGCAACCCCGACAACTACTTCGCCGACGTCGAACAAGCGGCCTTCAACCCGGCCAACGTGGTGCCCGGCATCAGCTTCTCACCGGACAAAATGCTCCAGGCCCGCCTGTTCTCCTACGGTGATGCGCAGCGCTATCGCGTCGGCGTCAATCATCATCAGATCCCGGTCAACGCGCCGCGCTGCCCGGTCAACAGCTATCACCGGGACGGCCAGATGCGCACCGATGCGAACGCGGGCAGCACCATCGGCTACGAGCCCAACAGCTATGGCGAGTGGGCCGAGCAACCGGATTTCAGTGAACCACCGCTGGCCCTGAAAGGCAGCGCTGGACACTGGAATCACCGCGAGGACGACGACTACTTCTCGCAACCGGGCGCGCTGTTCCGGGCCATGTCGCCCGCCCAGCAACAGGTTTTGTTCGAGAACACCGCGCGCTCGATCCATGGCGCCAGCGCTCAGACCCGGCAACGCCATATCGATAACTGCACCCGCGCCGATCCGGCGTACGGTGCAGGTGTTGCGCAGGCCATCGAAGCGCTGGGCTGATCCGCAATGACGAAAGCAGGGCAAGCAGGATTAATCCTGTTTGCCCTGCTGCCTTTGTCAGTCCTCCACGATGCTTTTCGCTTCAAGAAACGCCTCCAGCCCGGACACGCCAAATTCCCTGCCGATCCCCGACTGCTTGACCCCGCCAAACGGCGCCAGCAGTTCCGGCGCGATCCGGTTGATCAACACCGAACCGGCCTCCAGACGCGCAGCGATGCGTCGGCCAAGCTCCACCTCGCGGGTGAACACATAGGCCTGCAATCCGTAGACGCTGGCATTGGCAATGCGGACCGCGTCCTCTTCATCGTCATAGGCAATGATCGACAGCACCGGGCCGAAAATCTCTTCCCGGGCGATGTCCATGTCGTTGCTGACGTCGGCAAATACCGTGGGTTTCACGAAGTAGCCTTGGCTCAGGCCAACAGGCCGGCCCTCGCCGCCGACGATCAATCGCGCGCCCTGCTCCAGCCCGCGCCGGATAAAGCCCTGCACGCGATCAAACTGCGCCTGGTTGACCAACGGGCCGATGGCGGTCGCCGGGTTCTGTGGATCACCGACCACTGTCGCGTCGACCAGGGCTTTTACCCGTTCGATCACCTGCGACAAGAACGTGCGCGGCACCAACAGCCGCGTGCCGGCCACACAGGCCTGACCGTTGTTCATGAAGGCGGCATTCAGTGCCATGGGGATGGCCACGTCAAGATCCGCGTCGTCGAGCACGATGGATGCCGACTTGCCGGTGAGCGACAGGCTCACCCGCTTCATGGTCTCGATACCCGCGCGGGCGATGAGCTTCCCCGTTGCCGTGGAGCCGGTGAACGAAATCTTCGCAATGTGCGGGCTGGTGCTGATCTCGTCGCCCACTTCGCCGCCACGGCCCGAGACAATATTGATCACCCCGTTTGGCAGTTCCGCACGGTGCAAGGCGAGCGCGAGCACCTGGGTCTGCAACGGGCTGAGTTCGCTCGGCTTGATGACCGAGGCGCAGCCGCCGGCAATCGCCGCCGCCAGTTTGCTGCACACCGTACCGGCGGTGCTGTTCCAGGGTGCGAACAATGCCGACACCCCGACCGGTTCCATCACGACCATTGCCCGGCCCACAGGCCGGACAAGATCGTAGTTCTCCAGCACCTGCGCTGTGTTGGCAAAGGACTGCGACGCGTACTGGCTGACCCATTGCGCACGGGCCAACGGTGCGCCGTATTCCTCGATGGCGGTATCGCGAATTTCTTCGGTGCTCTCCAGCACCGCTGCCTGAAGGCGCCTGAGCATGTCGATGCGCTCGGCTTTCGAGGTGCGGCCCATCGTGACTTGCGCTCGCTGTGCGGCGGCGATGGCTTGCCTGGCATCATCGCGATTGGCCAGAGTCACCGTCCCGATGACGGACTCCGTCGCCGGGTTGATGCATTCGATCGTTTCGCTGCCCTGAACGGGCACGAACGCGCCATCGATGTAGCTGTGCTTGATAGTCCACATGTCGAGATTCCTAAGGGGTTGAAACAGCAACGCCCGGAACATCCGGGCGTTGATCAGGGTGACGGTTCAGTCGGGCAATGATTCGCGGCTGAAGGCTTGCACCTCCTGCACCAGACCGCGAGCGGCCATTTCCACCAGTTGCCGACCTTTTTCCGGCGAAGCCTGGGCCGGGTCCGAGCCCATGCGGCCGTCCGGGTGACGGGCGCGAAAATCCGCCGCTTCCCGGATCGGCCCCCAATTGGCGATCTGCGGCGAGTAGTCGGCCGACTTGATGGAGTCGGGGTAGGCCCATTGGGTCACAGCGATTTCCGATGGGGTCGCATGAATGCCGTGGCCGGTCGGGAACTGGTCGCGCGCCAGCTCGTTGACCCCTTCCAGATCCCACCAGTTGCACAGCTTCAGGGCGAACCCGGCTTTGCGTCGGGCGAAACTCGCTTCGGCGTACAGCTCCGAAAACGCCGCTTCGATTGACGCGATGTTGCCGCCGTGGCCATTGAGGAAAAAGATCTTTTCAAAGCCGTGGGCGGCCAGCGAACGGGTCCAGTCGGCGATGGCGGCGATGAAGGTCGAAGGCCTGAGCGAGATGGTGCCGGGGAAACCGAGGTGATGCTGCGCCATGCCGATGTTGAAGGTCGGAGCAATCAGGATGTCGGCGTTTTTCTGCGCTTCATGGGCGATGATTTCCGGGCACATCCAGTCGGTGCCCAGCAGGCCGGTCGGCCCGTGCTGTTCGTTGGAACCGATCGGGATGACGATGGTGCGGCTGCGTTCGAGGAATTGGGCGATTTCGGACCAGGTCGATAGGTATAAAAGCATCAGGATTCTCACTCTTCGAAGGTTCCTCGCGGAACGAGGCTGGGTGTTCAGTGCACCTGCAACAGCAGTGTCATTGATACCACCCGCCTCCCTTCGACGACAGAATACAAAGGTATCGGAGTCGCCGGAATGCCCTAATCGCGAACGAGAAATTCACGGGGCGATTCGCCCATCACCCGTCTGAACATCGCACTGAAGGCACTCTGGCTGGCGTAGCCCAGGTCACGGGCGGTAACGCCCACCGATTGCCCCTTGTCGAGCCGGTCGATGGCGGTCGCCAACCGCACCTGCTGCAGCCAGTGGCGGAAATTCAGGCCGGTTTCATTGACGAACAAGCGAATCAGCGTGCGCGAACTGGCGCCCACCCGGTCTGCCCAATAACCGATCGAATGGTCTTGTCCGGGGTCCTGCAGAATCGCCTCGCAGACCGTGACCAGTCGCCTGTCGACCGGCCACGGCACTTCGATCGGCAACGTCCGCGCCGCCTGCAGTTCACTGAGTATCAACGCCACGATGTGCGCGTTGCGCCCTTCCTGCGGGTATTCGATCGGCTGGTCGGCCAGGGCCAGAATCAACTCGCGCAACAGTCCGGGGATCTCCAGCACTTTGCAGTGTGGGCCCAGCCCGGCGCAGACCTGCGGCTCGATGTAGATCGAGCGCATTTTCACCGCGCTGAGCATCAACTGGTCGTGGATCATTCCGGGCGGAATCCACAGCGCCCGCTTCGGCGGCAGGATCCACAACCCGCGCTCGGTGACCACCCGCATCACGCCGTTCGAGGCATACAGCAACTGCCCGTGCCGATGCACGTGCGGTTCGTTGTACTCGCCGGTGGCCTGATCGCGCACCAGCACGGTCATTACGCGCGGCACATCCTGATAGTCGGGATAACGTTCGCTGCGCGGCGAGGATTCTCGCTTTGCGACGACCTTGCGCACCTCTTGTTTCATCGAGTGTTTTCTCCTGAAAACAGACGTTGATCGTGGTAATGCGCCGATTGTCACTTTGGCGACAAATCCTGGCATTTTCCATGGCCGGCCCATTGTTAGCCTTGCGCTCATTGTTCATCAATGAGGCCTTTCCCATGGCAATCACCCGCAATCTCTCCGGCCACCAGCAGAGCGTCACGGCGGTGATCGGTCTGCTGATCCTGTCCATCGCCCTGCGGCCGCCGATCATTTCGGTGGGGCCGATTCTGCTGTTGATCCAGCAGCACTTCCAGTTGAGCTACACCCAGGCGGCGCTGCTGACCTCGATTCCCGATGTCTGCATGGGCGTGTTCGCGCTGGTGGTTCCGAGCCTGGCCAGGCGCTTCGGAATCGATCGCAGTGTGGTTGTTGCGCTGACACTGTTGGGCGCCTCGACCTTGCTACGGGCGATCTCGCCGAATGCATTCTTCCTGCTCGGCAGTACGTTCTTCGCCAGCATCGGGATTGCCGTCGCCGGCGCGATGACCGGCGCGTGGATCAAGACCCACTTTGCGCAACGACCGGCGCTGTTCATGGGCATCTACGCCGGCGGCCTGAGTCTGGGCGCAACCCTCGCGGCGGTGCTCAGCGCGCCGATTGCCGAGCTGGCGCGGGACTGGCGGGTCAGTGCCGGAGTCTGGAGCGTGCTGTGCCTCACCGCCATCGCCAGTTGGGTCTGGATGGCACGCCGTTTTGCGACACCGGCACCCGCCGTGAAATCGCCGTCGAACCCGAGCAAACGCCTGCCCTGGGGCAATCCGCAGGCGTGGCTGATCGCGTTGAATTTCGGTGCCGGGCAATTCGTGGTCTACGCCCTCTTCGCCTGGATGGCGCCTGCCTCGGTAGAAGCGGCCACGTCGATTGTTTCCCCAGGCGTTCTGCTGGGCATTTTTACTGCAGTGTTCGCCGTCGCCAGCGTGGGTGCGGGACTGATTCCGGGCAAGGCCCACGACCGGCGCGGTTTGCTCGGATTGTCGGCGTTGCTGGCCCTGCTGGGGGTGGGCGGCATGGCGTTCCTGCCGGCGTACTGGCCGATGCTGTATGTGGTGCTCGCGGCCATCGGGCTGGGCATGGGCTTCACCGTGGCCATGACCTTGCCGCTGGATCACGCCAGCACCAGCGAACAGGCCGGATTGTGGACGGTGTTCATGTTGTTCATCGGTTACCTGATCGCCGCGCTCGGGCCGCTGTTGTTCGGTGCCCTGCGCGAATACGCCGGACACTTTGGCCCGGCGTACACCTTGCTGTTCGCGGTACTGCTGTTGATGCTCGGCATCACCCCACTGCTCAGGCTGGCACCGGCAACATCGCCGCAGGTGTCCGCTGCCTGAGCCGGGGGTGACAGACCTGCGACGCGCCTTGGCACGTCGCAGGTTTTCAGTTGGCCGCAGCGGCTTTTTCAATCAATCGGGCCACCGGTGCCGGGTTCGACACCATCACCACGTGAGAGCCGCCCTTCACCACTTCGACTGCCTTGGCATCTGCACGCTTGGCCATGAACGCCATCGCCTGGGGCGGGATGTTCTTGTCCTTGTCACCGTAGATGTACCACGACGGAATGTGTTTCCAGGCAGGCGTTCCGGCCTGCTCGTTCAGCGCTGCTTCGGTGACCGGGCGCTGGGTCGCGGCCATCAGGGCCGCTTGTGCAGCAGGGACGTCGGCGGCGAACTGATCGTGGAACTTGCTCTGCTGGATGTACAAGTCCTTGCCACCATCGGCCAGTGCAACGGGTGGTGCCAGCGTTGGTCCGAGCGTGCTGCCGGGAAACTTGCCGGCCAACCCGGCGACGGTTTCACCCGCCTCGGGGGCAAAGGCACTGACGTAGACCAGCGCTTTGACATTGGCATGATCGTTGGCCGCATCACTGATGACGTTGCCGCCATAAGAGTGACCGACCAGCACCACCGGCGACTGGATGCTGCTCAGCAATGCCGATACCGCTGCGCCATCGCTCTTGACGCCGCGCAACGGATTGGCGGCGGCGATCACCGTGTAGCCGTCCTTCTCGAGAATTTTCGCCACGCCGTTCCAGCTCGACGCGTCGGCAAACGCGCCGTGCACCAGCACGACCGTGGGTTTGGCGGTTTGGGCGAAGGCATTGGCGCCCAGGCACAGGCCTACAGCGATACTCAGCGCAGTCAGTGTTTTTTTCATGTGGATGTTCCTCGTATGACGGATTCAGGGAGCGTATCGGGTGAAGACAAAATCGTGGTTTTGCACCCGCGCCTGATGGCAGGCAAAACAGGTCTGGTGCTGGGCTTCGTCGGTGGGTTTGCCGTTGATGAACCGGCCGAATCCCCAGCCACCGGTCGAGGCGTATTTGCGCGAATCCTTGACCATCACCTGAACGGTGGTGGCCGCCCCCGGAATCGAGGCCGGCTCGAATTCCGGCGACTGCACGTGTTTCCACGCCAGCTTCACCAGCACCGTGCCGTCGGGAAACGGCAGCGTCTTGCTCTGGTAAGCCTTGATCGCCCGGTCATTGCCCAGCACCGCGCGCAGTTCATCCAGCGGCGCGGCCTCCTGAGCAGGAGCAATCAGCGCCCACTGGCGATAGTTTTTCGGCAGCTTCACGCCGTAGATCGGCGAGGCATCGCCGTCATCGGCCTCGCCCAACGCGACACCGGTGGCCGCCAGTGCCGCGAGCGCAATCGCCGCTGGCAACACGGCCCAATGGTTGAATTTCATGGTCGGATCCCCTTCGGCCAACAATCAGAGATGATCAGCATCGATCACCGCCTGAGCGAACGCCTGCGGCGCTTCCTGCGGCAGGTTGTGGCCGATGCCGCCGCTGATCAGCCGGTATTCGTATTTGCCGGTGAAGCGTTTGGCGTAGGCCTCGGCCGGTGGGTGCGGCGCGCCATTGGCGTCGCCTTCGAGGGTGATGGTCGGCACGCCGATCGAGGGGAATGCCGCCAGTTTTTTCTCCAGCGGATCGTATTGCGCTTCGCCTTTGATCAGCCCCAGGCGCCAGCGGTAGTTGAAGATCGACACGGCGACGTGATCCGGGTTCTGCAACGCGACGGCGCTGCGGTCGTAGGTCGCGTCGTCGAAGTTCCACTTCGGCGAGGCCAGCTGCCAGATCAGTTTGGCGAAGTCATGGGTGTTCTTTTCGTAGCCCAGGCGACCGCGTTCGGTCGCAAAGTAGAACTGATACCACCACTGCAACTCTGCAGCGGGTGGCAGCGGCGTCTTGCCCGCTTCCTGGCTGCCGATCAGGTAACCGCTCACCGCCACCAGCGCTTTCACCCGCTCGGGCCAAAGCGCAGCAACGATGTCGGCGGTGCGCGCGCCCCAGTCATAACCGCCGAGCACGGCCTGCTTGATTTTCAGGGCGTCCATGAAGTCGATCAGATCCTTCGCCAGCGCCGCCGGCTGACCGTTGCGCACGGTTTTGGCAGACAGGAAGCGCGTGTCGCCATAACCGCGCGCGTAAGGAATCAGCACCCGATAGCCCTTCTGCGCCAGCGCCGGCGCCACGTCGGTGTAGCTGTGAATATCGTAGGGCCAACCGTGCAGCAGGATGACCACCGGACCGTCGGCGGGACCGACTTCGGCGTAGGACACGTCCAGCAGTCCGGCCTTGACGTGTTTCAGCGCGCCGAAGGAAACGTGGGTGCCGGGGGTAATGGCGTCGATCTTGCCGGCGCGCACTTCGGCGGCGCTGGCGTGTGCCGAAGCGATGCCCAGCGCAAGTGCCAGCATCGAAACAGCGAGCACGCGCCGGGATGGGGTTACAGCGTTAGAGTCAATCATGCCGAGTCTCCCTCGTGAACCGCCGGGCGGCGGTTCCGGGCTTGGGGTTGAAGGGATGGCGCATTGAAGGGTCAGCGCGCTGCCTGCGCAGCGGTTTTCTGCGCAGCCGCGCGCAGTGGCCGGAAGGCTTCGCGCAGTTCTTCGCTGAACAATTGCGGCTGCTCCCATGCCGCGAAGTGACCGCCCTTGCCGACTTCGCTGAAGTAGGCCAGCGACGGATAGGCGCGCTGCGACCAGACTTTCGGCGCACGGTAGATTTCGTGGGGGAACACGGTGATCGCCACCGGCACCTTGATGTCGGCGGTCTTCTGCGCGGCGGCGCTGAAGTTATTGTTGTTGTTCTCCCAATAGAAACGGGAGGACGACGCCCCGCTGTCGGTCAGCCAGTACAGGCTGATGTCGTCGAGCATTTCATCGCGGCTCAGGACTTTCTCGGGCTGACCGCCGCTGTCGGTCCACGCCGCGAATTTTTCATACATCCACGCTGCCGTGCCGGCGGGCGAGTCGGCCAGCAGATAACCGATTGTTTGCGGCCGGGTCACCATCATTGCGCCGTAAGCAGCGTTGCGACCGAAGAACTGGCTGAGCGAATTGAAGGCCGTCACCTCCGGCGCAGTCAGCCCTGCCGGTGCCGGGTCGCCGCTGTTGATCGGCTTGACCAGTTCCGGCGGCACGGTGGCCGGCATGTTCAGGTGGATGCCCAACAGACCGGGCGGTGCCAGACGACCCAGAGCATCGGAAATCACCGAACCATGATCGCCACCCTGGGACACGTAATGGCTGTAACCCAGGCGTTTCATCAACACATCCCAGGCCTTCGCCACCCGGTCAGGGCCCCAGCCGAGTTCGGTCGGTTTGCCGGAGAAACCATGGCCGGGAATCGACGGGATCACCACATCGAACGAGTCTTCGACCTTGCCGCCATAGGCTACGGGATCGGTCAGCGGGCCGATGGTCTTGAGGAATTCGAACTGCGAACCCGGCCAGCCGTGGGTGAGGATCAGCGGCATCGCATTGGGATTGCGCGAACGCACATGGATGAACTGGATGTCGACGCCGTCGATGGTGGTCACGAACTCCGGCAAGGCATTGAGCTTCGCTTCGGCCTTGCGCCAGTCGTAGCCGTCGCCCCAATACTTCACCAACGCCTGGACCTGCGCCAGTTGCACTCCCTGGGACACGTCGCTGACCGTTTCCTTGTCCGGCCAGCGGGTGTCGGCGATGCGTTTGCGCAGGTCGCTCAGCTTCGCTTCGTCCACATGAATGGTGTACGGGCGAATGGCTTGCGACGGATCCGCGGCCCAGACGCCGCTGCCGCCAGCGAGTACGGCAAGGCCGAACACGCTTCCCTTGATGGATGACGCCAGACAATGGCGCCAGGTAAGACCGGACGAAACCGCAACCATGATGAATCTCCTTGTAGTCATTATTCGAAAGGCATCGCCAATCGGATCAGACCACCGCGCTGGCACCGGGGCGATTACACGATGGTGTCGGTCGATACCTTGGTATGACGCGCAGGCCTGGCGCGCAAAATCGCGCTCGAATTCAGCAGCGCTTAACGGGCAGAATGCGGCGGGGAAACGGCCCAATTAAATGACAGACCTGAACAAGGATTGCGGATGCGTGGGGAAACAGCGCTCGAACGCCTGAGCAGTGCGGCATCGACCTCGTCTCAGTGGTGGGTGATCGGGCTGTGCATGCTGTTCAACGTGATCGACGGGCTGGACGTGATGGCCATGGCCTTCACCGCCAGCCGGGTTGCGGCGGAGTGGGCATTGAACGGCGCGCAACTGGGCCTGTTGTTGAGCGCAAGCCTGGTCGGCATGGCGCTCGGTTCGCTGCTGGCCGCGCCCAGGGCCGACCGCTTCGGGCGCAGGCCGTTACTGCTCGCCGGCCTGCTGCTCAGTGGCCTGGGTATGTTGCTGTCGTTCTGGAGTCCGGATCATCACGTATTGATGCTCTTGCGACTGTTGACCGGTATCGGCACGGGGGCGGTGCTGGTGGGGGCGAACGTGCTGACGTTCGAACACGCTGGCCCGCAGCGACGCAATCTGGCGATCGCATTGCAATCCCTCGCCTTTGCCATGGGTGCCAGTCTGGGCGGTGTGCTGGCGCATGTACTCAATGATTTGATGGGCTGGCGGTATGTCTTTCTGGCCGGGGGTTGCATCACGCTGGCGGCGGCATTGGTCGGTGTCTTCTGGCTGCGAGAATCGCCGTCATTTCTGGCACTTGAACACCACGCGCCTATTTCTCCACTGTCGCCGTACATCGCTAACCGGCCGTTTTCGCCCGGTCAGTGGCAACAGACTCTATCGCTGGCACTGGCACTCTTTCTGTTGATGTTCTGCTTTTACTTCGTGATGAGCTGGACGCCGGCCCTGTTGGTCGACAATGGCTTTACCGACCAACAAGGCGCCCGGATCGGGATGCTGTTGGCGCTGGGTGGCATGCTCGGCGCCCTGCTTCTGGGTCTGGCGGCCAATCGTTACGGTTGCCGACGTTTGCTGTCGGGTTTTCTGCTGCTCAACGCCGCCCTGCTGCCACTGATGCTGCCGGCCACGCGCGTCCCCGGTCTGGCGACACTCGTGGCGGTCACGCTGGGGCTGATGCTCAATGGTGCAGTCGCGGCTCTGTATGTTTTGGCCCCTCAAGCGTTCTGCACGTCGGTCCGTACGACCGGCGTCGGCGTGGTGCTGGCGACCGGGCGTCTGGGGGCGATCATATCGCCGGTGGTCGCCGGGTTTCTGCTGGATGCCGGATGGACCGCACAACACCTGTTCACGTTTTTCGCCGGTAGCCAGGTGTTGGCGGCCCTGCTGATCTGGCGCGGCACTGGGCAACGACGCACTACGGAACAATGATCAGCTTGCCCGTGGTGTTGCGCGACTCGATATCGCGATGAGCCTGTCCGGCCTCTTCCAGTGAATAGCGCTTGCCGATGACGGTTTTCAGTTTGCCGGCGCCGACCCATGCGAACAATTGCCGGGATTTTTCCAGCAAGACTTCGCGCTCGCGCACGTAGTGCATGACCGAGGGATACGTCAGCTTGATGCTGCGCGGCACGCTGAAGATATCGATCGGCGGGATCGGGTTCATGAACGGCCCATACAGCGCCAGGGTGCCGAAGTAATCCAGCAGACTCAAAGAGTCTGCAAAGCCCTCCGACCCTGTGCCGTCGTAGACCACGTTCACGCGCTGGCCTTCGGTCAGACGCAGGACCTGACCGGCGATGTTGTGCGCCCGTCCGATTACCACGTAATCAGCCCCCGCCGCGAGTACCGCGTCGACCTTGTCGGCCTGCGAAACCCGGCCGATGACCTTGCCGCCATGCAGCTTGATCATCTGGGTCAGCTGCAGCCCCACGCCCCCCGCTGCAGCGTGGACGAAGGCCACGTCGCCCGGCTGGATCGCATGCACCTTGTCCACCAGATTGCTGGCGGTCAGGCCCTGCATCATCAAGCTGGCGGCGGTGGCGAAGTCGATATCGTCAGGCAACGGCACCAACTGGCTGACCGGTGCGAGCACTTTTTCGGCGTAGCTACCGGGCACGTAGTGCCAGGCCACGCGGTCACCGGCAACGAACTCCGCCACTTGCGGACCGGTTGCCAGGACAATGCCGGCGCCTTCCACACCGAGTGTCATCGGCAGCTCCCAGGCTGCACCGAGCCCGCGTCGCACGCCCGTGTCCATGAAATTGACACCCGCTGCCTTCACCTTGACCAGCACCTGTCCGGGTCCCGGTTCTGGCAGTTGGATGTCTTGCACCGTCAAGACTTCGGGGCCGCCAAAGGCCTGCATGATCACCGCTTTCATAATGATTTCGCCTGTTACAGGGACGGTCCGTTCTGAGGCAGATCCGGATACGCCACGTTGCATTCATTCAATCGTCAAAGGACGTTGAAACCAGGGCCAATGGTGGGCAGGCGATGTATCCACGCGGTTTCGCGAACAGTCCGGTTTGCATGCTTGTGTGGCACGGGAGGCCGTAGATACAGTGGCTTACAAAAGCACCGGGCGCCCTGTGATGCGCATCGCAATGCGCAACGGCGGCTGATATTCGCAACAGGCGACACCAAAGTATGATGGGCGAGTGCCATCAGAAGGCGCATCTTTGTTCAACGGTGACTGCACAATGAGAATCGGTATGACGAACGAGCGCGAGCGCGTCATCGAGGACGGTCCAGGCCGCGCGGGTGATGCGGTCATGCCGGCGCCAGGGATCGACTCGATCATCGACAGCATCCCGGCCATGGTCGCTTTCATGACGCCGTCCGGTGAATTGGAACAGGTTAACCGGCAAATCATGGAGTACATCGGCTCCCCACTCCATGAACTGAAAAACTGGCAGGCCAGCGAGACCGTGCACCCGGACGACCTGCCCTCGGTCATCGCTGCCTGGATGCACTCGGTCAGTACCGGCACGCCCTATGAAAACGAGCACCGGATTCGCCGCGCCGACGGTGTCTATCGCTGGTTCCATGTGCGCGGCCTGCCGATCAGAGACAGCGAAGGCACCATCACGCGCTGGTGCGTGTTGCAGGTCGATATCGATGAGCGCCGCAGGGACAAGGCCTTGATCGCCAGTGCCCTGGCCGAAGTCAGCGCGTCGGAAGAACGTCTGCGCGGGATCATCGACGCCGTTCCCGGTTTTGTCTGGAGCGCCTCGCCGGAAGGCAACGTCGGCTTCGTCAACCAACGCTGGTGCGATTACACCGGCATGTCCCTCGAACAGGCTTGCGGCAACGGCTGGACGGCGTCGATTCATCCGGACGATGCCCCGGGCCTCGCGGGTTATTGGCAAGGGATCCTGCAATCGGGTAGCGCCGGTGAATACGAGGCCCGACTGAAGCGCTTCGACGGGATTTACCGCTGGTTTCTGATCCGCGCCGTACCCCAGCGCGATGACACGGGGCGCGTCGTGCGCTGGTATGGCGAAAACACCGACATCGAAGACCGCAAACGGGCGGAAGTCTTTCTGGCCAAGGCCCAACGCCTGAGCGCCACCGGCACGTTTTCCTGGCGAGTAAGCACCGATGAAATCACCTGGTCGGACGAGGTCTATCGCATCCTTGAACTGGACCCGGACACACCACCCGGTTTCGATGCGATCTATCGCCGCGTACATCCGGACGACATCTCCAGCCATCGGGAAATGATCAAGCGCCAGCGCCGCAAGGGGCGTGATTTCGAACATGAGCACCGGCTGCTGATGCCCGACGGCACGGTGAAGTACGTACGGTTGGTGGCGCACTCGATCCCCCATGCGCCGGACGGCTTCGAGTACATCGCCGCCCTGCAGGACATTACCCAGCGCCGGCTCGCCGAAGAGGTCTTGAGCAAGGCGCGCTCGGAACTGACGCACCTGGCCAGGGTCGCCAGCCTTGGCGCGGTCACGGCGTCGATTGCCCACGAAGTCAATCAACCGCTGGCCGGCATCATCACCAACGCCAGCACCTGCCTGCGCATGCTCGGCGCCGACCCGCCGAATATCGATGGCGCCAGGGAAACAGCACGGCGCACCATTCGCGACGGTAACCGCGCGGCTGACGTGATTAATCGATTGCGGGCGCTGTTCTCAAAAAAAAGCATCACCCTTGAAAACGTCAATCTGAATGACGCGGCACGGGAAGTCATCGCCATGCTGCTGGGCGAGCTGCAACGCAACGGCGTGGTGCTGCACCCGCAATTTGCCGAAGCCCTGCCGCTGGTCAGGGGCGACCGGGTCCAGCTTCAGCAGGTGATCCTCAACCTGATCATGAATGCCGCCGAGGCCATGAGCGCGATTCACGGCCGGCCCCGGCAATTGATCGTCAGCACCGGGCTTGGGGCGGACGAGAGCGTTTACCTGGCGGTGAAGGACAGTGGCAACGGCGTCGATCCGCAGGACATCGAGCGAATCTTCAATGCCTTCTACACCACCAAAAGCTCGGGCATGGGTGTCGGCTTGTCCATCAGCCGCTCGATCATCGAGCGCCACGACGGCAAACTCTGGGCCACCGCCAACGACGGCCCGGGTACGACGTTTACCTTTGCCATCCCGCATTCGACGGACTTGCTGCAAACCGATAACCGCGACCTCGCCGATCGCACCGTGGAGAATGATTGATGGGTACGCATTTGCTCGTATCGGTGGTCGATGACGACGAATCGGTTCGTGAATCACTGCCTGACCTGATCAAGGAGTTCGGCTTCGCCGTGCAGGCGTTCGCCTCGGCGCAGGCCTTTCTGGCATCGCCCTATCTGGATCTGACTCATTGCCTGATTCTTGACGTGGCCATGCCGGGCATGTCGGGGCCTGATCTGCACAGGGAATTGCTGCGTCGCGGCTACCGCATTCCGGTCATTTTCATCACCGCTCACAGCGATGCCAGCGAACAGGCGAAGCTGCTGAGTCACGGTGCGATAGAGTGCCTGTTCAAACCTTTCAGCGAAGCGCAACTGCTCAAGGCCCTGAGCGCCGCCCTGCCTCTGGATTGAGCGTGAAGCCGAACAAAAAAGGAATCGACATGTTGAACTCGAACGACGCATTGGCCCTTTCACACGGAGCATTACCGATGAGTGATGTCACGCCCGTCGTTTTCGTTGTAGACGACGACATTTCCGTGCGCGAGTCGCTGGAACTGATGATCCGCTTCGCTGGCTGGCAGCCACGGCTATTCGAGTCTGCACAGGACTTTCTCGACACGCCCCGGGTGCTGGTGCCCAGTTGTCTGGTGCTGGATATCAATCTGCCCGACCTGAGCGGCCTAGACCTGCAAACATCTCTCGCGGATGAACGCTACAACATGCCGATCATCTTCATCACCGGCTACGGTGACATTCCGCGCACGGTTCGGGCCTTCAAGGCCGGGGCCGTGGAGTTTCTGACCAAGCCCTTCAACGACGATGTGATCCTCACCGCCATGGCCGATGCGCTTGAAAGCAGCCGCGCTGCGCTGGAAGGCGAAAAGAACCTTCGTTCATTGCTCGCGGACTACAAGACCCTGACGCCCCGTGAACAGGAAATCATGGCCTCGGTCGTCAGCGGGCGTCTGAACAAACTGATTGCCGCCGATCTCAATATCAGCGAGATCACGGTCAAGGCCCATCGCGGCAAGGTCATGCGCAAGATGAAAGCCCGTTCGCTGGCAGAGCTGGTGAAAATGGCAGCCCTGATTACCCGTGCTTGACGGGCAGACTCTGCCAGAAGCTTTCCAGCCGTCGCAGATCAAGGGTGTCGAAACCCTCCGAAGCCTGATCGCGGCAGGCACCAAGCAAGGTCCTGGCCTGATCCGGATGCCCCTGTTCAAGCCAGAGTCTGGCCAGATCCATCGATGACCTCAGCTCCCACGCCCATGCGCCCTGCTCCCGGCTCAGCGCGATGGATTCCTCGAGAATGACCTGGATTGCCTGAACATCGTCGCCATTGATGGCCTTGAGCGTCCCGGCCCTGATGCGTAAAAGCTCCGGCAACGCGAAGGCATCACCGCTTTGCCGGCAATGGTGGATGGTGCGGTCCAGCAGGGCCAAAGCCTTTGCGTGTTGCCCCTCCAGAATCAGGCCTTCGGCCAGCGAAATTTCAAAAGACGTCGTGAGCAATTCGTAGCGCATGCCTCGCAGCCGCGCCAGGCTTTGCTCCAGCATGACAACGGCATCCCCCGGCTGCCCGGCACGGATCGCGATAGCCGCTCGCAATCCATGTGCGGCGGCAATGTAGGGGTCGAGCGCGTTGGTTTCGGCGATGGCGCTGAACCGTTCCAGACTGGCTGACGCCTTCTCCAGATCACCGGTCCAGATATCAATGCACAGGATCCAGACCATCGCGATGCAGTAAGTGACAGGATGCTGCAACGCCGAAGCTTCGCTCTCTATCTGCCCGGTCCAGTGCCTGGCCTGATCGGGATAGCCCTGCAGCCACAGTGCGCGCGCCAATCCCAGGCCGGTGCGATTGCGGTGATCGAAGCCGTAGTAAATCGTGTTGCTGGGATGCGATGGCAAGCTGTTGCGCAGAGAGCTTTCCAGCTCTTGACGGGCAAGACGCTGATTGCCCAGCAAATGATGGGAGATGCCGGTCAGTGACGAAGCAATCGCGATGGCGGCCGGCTCGTTCAAAATGTTGCCGACCACGGCCGCCTGTTCCGCCCAGGCCAGCGATGAAGGGAAATCGCCGATACGTTCGTAGAAAATCTGCAACCGGCCCAGCAACCTCAGCTGTGAGCCGTAGTCGTTCAATGCAACGGCAATGTCCTGCGCCCGGAGCAAGGCTTTTTCGGCGGCTTCACTGTTACCTCGGGTGAACATCAGCACCAGCCCCAGTGCGGCTTGCAACTCCATTTCGGTGGGTGTGCCGTAATAACCGAGCTCAAGCAGCTCCATTGCCCGGGAACACCAGGTCCGGCACTCGACCAGCAATGAAAAATGCAGGAACAACGGCGCGCTCGCTGCGGCCAGAGGCAACGCCAGACCAGGGTCCCCCTGCGGCCCGAAGCTCCACTCCAGCGCACTGCGTACGTTGCCCAGTTGACTGGCAAGGCGCGCCGAATTGCGGAAGATCTCGTCGGGGGCAATGCCCAGATGCCCGAGAAGGTCCATGTAAAACGCCGCGTGCCTGAACGCCAGGGCATTGACCTCGGGATCTCCCCGCACCGCCAGTTTTTCCCTGGCGTAGGCACGGGTCATTTCCAGCAAACGATATGAGTCCGTCGAATCGCTGTGATCGACCGCGACCAGTCCCTTGAACACCAGATCATCGAGAATGGCTGCCGCCACAGCGCTGTCGAGTCGGGAATCGGCAATGACCTGGGACGCCGCCTCCTGAGAGAACGGCCCGACGAACACCGAGAGCCGCTCCAGCGCCAGACGTTCCGGCGGCGACAGCAAGTCATAGCTCCAGTCGAGCATCGCCCGCAGCGTCTGATGCCGCGGCACCGCCGTCCTGCGGCCCGACCAGCCCAGTGAAAACCGTTCACCGAGCAACGCATGGGTGGCTTTCAGGCCGTGGCTGGCGACCCGCATCGCCGCCAGTTCGATCGGCAGCGCCATGCCCTCCAGGCGCTGGCAAATGTCCGCGATCATTTGTCCGCCGCCTGCTTCCAGCAACAGCGCGGCGTTACTCGACGATGCCCGCTCGACAAACAGTTTGATTGCCGGGAATGCCAGCAATTCTTCCACGCAAAGGTGTCGGGGCTCTCTCGGAAACTCCAGCGGATTGAGCCAGTGAACGTACTCGCCACGCACGCGCAGCGGCTCGCGACTGGTCGCCAGAACACCAACATCGGGTGCAGCTTCACTGATCTGTTCAAGGATGATCGACACCGCGTCGATCAGGTGTTCGCAGTTGTCGATCACCAGCATCAGTTTCAGCTCACGCAAATGCGCGAGCAGGACGAACATCGGATCTTCAGCCTGCACCGGGATTTCCAGCGACCTGGCCAGTGCCGACGGCACCAGCGCGCAGTCTTCCACTTGGGCCAGATCGACGAAATACACTCGCTCGTAACCCTGGGCGGCGATGCGATGCGCCACTTCGATGGCCAGGCTGGTCTTGCCGACACCACCGGGACCGACGATGGTGACCAGCCTCGGGTGTTGCATATGGTCGATGACCAGTTGCAGATCGGTTTCGCGGCCGATCAGTTTTGCCCGTGGCGGTAAACTGCATACACCCTCGGCGGCACGGGCCGCGACGGGCGTCGATTGGACACCTGTCTGTTTTCTCTCAAGCGGCGCGACGAAGGCATAACCCACGCCCACCTGGGTCGCGATGTACCGCGCATCCTCTTCGCCATCGCCGAGGATCCGCCGCAGGCCGGTCATGTGAAAGCGCAAGCTGCCTTCGGCGACCACGCTGTCAGGCCAGACCTTGTCGATCAGGTCGTACTTGGACAGCACGCGCCCCGGTTGCTCGAGCAAGGCGATCAACAGATCCAGCGCCCGCCCGCCGATGTCGACCGCTACCCCGTTTCGGGTCAGCAGTCTTTTGCCTGGATAGACGCAGAACGGACCGAAAACGAATTGGGTCGTGAGTGATTCGTGCAATGCGTCCGGAAAAGACTCCACGAGGATCGATCTCTCTAAAAAACGTAGGGGGCGGCACCGGTTGCAGTCAGCCGGCGCAGGCCCTTTGCATCATAGGAGTTTTGCACGCCCGTTCAAGCACGACACTGCCAGAGTGAGAACCTCACCCCTTAATTTCACCCTTGCGAATGGCAATCTTGACGGCCTGGGCGGTGGTTGCCACGCCCAGGTGCCGGCGGGCCGAACGCAGGTGATTCTCCACCGTGCGCCCGGACAAGCCGAGCGTGGCGGCGATGTCGGCCTGCCGCCGACCGGCAGCGACCCACGTCAGCACTTCGCGCTCGCGGGTCGAGAGTTTTCCGGCCGTCTCGTCCACCGGCGCTTCGAGCAATCGCCTTGCGGAGTAAAACGCCACCGTGGCGAGCATGCCCAACGCCAGGCGAATCCGCGCAGAAGTGTCGATCTGCTCACCTCCCAGACTCATGGCACCTTCAAGCCCCTGCGGGCCGAAGACCGGGATCTGCAACCCATGCACGCCAGGCCCACTTGGGACGCGAACCACCCGATAGAGTTCGCCGCTCTCCTCCTGCACTTTGCTCCAAAAGAAGGATTCGCGACTGTCCAGCAGGTGGCGAGTCACGGGGCAGCGCTGAACGTAGGTCCGGGCGTCGACAGCGATGCCGTCGCCGAACCAGTCGCCTTCCACCCAATAAATGCGCTCGACCACGTCCTCCGACGCCGAGGTGGCGGAGAACAGAACGAATCGATCGTAACCATAGGCCACGGTGAAACTGCGAACGGCCTTCTGGATCGCCACCAGCGTGGACGCCGCCTCGATGTCGAGGGCGGCGCGCAAGAGTGTCTCGACAGGCCCGAGGCTCACTCCGGGGTGACCGCTTTCAGAAGCGCGGCCGCCGCCAGTTTGCCCAGCGCGTTGCCCGCCAGCGGACTGTCACCGGTCAGTAGTTTGCGATCCTGAAGTGTGGCCCCGGAAATCCCCTGGTTGGTAATTTCCACACCGAGTGCCTGCAACTGCTCACCGAACTTCCAGGTCAGGTGGCCGGGCATGTAGCCGATATCGGGAGTGGTCGCGTCCAGCGCATCGGGAAACGCGCAGATCCGGTAGCCATTGAAGATGCACGAGTCTTTTGTTTCACCGAGGCCGGCCGCCAGCAACGCCGCCGGGCCGTGGCACAGAGTAATGACGAATTTGTCCTTGGCGACGGCCCATTGCAGGACCTTTTTTACATCCTCGCTTTCCGGCAGGCCGATCAGCGCACCGTGGCCGCCGGGGATGAACACGCCGATGTAGTCGGAGTCCTCGCCCAGCGCTTCTTCGATCACCTGCGACAACTTGAGTGGACGCTTGAACTGGTCGCGATATTGCTCGTAGAAGCCCTTCACTTCGGCATCTTCGGAAGGCATGGCCCAGAATTCGAACTTGACCGGATTGCCCGACAGCGTCGCGACATCGAAGCCGAAACCGGCCTTGTCCAGGTGATACATCGGCAGCAAGGTTTCAACCGGATGATTTCCCGTGGAGAACATCGTGCCGTTGTCGGTCAACAGATAACGCTCGTCCGCTCCGATCATCAGGATCTTCCAGCGCCCGCCCTTGTAGCGGTTGGGGTACTCGGCATCACTGAGATCGGATTTGGGCGAAGTGAACTGGCTGAGGGAATACGGCGAAGGGAAAAACGCGTTGTCCTCGGCCGGATCGGGGGTTGGGCGTTTGTCGTCAGTCTGCGTGGTAGCCATGGTGCTCTCCATCGAATGGGTCGATTGCCGAGACTCATGCTAGTAACGCGACGGAGTGCCGGCAATGAGGGTTTTCCCTCAACGAGGGCATTCCCGGGAACCTGCAAACCCTCAAGGCCGTCGTTAAATGGCAGAATCCCCTCAACCTGACGATTTCGGAGACCCACAATGCTTCGCGTGTTTGAACGAAGACTCGACCCCTTCCCTCCCGACGAATTACCGCCACCACCGGTCGGCCTGGGGCGATTCCTCTGGGCCTGCACGCGTGGCGCCCGCGGCTATGTGCTCGCGCTGGCGCTGCTGAGCGCCAGTGTGTCGATCTACGAAGCCTGGCTGTTTTCCTTTCTGGGACAAGTCGTGGACCTGCTCTCCACTTGGCAGGCCGGCGGCGATACGAACGGCCAGGAGAGTCGCGTCCTGTGGGGGATCGGCATCGTGTTGCTCACCAGCATCGGGCTAGTGGCGTTGCGCACCATGGTTCAGCACCAGGTATTGGCGATCAATCTGCCGCTGCGCCTGCGCTGGGATTTCCATCGGCTGATGCTGCGGCAAAGTCTTTCATTCTTCTCCGATGAGTTCTCCGGTCGGGTCACCACCAAGGTGATGCAGACGGCGCTGGCCGTACGCGAAGTGTTGTTCACCGTCATCGAGATTGCCCCCGGCATTGGCGTGTATTTCATTGCGATCATCGCCCTGGCCGGCGGCTTCGACCTGAAACTGATGCTGCCATTCATTGCCTGGGTCGTGCTGTTCGGGTTGGCCATGGTGTATTTCGTGCCACGTCTGGGGCAAGTCGGGCAGGAACAGGCTCATGCGCGGTCGTCGATGACCGGGCGAATTTCAGACGCCTACACCAACATCACCACCGTGAAACTGTTCTCGCATTCCAAGCGCGAAGCGCACTTTGCGCGTGCCGCAATGGAGGATTTCAAGCAGACCGGCTTCCGCCAGATGCGTCTGGTCAGCCAGTTCGAGATCGTCAATCAGGCCTTGGTGGTCGGGCTGATCATGGGCGCAGGCGGCTATGCACTGTGGCTGTGGCATCAGGGCGAAGTCGGCACCGGGGCCGTGGCGGCGATCACGGCCATGGCACTGCGGATCAACGGCATGTCGCACTGGATCATGTGGCAGATGACTTCACTGTTCGAAAACATCGGCACCGTGCAGGACGGCATGGACACCCTGACCCGTGGCCCCAAGGTGCAAGACGCCCCGGACGCCGCCACGCTGGTGCCTTCCGGCGGCGCGGTGACCTTCGACAATGTCGGGTTCAACTACAACGGTGAACGCCAGGTCATCGACGGATTGAGTCTGAATATCCGTGCGGGTGAAAAAATCGGTCTGGTGGGGCGTTCCGGTGCCGGCAAATCCACGCTGATCAATCTGTTGCTGCGGTTCTATGACGTGGATAGCGGGGAGATTCGTATCGACGGGCAGAACATCGCTCACGTGACACAAGACAGCCTGCGCAGCGTCATCGGCATGGTCACGCAGGATACGTCGCTGCTGCACCGCTCGATCCGCGACAACATCGCCTACGGCCGCCCGGACGCCACCGATGCGCAGATCCAGCGGGCCGCCGCCAACGCCCAGGCCGACGGCTTCATCAATCAGTTGAGCGACAAACAAGGCCATACCGGCTACGACACGCTGGTGGGCGAGCGCGGCATCAAGCTGTCGGGCGGCCAGCGCCAACGCATTGCCATCGCCCGGGTGATGCTCAAGAACGCGCCGATCCTGTTGCTGGATGAAGCCACCAGCGCCCTGGATTCCGAAGTCGAAGTGGCCATTCAGGAAAGCCTCGATGAAATGATGCAGGGCAAGACCGTCATCGCCATCGCCCACCGACTGTCGACAATCGCGGCCATGGATCGTCTGATTGTCATGGATGAAGGACGGATCATCGAGCAAGGCACGCACACTGAACTGCTGGCAAGAAACGGCACTTATGCGCGGTTGTGGCAGCATCAGAGTGGCGGGTTTCTCGGGGAGGATCAGGGGGTGATTGAGGCGATGGATCAGGCGTGAGCGAGGCTCACGATGTTTTCCGGATCAAGCCTGTGCCGGCACTGCCGGGGCAAGCTTGATCCGGCCCGAAATCCACGCATGACTATGCGCAAGCACGCTGTCAGCCATTGCAGTCGGAAAATGAATGACCCCGTGTGCACATTCCGGCAGAAGCTTGACGTCTACCTCGGCTGACCGGCCCCAGCGCGCAGCCATCTCAAGCGTGTCATCCCTGAGCGGATCCAGTTCACCGGCAAACATCAGTGCCGGCGGGAAGTCTCGGCTACCAGTCCGTGTTTGCGCAGTTTTAGCCCCCCCGCGATTTGCCCGACGCGCAGCAGCGCCTGAATCACTCGGGGTATGACGCGATTACGAATGCGAAAGCGCGGCAAACGGGCGAGCTTGCGATTGAAGTCACGCATCTGCTCCAGTGCCTGTTCGTCCACCGACCACGTTGCGAGTTTGTTTACTTGAGGTTTCATCTCACCGATTACTGCGCAGGATCGAAAAATTCAACGCGGCCGCCACACACAGCCATGCAAGGTAGGGAAACAGAATCAACCCGGTGATCAGGTCCAGTCGCAAGGCCAGAACCACCATTGCCGCAACGACCAGCCATAGCAAAGTGATGATGACCATCCCCGCGAAAATACGCCGCGCACCAAAGAATACCGGCGTCCAGAGCGTATTCAGAGCGATCTGCGCAGCCCACAACGCCAGTACGCTTTCGCTATCGTTCAGCAGGGTCAGACGATAGCCAGCCCAAGCGAGCAGCAGATAGATGATCGTCCAGGCAATCGGGAACGCCCATTTGGGTGGGGTGAAAGCAGGTTTGACCAGCGACTCGTACCAGTCGCCCGGTTTGAAAAAAAGCCCGCCGCTTGCCGCAGCCCCGCAGGCTAGAAGGAATATCAGGAATGTCATCGTCGGTCCCTGTCTGATGTCAGCTGTCTGCTCTGTATCTGCTTGGATGCGCAAAGCTGCACTAAAAGTTCACCGCGATTGATAGGAATAGGCAACGCTGCAAGACAAACCGACATAGGTGCGCGTTTTGCCGATCGATACCATGACGCCACACCTGAATTGCGGAGCTCGTCATGAACAATACGAAAATCCTCTTCATCACCGGCGCCAGCAGCGGTTTCGGCAATGCGTTGGCCAGGGAAGCCCTTGCAGCCGGTCACCGCGTCATCGGCACCGTGCGCAACGAAGCCGACCTGCAAGCCTTTCAGGCGCTGTCCATCGACAACGCGTATGGCGTGGTGCTGGACGTCACCGACTTCGCCCGGATCGACAGCGTCGTCGCAACCGCCGAGGCAACCCACGGCCCGGTCGATGTGTTGGTGAACAACGCGGGCTACGGTCACGAAGGCATCTTCGAGGAGTCGCCGCTTGAAGACATGCGCCGGCAGTTCGATGTGAATGTGTTCGGCGCGGTCGCCGTGACCAAGGCGTTTCTGCCGTTCTTTCGCCAGAGGCGAGCGGGCCATATTCTCAATATCACGTCGATGGGCGGCACAATCACCATGCCTGGCATCGCGTACTACTGCGCCAGCAAATTTGCGCTCGAAGGCATCTCCGATACCCTGAGTAAAGAGCTGGCGCCCTTCAACATCTTCGTGACTGCGGTCGCACCGGGCTCGTTCCGGACAGACTGGGCCGGTCGCTCGATGCAACGCACGCCACGCAGCATCGCCGACTATGACGCCAGCTTCGACCCGGTGCGCAAGGCACGAGAGGAAAAGAGCGGCAAGCAACTCGGTGATCCGCAAAAGGCCGCGCAAGCGATGTTGCAGATCATCGCCAGCGCCAATCCGCCCGCCCATTTGCTCCTGGGCAGTGACGCTCTGAGTCTGGTTCGGGAAAAACTGCAACGCTCCCTCAACGAGATGGACGCGTGGGAAACTCTGACCCGCTCCACCGATCATTGAGCAGTCAACGGGTAAACACGATGAGTCAGCCAGATCCGGACACCGCGCGCATGGTGCGTCTCATGGAAACCCTCGCGCCTGTCGAGGGCTACAACCTCAGCGCGCTGGAAGGCGTGCGGTTCCTGCGCTCGAATCGGCCACTGGCCCGCACGCCTGTGTTGTACGACCCCGGGATCGTGATTCTCTGCCAGGGCCGGAAGCGCGGTTATCTGGGCGACGAGATCTACGTTTACGACGCCCAACACTACCTGGTGGTGTCGGTTCCGGTGCCTTTCACCATGGAAACCGACGCCAGTGAAGACGAACCCATGCTCGCGATCTACCTGCAGCTGGATTTTCAGCTGGCCAGTGAACTGATGCTGCAAGTCGATGAAGTCCACGGCCCGAGCCAGTCGCAGCCCAGACACATGTACGCCTCACCGATGGACGATGCGTTGCGCGCTTCCACGTTGCGATTTCTGGAAGCGATGAGCAAGCCGGGCGAGGCGCAGATACTGGGACCGTCACTGCTGCGGGAAATCTACTACCGCATCCTGACCGGCGCGCAAGGTGGCGCCATGCGCGCCGCGCTCAATCGTCAGGGACACTTCGGCAAGGTGACGCGGGCGATCCGCAAGATCCACAGCAGCTATCAAGAGCGTCTGGACGTCGAGCAGCTCGCCCGAGAAGCGAGCATGAGTGTGCCCAACTTCCACCTGCACTTTCGCAGCGTGACGGACACCTCGCCGATGCAATACCTGAAGTCGACGCGCCTGCATCAGGCGCGATTACTGATGTTGCGAAACGACATGTCCGCTTCGACCGCAGCGTTCAGCGTCGGCTACGAAAGCGCGTCGCAATTCAGCCGTGAGTTCAAACGTTTCTTCGGCAGGACGCCGCAGGCAGAGATCGAATGGATGAAGGCCACCTACGCATTACCCGCCCCCACCACCGCCTCGATCTATGTTTCGTCGCACTAGGGGCCTCTGCACCCGGTCACGGCGCTGAAAACCCGCACGTTGCTCCTTTGCAGACAAACCTTACGGGTCTATCGGCGATTGGGGGGTGTCCGGATCCAGCTGCCGACGACGAAACTGCCCGGGCGGCTGGCCGTGGATCTGACGAAAGCGCCGGGAAAAATAGGCCTCATCTGCAAAGCCGCACAGCCTTGCCACCTCACCCACCGGCCGTGTGCCATTGAGCAGGTAATTGCGTGCCGCATGCATTCTGCGTTCGAGCACCAGTTCGGTGAAAGTTTTGCCAATTTCCTTGCGTAACCAGTGCGTGAGATAGGTCGGCGACAGGTAGGTCGCCGCCGCGACCTTGATCAGATTGAGATCGGGGTCGGCAATGTTCTTGCGCAGATATTCGAACATCCTGCTCAACGCATCACGCCGGCTGGCCTGCGCCGCATTTTCCTCGGCAAGGCGCTTGAGGGGCTCGGCATACAGCAGACAAACACGCCCCACCAGTTGTAACAACAAGCCCTTGAGCATCTCGCGGGTTCCAAACTGACGGTTCTCGTCGAAGGTGCGCATCTGCTCGATCAGGTCGCAGACCTTGCTGAAGTCCTCGTCTCCCAGAATGAAGTCCAGATGTTCCTGAAAGCGGAACGGCGACAGTTCGGGGGCCAGGAGAATCGACACCTCCTCCAGATCCATCGGATCGCACTGCAAATGCGGCAACAGAAAGGTCTGGGAAAAATTGATCACCATGAAATTGCTGTCCGCCGGATGCGGAATCACATGCACGCGATGCGGCAGGATGAAGGCCAGTGCATTGCGCGGGAACGGACGTACGGCGCTGCCGATGTGCTGCACCGTATCGCCGCCGAGGTTGATCTGAATCTGAAAATACTCGTGTCGATGCGGACTGGTTTCGGCGCGGCGACCCATTTTGTCACGAATGTAGAAATCCATCATTTCGCTGCGTTGCTGCATGACGTAGGTGGGAACACGGCATTGAGACGACATGTGTAGAGGAACCTCGACAGGTACGTGGGCAGGTTGTCCTGGCGTTGCCGGGGTGGCGGCGAGGTTCATCTTGAGGGTTCGTCGCTGCGTCATCAAGCAGTCATACGATGACATGGATCTAAAACGTTTTTTGTATCCTCAACGCAGGGGACGTCTGTCCAAAAAGAAAAAAAGCGAAATTTCGAATATTTTCTATAAAAAACAGATAGATAAATTTAGAAACCGAGAAAAATAGACCCATCCATCAGATTGAATTTTTTGGACAGGTTTCTCTCATTGCCGTCTCAGCGGAAAAAACGATCTAACCAGCGGATTGATTAAAACATGTTGTACGACCACTGTACTTCTCATGCAGCCCCATCTTCTATCACAAAAACAAAGGTGCGCACGTCATGAATCCGCTTCGTCCTCTCCCCGCCCCACCCGACCTTCCCTCGATGATGTCTGCGCAAAGACGTACCTGAACGTCTGACGCCGGCCCGTTTCAGTCTCAACAGCTTTGCCCCGGACACTGCGGGCAATGACTTCGGCTGTCCGCAAACCACTCGACACTTCTAACAATAATGAGGTCCACTCATGTCGAATTCTCACACCTCGCAAACGACCGCCCCGCCCTTGATCGCCCCGGAGCGAGAAGCTGCAATCCCCCAGCGACTGCCATCGCGGCGACGCTGGTTCATGCTGTCCCTGCTGCTGATTGCTACGATCATCAACTACATCGACCGGGTGAACATCTCGATTGCAGCGCCGTTCATGGCCAAGGACCTGAGCCTGGACAAGATCGAAATGGGCCTGATCTTTTCCGCCTTCGCCTGGACTTACGCACTCGCTCTGGTGCCGGCCGGGTTCATCGCCGACCGTTTCGGTTCTCGCTTCACTTACGGCGTATCACTGATCAGTTGGTCGACCGTCACGGTGTTTCAAGGATTCGCTTCGGGATTCGCTTCACTGTTCGGCCTGCGGCTGGCCGTCGGTGCGATGGAAGCGCCGGCATTCCCCGCCAATAGTCGGGCGGTGACGGTGTGGTTCCCGGCGCGGGAACGCGGACTGGCCAGCAGCATTTACGTCTGCGGGCAGTATCTGGGAACGGCAATGTTCACCGGAGCCCTGCTGTGGCTGGCCACGACTTTCGACTGGCGCCATGTCTTCTACAGCACCGGCGCACTGGGCATCGTGTTTGGTATTGCGTGGCTGTACCTGTATCGCGATCCGTTGAACTGCAAGAAAGTCAGCAAGGAAGAATTGCAGTACATCGAGGCCGGCGGCGGACTGGTCAAAAGCAGCCAGGAGCGCACCCGGTTCAACTGGCGGCAGATCGCGGAGTTGTTCAGCTATCGTCAGGTCTGGGCCATTTGCATCGGCAAGTTCGCCAGTACTTCGGCGCTGTATTTCTTTCTCACCTGGTTTCCCACCTACCTGATCGAAGAGCGCCAGTTGACCACGATCAAGGCCGGGATCTTCGCCGTGATGCCGTTCGTGGGTGCGACGGTCGGCATCCTGCTTGCGGGCATCGTTTCCGACTTGCTGATACGTCGCGGCTATTCGATGTCTTTCGCCCGCAAGTTGCCGCTGGTGGTCGGGTCGATGCTGGGCATGTCCATCGTTCTGGTGAATTTCACCGACTCGAACATGATCTGCATCGCCGTGCTGACGATTGCTTTCTTCGCTCAAGGCATTGCGTCCTCGTCCTGGGCGGCAGTGTCGGAAGTCGCCCCCAAGGAACTGATCGGACTGACCGGCGGGATCACCAGCCTGGCCGCGAACATTGGCGGCATCGTCACCCCGATCGTGATTGGCGCGATTGTCCACGCGACCGGTTCGTTCGCCTGGGCCTTCTGGTTCATTGGCGGCGTGGCGTTGATCGGCACCCTCTCCTACTCGTTGCTGCTCGGTCGTCTGTATCGCATCGAACTGAAAACACGCTGAGATCAGAACCACCGTTTTCTCCAATCCGAGGCGGCTTTCGTCCAACTTCGTCAGCGAATGCCGCCGTACCCTGACCTAACCAACAGGACTTGCAGCAGGATGAACATGACCGAATACGTTTTTACCCCGGATCTGCCCGTGACCTTGCCCGTGGTCGGCAGTGAGCAACGCTTTCCCGTCGGCCGGGTGTTTTGCGTCGGCCGAAATTACCCGTGGCCAGACACCCAGGGCCAGCCGCGCCAGCCGCCGGTGTTCTTCATGAAACCGGCGAACAACGTGGTGGACGCTGTCGGTGAAGTGGCCTTCCCGCCAATGTCCGAGGAGTTCGCTCATGAAATCGAACTGGTCGTGGCCATCGGCGAAGGCGGCGCGAATATCCCGGAAAGCGAAGCACTGGCTTATGTCTGGGGTTATGCCGCCGGTCTCGATCTGACACGTCGCGACGTGCAACGGCAGGCCAAGCTCAACGGCTTGCCGTGGGAAGGTGCCAAGGTGTTCGACGGCGCCGCGCCGATGACTGCCATTGTCCCGGTAACCCGGGCCGGTCGCCTCGACGGCGAACTGTGGCTGAAGGTGAATGGCGAAGAACGCCAGCGTGACAGGCTCGACAGTCAGATCTGGTCCATCAGTGAAGTCATCAGCCGGATTTCCCGGTCAGTCACGCTCAAGGCCGGTGATCTGATCATGACCGGCAGCCCGGCAGGCGTTGACGTATTGCAGCCAGGCGACCTCATCAGTGCCGGGATCGACGGCATCGGGCAACTCAAAATGCGCGTCGGCCCACGGCCCTGAACGCGGTTGACACTTTTAAGTGATTCGAAGACAGGAGAACAACAAGATGTCGAGCACTCAACCTCTGAAAGTTGCGCTGGTCACCGGCGCCGGCAGCGGAATCGGTCGCTCCGTGGCTCTTGGCCTGATGGCCGACGGTTACACTCTGGTCCTGGCCGGACGCCGACCCGAACCGTTGCAGGCCCTGGTCGAACTGGCCGCCAGCGAAGGCCACGAAGCACTGGCAGTCCCCACTGACGTACGCGACCCAGCCAGCGTCGATGTACTGTTTTCAACGATTGCTGAAGTCTACGGACGCCTCGACGTCGTGTTCAACAACGCCGGGGTCAATGCCCCCGCCGTACCGCTGGATGAACTGACGTTCGAGCAATGGCGCAACGTGATCGACACCAACCTCAACGGGGTCTTTCTCTGTGCCCGTGGCGCGTTCGGACTGATGCGCCGTCAGCAACCACAAGGGGGGCGAATCATCAACAACGGTTCGATCTCGGCCCACACTCCGCGCCCGTTCAGCAGCGCCTACACCGCCAGCAAGCATGCGGTGCTGGGGCTGACGAAATCACTGGCGCTGGACGGTCGTGAATTCAATATCGCCTGCAGCCAGATCGATATCGGCAATGCCCTGACCGAAATGTCGGTGCGCATGACCAAAGGTGTGCGCCAGGCCAACGGCACCATCGCCGTGGAACCGATGGTCGACGTCAAGCATGTCGCCGACGCCGTGCGCTATATCGCCGGGCTGCCACTGGCGGCCAACGTCCTGAACATGACGGTCATGGCAACGAACATGCCGTTTGCCGGCCGTGGTTGAGCGGTTCCTTTTTGCACAAGTGAGGTTTACATGAAACCAGAAGTCTTGCAGCTCAGCCCGATCCTGATTCCCGAGATCAACGCGCGCCTCGATGAACTGTTCACGGTTCGGCGCTATTTCCAGCAGGCTGACAAACAAGCGTATATGCAGGCGCACGGTGCCAACATTCGCGGCGTGATCACGGGTGGACACACCGGTATCAGCCAGGCACTGATGGCGCAGATGCCCAACCTGGAAGTGGTGGCCGTCAACGGCGTGGGCACCGATGCGGTGGATCTGGCTTATGCCAGGGATCGCGGAATCCGTGTGACCGCAACCATCGGCGCGCTGACCGAAGATGTCGCCGACCTGGCCATCGGTTTGCTGATCGCCGTGTGCCGGGGTCTGTGCACCAGTGACCGCTATGTGCGTTCGGGGCAGTGGCCGCAAAGTCCGACGCCATTGGCCCCCCTGCCCCTGGCACGTCAGGTGTCGGGCATGCGTATCGGTATCGTCGGAATGGGCCGGGTCGGTCGCGCGGTCGCAACCCGCGCCGCCGCGTTTGGTTGCCCGATCAGTTACACCGATCTGCAACCGATGAGCGATGTCAGCCACACGTTCATTGCCGATCTCACGCAATTGGCCCGCGACAGCGATGCGCTGATTCTCGCCGCTGCTGCCGACAAGGCGGAGGCGATCATTGATGCATCGGTACTGCAGGCGCTGGGCAAAGAGGGTTATCTGATCAATGTGGCACGGGGCAAGCTGGTCAATGAAAACGATCTGGTAGCAGCATTGACGGCCGGCGAGATTGCGGGGGCGGCGCTGGACGTATTTGTCGACGAGCCCAACGTGCCCGAAACCCTGTTTGCCAGCGAACAAGTGGTGCTGCAACCTCACCGAGCCAGCGCAACCCTTCAGACACGCACACGAATGGGGGAAATGGTCGTGGCGAGTCTGGTCGACAGCTTTGCCGGCAAAACACCGCAAGGATGCGTTACCGGCTAGTGAAAGCTGGCCTGTTGTCGCCTTCAGACGATAACGGCCAGGCCTTCTCGGCTACCGCAATCTGATTACGCCCAAGCGCCTTCGCGCGATACAAAGCCTTGTCGGCATTGTTCATCAAACTATGCAAGTCTGCGTCGTCGCTGCTCATCGAGGCGACGCCCAGACTTGCAGTGATGCGATGCACCGGCCCGGTCATGGCTTTGGGCATGGCGACAAGCAGGTTCTCCAGCAATGCCACCGCAACCTCGAGCGATGTATCCGGCAACAGAATGGCGAACTCTTCACCGCCCAATCGGCCATGGACATCGGTGTCGCGAAAACAGCTGCAAATGATGCTGCCCATTTGCTGTAGAACGCGATCACCGACCTGATGGCCATAGGTGTCATTGATGTGTTTGAAATGATCCATGTCCAGCATCACGGCGCACAGGCTCTGCTGGTTCTTTCGACACTGGTCATACAGCTGTTGCGCGCGTTCGAAAAACGCCCTCCGGTTTCTCAGTCCCGTCAGCTCATCGGTTTGTGCGGCAAGCCGTGAAATGTTGTGCGCCCGCTCCATTTCCCGGGTCAGGCGAAAAGCCGCCTCCAGCGCATCGGACATTTTGCGCGTGGCACGGACCACGAACGAAGCAAAAACCAGAACGGCCAACGCCATGCCTGCCTGCATGGCCGAAGGTTGAAACAGCAACCAGAATGTACACGGCAGCAGCACCAGTCCCATTGAAACCAGCGTCATGTAGCGATAAGCCGAGTAGCACGACACAGCGCTGACCGACATTCCGACCGTGAACAGCATTACGAGCGCCTGCGCCAACAGATCGTTGGCCGGCATGATCAGCAATGCCCCCACGCCCCAGATTCCCGCAGAGAGCACCAGAGTCGTCCAGTATTTTCGCTCCCAGCGCTTGGGTGTGCGCTCGCTTTCGTTGCAACGAAACCAGGCTACAAACATCGAAATGCGCAGCAGCGTGGACCCCGTCAGCAGGCCGAGCCACCAGAAAATGCAGCTTTGTTCAAAACGATCCCAGCACAACCCACATAACATGAGCGCTGCCAGATAGCTGCCAATGACTGCTGAAACGGACTGGCGGAACAACTGATGCAATCGATCAGTGTTGACCTGCTCCTCTATGGAGGCATCCTTTTCGTGCTGAAGATCAGATAATTCCATTCGATCCACCCAGATACAACCAGAAACCGGGAGGGCGCTGCCCGAGGCGGCGCCATCAAACGTGGAAGCGTCCTCAGTCACGCCTGCACGATTTTCAACGCCTTGAGTATCACTAGCGACGACTCGGCAAACACCTCGGCCTGCACGGTCAGTTCAGCGAGGTTTTCTTCGGCGGTGGTCAGCACCTTGCCGTCCTTGAGCAGCCCTTCTCCCTGCCCGCCGATAATGCCCCATGCCAGTTGCGCCCATTCGCCCGGGTGCTTTTTGCCCTGCTTGATGGAGATCAGGAACAACTGCTGGAAACGACTGACCGTTACGCCGCCACCGGTAACCGGGCTGACCAGCACCTGGACTTTCGGGCCGTACAGCGAACGCTTGCACAGTTGCAGGTTGAGCGTATTGCAGCGTGCCTGCACCAGTTTCTCTGCCGCTTCGCTTTGGCAAGGTGCCACGGCGCTCATACCGATCAATACGTTGAGGGCTTGCTCGACATCTGCGTAGCTCAACTCCGGCAGCAGATCCAGTAAATGACGCAGGCTCTTCGGCCCACAGGCTTCGTGAGCCAGTGCCGCAAGCACCGGGCCGTAGATCTCGGCCTGCAACGTGGCCGCGCCTGCCGGACCGGTGACACTCCCCGGCACGCTGTCGGCAGCTTGCAACAGCACGAAGCGCGTACTGAGCATGCGCTCGCGGTGCTCGGCAGCGGACAGCCTATTCGCGCCACGGACATACAGATCCCGGCGGAAATTCTGGTTCACGAAATAGTCGCGTGCTTGCTCGCGCATGACCGGATGCTCGATTCCCTCCAGGAAGTCCATGCCTTCGGCCGTCAGGTTGAGCGGGTCCACCGAGTCCAGCGGCACGGCTGTCGTCGCATAGTCGAGCTTGGCCGGCGCCAGGGCATCGACCACGTCGGTGAAGTACATGCAATTCCAGTCGCGATTGAAGTATTCGTGGGCAACGTATTGGCGGTTCTGGTCTTTGATGCTGAGCAGCTTGGCCTCCAGCCCCGGCGCCGAGTGGGCATATTTGGGATTGGCCGCCAGCAGTGCTGCGGAAAACTGGAGTGCCTCATCGATGCGCTGATCCGGCCGCGCAGAAGCCTGGGTGGCGAACCGGTCGTGCAAGCTGAACAATTGGCGCAGCGGGGCCATCGGCGACCAGCCCGGGAAGCAGTTGTAGCTGATATACAGCAAGCCACCGGGTTTCAGGTGACGGCGGACGAATTCGACGATCAGCTTGTGGTTATCGCGGCTGACCCAGGTCCAGATGCCGTGCAGGCTGATGCTGTCGAACTGTGGCAAGTCAGTGCGGGCCAGCAACTGCTCGAAACTGTCGTCATACAGTCGCGCATCGCTGCCCCAGTCACTTGCCAGCCCAATGGCATGGGACGCCTGTCCAGGGTGAAAGTCGGTGCCGACATAAGATCCCGGATTACCCGCCGCGTGGATATTGATCGAGACGCCCTGACCAAAACCCAGTTCGCAGTGATAGCCGTCGGTGCTTTCGAGCGTGGAAAAACCACGCAGCAGCAAACAATAACGCTGGAAAACCGGATTGATTTCCTTGCTATACCCGTAGGTGTAGCCTTCATCCGTGAAATACCCCTCGTTCCAGGCATTGCTCATTCGTGCACCCTTATCTTTCGCAAGTGAAAGTCGTTTTTATAAGGGGTAGTCAGTACGAATCACAAGCAGAAAAACTGTCGGCGATGAACGCCTCCAGTGAACGCTCCTCGAGAATCTCGATCGAGAAGTGTCCGAAACGCTTGGGCAGCCAGATGATGCGCGTCCCGGACGGCGATTGCAGGTGTTCGCGAGTCAGCGGTTTGCCGTTCTCGTCTTCCGGCTGTACGCCCTTGGCCAGCAGTTCGTCATAGGCCTTTTCGATATCCGGTGTCGAATAACAGTGCCGATAAATCATGCCTTCACCTGCGCTGTCCAAAAGCTCACGCAGATTTCCGGCCAGCGGTTGAACCAGCATGAAACGCTCCTGACCGATTAACGCAACCGCGTACCGCACATGCAAGCCTCCCCGCTCCCAGACGTGTGTCCGGGAAATCCTGGCTTGGAGAATCTGCGCGTAGTAAGCGCAGGCATCTTCGAGATTGTTGACCAGTACATCTACGTGGCTGAACTTGAGCTCCATTGCGAGTCTCCTGTTGAACGAAAGCTCATGGTAGCCATCAACGCGCTCGCTGACGCGAGCAAAAACTTTCCTGCGGGCAAAACAAAACCCCAACTGCTTTCGCAATTGGGGTTTCGGAATTTAATCTTGACGATGACCTACTCTCACATGGGGAAACCCCACACTACCATCGGCGAT
>NZ_NEJP01000013.1 GCF_002113125.1 Pseudomonas sp. B20(2017) | reverse complement strand
ATCGCCGATGGTAGTGTGGGGTTTCCCCATGTGAGAGTAGGTCATCGTCAAGATTAAATTCCGAAACCCCAATTGCGAAAGCAGTTGGGGTTTTGTTTTGCCCGCAGGAAAGTGGATTTTTTGAATTCTATGCAACGGCCCGGTGCATGGCTATTATTCGGGCCTCATTCAGAGGCGAGACCTGCATGCTGACGTTGTTGAATCTCCTGAAGGATGGTCGATTCCATTCCGGTCAGGCTTTGGGTGCTGCCCTGGGAGTTAGTCGAAGTGCGGTGTGGAAGCAGCTTCAACACCTGGAGGCTGAGCTTGGGTTGTCCATACATAAAGTTCGGGGACGGGGCTATCAATTAGCCTCACCATTGGCGTTGCTTGACTCGCTCAGGATAGAGGAAAGTCTTCCTGGCTGGTCTGTCAGTATCTTTGATTCCGTCGACTCTACTAATGCTGAATCGTTGCGCGCGGTGGACCGAGGGCGCACAGCTCCCTTTCTTGTACTGGCGGAGCGCCAAAGCTCAGGGCGGGGGCGCAGAGGTCGCAAATGGGTGAGTCCGTTTGCTGAAAACCTCTATTACAGCCTCGTGCTGCGCATTGATGGTGGGATGCGTCAGCTTGAGGGTCTGAGTCTTGTTGTCGGTCTCGCGGTTATGCAGGCCTTGCATGCGCTCGGGGTGCCAGGTGCAGGGCTGAAATGGCCTAATGATGTATTGGTCGGGCGAAAAAAAATCGCCGGGATCCTGTTGGAGCTGGTTGGTGATCCAGCAGACGTGTGTCATGTAGTGTTGGGAATAGGCATTAATGTGAACATGCAGGCGACAGATGAAGTTGATCAGTTATGGACTTCAATGCGTCTAGAGTCGGGTAAATCTTGTGATCGCAATATTCTGGCGGTTGAGCTGAGCAAGCAGCTGCAACTCTATTTGCAACGTCACCAATCAAGCGGCTTCTCTGCGCTTCAGGCGGAGTGGGAGGCGAGTCATTTGTGGCAAGGGCAGCCGGTTTCTCTCACCGCCGGTGTCAACCAGGTGGATGGTGTGGTGCTGGGAATCGACAATCAAGGCGCGCTTCGGCTGAAAGTAGATGGCGTGGAAAAAGTCTTTAGTGGTGGTGAGCTCAGCTTGAGGTTGCGTGATGATTCTTGAGCTCGATTGTGGAAACAGCTTTATCAAATGGCGTGTGCTGCGCGCTGAGGCGGGCGCCTTGATCGCGGAAGGTGTGGTTGACTCTGATGGGGCATTGATTGACGGTCTCCGATCGCTCGAGAAAATGTCTCTCGATAAATGTCGTCTTGTCAGCGTAAGAACTGAAGATGAGACCAATTTGCTGATTGGCCTGCTCAAGCATGAGTTCGGCATTTCCGTTGTCTGTGCGGCGCCCGCTCGCGAGATGTCCGGCGTAAAGAATGGTTATGACGATTATGATCGCCTTGGCCTTGATCGCTGGTTGGCAATGCTTGGTGGTTTTCACTTGGCTAAAGGGGCTTGTCTGGTTCTTGATTTTGGCACTGCGGTGACTGCTGATTTCATCTCGGCGGACGGTGAGCATCTCGGAGGCTTCATTTGTCCTGGCATGCCACTGATGCGTAATCAGTTGCGTACCCATACTCGAAAAATTCGATACGGAGATCTCGCGGCGGAGCGGGCATTGACGAGTCACACGCCGGGACGCAATACAGCTGAGGCTGTCGAGCGTGGCTGTTTGTTGATGCTCAGAGGATTCGTGTTGACGCAGCTGGAGATGGCGCGTGCCTACTGGGGTGATAACTACAGTGTCTTCATTACAGGTGGTGATGCCGGGCTGGTCTCGGATGTCGCACCTGAGGCTCGGGTTGTTTCCGATTTGGTATTCGTGGGTTTGGCTATGGCGTGTCCTTTGTCCTGAGGTTTGTATGCGTTGGTTGTTCCTTCTGCTTCTGGTACTCAATGTGTTTTATTACGTCTGGCATCAGCAGGAAGCCCCGCTACGCGCAAAGGATGTCACGCCGCTCAATCTCTATCGTGGCTCGCAGCAGGATATTCGTTTGCTGAGCGAGGCTGGGGGTGATGCTTCCCGCGAAAAAGGGAGTGGGGGAAAGCTTGATGGGCAGTGCTTATATGTAGGTGGTTTGGCGCGCCCTGAGTCCGCCCAGATGTTGGAGCAGCGTTTGGCGGAGCTTGGAGCAAAAGTTCTACCCTCGTCAAAAGAGTCTTCCGGCGGCTTGTATTGGTTCCAGATTGCGCCCGAAACCCAGCGTTTGTTGAGTGATGCTCAGCTGCAAAACCTTTCTAAGGAATTCAATGAGTTAAAACATAAAATAATGCTGTGCGAGGGGGTTGCACCTACTGAGTAGTTTGCATAGAATAGCGCCCGCTCCACAGCGAAGACCTGAAAAGGTCACTGCGGCGGGGTGATGTCAATGCAGCTAACCTCATGTTTTTTAAATGAGAAAATGCTTGACAGGGGTTTGGCATAGTATAGAATGCCGGCCTGATTAGGAGGGGTTCCCGAGCGGCCAAAGGGATCAGACTGTAAATCTGACGTCTACGACTTCGAAGGTTCGAATCCTTCTCCCTCCACCAGATTTTAGCGTGAGCTGCAGGCTCCGCGGGTATAGTTTAGTGGTAGAACCTCAGCCTTCCAAGCTGATGATGCGGGTTCGATTCCCGCTACCCGCTCCAAGTTTGCAGGTTGTGCAAAGCGTTACGCTCTTGTAGCTCAGTTGGTAGAGCACACCCTTGGTAAGGGTGAGGTCAGCGGTTCAAGTCCGCTCAAGAGCTCCATATGACAAGGCAGATATGAAAATATCTGCCTTTGTTTTAATGGCTTGTGTTGTTTGCTCAATTTCTTCTGTTAGGGGTGATATCGATGGCTAAGGAAAAATTTGATCGTTCCCTGCCGCACGTCAACGTTGGCACCATCGGTCACGTAGACCACGGTAAAACCACGCTGACCGCTGCTCTGACTCGCGTCTGCTCCGAAGTTTTCGGTTCGGCCGTAGTTGAATTCGATAAGATCGACAGCGCTCCAGAAGAAAAAGCTCGCGGTATCACCATCAACACCGCGCACGTTGAGTACAACTCGAACATTCGTCACTACGCTCACGTTGACTGCCCAGGTCACGCTGACTACGTGAAGAACATGATCACCGGTGCTGCCCAGATGGACGGCGCGATCCTGGTTTGCTCGGCTGCCGATGGTCCGATGCCACAAACTCGTGAGCACATCCTGCTGTCCCGTCAGGTAGGCGTTCCGTACATCGTGGTTTTCCTGAACAAGGCTGACCTGGTAGACGACGCTGAGCTGCTGGAACTGGTTGAGATGGAAGTTCGCGACCTGCTGTCCACCTACGACTTCCCAGGCGACGACACTCCGATCATCATCGGTTCGGCTCGTATGGCGCTGGAAGGCAAAGACGACAACGAAATGGGCACCACCGCTGTCAAGAGGCTGGTGGAAACTCTGGACAGCTACATCCCAGAGCCAGAGCGTGCTATCGACAAGCCGTTCCTGATGCCAATCGAAGACGTGTTCTCGATTTCGGGTCGCGGTACTGTTGTGACCGGTCGTATCGAGCGCGGTATCGTTCGCGTTCAGGATCCGCTGGAGATCGTTGGTCTGCGTGACACCACCACCACCACCTGCACCGGTGTTGAGATGTTCCGCAAGCTGCTGGACGAAGGTCGTGCGGGCGAGAACTGCGGCGTTCTGCTGCGTGGTACCAAGCGTGACGACGTTGAGCGTGGTCAGGTTCTGGTTAAGCCGGGTTCGGTTAAGCCGCACACCAAGTTCACCGCAGAAGTTTACGTTCTGAGCAAGGAAGAAGGCGGTCGTCACACTCCGTTCTTCAAAGGCTACCGTCCACAGTTCTACTTCCGTACTACTGACGTGACTGGTAACTGCGAGCTGCCAGAAGGCGTTGAAATGGTAATGCCAGGTGACAACATTCAAATGACTGTTACCCTGATCAAAACCATCGCGATGGAAGACGGTCTGCGTTTCGCAATCCGTGAAGGCGGCCGTACCGTTGGTGCTGGTGTCGTTGCCAAGATCATCGAGTAAACAGTTGTAATGTCTTTTTCGGGCCGGCATAATGGTCGGCCTGATTTTGTTTTAGGTCAGTAGCTCAATTGGCAGAGCGACGGTCTCCAAAACCGTAGGTTGGGGGTTCGATTCCCTCCTGACCTGCCAGATTCACTCGGTGTGTCTGGCTTTCTTTTCACAGGATCTTCATAGATGACTCCTAAAGCTGAAGCTCAAGGCTCTCGCTTCGATTTGCTCAAGTGGCTGGTAGTGGTCGCTTTGGTAATTGTTGGCGTTGTCGGCAATCAGTATTACGCTGCTTCGCCGATCCTGTACCGTGTACTCGCATTGCTTGTCATTGCTGCTGTAGCTGCCTTTGTAGGCCTGCAGACTGCCAAGGGCAAGTCTTTCTTTGTACTGGTTAAGGAAGCTCGCACCGAGATTCGTAAAGTCGTTTGGCCAACTCGCCAAGAAACCACGCAGACCACGCTGATAGTTGTGGCTGTTGTCCTGGTTATGGCGTTGCTGTTGTGGGGGCTTGATTCCCTGCTCGGCTGGCTTGTTTCCTTGATTGTTGGCTAAGGGTGTCCCGTGGCTAAGCGTTGGTACGTTGTGCATGCTTACTCGGGTTACGAGAAGCATGTCATGCGTTCGTTGATCGAGCGCGTAAAGCTGGCTGGCATGGAAGATGGCTTCGGCGAAATTCTGGTTCCCACTGAAGAAGTGGTTGAAATGCGTAATGGCCAGAAACGCAAAAGCGAGCGCAAATTCTTCCCAGGTTATGTGCTGGTCCAGATGGATATGAACGAGGGTACTTGGCACTTGGTCAAGGATACTCCTCGGGTGATGGGTTTTATTGGCGGTACTGCTGATAAGCCGGCACCAATCACCGATAAAGAAGCTGAGGCGATTCTGCGTCGCGTTGCCGATGGTAGCGACAAGCCGAAGCCGAAGACGCTGTTTGAGCCGGGCGAAACCGTTCGCGTCAATGACGGGCCGTTCGCTGACTTTAACGGTGTTGTCGAAGAAGTTAACTACGAAAAGAGCCGGATCCAAGTGGCAGTGCTTATTTTCGGACGCTCTACTCCGGTAGAGTTGGAGTTCAGTCAGGTCGAAAAGGTCTAACTGAACAAGCATCCCAACCCCGCAGCCCTAGGCTGTGGGGTTTTGTCGTCACTGGGATAAACGCGCAAGTAACCGGGGAGCCTTTCGAGGCGTTCGAACCCGTAATTGGAGTGCCTCATGGCCAAGAAGATTACCGCTTACATCAAGCTGCAAGTGAAGGCCGCTCAGGCTAACCCAAGCCCACCTGTTGGTCCTGCTTTGGGTCAGCACGGCGTGAACATCATGGAATTCTGCAAAGCTTTCAACGCCCGTACCCAGGGTCTGGAAGCTGGTCTGCCGACTCCAGTGATCATCACTGTCTACAGCGACCGTAGCTTCACTTTCGAAACCAAATCCACCCCTGCTTCGGTTCTGCTGAAGAAGGCGGCCGGTCTGACCAGCGGTTCCGCTCGTCCGAACACCGTTAAGGTTGGCACTGTTACCCGTGCTCAGCTGGAAGAAATCGCGAAAACCAAAAACGCGGATCTGACTGCAGCTGATATGGATGCAGCCGTGCGCACTATCGCCGGTTCTGCTCGTAGCATGGGCCTTAACGTGGAGGGTGTGTAATGGCTAAGCTGACCAAGCGCCAAAAGGCTATCGCTGAAAAAATCGAAGCGGGCAAGTCCTACAACTTCGAAGAGGCCGCAACTCTGCTGGCTTCGCTGCCAGCTGCCAAATTCGTCGAGTCGTTCGACGTAGCTGTAAACCTGGGTGTAGACCCGCGTAAATCCGACCAGGTCGTTCGTAGCGCTACTGTGCTGCCGCACGGCACTGGCAAGACTGTTCGCGTTGCTGTTTTCACCCAGGGTCCAGCTGCTGAGGCCGCTCTGGCTGCAGGCGCTGACCGTGTAGGTATGGACGAGCTGGCTGCAGAAATGAAAGGCGGCGACCTGAACTATGACGTAGTGATCGCGTCCCCGGATGCAATGCGCGTTGTAGGTCAACTGGGTCAGATCCTTGGTCCACGTGGTCTGATGCCTAACCCGAAAGTCGGCACTGTTACCCCAGACGTCGCTACCGCGGTTAAAAATGCCAAGGCTGGTCAGGTTCGTTATCGCACCGACAAAAACGGCATCATCCACACTTCCGTTGGCAAGATCGGCTTCGATGCCGTCAAGCTGAAGGAAAACGTTGAAGCTCTGATCGCTGATCTGAAGCGTATCAAGCCAGCTTCTTCGAAAGGTATCTACGTCAAGCGCGTTACCCTGAGCACCACTATGGGCCCAGGTCTGGTTATCGACCAGAGCTCGCTGGACGCTTAAGACAAAAATTGGCGCAGTTGACTGCGCCAATTGAAAGATTGGGGTCCCTGCCTGGCGGGGGCTATCCAAGACCGTAGGCGACGCAAGTCTTAAACCTCAAGCCTACGCAGATGGTGCTCCCGGTTCCTTACCGAATCAGACACCAAAACGACATTCGGTTCCGATCGAATGAAACGGTAACAAGCAGGAGTTAAACCCGTGGCAATTAATCTCGAAGACAAGAAGGCCATCGTCGCTGAAGTCAACGAGGCTGCCAAAGTCGCTCTGTCCGCTGTCGTGGTTGATGCCCGTGGCGTAACAGTAGGCGCAATGACCGGACTCCGTAAAGAGGCTCGTGAAGCTGGCGTTTACGTACGTGTTGTACGTAACACCCTGCTCAAGCGCGCTGTTGCTGACACTCCTTACAGTGTCCTCAACGACGTGTTCACCGGCCCGACCCTGATTGCATTCTCCAACGAACACCCGGGCGCTGCTGCTCGTCTGTTCAAGGAATTTGCCAAGGGTCAGGATAAGTTCGAGATCAAGGCAGCTTCGTTCGAGGGCAAGTTCCTCGCAGCGAATGAGATCGACGTGCTGGCAAGCCTGCCAACTCGCGACGAAGCTATTGCGAAACTGATGAGCGTGATTCAAGGCGCTACCAGCAAGCTGGCTCGTACTCTGGCGGCAATTCGCGATCAGAAAGAAGCGGCTGCAGCCTGAGGCTGAGCGTTTCCACTCTCGCGTATTTTTGTTTATTTCGACGGCCGTACAGGCTGTCCACCAAATCAGGAATTGAGTCATGTCTCTGACTAACGAACAAATCATCGAAGCAATCGGCCAGAAAACCGTTCTGGAAGTTGTTGAGCTGATCAAAGCAATGGAAGAAACCTTCGGCGTGACCGCTGCTGTTGCTGCTGCTGGTCCAGCTGCTGCTGCCGCTGTTGTTGAAGAGCAAACCGAGTTCAACGTTGTTCTGGTTGAAGCCGGCGACAAGAAAGTAAACGTGATCAAGGCAGTTCGTGAGCTGACTGGTCTGGGCCTGAAAGAAGCCAAAGAGAAAGTCGACGGCGCTCCTCAGGTTGTAGCTGAAGGCGTTTCGAAAGAAGCTGCTGAAGACGCTAAGAAGAAGCTGGAAGAAGCAGGCGCTAAAGTCGAGCTGAAGTAAGCATCGACTTTGCTCCTCCAGCCCGAGCGTCAAGCGACAGGCTGATGGCTGGTGGCTCTTGCCACCGGCCTTTTTCCGTTATTGGCAGCCGACTGGGTCGGTGCCGATAGCGAGCTGTAACCACCCGATGTGGTGGCGCAAACCATGGGGTTTGCACGATTTTCTGGCTGCTCCCGTCGGGAGGGGCCAAACAAGCAGGTGACCAAGCTGGGGAACGCTGATGGCTTACTCATATACTGAGAAAAAACGTATCCGCAAGGACTTTAGCAAGTTGCCGGACGTCATGGATGTGCCTTACCTCCTGGCCATCCAGCTGGATTCGTATCGTGAATTCTTGCAAGCGGGAGCGACTAAAGATCAGTTCCGCGACGTGGGCCTGCATGCGGCCTTCAAATCCGTTTTCCCGATCATCAGCTACTCCGGCAATGCTGCGCTGGAGTACGTCGGTTATCGCCTGGGCGAACCGGCATTTGATGTCAAAGAATGCGTATTGCGCGGTGTAACTTTCGCCGTACCTTTGCGGGTAAAAGTGCGCCTGATCATTTTCGACAAAGAATCGTCGAACAAAGCGATCAAGGACATCAAAGAGCAAGAAGTCTACATGGGCGAAATCCCATTGATGACTGAGAACGGTACCTTCGTAATCAACGGTACCGAGCGTGTTATCGTTTCCCAGCTGCACCGTTCCCCGGGCGTGTTCTTCGACCACGACCGTGGCAAGACGCACAGCTCCGGCAAACTGTTGTACTCCGCGCGCATCATTCCATACCGCGGTTCGTGGCTGGACTTCGAGTTCGACCCGAAAGACTGCGTATTCGTACGTATCGACCGTCGTCGCAAGCTGCCGGCTTCGGTACTGCTGCGTGCCCTCGGCTATACCACCGAAGAAGTGCTGGACGCGTTTTACACCACCAACGTATTCCACGTTAAAGGCGAGAGCCTGAGCCTGGAACTGGTGCCTCAGCGCCTGCGTGGTGAAGTTGCGGTCCTTGATATCCAGGATGGCAACGGCAAGGTGATCGTCGAGCAAGGCCGTCGTATTACTGCCCGTCACATCAACCAGCTGGAAAAAGCCGGGATCAAAGAGCTGGACGTGCCTCTGGACTACGTCCTGGGTCGCACCACCGCCAAGGTCATCGTGCATCCGGCAACCGGCGAAATCCTGGCTGAGTGCAATACCGAGCTGTCGACTGAAGTCCTGGCGAAAATCGCCAAGGCCGGTGTCGTTCGTATCGAAACTCTGTACACCAACGATATCGACTGCGGTCCGTTCGTTTCCGACACGCTGAAGATCGACTCCACCAGCAACCAATTGGAAGCGCTGGTCGAGATCTATCGCATGATGCGTCCAGGCGAGCCTCCAACCAAAGACGCTGCCGAAACCCTGTTCAACAACCTGTTCTTCAGTCCTGAGCGTTACGACCTGTCTGCAGTCGGCCGGATGAAGTTCAACCGTCGTATCGGTCGTACCGAGATCGAAGGTTCGGGCGTGCTGTGCAAGGAAGACATTGTCGCGGTACTGAAGACTCTGGTCGACATCCGTAACGGTAAAGGCATTGTCGATGACATCGACCACCTGGGTAACCGTCGTGTTCGCTGCGTAGGCGAAATGGCCGAGAACCAGTTCCGCGTTGGCCTGGTACGTGTTGAGCGTGCGGTCAAAGAGCGTCTGTCGATGGCTGAAAGCGAAGGCCTGATGCCGCAAGACCTGATCAACGCCAAGCCAGTGGCTGCGGCGGTGAAAGAGTTCTTCGGTTCCAGCCAGCTGTCGCAGTTCATGGACCAGAACAACCCGCTGTCCGAGATTACCCACAAGCGTCGTGTCTCCGCACTCGGCCCTGGCGGTCTGACTCGTGAGCGCGCGGGCTTCGAAGTTCGTGACGTACACCCGACTCACTACGGTCGTGTCTGCCCGATTGAAACGCCGGAAGGTCCGAACATCGGTCTGATCAACTCCCTGGCAGCTTACGCTCGCACCAACCAGTACGGCTTCCTCGAGAGCCCGTATCGCGTGGTGAAAGAGGGTGTGGTCACCGACGAGATCGTGTTCCTGTCCGCTATTGAAGAAGCCGATCACGTGATCGCGCAGGCTTCGGCGACCATGAACGATCAGAAAGTCCTGATCGACGAGCTGGTAGCCGTGCGTCACCTGAACGAATTCACCGTCAAGGCGCCTGAAGAAGTCACCCTGATGGACGTTTCGCCGAAGCAGGTAGTTTCGGTTGCAGCGTCGCTGATTCCGTTCCTCGAGCACGACGACGCCAACCGTGCGCTGATGGGTTCGAACATGCAGCGTCAGGCTGTACCAACCCTGCGTGCCGACAAGCCGCTGGTCGGTACCGGCATGGAACGTAACGTGGCTCGCGACTCCGGCGTTTGCGTCGTGGCTCGTCGTGGCGGCGTGATCGATTCCGTTGATGCCAGCCGTATCGTGGTTCGTGTTGCCGATGACGAAGTTGAAACCGGCGAAGCCGGCGTCGACATCTACAACCTGACCAAGTACACCCGCTCGAACCAGAACACCTGCATCAACCAGCGTCCGCTGGTGAGCAAGGGTGATCGTGTTCAGCGTGGCGACATCATGGCCGACGGTCCGTCCACCGACATGGGTGAACTGGCTCTGGGTCAAAACATGCGCATCGCGTTCATGGCATGGAACGGCTTCAACTTCGAAGACTCCATCTGTCTGTCCGAGCGTGTGGTTCAGGAAGACCGCTTCACCACGATCCATATCCAGGAACTGACCTGTGTGGCTCGTGACACCAAGCTTGGCCCAGAGGAAATCACTGCGGACATCCCGAACGTGGGTGAAGCTGCACTGAACAAGCTGGACGAAGCCGGTATCGTTTATGTAGGTGCCGAAGTCGGCCCGGGCGACATTCTGGTCGGTAAAGTCACTCCGAAAGGCGAGACTCAACTGACGCCGGAAGAAAAGCTGCTTCGCGCAATTTTCGGTGAGAAGGCCAGCGACGTTAAAGACACTTCCCTGCGCGTGCCGACCGGCACCAAAGGTACTGTCATCGACGTTCAGGTTTTCACCCGTGATGGCGTTGAGCGCGACAGCCGTGCCCTGTCGATCGAAAAGTCCCAACTGGACGAGATCCGCAAGGATCTGAACGAAGAGTTCCGCATTGTTGAAGGCGCGACCTTCGAGCGTCTGCGCTCCGCTCTGGTAGGCCACAAGGCCGAAGGCGGCGCGGGCCTGAAGAAAGGTCAGGACATCACCGACGAAGTACTCGACGGTCTTGAGCATGGTCAGTGGTTCAAACTGCGCATGGCTGAAGATGCTCTGAACGAGCAGCTCGAGAAGGCTCAGGCCTACATCGTCGATCGTCGCCGTCTGCTGGACGACAAGTTCGAAGACAAGAAGCGCAAACTGCAGCAGGGCGATGACCTGGCTCCAGGCGTGCTGAAAATCGTCAAGGTTTACCTGGCAATCCGTCGTCGCATCCAGCCGGGCGACAAGATGGCCGGTCGTCACGGTAACAAAGGTGTGGTCTCCGTGATCATGCCGGTTGAAGACATGCCGCACGATGCCAATGGCACCCCGGTCGACGTGGTCCTCAACCCACTGGGCGTACCTTCGCGTATGAACGTTGGTCAGATCCTTGAAACCCACCTGGGCCTCGCGGCCAAAGGTCTGGGCGAGAAGATCAACCGGATGGTCGAAGAGCAGCGCAAAGTCGCTGAACTGCGTACCTTCCTGGACGAGATCTACAACCAGATCGGCGGTCGTAACGAAGATCTGGACAGCTTCTCCGATCAGGAAATCCTGGATCTGGCGAAGAACCTGCGTGGCGGCGTTCCAATGGCCACTCCAGTGTTCGACGGTGCCAAGGAAAGCGAAATCAAGGCCATGCTGAAACTGGCAGACCTGCCAGAAAGCGGCCAGATGCAGCTGACCGACGGCCGTACCGGCAACAAGTTCGAGCGTCCAGTTACCGTTGGCTACATGTACATGCTGAAGCTGAACCACTTGGTAGACGACAAGATGCACGCGCGTTCTACCGGTTCGTACAGCCTGGTTACCCAGCAACCGCTGGGTGGTAAGGCGCAGTTCGGTGGTCAGCGTTTCGGGGAGATGGAGGTCTGGGCACTGGAAGCATACGGTGCTGCTTACACTCTGCAAGAAATGCTCACAGTGAAGTCGGACGATGTGAACGGCCGTACCAAGATGTACAAAAACATCGTGGATGGCGATCACCGTATGGAGCCGGGCATGCCCGAGTCCTTCAACGTGTTGATCAAGGAAATTCGTTCCCTCGGCATCGATATCGATCTGGAAACCGAATAACACGTGACGCGATCGAGAGCGGGGCAGGATTGCCCGCTCTCTGCTCCGCCAGGAGGAAAGGCCTTGAAAGACCTACTGAATTTGCTGAAAAACCAGGGTCAAGTCGAAGAGTTCGACGCCATCCGTATCGGATTGGCCTCGCCTGAGATGATCCGCTCGTGGTCGTTCGGTGAAGTTAAAAAGCCGGAAACCATCAACTACCGTACGTTCAAACCTGAGCGTGACGGTCTGTTCTGCGCCAAGATCTTTGGCCCGGTAAAGGATTACGAGTGCCTGTGCGGTAAGTACAAGCGCTTGAAGCACCGTGGTGTGATCTGCGAGAAGTGCGGCGTTGAAGTTGCGCTGGCCAAGGTTCGTCGTGAGCGCATGGCGCACATCGAACTGGCTTCGCCGGTTGCCCACATCTGGTTCCTGAAATCGCTGCCGTCCCGTATCGGCCTGCTGATGGACATGACCCTGCGTGATATCGAGCGCGTTCTCTACTTCGAGAGCTATGTCGTTATCGACCCGGGCATGACCACTCTTGAAAAAGGTCAGCTGCTGAACGATGAGCAGTACTTCGAAGCGCTGGAAGAGTTCGGTGACGATTTCGACGCCCGCATGGGTGCCGAAGCTGTCCGCGAACTGCTGCACGCTATCGACCTGGAACACGAGATTGGCCGTCTGCGTGAAGAAATTCCGCAAACCAACTCTGAAACCAAAATCAAGAAGCTGTCCAAGCGTCTGAAGTTGATGGAAGCCTTCCAGGGTTCCGGCAACCTGCCAGAGTGGATGGTGCTGACCGTTCTGCCGGTTCTGCCGCCAGATCTGCGTCCACTGGTCCCGCTGGATGGCGGTCGTTTCGCGACTTCCGACCTCAACGATCTGTATCGTCGAGTGATCAACCGTAACAACCGTTTGAAGCGCCTGCTGGATCTGTCCGCTCCGGACATCATCGTGCGCAACGAAAAGCGTATGTTGCAGGAAGCTGTCGATGCACTGCTCGACAACGGTCGTCGTGGTCGCGCTATCACCGGTTCGAACAAGCGTCCTCTGAAATCCCTGGCTGACATGATCAAGGGTAAGCAAGGTCGCTTCCGTCAGAACTTGCTCGGTAAGCGTGTTGACTACTCCGGTCGTTCGGTAATTACCGTAGGTCCGACCCTGCGTCTGCACCAGTGCGGTCTGCCGAAGAAGATGGCTCTCGAGCTGTTCAAACCGTTCATTTTCGGCAAGCTGGAAATGCGTGGTCTGGCGACCACCATCAAAGCGGCCAAGAAAATGGTCGAGCGCGAGCTGCCAGAGGTTTGGGACGTTCTCGCTGAAGTGATTCGCGAACACCCGGTTCTTCTTAACCGTGCACCGACCCTTCACCGTCTGGGTATCCAGGCGTTTGAACCGGTACTGATCGAAGGTAAGGCTATCCAGCTGCACCCGCTGGTCTGCGCCGCGTACAACGCCGACTTCGACGGCGACCAAATGGCCGTACACGTACCGCTGACGCTGGAAGCCCAGCTCGAAGCGCGTGCGTTGATGATGTCGACTAACAACATTCTGTCGCCAGCCAACGGTGAGCCAATCATCGTTCCGTCGCAGGACGTTGTATTGGGTCTGTACTACATGACTCGTGAAGCGATCAACGCCAAGGGCGAAGGTCGTGTGTTCGCGGATCTGCAGGAAGTTGACCGTGTGTTCCGTGCCGGCGAAGCCGCACTGCACGCCAAGATCAAGGTTCGTATCAACGAAACCGTGAACGATCGTGACGGCAACAGCGTGAACAACACCCGTATCGTCGACACCACTGTCGGCCGTGCGCTGCTGTTCCAGGTTGTGCCAAAAGGTCTGTCGTTCGATGTCGTCAACCTGCCGATGAAGAAAAAGGCGATCTCCAAGCTGATCAACCAGTGCTACCGCGTGGTTGGTCTCAAAGAGACCGTGATCTTCGCTGACCAGTTGATGTACACCGGTTTTGCCTACTCGACCATTTCCGGCGTTTCCATCGGTGTTAACGACTTCGTTATCCCGGATGAAAAAGCCCGCATCATCGGTGCTGCCACCGACGAAGTGAAAGAGATTGAGAGCCAGTACGCCTCCGGCCTGGTAACCCAGGGCGAGAAGTACAACAAAGTGATCGACCTTTGGTCGAAAGCGAACGACGAAGTCTCCAAGGCGATGATGGCCAACCTCTCGAAAGAGAAAGTCATCGACCGTCACGGCGACGAAGTCGAGCAAGAATCGTTCAACTCGATGTACATGATGGCCGACTCGGGTGCGCGGGGTTCCGCGGCACAGATTCGTCAGCTGGCCGGTATGCGTGGTCTGATGGCCAAGCCGGACGGTTCCATCATTGAAACGCCGATTACTGCGAACTTCCGTGAAGGTTTGAGCGTACTCCAGTACTTCATCTCGACTCACGGTGCTCGTAAGGGTCTGGCGGATACCGCGTTGAAAACTGCGAACTCCGGTTACCTGACTCGTCGTCTGGTAGACGTGGCGCAGGATCTGGTCGTGACCGAGATCGATTGTGGCACCGAACACGGTCTGCTGATGACTCCGCACATTGAAGGCGGTGACGTTGTAGAGCCGTTGGGTGAGCGCGTATTGGGTCGTGTCATCGCCCGTGACGTATTCAAGCCGGGTACCGAGGACGTCATCGTTCCTGCTGGCACCCTGGTAGACGAGAAGTGGGTCGAGTTCATCGAGCTGAACAGCATCGACGAAGTGATCGTGCGTTCGCCGATCAGCTGCGAAACCCGCTACGGCATTTGCGCCAAGTGCTACGGCCGTGATCTGGCTCGTGGTCACCAGGTGAACATCGGTGAGTCGGTCGGCGTTATCGCTGCCCAGTCCATTGGTGAGCCGGGTACCCAGCTGACAATGCGTACGTTCCACATCGGTGGTGCGGCAAGCCGTACTTCCGCAGCCGACAGCGTTCAGGTGAAGAATGGCGGTACTGTCCGTCTGCACAACCTGAAACATGTTGAGCGTGTGGATGGCAACCTGGTTGCTGTGTCCCGTTCCGGTGAGCTGGCAATCGCTGACGACTTCGGTCGTGAGCGTGAGCGTTACAAGCTGCCGTACGGTGCCGTGATTTCGGTTAAAGAGGGTGACAAGGTCGACGCTGGCGCTATCGTGGCCAAGTGGGATCCGCACACTCACCCGATCGTTACCGAAATGAAAGGTACCGTGACCTACGTGGGCATGGAAGAAGGCATCACGATCAAGCGTCAGACTGACGAATTGACCGGTATGACCAACATTGAAGTGCTCGATCCGAAAGATCGTCCAGCTGCCGGCAAGGACATCCGTCCTGCTGTGAAGATGGTCGACGACAACGGCAAGGATCTGTTGCTGCCAGGCACTGACGTTATCGCTCAGTACTTCCTGCCAGCCAACGCCCTGGTCGGTGTTGCGGACGGTGCGAAGATTGCGATCGGTGATGTTATTGCTCGTATCCCGCAAGAGACTTCGAAGACTCGTGACATCACCGGTGGTCTGCCGCGTGTTGCCGACCTGTTCGAAGCCCGTCGTCCGAAAGAAGCGTCGATTCTGGCTGAAGTCAGCGGCACCATCGCGTTCGGTAAGGAAACCAAAGGCAAGCGCCGTCTGGTCATTACCCCGAACGACGGTAGCGATCCGTACGAAGAGCTGATTCCGAAGTGGCGTCACCTGAACGTGTTCGAAGGTGAGCAGGTAAACCGCGGCGAAGTTATCTCCGACGGTCCAAGCGATCCGCACGACATCCTGCGTCTGCTGGGTGTGAGCGCGCTGGCCAAGTACATCGTGAACGAGATCCAGGACGTTTACCGTCTGCAAGGCGTGAAGATCAACGACAAGCACATCGAGACCATCCTGCGTCAGATGCTGCGTAAAGTTGAGATCTCCGAGTCTGGCGACTCCAGCTTCATCAAGGGCGACCAGATGGAACTGACTCACGTTCTGGTAGAGAACGAGCGTCTGAACGCGGAAGACAAGTTTGTCTCCAAGTTCACTCGCGTTCTGCTGGGTATCACCAAGGCGTCGTTGTCGACCGAATCGTTCATCTCGGCGGCTTCCTTCCAGGAAACCACCCGCGTACTGACCGAAGCGGCCGTAACCGGCAAGCGCGATTATCTGCGCGGCCTGAAAGAAAACGTGGTCGTGGGTCGTCTGATCCCGGCTGGTACCGGTCTGGCTTATCACAGCGAGCGCAAGCGTCGTCGTGATGCAGACAAACCGTTGCGCGTAAGCGCCAGTGAAGTGGAAGCTGCACTGACCGAAGCGCTGAACTCGAGCGGTAACTGAGTTCTGCGAAAAATGAGCTGAGGCCCTGATCAAACCGTTCATCGAATCGAGACAATTTGTCGAGGTTCGACGAGCGGGGAGGTCGGGGCCTTGCCTTGACTGGGGGCAAGATCCTCTTTAGACTCTTGATCCCCTAAATTTGGCGGGAATTCGTTCCTGCCATTTTGCTTTTCTTGCAAGACAATAGCGTCGCAAGACAACAGTGGAGCTAGTAGATGGCAACTATCAACCAGCTGGTACGTCAGCCGCGTAAGCGTATCGTCGAGAAATCCGACGTACCTGCGCTGCAGAACTGCCCGCAACGTCGTGGCGTGTGCACCCGTGTGTACACCACTACGCCGAAAAAACCTAACTCGGCACTGCGTAAAGTATGCCGTGTGCGCCTGACCAACGGTTTCGAGGTTTCCTCGTATATCGGTGGTGAAGGCCACAACCTGCAAGAGCACAGCGTGGTGCTGATCCGCGGCGGTCGTGTAAAAGACTTGCCAGGTGTTCGTTACCACACCGTTCGCGGCTCCTTGGATACTTCCGGCGTTAAAGGCCGTAACCAGGGTCGTTCGAAGTACGGTACCAAGCGTCCGAAGTAATCGGCCGTTTGCAGATTTTCATTTTATTGAGTCGATAAGAGTAAGGTCGGGCACGCATCCATTGGATCTGTCCCGAGCTAACCTGAAGACCGCTTGAGGGCTTATCATGCCAAGACGTCGCGTAGCAGCAAAGCGTGAGATTCTGGACGATCCGAAATACGGAAGCCAGATCCTCGCCAAATTCATGAACCACGTTATGGAAAGCGGCAAGAAAGCCGTTGCCGAGCGTATCGTTTATGGTGCCCTGGAAACCGTTGCGTCCCGTAAGGCTGGCACCGATCCCCTGGAACTCTTCGAAAAAGCACTCGACGCCATCGCTCCGCTGGTCGAAGTGAAGTCGCGCCGCGTTGGTGGTGCTACTTACCAGGTTCCGGTCGAAGTTCGCCCGTCCCGTCGTAACGCTCTGGCAATGCGCTGGTTGGTAGACTTCGCCCGTAAGCGCGGCGAGAAGTCTATGGCTCTGCGTTTGGCTGGCGAGCTGCTGGATGCTGCTGAAGGTAAAGGTGCTGCTGTTAAGAAGCGTGAAGACGTGCACCGTATGGCTGAAGCTAACAAGGCTTTCTCGCACTACCGCTTCTAATTTTAGCTTCACTAATTTTGCGAGGGCTTTATGGCTCGTACTACTCCGATTAGCCGCTACCGTAACATCGGTATCGTCGCTCACGTGGATGCTGGTAAAACCACCACCACCGAGCGCGTCCTTTTTTACACTGGCAAAAGTCACAAAATGGGCGAGGTGCATGACGGCGCCGCGACCACAGACTGGATGGTTCAGGAGCAGGAGCGTGGTATTACCATTACTTCTGCAGCCATTACCGCCTTCTGGAAAGGTTCCGAGAAGCAGTACCCGCACGAGCATCGCTTCAACGTAATCGATACACCGGGCCACGTAGACTTCACCATTGAAGTAGAACGTTCCCTGCGCGTACTCGACGGCGCTGTCGTTGTGTTCTGCGGTACTTCGGGTGTTGAGCCTCAGTCGGAAACCGTATGGCGTCAGGCCAACAAATACGGCGTTCCACGTCTTGTTTACGTAAACAAGATGGACCGTGCTGGTGCCAACTTCCTGCGCGTGATCGGTCAGATCAAACAGCGTCTGGGTCACACTCCGGTGCCGATTCAGCTGGCTATCGGTTCGGAAGACAACTTCCAGGGCCAGATCGACCTGATCAACATGCAAGCTGTTTACTGGAACGACTCTGACAAGGGTATGGTTCCAGTTCGCAAGGAAATCCCTGCGGACATGCTTGAGTTGGCCGAAGAGTGGCGCAACAACATGGTTGAAGCCGCCGCCGAAGCCAGCGAAGAGTTGATGAACAAGTACCTGGAAGGTGAAGAGCTGTCGATCGCCGAGATCAAGGCTGCTCTGCGTCAGCGTACGATCGCTGGCGAAATCGTTCTGGCTGTTTGCGGTTCTTCGTTCAAGAACAAGGGCGTTCCCCTGGTTCTCGACGCCGTTATCGACTTCCTGCCTGCTCCGACCGACATTCCTGCTATCAAGGGTTCCAACCCTGATAACGAGGAAGAAGAGATGGAGCGTCATGCAAGCGACGACGAGCCGTTCGCGGCGTTGGCGTTCAAGATCGCTACCGACCCATTCGTGGGTACTCTGACCTTCGTCCGCGTTTACTCGGGCGTGTTGAACTCCGGCGACGGCGTGATCAACTCGGTCAAAGGCAAGAAAGAGCGCGTGGGTCGTATGGTGCAAATGCACGCAAACGCCCGTGAAGAGATCAAGGAAGTGCGCGCTGGCGACATCGCGGCCCTGATCGGCATGAAGGACGTCACCACTGGTGAAACCCTCTGCAACGCTGACAAGCCAATCATCCTGGTTCGCATGGACTTCCCGGAGCCGGTTATTTCGGTTGCCGTAGAGCCTAAGACCAAGGATGACCAGGAAAAAATGGGTATCGCTCTGGGCAAGCTTGCTCAGGAAGACCCGTCTTTCCGCGTTAAAACTGATGAAGAGACTGGTCAGACGATCATCTCCGGCATGGGCGAGCTGCACTTGGACATCCTGGTTGACCGGATGCGCCGTGAGTTCAACGTCGAAGCCAACATCGGCAAGCCACAGGTTTCGTACCGTGAGCGCATCACGAAGAACTGCGAAATCGAAGGCAAGTTCGTTCGTCAGTCCGGCGGTCGTGGCCAGTTCGGTCATTGCTGGATTCGCTTTGCTCCTGCTGACGACGGTCAGGAAGGTCTGCAATTCCTGAACGAAGTAGTGGGTGGTGTGGTTCCTAAGGAATACATCCCGGCTATCCAGAAGGGTATCGAAGAGCAGATGAAGAACGGCGTTGTTGCCGGCTATCCGCTGATCGGCCTGAAGGCTACCGTGTTCGATGGTTCTTACCACGACGTCGACTCCAACGAGATGGCGTTTAAAGTGGCTGCTTCCATGGCGACCAAGCAACTGGCCCAGAAGGGCGGTGGTGAGTTGCTCGAGCCGATCATGGCAGTAGAGGTTGTTACGCCTGAAGACTATATGGGTGATGTGATGGGCGACCTTAACCGTCGTCGCGGCATGATCCAGGGTATGGAAGACACAGTGTCCGGCAAGGTTATCCGTGCCGAAGTTCCACTGGGTGAGATGTTCGGTTATGCGACCGACGTTCGTTCCATGTCCCAGGGTCGCGCAAGCTACTCTATGGAATTCAAAAAATACGAAACGGCTCCGTCGCACATCGTCGAATCCGTTACCAAAAAACAAGGCTGATTCAGCCCCTTTAGGCTAGGAGTTAATTGTCGTGGCTAAAGAAAAATTTGATCGTTCCCTACCGCACGTCAACGTTGGCACCATCGGCCACGTTGACCACGGTAAAACCACTCTGACCGCTGCTCTGACTCGCGTCTGCTCCGAAGTTTTCGGTTCGGCCGTAGTTGAATTCGACAAGATCGACAGCGCTCCAGAAGAAAAAGCTCGCGGTATCACCATCAACACCGCGCACGTTGAGTACAACTCGAACATTCGTCACTACGCTCACGTTGACTGCCCAGGTCACGCTGACTACGTGAAGAACATGATCACCGGTGCTGCCCAGATGGACGGCGCGATCCTGGTTTGCTCGGCTGCCGATGGTCCGATGCCACAAACTCGTGAGCACATCCTGCTGTCCCGTCAGGTAGGCGTTCCGTACATCGTGGTTTTCCTGAACAAGGCTGACCTGGTAGACGACGCTGAGCTGCTGGAACTGGTTGAGATGGAAGTTCGCGACCTGCTGTCCACCTACGACTTCCCAGGCGACGACACTCCGATCATCATCGGTTCGGCTCGTATGGCGCTGGAAGGCAAAGACGACAACGAAATGGGCACCACCGCTGTCAAGAGGCTGGTGGAAACTCTGGACAGCTACATCCCAGAGCCAGAGCGTGCTATCGACAAGCCGTTCCTGATGCCAATCGAAGACGTGTTCTCGATTTCGGGTCGCGGTACTGTTGTGACCGGTCGTATCGAGCGCGGTATCGTTCGCGTTCAGGATCCGCTGGAGATCGTTGGTCTGCGTGACACCACCACCACCACCTGCACCGGTGTTGAGATGTTCCGCAAGCTGCTGGACGAAGGTCGTGCGGGCGAGAACTGCGGCGTTCTGCTGCGTGGTACCAAGCGTGACGACGTTGAGCGTGGTCAGGTTCTGGTTAAGCCGGGTTCGGTTAAGCCGCACACCAAGTTCACCGCAGAAGTTTACGTTCTGAGCAAGGAAGAAGGCGGTCGTCACACTCCGTTCTTCAAAGGCTACCGTCCACAGTTCTACTTCCGTACTACTGACGTGACTGGTAACTGCGAGCTGCCAGAAGGCGTTGAAATGGTAATGCCAGGTGACAACATTCAAATGACTGTTACCCTGATCAAAACCATCGCGATGGAAGACGGTCTGCGTTTCGCAATCCGTGAAGGCGGCCGTACCGTTGGTGCTGGTGTTGTAGCTAAAATCATCGAGTGATCTCTTTATTGAGTCAGCTTTGATGAGTTGAAAAAGCCCCCGCTTAGCGGGGGCTTTTTTATTGGGTTGACACCTATCTGGGGCGTCTATAGAATTGCGCCTCCTTTTAACGGGCGTATTGCGCCCGGTGGGAATAGCAGCCGGAGTCTGAAATCCAATGCAAAATCAGCAAATCCGTATCAGGTTGAAGGCTTTTGACCATCGCCTGATCGACCAATCAACCCAGGAAATCGTGGAAACCGCGAAACGTACTGGTGCTCAAGTGCGTGGTCCAATTCCACTGCCTACCCGTAAAGAGCGGTTCACTGTTCTGGTTTCCCCGCACGTCAACAAAGACGCGCGTGACCAGTACGAGATCCGCACTCATAAGCGCGTTCTGGACATCGTCCAGCCAACGGATAAAACCGTTGATGCACTTATGAAGCTTGATCTTGCGGCCGGTGTGGAAGTGCAGATCAGCCTCGGCTAAGACTCGGTCTTGGTCGTGTAACGCTCTGAAATGGGCGGCCATAGCGGGTGAAAGCCCCGTACACTCATGAGGTTTACAACATGACTATTGGTGTAGTCGGTCGTAAAGCGGGTATGACCCGTATTTTCACCGAAGAAGGTGTCTCCATTCCGGTCACGGTCATTGAGATCGAGCCGAATCGCGTCACCCAGTTCAAAACTGAAGAAACCGATGGCTATCGTGCAGTGCAAGTCACTGTCGGCGAGCGTCGTGCTTCCCGTGTAACAGCTGCTCAGGCTGGCCACTTCGCCAAGGCGAACGTTGCCGCTGGTCGTACCGTAATGGAATTCCGCCTTGAAGAAGGCGAGTACCAGGCCGGCGATCTGATCAACGCTGAAATCTTCGCTGCTGGTCAACTGGTTGATGTGACCGGTCAGTCCAAAGGTAAAGGCTTCCAGGGTACGATCAAGCGTTGGAATTTCCGCGGGCAAGATAACACCCACGGTAACTCCGTATCCCACCGCGTCCCAGGCTCTATCGGCCAGTGCCAGACTCCTGGTCGTGTATTCAAGGGCAAAAAAATGTCCGGTCATATGGGCGCTGAGCGCGTGACCGTGCAGTCCCTGGAAGTAGTGCGCGTGGACGCTGAACGCAATCTGTTGCTGGTCAAGGGTGCTGTTCCTGGCGCTACTGGCGGCAACCTGGTTGTACGTCCAGCAGCCAAGGCTCGCGGTTAAGGGGAAGCTGACATGCAATTAAATGTAAATGACGCTCAAGCGATCGAAGTTTCCGAACTGACATTTGGCGGCGAATTCAACGAGACGCTGGTTCACCAAGCAGTCGTGGCCTACATGGCTGGCGGCCGTCAAGGTAGCAAGCAGCAAAAGACCCGTTCCGACGTTCGTGGTGGCGGTAAGCGCCCATGGCGTCAGAAAGGTACTGGCCGTGCTCGTGCCGGTACTATCCGTAGCCCAATCTGGCGCGGCGGCGGCACCACTTTCGCAGCTCGTCCACAGGATCACTCCCAGAAGCTGAACAAGAAGATGTATCGCGCAGCAATGCGTTCCATCCTTGCTGAGCTGGTGCGTACTGATCGTCTGGTCGTGGTTCAGGATTTCGCAGTTGAAACTCCGAAAACCAAAGACCTGCTGGGCAAACTGAACAACATGAGCCTGACCGACGTTCTGATCGTGTCGGACGCTGTTGATCAGAACCTGTACCTGGCTGCTCGCAACCTGCCACACGTAGATGTACGTGACGTGCAAGGTTCCGATCCAGTTAGTCTGATCGCATACGACAAGGTGTTGATCACCGTGTCGGCCGTGAAGAAATTCGAGGAGCTGCTGGGATGAACCAGGAACGCGTATTTAAAGTTCTGCTTGGCCCGCACGTTTCCGAGAAGGCTACGGTTCTGGCAGACAAGAAAGGCCAGTTCGTTTTCAAGGTTGCTACTGACGCAACCAAGCTGGAAATCAAGAAGGCCGTCGAAAGCCTGTTCAGCGTGAAAGTTGAGCGTGTTACTACCCTGAACGTTCTGGGTAAGAGCAAGCGCACCGCTCGCGGTCTGGGCAAGCGTAATGACTGGAAGAAGGCAGTTATCTCCCTTCAGCCAGGCCAAGATCTCGATTTCAGCAGCAGTGCTGAGTAAGGAAGGGGTGCATCATGGCAATCGTTAAATGCAAACCGACTTCCCCTGGCCGCCGTTTTGTGGTCAAGGTGGTCAACCAGGAGCTGCATAAAGGCGCTCCTCACGCACCGCTGCTCGAGAAAAAATCGAAGTCTGGTGGTCGTAACAACAATGGCCGTATTACCACTCGTCACATCGGTGGTGGTCATAAGCAGCATTACCGTATGGTCGATTTCCGTCGCAACGACAAAGATGGCATTGTCGCCACTGTCGAGCGTATCGAATACGATCCAAACCGTACTGCTCACATCGCACTGCTCTGCTACGCAGACGGCGAACGCCGCTACATCATCGCCCCTAAAGGCGTGAGTGCTGGCGACACGCTGATCGCAGGTGCCTTGGCTCCAATCAAGCCAGGTAACGCTCTGCAACTGCGCAACATTCCAGTCGGTTCTACCGTACACGGCATCGAACTGAAGCCAGGTAAAGGCGCACAAATTGCTCGTTCCGCTGGTGCTTCGGCTCAGCTGATCGCTCGTGAAGGCGTTTACGTGACCCTGCGTCTGCGTTCCGGTGAAATGCGTAAAGTACTGGCTGAGTGCCGTGCGACCCTGGGCGAAGTCTCGAACTCCGAGCACAGCCTGCGTTCGCTGGGTAAGGCTGGTGCGAAGCGCTGGCGTGGCGTTCGCCCAACCGTTCGTGGTGTTGCCATGAACCCGGTTGACCACCCACATGGTGGTGGTGAAGGTCGTACCTCTGGTGGTCGTCATCCGGTATCGCCATGGGGCTTCCCGACTAAGGGCGCGAAGACTCGTGGTAATAAGCGTACCGACAAAATGATCGTCCGTCGTCGCAAGTAAATAGAGGGATACGACAGTGCCACGTTCTCTGAAAAAAGGTCCTTTTATTGATCTTCACCTACTGAAGAAGATCGAAGTGGCGGCGGAAAAGAACGATCGCAAACCAATTAAGACTTGGTCGCGTCGTTCGATGATCCTGCCACAAATGGTCGGTCTGACCATCGCAGTACACAACGGTCGTCAGCACGTCCCAGTTCTCGTTAACGAAGACATGGTCGGCCACAAACTGGGCGAGTTCGCCGGTACCCGCAACTATCGCGGGCACGTGGCAGACAAGAAAGCCAAGCGTTAAGGGGTAAGGAAATGGAAGTAGCCGCTAAGTTGTCGGGCGCTCGAATCTCCGCCCAGAAAGCCCGCTTGGTCGCCGACCAGATCCGCGGGAAGAAGGTGGGCGAAGCGCTCAACCTGTTGGCTTTCAGCAGTAAGAAAGCCGCCGAGATCATGAAAAAAGTGCTGGAGTCGGCCGTAGCCAACGCCGAGCATAACGAAGGCGCAGACGTTGATGACCTGAAGGTCAGCACCGTTTTCGTCAACGAAGGGCGTTCGCTGAAGCGCATCATGCCACGTGCCAAAGGCCGTGCTGATCGCATCGTCAAGCGGTCTTGCCATATCACTGTCAAGGTTGCTGACAAGTAACGGAGTCGAAGAGATGGGTCAGAAAGTACATCCCATTGGCATTCGCCTGGGAATCGTCAAGGAGCACACCTCCGTCTGGTACGCAGACGGTCGGACTTATGCGGACTATTTGCTCGCAGATCTGAAGGTGCGTGAGTATCTCCAAGACAAACTAAAAAGCGCGTCCGTAAGCCGTATCGATATCCATCGCCCGGCTCAAACTGCACGCATCACCATCCACACCGCTCGTCCAGGTATCGTTATCGGGAAGAAAGGTGAAGATGTTGAAAAACTGCGTCAGGACCTGACCAAGCAAATGGGTGTGCCTGTGCACATCAATATCGAAGAGATCCGCAAGCCGGAGCTCGACGGTATGCTGGTTGCCCAGAGCGTAGCTCAGCAGCTGGAGCGTCGTGTGATGTTCCGTCGCGCCATGAAGCGCGCCGTACAGAACGCCATGCGCATTGGTGCCAAAGGCATCAAAATCCAAGTGAGCGGTCGTCTCGGCGGTGCTGAAATCGCACGTACTGAATGGTATCGCGAAGGTCGTGTGCCACTGCACACCCTGCGTGCCGATATCGACTATGCCACCTACGAAGCTCACACCACCTACGGTGTGATCGGTGTAAAGGTTTGGATCTTCAAAGGCGAAGTAATTGGTGGTCGCCAAGAAGAACTGAAACCACAAGCACCAGCGCCTCGTAAAAAAGCTGCTAAGTAAGGGGTACGCCAAATGTTGCAACCAAAGCGTACGAAGTTCCGCAAGCAGATGACCGGCCACAACCGTGGTCTGGCACTGCGCGGTAGCAAAGTCAGCTTCGGCGAGTTCGCGCTGAAGTCTGTTGCTCGTGGTCGTCTCACCGCTCGTCAGATCGAGTCAGCGCGTCGTGCTCTGACCCGTCACGTAAAACGTGGTGGCAAGATCTGGATCCGTGTATTCCCGGACAAGCCGATCTCCAAGAAGCCTCTCGAGGTTCGTATGGGTAAAGGTAAGGGTAACGTGGAATACTGGGTTGCCCAGATTCAGCCAGGCAAAGTCCTGTATGAAATCGAGGGTGTTTCTGAAGAGCTGGCGCGTGAGGCTTTCGCCCTGGCTGCTGCAAAGCTGCCGCTCGCCACCTCCTTTGTTAAACGGACGGTGATGTGATGAAAGCGAATGAACTTCGTGAAAAATCCGCACAGCAGCTGAACGAGCAACTGCTCGGCTTGCTGCGCGACCAGTTCAATCTGCGCATGCAGAAAGCAACTGGCCAGTTGGGGCAGTCTCATCTGCTCTCGCAAGTTAAGCGTGACATCGCTCGCGTGAAGACTGTGCTCAACCAGCAGGCAGGTAAGTAATCATGGCTGAAGCCGAAAAAACTGTCCGTACGCTGACTGGCCGTGTTGTCAGCGACAAGATGGACAAAACCATCACCGTTCTGATCGAGCGTCGCGTTAAGCACCCGATCTACGGTAAATACGTTAAGCGTTCGACTAAGCTGCACGCGCACGACGAAACCAATCAGTGCCACATCGGCGACAAAGTCACTATTCGTGAAACTCGTCCGATGGCCAAGACCAAGTCTTGGGCGCTGGTTGATGTTCTCGAACGCGCTGTGGAAGTCTAAGGGCTAGGGGTCGGAGAAATTATATGATTCAGACTCAATCCATGCTCGATGTGGCCGATAACAGCGGCGCTCGCCGCGTTATGTGCATCAAGGTGCTGGGTGGCTCCCATCGTCGTTACGCTGGTATCGGTGACATCATCAAGGTTACCGTGAAGGAAGCAATTCCTCGCGGTAAGGTGAAAAAAGGCCAAGTGATGACTGCTGTTGTGGTCCGCACTCGTCACGGCGTACGTCGTGCTGATGGCTCCATTATCCGCTTTGATGGCAACGCTGCTGTTCTTCTGAACAACAAGCAAGAGCCGATCGGCACCCGTATCTTTGGGCCAGTGACCCGTGAACTTCGTACTGAGAAGTTCATGAAGATCGTCTCGCTCGCCCCAGAAGTGCTGTAAGGAGATCCGACATGCAAAAGATTCGTCGTGACGACGAGATCATCGTGATCGCCGGCAAAGACAAAGGTAAGCGCGGTAAGGTGCTGAAGGTTCTCGCTGACAACCGTCTGGTTGTTGGTGGTCTGAACCTGGTCAAGCGTCATACCAAGCCTAACCCGATGTCGGGCGTACAGGGCGGTATCGTCGAGAAAGAAGCGCCACTGCACGCTTCCAACGTTGCCATCTTCAACGGCGAAACCAACAAGGCTGATCGCGTTGGTTTCAAAGTGGAAGACGGTAAGAAAATTCGTGTCTTCAAGTCGACCCAAAAAGCGGTTGATGCTTGAACACTGCTAGGTAGAAGACCATGGCACGACTACAAGAGATTTACCGGAAGGAAATCGCTCCCAAGCTGAAGGAAGAACTGAAGCTTGGCAACGTGATGGAAGTTCCGCGCGTTACCAAAATCACCCTGAACATGGGTCTGGGCGAAGCGATCGGTGACAAAAAAGTCATCGAGCACGCTGTTGCTGACCTGGAAAAGATCACCGGCCAGAAAGTCGTTGTGACCTACGCTCGCAAATCCATCGCTGGCTTTAAAGTCCGTGAAGGTTGGCCGATCGGCGTCAAAGTGACCCTGCGCCGTGAGCGTATGTACGAGTTCCTGGATCGTCTGCTGTCGATCTCCCTGCCTCGGGTTCGCGACTTCCGCGGCCTGAATGCCAAGTCCTTCGACGGTCGTGGCAACTACAGCATGGGCGTGAAAGAGCAGATCATTTTCCCGGAAATCGACTACGACAAGATCGATGCTCTCCGCGGTCTGGACATTACCCTGACCACCACTGCCAAGAACGATGACGAAGGCCGCGCTCTGCTGCGTGCTTTCAAATTCCCGTTCCGCAACTGATTGGAGTAGGAAAATGGCCAAGAAGAGCATGAAAAACCGTGAGCTGAAGCGTCAGCTCACCGTTGCCAAGTACGCCGTCAAGCGTGCAGCGCTGAAAGCTATCATCGTCGATCTGAACGCTAGTCCAGAAGCGCGTTGGGAAGCTACCGTAGCTCTGCAGAAGCAACCACGTGACGCTAGCGCTTCGCGCATGCGTAACCGTTGCCGTCTGACCGGTCGTCCGCACGGCGTTTACCGCAAGTTCGGCCTGGGCCGTAACAAGCTGCGTGAAGCTGCAATGCGTGGTGACGTTCCAGGTCTGGTTAAAGCCAGCTGGTAATTGCTGTCAAAGTCTCGATGGTCGGGGTCGCAAGAACCTGACCATCGGTGGCCTTGAACATGAATCAAGCCCCTTTTGGGGCTTGATTCATTTCTGGGGTGTGTCTAGAATGACCGGCTCGCCTGAGCCCGTGTTTTTCTGCCCGGAATTTCTCGGCGACAAGTAGTAGCCGCAAGGCTAATTTTTCTGTATTAGGAGCGTCTAGCCCATGAGTATGCAGGACCCGTTAGCGGACATGCTAACTCGAATCCGTAATGCCCAGATGGCTGAAAAGTCCGTCGTAAGCATGCCTTCTTCCACGTTGAAGGTGGCTGTAGCTAAAGTCCTGAAGGACGAAGGTTACATCGCGGGTTATCAGATCAGCAGCGAAACCAAACCACTGCTGTCTATCGAGCTGAAATATTTCGAAGGCCGTCCGGTTATCGAAGAAGTCAAGCGCGTTAGCCGTCCAGGCCTGCGTCAGTACAAGTCCGTCGAAGAATTGCCAAAAGTACGTGGCGGTCTCGGCGTGTCTATCGTCTCCACCAACAAAGGTGTGATGACTGATCGTGCTGCGCGCGCTGCCGGTGTCGGCGGCGAAGTTCTTTGCACTGTGTTCTAAGGGGGGATAAGCATGTCTCGCGTCGCTAAGAACCCCGTTAAGCTGCCAGCCGGTGTCGAAGTAAAATTCGCAGGCCAACAGCTTTCGGTGAAGGGTGCCAAGGGTACTCTTGAACTGAACGTCCATTCGTCCGTTGAGATCGTTGAAGAAGCCGGTGAGCTGCGTTTTGCTGCTCGCAATGGCGATCAGCAGACTCGCGCAATGGCCGGTACCACTCGTGCGTTGGTAAACAACATGGTCCAGGGCGTAAGCCAAGGCTTTGAGCGCAAGCTCCAGCTGGTCGGTGTTGGTTACAAAGCGCAAGCAAAAGGTCAGGTGCTGAACCTGGCTCTTGGCTTCTCGCACCCAGTGGATTACGAACTGCCGGAAGGCATCACCGCTGAGACTCCTAGCCAGACCGATATCCTGATCAAGGGCATCGACAAGCAGCTGGTAGGTCAAGTGGCCGCCGAGATCCGCGACTTCCGTCCACCAGAGCCGTACAAAGGCAAAGGTGTGCGCTACGCGGACGAAGTCGTCCGTCGTAAAGAAGCCAAGAAGAAGTAGGGCATAGCAAATGACCGACAAAAAAGTTACTCGACTGCGTCGCGCTCGCAAAGCACGCCTGAAAATGCACGAACTCGAAGTCGTGCGTCTCTGCGTGTTCCGCTCTTCGCAGCACATCTACGCCCAGGTCATTTCGGCCGACGGCAACAAAGTCCTGGCAAGCGCCTCGACTTTGGATAAAGAACTGCGTGATGGCGCCACTGGCAACATCGACGCGGCCACTAAGGTTGGCCAGCTGGTCGCTACGCGTGCTAAGGCCGCTGGCGTCTCGCAGGTGGCTTTCGACCGCTCTGGCTTCAAGTACCATGGCCGCGTTAAAGCGCTGGCTGATGCTGCTCGTGAAGCTGGGCTGGAGTTCTAAGTTATGTCAAATAACGACCAAAAGCGCGACGAAGGCTACATCGAGAAGCTGGTTCAAGTTAACCGCGTAGCCAAAACCGTTAAAGGCGGCCGTATCTTCACTTTCACCGCGTTGACCGTGGTTGGTGATGGTAAAGGGCGTGTTGGCTTCGGCCGTGGCAAGTCGCGTGAAGTGCCTGCTGCGATCCAGAAGGCAATGGAAGCTGCTCGCCGCAACATGATCCAGGTTGATCTGAACGGCACCACTCTGCAGTACGCAATGAAGTCTGCCCATGGCGCTTCGAAGGTGTACATGCAGCCTGCTTCTGAAGGTACCGGTATCATCGCTGGCGGCGCTATGCGTGCTGTCCTCGAAGTTGCTGGCGTTCAGAACGTTCTGGCCAAGTGCTACGGCTCGACTAACCCAGTAAACGTGGTTCACGCCACTTTCAAGGGTCTGAAAGCTATGCAGTCTCCTGAGTCCATTGCAGCCAAGCGTGGCCTGCGTGTTGAGGAGATCAAGTAATCATGGCTACCGTTAAAGTTACGCTGATCAAAAGCATGACCGGCCGCATCCCTAACCACAAACTGTGCGTTAAGGGTCTGGGTCTGCGTCGCATCGGTCACACTGTAGAAGTCCAGGATACTCCCGAGAATCGCGGGATGATCAACAAGGCTTACTACATGCTGCGTGTCGAGGGTTAATCGATGAAACTCAATGATCTGAGTCCAGCGCCGGGTTCCCGTCGCGAAAAGCATCGTCCGGGCCGTGGTATCGGTAGTGGTTTGGGTAAGACTGGTGGCCGTGGTCACAAAGGTCAGACCTCCCGCTCCGGTGGCACCATTGCTCCAGGCTTTGAAGGCGGTCAACAGCCGCTGCATCGTCGCCTGCCGAAGTTCGGTTTCGTTTCCCTGAAAGCCATGGACCGCGCAGAAGTGCGTCTGTCCGAGCTGGCTAAAGTGGAAGGCGACATCGTCACCGTGCAGTCCCTGAAAGATGCCAACGTGATCAACGTCAACGTACAGCGTGTGAAAATCATGCTGTCCGGTGAAGTGACTCGCGCTGTCACTATCGGCAAGGGAATCGGCGCCACCAAAGGTGCGCGTGCGGCTATCGAAGCAGCTGGCGGCAAGTTCGAGGAATAAATGGCTAAGCAAGGTGCTCTCTCTGCGCTCGGCAAAGGCGGTATGTCTGAACTCTGGGCTCGTCTGCGTTTTCTGTTCCTGGCGATTATCGTCTACCGAATAGGCGCACACATCCCGGTTCCAGGTATCAACCCGGACCGACTCGCGGACCTGTTTCGACAGAATGAGGGGACCATTCTTAGCTTGTTCAACATGTTTTCCGGCGGCGCGCTGGAGCGGATGAGCATTTTTGCACTGGGGATCATGCCGTACATTTCGGCATCGATCATCATGCAACTGATGACCGCCGTCAGTCCGCAGCTGGAGCAGTTGAAGAAGGAAGGTGAAGCTGGCCGTCGCAAGATCAGCCAGTACACCCGCTACGGCACCGTCGTCCTCGCTCTCGTCCAGGCCATTGGCATGTCCATTGGTCTGGCGGGGCAGGGCGTTGCGTTCACTGGTGACTTTGGCTTCCATTTCGTCGCGGTATCCACGTTTGTGGCTGGTGCGATGTTCATGATGTGGCTGGGTGAGCAGATTACTGAGCGTGGTGTAGGCAACGGTATCTCGATGTTGATTTTTTCGGGTATCGTCGCCGGTCTTCCGAGAGCAATCGGGCAGTCTTTCGAGTCTGCGCGTCAGGGTGATATCAACATCTTCGCCTTGGTTGCCATCGGTTTGCTGGCAGTAGCGATTATCGGTTTCGTGGTGTTCATTGAGCGTGGTCAGCGTCGTATCGCTGTTCACTACGCCAAGCGTCAGCAAGGCCGCAAGGTTTTTGCTGCGCAGACTAGCCACCTGCCGCTGAAGGTGAACATGGCCGGTGTTATTCCGGCTATTTTCGCGAGCAGCATTTTGCTGTTCCCGGCTTCGTTGGGTGCCTGGTTCGGTCAGTCTGAAGGTATGGGCTGGTTGCAGGACATCTCGCAGTCGATCGCTCCTGGTCAGCCGTTGAATATTCTGCTGTTTAGTGCAGGGATTATTTTCTTCTGCTTCTTCTATACGGCGTTGATGTTCAATCCGAAAGACGTAGCGGAAAACCTGAAGAAGTCCGGTGCCTTTATTCCGGGCATCCGTCCTGGTGAGCAGTCCGCGCGCTACATTGATGGCGTTCTGACTCGCTTGACCATGTTCGGTGCTCTTTACATGACGGCCGTGTGCTTGTTGCCCCAGTTCCTGGTGGTAGCAGCAAACGTACCGTTCTACCTTGGCGGGACCTCGTTGCTGATCGTGGTCGTGGTTGTGATGGACTTCATGTCCCAAGTACAATCGCACCTCGTTTCGCACCAGTACGAATCCCTGATGAAGAAAGCCAACCTGAAGGGTTACGGCAGCGGCATGTTGCGCTGAGTACCCATAAGGTTCGAGGAGTTGGTGATGAAAGTTCGTGCATCGGTGAAAAAGCTGTGCCGTAACTGCAAGATTATTCGCCGCGAAGGTGTTGTTCGAGTAATTTGCAGCGCGGAACCGCGTCACAAACAGCGCCAAGGCTGAGTGTGATTGTGCTTCAAGCCCGGTAGCTAGTGCGCTACCGGGTTGATTATTTGTTATTACAGCGATATTATCTCGCGCCCTATTTCTTGGCTTCCGGGGCGTAGGTAGCTGTCAATTGGAGTCCCACTGAATGGCCCGTATTGCAGGCGTTAACATTCCAGATAACAAGCATACTGTTATCTCGCTGACCTACATCTATGGTGTCGGTCGCACTACTGCACAGAAGATCTGTGCAGAGACTGGGGTAAACCCAGCCGCAAAGATCAAGGATCTGAGCGACGAGCAGATTGAACAGCTGCGTGGCGAAGTGGCGAAGTTCACCACTGAAGGTGACCTGCGTCGCGAAATCAACATGAAAATCAAGCGCTTGATGGACCTCGGTTGCTATCGCGGTCTGCGTCATCGTCGTGGTCTGCCAGTACGCGGTCAGCGTACCAAGACCAACGCGCGTACCCGTAAAGGTCCGCGTAAGCCGATCCGCAAGTAATCGCCCCAGCGAATCGACAGGAATTTAATCATGGCAAAACCTGCTGCTCGTCCTCGTAAAAAAGTTAAAAAGACAGTGGTTGATGGCATCGCCCACATCCATGCATCTTTTAACAACACCATCGTGACCATCACCGACCGTCAAGGTAACGCTCTTTCCTGGGCTACCTCCGGTGGTTCGGGTTTCCGCGGTTCCCGCAAGTCCACTCCGTTTGCTGCTCAAGTAGCTGCCGAACGTGCTGGTCAAGCTGCGCTGGAATACGGCCTGAAGAACCTCGACGTGAACGTCAAGGGTCCAGGTCCAGGTCGTGAATCCGCAGTCCGCGCTTTGAACGGCTGTGGCTACAAGATCGCCAGCATCACCGACGTGACGCCAATCCCGCACAACGGGTGCCGTCCGCCGAAGAAGCGCCGCGTGTAATCCAGGAGATTGTAAAGAATGGCTCGTTACATTGGTCCAAAATGCAAACTCGCTCGTCGCGAAGGCACCGATCTCTTCCTGAAGAGCGGCGTGCGCGCGATCGAATCGAAGTGCAACATTGAAGCAGCACCTGGTATCCACGGCCAACGCCGCGGTCGCCAGTCCGACTACGGCACCCAACTGCGCGAAAAGCAGAAGGTTCGTCGTATCTACGGCGTTCTCGAGCGTCAGTTCAGCGGCTACTACAAGGCTGCTGCCAGCAAGAAAGGCGCAACCGGTGAAAACCTGCTGCAACTGCTCGAATGCCGTCTGGACAACGTCGTATACCGTATGGGCTTTGGTTCGACTCGTGCCGAATCCCGTCAGTTGGTATCGCACAAGTCGATCAGCGTTAACGGTCAGACCGTAAACGTTCCGTCTTACCAGGTTCGTGCTGGTGACGTGGTTGCTGTCCGCGAGAAAGCAAAAAATCAACTTCGCATTGTCCAAGCTCTCGATCTGTGTGCTCAACGTGGCCGCGTAGAGTGGGTAGAAGTAGACACTGAGAAAAAGTCGGGCGTTTTCAAGAACGTTCCTGCTCGCAGTGATCTGTCCGCCGACATCAACGAAAGCCTGATTGTCGAGCTCTACTCCAAGTAAGTAAGGGCTAGAAAATAGGTGCATCCATGCAGATTTCGGTAAATGAGTTCCTGACACCCCGTCACATTGACGTGCAGGTTGTCAGTCCAACCCGCGCCAAGATCACTCTCGAGCCTCTCGAGCGTGGTTTTGGCCACACCCTGGGCAACGCGCTGCGCCGCATCCTGTTGTCCTCAATGCCCGGCTGCGCAGTAGTCGAGGCCGAGATTGACGGTGTGCTCCACGAGTACAGCGCCATCGAAGGTGTACAGGAAGACGTAATTGAAATCCTGTTGAACCTTAAAGGTCTGGCCATCAAGCTGCACGGTCGTGACGAAGTTACGCTGACCTTGTCGAAGAAGGGTTCGGGGGTGGTTACCGCTGCCGATATTCAGCTGGATCATGATGTCGAGATCGTTAATCCCGATCACGTAATCGCTAACCTGGCGTCTAACGGCGCCCTGAACATGAAGCTCACCGTAGCTCGTGGTCGTGGTTATGAACCAGCCGACTCGCGTCAGAGCGATGAAGACGAAAGCCGCAGCATCGGTCGCTTGCAGCTTGACTCTTCGTTCAGCCCGGTTCGCCGTATCGCATACGTGGTGGAAAACGCCCGTGTCGAGCAGCGTACCAACCTGGACAAGCTGGTTATTGATCTGGAAACCAACGGTACTCTGGATCCTGAAGAGGCTATTCGTCGTGCTGCAACCATCCTGCAACAGCAGTTGGCTGCGTTCGTCGACCTCAAGGGTGACAGTGAGCCAGTGGTTGTCGAGCAGGAAGACGAGATCGATCCGATCCTGCTTCGCCCGGTTGACGATCTGGAACTGACTGTACGTTCGGCTAACTGCCTTAAGGCGGAAAACATCTACTACATCGGCGACCTGATTCAGCGTACCGAAGTAGAGTTGTTGAAGACTCCGAACCTGGGCAAGAAATCCTTGACTGAAATCAAGGACGTTCTGGCCTCCCGCGGTCTGTCCCTCGGCATGCGCCTCGACAACTGGCCGCCTGCAAGTCTTAAGAAGGACGACAAGGCGACTGCCTGATCGTCGTAATCACCGAACGTAGTGTTTGGTAAGGAATGAACCATGCGTCATCGTAAAAGTGGGCGTCACCTGAGCCGCACCAGCTCGCACCGCAAGGCCATGTTCCAGAACATGGCGGTGTCGCTGTTCGAGCACGAGCTGATCAAAACTACTCTGCCAAAAGCCAAAGAACTGCGCCGCGTTGCCGAGCCGCTGATCACTCTGGCAAAGACAGACAGCGTTGCTAACCGTCGTCTGGCTTTCGACCGTACTCGTTCGAAAGCTATCGTTGGTAAGCTCTTCAACGACCTGGGCAAGCGTTACGCTACCCGTGAGGGTGGCTACCTGCGCATCCTCAAGTGCGGTTTCCGCGCTGGCGACAACGCGCCTATGGCGTACGTCGAACTGGTTGATCGTGCTGTCGGCGGTGAAGCAGTATCCGCTGAGTAAGACATCAGTCTGTAACAAGGAACCGGGCCCAGTGCCCGGTTTTTTGTGCCTGTAAGAAATGCGCCGTTCGTACAAGCATCTACCCTGTTTGGGTCTGCACTATGTGCGGGGATTTATCGTTAGTTTTTCTCTATTGATGACCATCAGTTAATGAATTTGTGGCTGTCATATTGATGATCGATACTCCCCAACAAGCCGATTAGCCGGCAGTTCAAGACCGATAGAGGAAGAAGATCGCATGAGCCAGAACAAGACGCTTACGACCGCCAGTGGCGCACCTGTCGCCGATAACCAGAATTCTCGCTCCGCCGGCCCTCGTGGTCCGTTGTTGCTCGATGATTTTCATCTGATCGAAAAGCTTGCTCACTTCAACCGGGAAAACATCCCTGAGCGTCGTGTGCACGCCAAGGGTTCGGGCGCATACGGCACTTTCACGGTCACTCGCGACATTACTCAGTACACTAGCGCCAAGTTGTTTTCTGCTGTCGGCAAACAGACGCCGACCTTCCTGCGTTTTTCGACGGTGGGTGGCGAGCGTGGCTCGGCCGACACCGAGCGCGATCCGCGTGGCTTCGCCCTCAAGTTCTACACCGAAGAAGGCAACTGGGACATCGTCGGCAACAACACGCCGGTGTTCTTCATTCGTGATCCGCTGAAATTCCCTGACTTTATCCACACCCAGAAACGCCTGCCGCAAAGCAACCTGAAAAGCGCGCAGATGATGTGGGACTTCTGGTCGCATTCGCCTGAAGCACTGCACCAGGTCACGATCCTGTTCTCCGATCGCGGCATTCCGGACGGCTATCGCCACATGCACGGCTTCGGCAGCCACACCTACAGCCTTATCAACGCTCAAGGCGAGCGGCATTGGGTGAAGTGGCACTACAAGACCAAGCAAGGGATCAAAAACCTCGCGCCGGCAGACGCGGCACGTTTGGCGGGCACAGACCCCGATTACGCCCAGCGCGATCTGTTCGAAGCCATCGAGCGCGGTGACTTCCCGAAATGGAGCGTGTGCATCCAGATCATGACCGAGGCTCAGGCCGCAGCTCACTACGAGAACCCGTTCGACGTGACCAAGACCTGGTCGCAGAAAGAGTTCCCACTGATCGAGGTGGGTGAGCTGGAGCTGAACCGTAATCCGCTGAATTACTTCGCTGAAGTCGAACAGGCAGCGTTCGGTCCGAGCAACATGGTGCCTGGTGTGGGTCTGTCGCCGGATCGCATGCTGCAAGGTCGTGTGTTCGCCTACGCCGATGCCCATCGCTACCGCGTAGGCACCAACCACCAGCAGTTGCCAGTAAATGCTCCGCGCAGCCCGGTGAATACCTACCAGCGTGATGGCTCGATGGCTTTTGGCAGCAATGGTGGCGCAGCGCCGAACTACGAGCCGAACAGCTACGTAGAGTCGCCGAAACAAGCCCCACACTATGCCGAGCCTGCACTGGCGTTGAGTGGCTCGGCTGATCGCTACGATCACCGCGAAGATACTGACTATTACAGCCACGCCGGTGCGCTGTTCCGCTTGATGAGCGACGAGCAGAAAGCGTTGCTGGTCAGCAACATCGCCGGTGCGATGGCGGGTGTGTCGACTGATGTCGTCGACCGTCAGTTGCAGCATTTCCACAAGGCTGATCCGGCGTACGGAGAAGCAATCGCAAAGCTGCTCAACGTACAGCTTAACGAAGTCTAAACGAGAAGCAGAACCGCCCTCATTCGGGCGGTTTTTGCGTTATTTAGGTTGATTTTCTCAGAATATCTTCGCTTTTATTGCGCGAAGTGAGTGACCTTCCAGTCAGGTTGGTTCAAACTACAGACTTTCAAGCAGGGAGATGTAGGGCGATGCAAGGCCACCCAGACGTTATCGATTACCTCAACACGTTGCTGACCGGCGAACTGGCCGCGCGTGACCAATATTTCGTTCACTCGCGGATGTATGAGGACTGGGGATTCACCAAGCTCTACGAACGAATCAACCACGAGATGGAAGAAGAGGCCGGTCACGCCGATGCACTGATGCGCCGGATTCTGATGCTCGAAGGCACTCCGCGCATGCGCCCGGATGACTTGGACGTCGGCACCACGGTAGAAACCATGCTCGAGGCGGATCTGCGCCTTGAGTACAAGGTTCGTGCTGCACTGTGCAAAGGCATCGAGCTGTGTGAAAAGAATGGCGACTATGTAAGCCGCGATATCCTCAAGCTTCAGTTGCATGACACCGAAGAAGATCACACCTACTGGCTCGAAAAGCAGCTGGGCCTGATCAAGCTGATCGGTATCCAGAACTACCTGCAGTCCCACGCGTCCTGATTGCAGCCGATACAAAATAGCCCCTGTCACTGACGAAGTGACAGGGGCTTTTTCATGCCCGGCGATCAGGCCCGATCGCGGATCAGCAGCGGCTTGAGGTAATGGCCGGTGTGAGACTGCTTCATCTCGGCCACTTCCTCCGGCGTACCGGTGGCGATGATCTGCCCACCTTTGGAACCACCCTCGGGGCCGAGATCCACCAGCCAGTCGGCCGTCTTGATCACGTCGAGGTTGTGCTCGATCACCACTACGGTGTTGCCGTGGTCGCGCAGGCGATGCAGTACGTCGAGCAGTTGCTGGATATCCGCGAAGTGCAGACCGGTGGTCGGCTCATCGAGGATGTACAGGGTCTTGCCGGTATCGCGCTTGGACAGCTCGCGGGACAGCTTGACCCGCTGGGCTTCACCACCGGACAGCGTGGTGGCCGACTGCCCGAGCTTGATGTACGACAGACCCACATCCATCAGTGTTTGCAGTTTACGCGCCAACGCCGGCACTGCGTCAAAGAACTCCCGCGCTTCCTCGATGGTCATCTCGAGGGTTTCGTGGATGCTCTTGCCCTTGTATTTGATCTCCAGGGTTTCGCGGTTGTAGCGCTTGCTCTTGCACACGTCGCACGGAACGTAGATGTCCGGCAGGAAGTGCATTTCCACCTTGATCAGACCGTCACCCTGGCAGGCTTCGCAGCGACCGCCCTTGACGTTGAACGAGAAACGACCCGGGCCGTAACCACGGGAGCGGGATTCGGGCACGCCGGCGAACAGTTCGCGGATCGGTGTGAACAGACCGGTATAGGTCGCCGGGTTGGAGCGCGGCGTACGGCCGATCGGGCTCTGGTCGATATCGACGACCTTGTCCAGATGCTCCAGGCCTTTGATGCTGTCATGGGCTGCCGCTTCCAGAGTGGTCGCGCCGTTGAGTGCGGTGGCACTCAGCGGGAACAGCGTATTGTTGATCAGTGTCGATTTGCCGGAACCGGAAACACCGGTCACACAAGTCAGCAGGCCGATCGGGATCTCCAGGTCGACGTTGCGCAGGTTGTTGCCGCGCGCGCCCTTGAGTGCTAGGACCTGCTTCTTGTTGCGCGGCGTGCGCTTGGCCGGCACTTCGATCTTGACCCGGCCCGACAGGTATTTGCCGGTCAGCGAGTCCGGGTGGGCCATGACTTCGTCCGGCGTGCCTTCGGCGACGATCTGCCCGCCATGAACCCCGGCGCCCGGGCCGATATCCACTACGTAGTCAGCGAGACGGATCGCGTCTTCGTCGTGCTCGACCACAATCACCGTGTTGCCGATATCGCGCAGGTGCTTGAGGGTGCCGAGCAGGCGATCGTTGTCGCGCTGGTGCAGGCCAATGGAAGGCTCATCGAGGATATACAGAACACCCACCAGGCCCGCGCCGATCTGGCTGGCCAAACGAATCCGCTGGGCTTCACCACCCGACAGGGTATCGGCACTGCGATCCAGCGACAGATAGTCGAGACCGACATTGACCAGAAACTGCAGACGCTCGCGAATTTCCTTGAGAATCTTGTCAGCGATCTCGCCACGGCGGCCGGTCATCTTCAGCGCGCCGAAGTAGTCGCAGGCATCGCCGATCGGAAGGTTGGTCACTGCCGGCAGGGTTTTCTCACCGACCCACACATGCCGCGCTTCGCGACGCAGACGGGTGCCACGACAGTCCGGGCAGGACTGGGTGCTGAGGAACTTCGCCAGTTCTTCGCGCACGCTCGCCGATTCGGTTTCGCGGTAGCGGCGCTCGAGATTAGGCACGATGCCTTCGAACGGGTGCGAGCGCTTGACGATGTCGCCCCGGTCATTAAGGTATTTGAAATCGACATTCTGCGAGCCGCTGCCGTGCAGGATGTATTTCTGTTGATCGGCCGGCAGCTCGTTGAACGGCTGCTCCAGGCTGAAACCATAATGTGCGGCCAATGAGCCGAGCATCTGGAAGTAATAGACGTTGCGCCGGTCCCAGCCACGGATCGCGCCTTCGGCCAGGGTCAAATCACCGTTGACCAGTCGCTTGATGTCGAAAAACTGCTTCACTCCCAGACCGTCGCAGGTCGGGCAGGCGCCGGCCGGGTTGTTGAAGGAAAACAGCTTGGGTTCCAGCTCGCTGATCGCGTGGCCGCAGATCGGGCAAGCGAAGCGCGCGGAGAAGATCATCTCTTCGCCCGGCTCGTCGTCCATCGGCGCCACCAGGGCGATGCCGTCGGCCAGCTTCAGCGCGGTTTCGAAGGATTCCGCCAGACGCTGCTGCAGGTCGACGCGAACCTTGAAGCGGTCGACCACCACTTCAATCGTGTGCTTCTTCTGTTTATCCAGCTTCGGCAGTTCGTCCAGCTCGCAGAGCCGACCGTTGACCCGGGCCCGGACGAAGCCCTGGGCGCGCAGCTCTTCGAACACCGACAGGTGCTCGCCCTTGCGCTCGCGGATCACCGGCGCCAGCAGCATCAGCTTGCTGCCTTCCGGCTGCGCCAGTACCAGGTCGACCATCTGGCTGACGGTCTGGGCTTCCAGCGGGATGTCGTGATCCGGGCAGCGTGGCGTACCGACGCGTGCATAGAGCAGGCGCAGGTAGTCGTAGATTTCAGTGATGGTGCCGACCGTGGAGCGCGGGTTGTGCGAGGTCGACTTCTGTTCGATGGAGATCGCCGGCGACAGACCTTCGATGGTGTCGACGTCGGGTTTTTCCATCATCGACAGGAACTGCCGGGCATAGGCCGACAGGGATTCGACATAGCGGCGCTGGCCTTCGGCGTAGAGCGTGTCGAAAGCCAGGGACGACTTGCCGGATCCGGACAGGCCGGTGATGACGATCAGTTTGTCCCGTGGCAGGGTCAGGTCGATATTCTTCAGGTTGTGGGTGCGGGCCCCACGAATCAGGATCTTGTCCAAAATGGCCTCGCTCGGCGGGCGTCGAAAACACAGGAGTATACGGCCAAATACTGGATGGATGCACACTATCAAGTGAAGGGTTTTTTGCCTTACATGAAGAGAGTTTCATCTATACGCGTCAAAGCGTCGCGATATACCCCGTCTTTCGATGGGACTGGTAGAATCGCCGCCGGTTCACACGAGGTTTTTCCATGCACGATCCCCACAGCGAACGCATGAGTGGCAGCGAGACCCGCGCGGCGAGCGGTCTGGCCCTGGTGTTCGCCTTCCGTATGCTTGGCATGTTCATGGTGTTGCCGGTACTGGCGACCTACGGCATGGATCTGGCGGGAGCGACCCCGGCCCTGATCGGGCTGGCGATCGGCGCTTACGGCCTGACCCAGGCGATTTTCCAGATTCCGTTCGGGATCATTTCCGACCGTATCGGCCGGCGTCCGGTGATTTACCTGGGGCTGATCGTCTTTGCCCTCGGCAGCGTGCTGGCGGCTCAGGCCGATTCGATCTGGGGCGTGATTGCCGGGCGGATCCTGCAGGGCGCCGGCGCTATTTCCGCAGCTGTCATGGCCTTGCTCTCCGACCTGACCCGCGAACAGCACCGCACCAAAGCCATGGCCATGATCGGCATGACCATCGGCCTGTCGTTCGCCGTGGCGATGGTGGTCGGCCCGCTGCTGACCCGTGCGTTCGGCCTGTCCGGCCTGTTCCTCGCCACCGGTGGCATGGCACTGGTCGGGATCGTGATCGTGATGTTCATGGTGCCGAAATCCACCGGGCCTCTGAGCCACCGCGAATCCGGCGTTGCACGCCAGGCGTTGATGCCGACGCTCAAGCACCCGGACCTTCTGCGGCTGGATCTGGGCATTTTTGTGTTACATGCGATGTTGATGTCGAGCTTCGTCGCTCTGCCCCTGGCGCTGGTGGAAAAGGCCGGACTGCCCAAGGAACAGCACTGGTGGGTCTACCTCACAGCCTTGCTGATCTCTTTCTTCGCCATGATCCCGTTCATTATCTACGGCGAGAAGCGACGCAAAATGAAACGAGTTTTGCTCGGTGCCGTGATGACGCTGATGCTCACTGAGCTATTCTTCTGGCAGTTCGGCGACAGCCTGCGGGCTTTGGTGATCGGGACGGTGGTGTTCTTCACTGCGTTCAATCTGCTGGAAGCATCGCTGCCGTCGCTGATCAGCAAGGTTTCACCGGCAGGTGGCAAGGGCACGGCCATGGGCGTGTACTCCACCAGTCAGTTCCTCGGTTCGGCACTCGGCGGGATTCTCGGCGGCTGGATGTTCCAGCATGGCGGTCTGTCGGTTGTGTTCCTCGGATGTGCCGGGCTGGCTGCACTTTGGCTGGCCTTTGCTGTTACCATGCGCGAACCTCCCTACGTGACGAGCCTGCGCCTGCCGCTGTCGCCCGAAGCGATCCGCGAAGCGGGTCTGGTCGAGCGTCTCAAGGCCCTCGTAGGGGTAACTGATGCAGTGATAGTCGCTGATGAGGCTGCCATCTACATCAAACTGGACACCGAATTAATGGATCGCACCACTCTCGAACGCCTGGTGAACAACCCGGCGCAGACTGCGTGCGAAGCCTAGGAGAACGTTATGGCCCGTGGGGTTAACAAAGTCATTCTGGTCGGTACTTGCGGCCAGGATCCCGAAGTACGCTACCTGCCCAACGGTAACGCCGTGACCAACCTGAGTCTGGCGACCAGCGAGCAGTGGACCGACAAGCAGACCGGTCAGAAGGTCGAGAAGACCGAGTGGCACCGCGTATCGATGTTCGGCAAGGTTGCCGAAATCGCCGGCGAATACCTGCGCAAGGGTTCGCAGGTTTACATCGAAGGCAAGCTGCAGACCCGTGAGTGGGAAAAAGACGGTATCAAGCGTTACACCACCGAAATCGTGGTCGACATGCAAGGCACCATGCAACTGCTGGGCGGCCGTCCACAACAGGGCGACCAACAAGGCGGTGGCAACAACTATCAGCAGCAGGCGCCACGCCAACAGGCTCCGCGTCCGCAGCAGTCGGCACCTCAGCAGCGTTCGGCCCCGGCTCCACAGCAGGCCGCACCGCAACCGGCTCCGGATTTCGACAGCTTCGATGACGATATTCCGTTCTGATTCGCTGCTGTATCCGCGCTAAATAAAAAGGCCCGTCGCTGAACACGACGGGCCTTTTTTATGTGCGCGGGTTTTCAGTCAAGAATCAGATGCGGCAGGAACCGGCTCGAATCCTTGGTGATCAGGCTGTTGTCTTCGCGCACGCCAATCCCGGCCGCCTGGTCGCCGATCACCCACGAGCCAATCAGCGTGTAGCTGTCGTCGAACTTCGGCAAAGGGGCAAATTCCTGCAGGATGAAAGGCGCGTCGGTGTAGGGCCCATCCTCTTTGACGATCAGGCCTTCAGCGGTCTGCAACTCGATGTTCGCACCTTCCCGGGAGAAGTACGGTTTACGCACCCAGCCCTTGGGCACCGCGCTGCCCGGATTCGGGTCGAGATGTGCGGCGAGCAGGTTCGGATGGCCTTTGTGCAATTCCCAAAGCAACGGCAGGGCGCCTTTGTTGGAAAGGATCGACTTCCACGCCGGTTCGAAAAACTGGGTGTCGCACTCGGCAATCGCCGCGCCGAACGGCTCGTGGAAAATGAACTCCCAGGCGTGCAGTTTGAACAGGTGCGGGATCCAGCGATCTTCGAGATCCACGAAACGCCCGTCAGCGCTCAGACCGATGTCTTCAATGTCGATATGCCGCGATTCGATGCCGACCTTCTCTGCGATCAGCCGCAGGTAATCCGTGGTGCCCTTGTCTTCGACCGAGTCTTTCATCGAGGCGAAGTAAAACGGCCGCTTCAGTTTCAGTTGAGCAAAGGCTTCGTGCAGCCGGGTGTCGATGCTGTTGAACTGGTCGGCATGGCGCGGCAGCAGCCCGCGCTCGATGCATTGCTCCAGCCAGCCCCACTGGAACGCCGCCGCTTCATAAAGGCTGGTGGGCGTGTCGTAATTGAGTTCGAGCAGCTTCGCCGGGCCGTTGCCGCTGTAGGAGAAGTCCATGCGCCCGTACAGATGCGGATGACCTTCCAGCCAGGACGTTCGGATCATGTCGTAGTACGGCGCCGGAATGCTCAGGCGATCCAGCAGTTCTTCGCTGTGTACGACGCGGTCGACCAGGTCCATGCACATCTCGTGCAGTTCAGTGGTCGGATCCTCCAGATCGTTTTCGATCTGCGCGAGCGTGAACTGGTAGTAGGCGCGCTCGTCCCAGTACGGTTCGTCGTCGATGGTGTGAAACAGAAAGCCGAGGCTTTCGGCAGTCTGTTTCCAGTCGTGGCGCTCGGCGCAGTGGATCTTCTTCATGGTCAGCTGCTCGAACGGCCCCAGCCGCCCCAACCGCTGCGCGCGCTGGACTGGCTGCCGAAACCGCCACGGGAGGTGGACGAAGCCACGTTGACCGGTTTGCGGTAATCGCTGTCGTAGTCCCGCTGGCTGCGGCTCGGCGCCGACTCGATCCGACGGTTCAGCGTCGAAGTGTCGTAGGTCAGGCGGGTATTGCGCTCACGATAAACCGGCCGCGAGTCGATCGCGCGGTTGTTGCTCATGGCATTGCCGATCAGCCATCCGGTGAGCCAGCCGTTGCCTGCACCGCTGGACGAGTGCGAAGTGCTGGTCTGATTGCTCTGTACGGCAGTCGCATCGCCGGCGGGCATCTGGGCATTGGCAATCGCATCGAGGTTCTGCGCAGGCTCGCCGTCCTGCGGCACCTTGAAACCACCAAGTTTCGGCACGAAACGGCCAGCGGAATTTTTCTGACACCAGTCTGCGGCAAAGTCCGCGTCGCATGCAGCCTTGTCGTCGTAGGCCGGGGAAATGCGCCGGTGCTCGGTCAGGGCGGCGACGTAGGCGTCCGAACAGACATCCGCCGCCACGTCGGCGTCGACGCATTGCTCCACACTCTGGAAGCTCTGGGCCGCCACTTCACCGGAAATCGCTAGGGCCACCGAAGCGGCCAGCGACAGTTGAACGTACTTGCTTCGTTTCATCTCAGGCTTCCTGCCGGTCAGTAGGACGGGGTCATGCACGCGGCGTTGAGCATGCCGACGCTGATCGCCACCGCCGCTACATAGATGCCCGCGGCGATTTCACCGTTGGCGATGCGCTGGGACGTGCCCTTGAGCACCAGCCCGGTTGCCAGGAAAGCCAGCAATTGCACCGCGGCCGCGATCACCGCCCAGAGGACGAAGTCGAGGACGTTGATCGAATGAGCGATCACGTTGCTCGCCGGGATCGCGAAGCCGATGATTGCGCCGGACAGGGCAATGGCGGCGGCGCTGTTGCCGGAACGGATCAGCTCGAATTCCTTGTGCGGCGTGATACGGGTGTAGACGAACTGAAACAGCATGAACAGCAGCACGGCGCCGATCAGGTAGGCGACGAAACCGACCAGTGCGGCTTTGTTCAGGGAAATGGACAACGCTTCCAGCATGGAAAACTTCCTTTTAGATGGTGCTCAAATCAGTGGTGTACAGCGAGATGCCCAGCGAAGTGCTCAGGCTGACGGTGCCTTCTTCGTCCTGCTCGACGGAGAACAGCAAGAGCTCGCGGCGATCGGTCAGGCCGGTCTCGCGGGCGTAGAGCATCGAGTGATGGTTGATGGTGTAGGACTCGTCCGGGTTGATCACCTGTTCGGTGAGCGGCACCAGTTCGGTCTGGCCGCGTTCGGTGCCCCATTCACGGGTGTATTCGACACCTTCGTGGCGATAGGTCGGCAGGCCGATCAGGCTGTTCGGCCCGGCCAGGCGCTGCAGTTCGGCGTCACTGTTGACCGTCACATAGCTGACGTAATTGAACAGCGTCACCGATTCGATCTGATCGTCGCCCGTGACATGGATCTGTACCCAGAATTCTTCATCGTTCAGGTAGTAGCGATGCAGTTTGTTCGACTGTCCGAGGTCGATCCAGCCGGCGCTCCAGATGGCCTGGGCGTCGGGAACCCGCACCGAGGTGCTGCCGTCGAGCAACAGGCCGAGGGTCGTGTCGAAGCGGATCGCCTTGCCCTGCGCCAGACCGAGCGGGCCGCCGGCAGACTGTGACGCCGGCGCGGTCGACTGCCAGTTGCTGGTGCCGAGCAGATCTTTGAACCATCCCATGGGTACATTCCTTGAAGCGGGTGGAGGTATTCGTTGGCAAAACGCCGCTAGTGTACCGGCCTCGTGGCGAACGAGCAGGCAAAAAAGAAGGGCACCCGGTGCCCTTCTTTTTTCTCGCCGCCGTTACTGGGCGGACTTCTGCTTCAGACGCTCGAGGATGGCGTTGGCGCTGCCTTCGTTCGGCGTGATGCCGGCTTCGCGCAGCTTGCGATCCAGGTCGTTGCCGGTCGACGCATCGGCCAGCTCGTCGGCAGCACTCAGCTCGGCAGCGCGTTGCTGCTGCTTGGCTTGCAGACGGTTCAGGGTGCCGACAGCGGTTTCCAGCTTGCCGTTGGCACCGCCGCTGGCGATCGAAGCGCTGACCTGCGCCTTCTGCACGCTTTCACGGGCCTTGGCCATGTCCACTTGCTGGCGCAGGCTCTTGATCCGTGCTTCGGCCTTGTTGATGTCCTTGCGCATGTTGTCGGCGTAGGTGCCGAACTCGTCGCTCTGCTTCTTCTCGACGCCCAGGTCGTTGGTCAGGGTCGAGATCGCTTCGGCCACTTCCATCGCCAAATCTTCACGGCCGGCGTTCAGAGCGGAAACGGCTTTGGCTTCCAGGTCCTTGATCTTGGCTTCGTACTCGCTCACGCGGTCGGCAGACAGTTTGTGCTTGGCCATGATGGTGACCAGTTCGCGACGGGCGTTGGACAGCGCGCTGTCGGCGTCACGGATTTCCTGATCGAGGATGCGCAGGGCCTGTTGGTCGGCGATCGCTTCGCCGACTTCGTTGGCGCCGCCGCGCAGCGCGGTGAACAACTTGCTCCAGATGGACTGAGTCATTGGATATTCCCTGTTGATTACTTGAAGAAGTGTTCGAAGGCTTCGCTGGCGCGCTGCACGTTGTCGACCAGGGTTTTCACCTCGGTGACCACGTTGGTCAGGCTCGAATCGGCACTCAGTGCACCAAACATGTTGTAGACGGTCTGGCCATTGGGCATGGTCTCGATGCCGATCGACGACAGCGGGAACATTTCCCGGCTGCGCAGTACGGCGTCGTTGAATGCACGCACATCGGTGATCGAATCGATGTCCACCAGCACGGTGTCGACGATGATCTGCTGACCGGCGATGGCGATGTGAATTGGCAGACCGCCGAATTCGTTCATTTCCAGCTTGAGGCTGGGTTCGGAGCTCTGGATCAGAGACAGCGTGATCTCTTGCGAAGCCACCTCGTCCAGCGCCTTGAAAGCGTTGTAGAGGCTATCGATGTTCCAGTTGTTGCCTGCGCTCATGTAATTCTCCGACATGAAAGAGCCAGCCAGAATCGGTTGGCGTAGCTGTTGCTCCATTTGCTTGAGCAAGCTTCGGTTTTCCGGAAGCACCCAAGTTTCGTGTTTCACATAACCGGCGGCAGCCAGGCCCGCGCGCATCTGCTTCATGTAGAAGCTCGACGGTTTTTTCGCGGACGGTGTCGAGCGCACTCCCTTTGGGCTCTCTGACTTGGTGGCGGGGGAGCGGCTTCTCATGGCGATGACTCCGTTATGAACATCTCACGCGTGAGCGACACTACAGCCAAATCAAAATGCCATCAATGGCTCACGCGTGAGATTTTTGTGACACACAAACAAAAGCGCCCGCAACGAGGCGGGCGCAGGTTTTTCCGGGGCTGTCCGCGCAGGGCTCAGCGGCTGGCGGCGAGGAACTCGTCGGTGGACACCACGCTGGCGTAGGCAAACCCCAGCGCCGACATGAACGCCGCATGCACGTGGGCGGCTGGCACGGTCAGACCGTTGAATTCCAGGTCACGGCTGGCGCAAGCATCGTGGATCACCGTAACGGTGTAACCCAGATCGGCCGCCGCACGGGTGATGCCGTCGACGCACATGTGGCTCATGCTGCCGACTACTACCAACTCCTTGATGCCTTGTTCGTCGAGGATCGATTGCAGCTCGGTTTCGCGGAACGAGTTGACGAAGTGCTTGAGCACCACCGGCTCGTCGGCGCGGTTGAGCACTTTCGGATGCAGCTTGGCGCCCTCGGAGCCCGGTGTGAAAAACGGTGCCTCGGGCGAGGTGAATTCGTGGCGGATGTGCACCACCGAATCACCGGCCTCGCGGAATGCCGCGATCAGCCGGGCGGCGTTGTCCGCGGCGGCGTCGGCACCGACCAGCGGCCACTTGCCTTGGGGGAAGTAGTCGTTCTGGATATCGACTACGATGAGCGCTTGCTTGGCCATGGGTGTGTCCTCGAAGTGAAGGTTGGGTGTGGGCTCAGTATTGGTGCTGGCCACGTTTTCGAGGATTGGCCGCACCGACAATACACAGGGGAAAACTGACAATGGCTGCTGAAAGGATCGTCGCGGAGCTCGGCGTGCTGATCTATCCCGGCGCGCAAATGGCGGCGGTACATGGCCTGACCGATCTGTTCGGGGTGGCCAACCGGATCGCTGCCGAGCATCAGGCGGCACAGCTGCCACTGCTGCGGATCAGTCATTGGCAGGTCGACGGTGATCAGCCCCCCGTGCGCGTTTACGACAGCCTTCCCGGTGCCGAAAACGGTTTGCTGGCGGTACTGATCCCACCGTCCATCGCCGGTTTTTCCGCTGCACAGATGCCGGCCGGTCTGATCCCCTGGTTACGTGAGCAACATGCGCGGGGCGCGACACTCGGCGGGGTCTGTGTCGGCTCGTGGTTGCTGGCCGAAAGCGGCTTGCTCGACGGTCGCAGCGCGACCACGCACTGGACGTCGGCCAAAGCCTTCGCCGAGTGTTACCCCAACATCAGGCTCAAGGCCGACACGCCGATTGTCGACGATGGTGACCTGATTACCACGGCGGGGCTGATGGCCTGGTCAGAGCTTGGTTTGCGTCTGGTGGACCGATTGCTCGGGCCGAGCATCGCCAGCAGCACCGCGCGGTTTCTGGTGGTGGAGCACAGCGACAGCGCCAGCGAGTGCGGAAGCAATTTTGCGCCGATCCTCAACCATGGCGACGGGGCGATCCTCAAGGTTCAGCACTGGCTGCAAGGCAATGGTGCGACCGATGTCTCGCTGACGGCGATGGCCGAACGCGCGGGCCTCGAGGAACGTACTTTCCTGCGTCGTTTCCGTGCGGCGACCGGTCTTAAACCCACCGAGTACTGTCAGCACCTGCGGGTCGGCAAGGCCCGGGAAATGCTCGAGTTCACCAATGGCACCATCGACCACATTGCGTGGACGGTGGGTTATCAGGATCCGGGCGCCTTTCGCGCGACGTTCAAGAAAATCACCGGGCTGGCGCCGAGTGAATACCGCACGCGATTCGGCGTCAGCCCGCCGCCGGCCGTCGCGAAGTAAACCCCGCCTGTCGTGCAAAATGCCGGAGCCGACAGAGCCGTCGTGCAGATTGAAACAGGCGGGGTGCCAGCACGGGGTGTCCAAGTGGCTGATTAACGGGATGTTTCCACTGAACGCCCGTTGGCCTGATCTCTGCACCCTCTGACCTACATTCAAACCGCCGTTGGAAGGGGGACGCATGACCCCGACATCCCGCAGGAAAGTGGTCGTCGCCCATTCGATTCGGCCCGGCGCGCCACAACATGAAGTGCAGACCAACAAGGCCCTCGCACGATGGCTGGCGCAGATCCTCGGCCTCAAGTTTGGCGGCAGTTACGACGCCGAAAAACATGGCGGCCGGGATATTTATCTGCTGCCGACCCAGACCCTCGTCGGCGCGGCGGCTCGCGAACTGGGCGTGAGCGGCCCGGACGATTTGTGGGGCGGTTTCGTCGAGCACGATTTTATTTGCACCAAAGCCATCAGCCACGGTTTGCGCAGCCATCAGGCCCATGCGCCGCAAGGCTGGTCGCCGCTGTTTTCCGAGCGCACGCGCAACGTCGTTCTCGACGGGCTCAGCGTTTTTGCGCTGGAAGATGCGCGGCCCGCCGCCGAACACTTGTTGTACAGCGGACCGATCCGTCTCAAGCCGATTCACGCCTGTGCCGGACGCGGTCAGGAAGTGATCAAGAGCCTTGATGCGTTCGACGAAATTCTCGCCCGACCCGACGCTGAACAACTGTTCAGCGATGGCGTGGTGCTTGAGCAGGACCTGAGTAAGGTGGTTACCCACAGCGTTGGTCAGTCGTTCATCGGCGACCGGGTGTTGAGTTACTGCGGTGATCAATACTTGACCGACGATGCCCATGGCGAAGAAGTGTACGGCGGCTCGAACCTGCTGGTGGTGCAGGGCGGTTACGAGGATCTGCTGGCGCTGGATTTGCCCGACGACGTGCGTCTGGCGATCCAGCAGGCGCAGGTGTTCGACCGGGCGGCGGACGAAGCCTATCCGCGTTTCTATGCCTCGCGGCGCAATTACGACATTGCCCAGGGCCTGGACAGCGAAGGCCGGCCGCGCAGTGGCGTACTCGAACAGTCCTGGCGCATGGGCGGCGCCAGCAGCGCGGAAGTGGCGGCGCTGCAAAGTTTCGTCAACGATCCCTCGATGCGCGCGATCCGCGTCTCGTCGGTGGAGACCTATTCCGATCAGGCCCTGCCGGCGGATGCCATCGAGGTGTATCGCGGCCCGGCCGAGAACAGCGACTTTCTCCTCAAATACGTAACGGTCAAATCCTATGACGGCTAGAAGCGAAAGCATTCAAATCGACATTGATGATGAACAGATGAGCGGGACGTTCCTCAGTCCCAAATCGAAAGTCCCCGGCGTGTTGTTCGTGCACGGCTGGGGCGGCAGTCAGGAGCGGGATCTGGAACGGGCCAAAGGCATCGCCGGCCTGGGCTGCGTGTGCCTGACGTTCGACTTGCGCGGGCACACCGGCGGCACCGGCATTCCGCTGAGCCGGGTCACCCGCGAAGACAACCTGCGTGACTTGATGGCGGCCTACGACCGGCTGCTCGCCCATCCGGCGCTGGACACCTCGGCCATCGCGGTGGTGGGCACCAGCTATGGCGGTTATCTCGCCTCAATCCTGACTTCGCTGCGTCCGGTGCGCTGGCTGGCGCTGCGGGTGCCGGCGCTGTATCGCGACGAGCAATGGCACACGCCAAAACGCGATCTGGACAAGGCCGATCTGCGCGATTATCGCGGCACCCTGGTGCGCGCCGACAGCAACCGCGCCTTGCACGCCTGCTCGCAATTCACCGGGGACGTGCTGTTGGTACAGTCGGAAACCGATGACTACGTGCCCCACGCGACGATCATGAGTTACCGCGCCGCGTGCCAGCAGACCCACTCGCTGACCCACCGCATCATCGACGGCGCCGACCACGCCCTGAGCGACCCGACCTCGCAGCAGGCCTACACCTCGATTCTCGTGGACTGGATCACCGAAATGGTAGTGGGCGAGCGGTTGAGCATCATTCAGTCGACATGAGTCTGCGCCGACCTTGCCGGCGCTTTCGCGAGCAAGCTCGCTCCCACTGGTGGAATGCGTTTTCCTGTGGGAGCGAGCTTGCTCGCGAAGTCGTCCTGTCAGGCGACATTGATCACTTGGGTTTCTTCTCGATCCGCAACGCCTTGGCCTTGGCTTCTACCACCAGGTACATCAGCACGGTGATCAGCAGCGGCAGCAGGAAATAGATTGCCCGATAGGCCAGTAACCCGGCCACCAGACTGCCGCGCGAAACCTCGTGCTGCAGCAGCGCCACGAACACCGCTTCCAGCACGCCGAGCCCGGCGGGAATGTGGGTGATGACCCCGGCAATCGCGCTGATCAACAGCACCCCGAGCACCAGCGGGTAGTCGAGCTTGCTCGGCAGCAAGGTGAAAATCACCGCTGCCATGAGCGACCAGTTCAATGCCCCGAGCAGCAATTGCAGGATCGCCATGCGCAGCGACGGCAGATTGATTTCCACCCCGCGAATCGACCATTCGCGCCGCCGGGAAAACTGGCAGGCGACCAGATAGCCGACACTGACCAACAGCAGCAACACACCAATGCCCTGCAACGCACCGCTGCTGATTTTCCAGCCCGGTGGCATGCGCACCAGCCCGCTGGCGAACACCACGCCGGCGATGGTCATGTAGCCGAACCAGTTGGTCGCCAGGCTCAGGCCGAGGATCTTGGCGATGTTGCTTTTGCTCACCCCGAGTCGCGAATAAAGGCGATAACGCATGGCGATCCCGCCGACCCACGCGCTCAGATTGAGGTTGAACGCATAGCTGATGACGCCCACCGGCAGGATCTGTTTCCACGTCAGATCCTGGCGGATGTAAGTGCGGCCGATCAGGTCGAAACTGGCGTACACCAGAAAGCTCAGCAGAGTCAGGCTAGAGGCGATGATCAGCGTGCGCACCTTGAAGTCGGCGAGGGTTTGCAGCACCTCGGCCCATTCGATGCGACTGGCGAACATCGTCAGCAAAACGATCAGCGCAAGAAAGAACAACAGGGTCAAAGGACGTTTCCAGCGGCTCCAGCGGGACTTGCCCGCCGGTGCCGGATGCACCGCCGCGTGGGCTTCGGAATGGCTCATGACGGATCGCTCCCGGCAGCATGGGTGAAGGGTTTGAGCCGTGGCTTGTGCGCCGGCAACCAGCCAGCCATCGCCGGGAAATGCCGCAGGAAGTGAAACACCAGAAAGCCCACGGTCATGTGCCAGATCCGCCCGCGCGGCGACTTCGCGGCGTCCATCGCCTTGCAGTGGTTGTGGCTGAGGTCTTCGAGACGTTCGAACAGCAGACGATTGAAGGCTCGGTCGCGAATCAGCACGTTGGCTTCCAGGTTCAGCGACAGGCTCAGCGGGTCGAGATTGCTCGAACCGACGGTGCTCCATTCCTCGTCCACCAGCGCCACTTTGCCGTGCAGCGGCCGCTCGCAATATTCGTGAATCTGCACCCCGGCCTTGAGCAGGTAGTCGTAGGTCATGCGCGCGGCGAGTTTGGCCACCAGCATGTCCGGCTGCCCCTGCAGAATCAGCCGCACCTCGACCCCGCGCCGGGCCGCGTTGCGGATCTCGCGCAGCAGGCGATAACCGGGAAAGAAGTAGGCGTTGGCGATCACCACCCGCCGTTGGGCGCGGCGCAGCACCTGCAGATAGACGTCTTCGATATCGGTGGGGTGGCGGTCGTTGTCGCGGAACACCAGACGCACCTGACCGTCGTGATCATCGAATGCCATCTCGGCGCGCCGCTGTCGACGGCGTTGCCACCAGAACCTCGCCCGTCCCGGACGGCCGCTTTGCAGCAAGGCGAAATGATGGATGTCGGCCACCGCCGGGCCCTGAATTTCCACCGAGTAATCCTGCTTCGCTTCGGGGCCGAAATCGGCCAGGTGATCGCCGGAAAAATTGATCCCGCCGATGAACGCAATCAACCCGTCGACCACCACGATCTTGCGATGCAACCGCCGGAACCAGTTGGTGCGAATACCCAGATGCTTGGGGGCCGGATCGAAGATCTGCAGGTGGACGCCGGCATCGCTCAACGCGGTCAGATAACCGGTGTTCAACTCACCGCAACCAAAGCCGTCGAGGCTGACGGTGGTGCGCACGCCACGCCGGGCGGCATCGATCAGAATCTCCTGCAATTCCTTGCCGACCTTGTCTTCGAAGACGATGAAGGTCTCCAGCAGGATTTCGCATTTCGCCGCGCGCATCGCTTCGAACACCCGGGGAAAATATTCCTCGCCGTTTTCCAGCAGCTCGAGCCGGTTGTTGCCCTGCCAGCGATACTCGACATCGACGGTGCCCGGCTCGCGCACGGGCGGGGTGATGCTGACCGGCTCCACGGCGGATTTCTCCAACGGTGCACTGCTCATAGTTCTATCTCCACCGACAGCGGCGCGTGGTCGGAAAGGTGTGACCAGGGACGGTTCGCCAGCACTTTGGGCTGACTGGCCTTGAGGTTGCGCACGTAGATCCGGTCCAGGCGAAGCAGCGGCATGCGCGCGGGAAAACTGCGCGCCGGTTTGCCGTGATGCGCCGCAAACACTTCACGCAGGCCACAGGGTTCAAGCAAGGTATCGGCGCGCTGGCGCCAGTCGTTGAAATCGCCGGCGACGATCACCGGCGCATCACCGGGCAGCTCGGAAAGGCGTTCTCGCAGCAAGCCCAGTTGGTCGTTGCGATGGCTTTCGCGCAGGCCCAGATGGACGCAGATCGCGTGAACTTCACGGTCGTCTTCCGGCAGACGCAGCACGCAGTGCAACAGGCCGCGGTTTTCGTGGCCGCTGATCGACACATCGAGATTGTCGTGGCGCACGATCTGGAATTTCGACAGCAACGCATTGCCGTGATCGCCGTCCGGGTACACCGCATTTCGCCCGTAGGCGAACTGCGGCCAGAGGCTGTCGGCGAGGAACTCGTACTGCGGCATTGTCGGCCAGTTGTTGTAGCGTTTGGGATGGTGCTCGTGGGTGCCGTGGACTTCCTGCAGAAACACCACATCGGCGGACACGCTGCGCACCGCTTCGCGCAATTCCGGCAGGATGAAACGCCGGTTCAGTGCGGTGAAGCCCTTGTGAGTGTTGACCGTCAGCACGGTGAAGCGGCGCACCGTGGTGGTGACTGCTGCTTGCTCGTCGGTGAAGCCGACCGGCTCGGGAATGCTCATGCGAGTACCCCTTCGGCAACCGGTTCACCGGGTACTGTTTCGAGGGTTTTATCCAGATCGAAAAGCTGCAACAGGCTGCGGGCATCGAAGGGCGCGCGAACCTTGATGTCGTTGTCGAAGTAGCAGAAAACCTCGCGGGACTTACGCGCCCGAGGCTTCAGGCGCGGCGCGATCAAATGGGCGTCGCCCGGTTGCCGGCCATGGTGCCAGGCGTCGATCCGCTCGGCCCAGCGTTGCAGCGCGGCGTCGGTGTAACCGCTGGCGTAAAGCTTCTCGGCACCGTGCAGGCGCAGGTAGACGAAATCGCTGGTGAGGTCTTCGCGGTATGGCCATTTCCCGGCGGTGTCGGCGATCACCAGCGCGGTGTTGTAGCGTTTGAGCAAGCGCACGAAGTCGGGGTCGATGAAACTGTCGTTGCGGATTTCCACGGCATGGCGCAGTGGTTTTTTGCCGTAGGCCTTCATGCTCGCGTGGCCGTGCAGGTGTGAATCGTGCTGGCGAGCGAGGTCGGCGGCGGCCTGGGTGTCGTGGGGCAACTGTTCGAGAAAGGCTTCGAAACGCTCAGGATCGAAAGTGAAGTTGGGCGGGAATTGCCAGAGGACCGGGCCGAGTTTTTCCTTCAGTTCCAGCACCCCGGAGGCGAAGAAGTTGGCCAGGGGTTTTTCGATATCGCGCAGGCGGCGGATGTGGGTGATGAAGCGCGGCGCCTTGATGCTGAACACGAAGTCATCCGGCGTTTCGGCGTACCACTGGGCGTAGCGTTCCGGCCGTTGCAGGGCGTAGAACGATCCGTTGATTTCGATGCTGTTGACCGCCCGTGAGGCGAACTGCAATTCGCGTTTCTGCGCCAGCCCCTTCGGGTAAAAGTCCCCGCGCCACGGAGCGTAACGCCAGCCTGAAATACCGATATGAATCGTTGCCATGCCGCCCTCCCGTCGAAAGTCCCCATACGGCCTCTGTCTGTGGATGACTGTGGGCGGTTCGGGAAAGTTTCGACGGGATTACGGACGGTATTTGTGCGGCAGCATCATAGAAATGTGGGAGCGAGCCTGTTCGCGATAGCGGAGTGTCAGGCACATCAATTTTTGAATGTGCTGCCGCAATCGCGAGCAGGCTCGCTCCCACAGGGGCATCTTGCGGATCAGTGCCCGGTGACGATCCGGGTCGAGCCTTCGGCGGGTTCGGCGTACACCGGGCCCAGCCGATCGAGGCGACCGCTCCAGGCGGTCAGGGCCAGCGCCACCAGCACCACCAACCCGCCGATCCATGCAGTGTGAATCAGGCCGATGTGCTCGACGATCAGGCCGCCACCCCACGCACCGCCGGCAATCCCGAGGTTGAACGCGGCAATGTTCAGGCCCGAGGCCACGTCCACGGCGTGCGGTGTGTGATGTTCAGCCTGACGCACCACATACACCTGCAAGCCCGGCACGTTGCCGAAGGCGACTGCACCCCATACCAGCACGGTGGCCAGTGCCAGCCATGGGTTGCCAGCGGTGAAGGTAAGTACGAACAACACGGCGGCGAGCAGGGCAAAGATTATTTTCAGCGCGCTGATCGGCCCGCGTTTGTCCGCCAGTTTGCCGCCCCAGATGTTGCCGACGGCCACCGACACGCCATACACCAGCAACACCAGGCTGACGGTGCTGGCGCTGAAACCGGAGATGTCCTGAAGGATCGGCGCCAGGAACGTGAAGGCGATGAACGAGCCGCCGTAACCGATTGCCGTCATGGCGTACACCAGCAACAGGCGCGGTTGCTTGAGCACCTGCAATTGCTGCAACAGCGAGGCCGGTTTGCTGTGGGCAATGTTGTTCGGCACATACAGCAGGCTGCCAATGAACGCGATGACGCCGAGTGCCGATACCGCGAGGAAGGTTTCACGCCAGCCGAAATGCTGACCGATGAACGTGCCCAGCGGCACGCCGGTGACCAGCGCCACGGTCAGGCCGGTAAACATGATCGCAATTGCACTGGCGGCTTTTTCCTTGGGCACCAGGCTGGTGGCGATGGTCGAGCCGATGGAAAAGAACACGCCGTGGGCCAGACCGGTGACGATCCGCGCCAGCACCAGCGATTCATAACTCGGCGCCAGCCAGGCCAGCAGATTGCCGAGGGTGAACAGCACCATCAGCGACAGCAGCAACAGTTTGCGCGGGACTTTGCCGGTGAGGGCGGTCAGCACCGGCGCACCGATGGCTACGCCCAGAGCGTAGAGACTGACCAGCAGACCGGCGGACGGCAGACTGACGCCGAGATCGGCGCCGATGGTGGGAAGCAGGCCAACGATGACGAACTCGGTCGTCCCGATGGCGAAGGCGCTGAGAGTCAGCGCGAGCAGGGCAATGGGCATGACGGCACTCCGGTGGGGGATTGAATGGAGCGCAGTGTCGGGGTTTGGTGGGGGTGGAAAAATACAAGGAGTGGCATTTGATATTTGCGTGCCACGCAAATATCCCCCCTTGAGGTGATCGTTCCCACGCTCCGCGTGGGAATGCAGCCAGAGACGCTCCGCGTCTCGAAGAGCGGACGCAGAGCGTCCAGGGAGGCATTCCCACGCAGAGCGTGGGAACGATCAGTGAGGGGGAGGGGAAGCATGGGAACGATCAACGAGGGGGTGGAGCGTGGGAGCAATCAAAAGGGCGCTCTTGAACTTTGCCGGGCCAAAACCGATCAGTTCCTTACAGGTTCAACCAAGGGAGCTCTGCGTTTTGACCAGGTTCAGGATCGCGATTCTATTGGGGGCATTGCTGTTGTTCGGCGGCAATGCAGTGCAAGCCGCCAGCCTGCCGGGCGTTCCGGCGGCCAGTGAAGAGCCGGCCAAACCGGAACCGATCGTGCAGGGCGGACTGCTCGGCGCCATCAGTTCCAGCATCGACGACGTACAGGACAAACTCGATCTCAACGAGCATCTGGTCGACGCCTGGCGCCTGCGTGCCGACCGGGCGGCGGATGAAGTCGACAGGCTGGTCAACCAACCCTCGAACCGCTCCGGCTGGAGCGTGGCGGGGGATTTACTGATGCTCTCCGGCGTGTGGCTGGGCACCTTTGCCGTGTTGACGGTGCTCGGCAGCGTGCTGGGCAAACGTCTGCGGGAGGGGCGCTGGCTGCGCACCCGCCAGCGCAGTCAGGACCTGCTCGGTTACCTGTTGCCCTACACGCTGCCCGCGCTGATCTGCCTGCCGCTGACCCTGTACGTCAGCCATTTTCTGTCGGCCTCGGTCGGTCGCGCGCTGGCGCTGTGTTTTGCCTACGCCACCAGCAGCGGGATATTTTCCACGTCGATGCTGTTGTGCGTGGTGGTGATGTTCAACGTCGGCCACAAGCGCCGCGCCGTGCAGATCATCCGCGACTACTGCCCGAAACCGCTATTCATGATCGGCTTTCTCGCCGCGTTGAGTGACGCCCTGACCAGCCCGCAGATCGCCCGGCAACTGGGCGGCAACATCACCAGCAGCATCGCGGTGTTCACCGGGCTGCTGGCGTCGATCATCTTTGGTCTGCTGGTGATTCGCCTGCGTCGGCCGGTAGCGCACCTGATCCGCAACCGGTCGCTGGTTCAACGTCTGAAGCAGCCGTCGCTGCAGGAGTCACTGCGGATTTTTTCCGGGCTCTGGTACTGGCCGATCGTGCTGATGGTGCTGGTCTCGGCGGTCAATCTGATCGGCATCGGCGAGGACAACCAGAAAGCCCTGCGCTGCGCGTTGTTCACCACCGTGCTGTTGATCGGGACGGTGTTTCTCAGCACCGTCCTCCAGCATCTGTTCAAGTCGCGCAAGGCCGAGGCGATCCAGCGTAGCAGCGCCTACAAGGAACGCTTTCTCAGCCTGTTGCACGCCTTGCTGCGGATCGTCATCGCGATTGTATTCATCGACATTCTCGGTCGGATCTGGGGTGTGTCGCTGCTCGACTTCGCGCAGAGCAGCACGGTTGGTCGGGCGATCAGCAATGCCCTGAGCAGCATCGGCCTGATCTTCCTCGTGACGTGGCTGCTGTGGGTGGTGCTCGACACGGCGATTCAGGAAGCGCTGAAACCACCGGTCAGCAAGCGCTCGGCGCGCCAGCCCAGCACCCGGGTGAAAACCATCCTTCCGCTGCTGCGCAACGCGATCAAAATCGTCCTGGTGGTGATCTGCGCGATCACCACCATGGCCAATCTCGGGATCAACGTCGCGCCGCTGCTGGCCGGTGCCGGGGTGGTCGGTCTGGCCATCGGTTTCGGCTCGCAGCAACTGGTGCAGGACGTGATCACCGGGCTGTTCATCATCATCGAAGACACCCTGTCGATCGGCGATTGGGTGGTGCTCGATTCCGGGCATGCCGGCACGGTCGAAGGCCTGACCATTCGCACCCTGCGCCTGCGCGACGGCAAGGGCTTCGTGCATTCGGTGCCGTTCGGCCAGATCAAGGCTGTGACCAATCAATCGCGGCAGTTTGCGTTCGCGTTTTTCTCTGTCCAGTTCACCTACGACACCGATGTCGACAAGGCCATCGAGCTGATCCGCGAGGCGGGGGATTCGATTCGCGAAGACCCGTTCCTCAAGTACAACCTGCAAGGGCCGCTGGACGTGTTCGGCGTGGACAAGATGGACTTGAACGGCGTGGTCCTGACCGCGCAATTCCGTACGGTCTCGGGCGGGCAATATGCGGTGAGCCGCGCGTTCAACCAGCGTCTGAAGAAGCTTGTGGATAACAGCCCGTGGGTGCATTTCGCGCAAACTTATCCACAGCAGGTTTTGTTGCCCAAGCGAAAGGAAGAAGAGGTGGCGCCGGCGCATTCGTCGGTGGTGTTGCCGGAGCAATCGCCGACTCAATAGGAGGTCTTGTGGTGCTTGTGCCGGCCCCTTCGCGGGCAAGCCCGCTCCCACAGTGATTTGTGGTGCGGCTGCTATTTCGGTATCACACAGAACCCTGTGGGAGCGGGCTTGGTCCGGGCGGCGATCCGACGAAGAGGCCAGACCGGTTTACATCAATGCCGGATCAGTTTGCTGCGCACCTGCTCCATGGAAACCTGATCCAGATCCACCCAGAATTGCTGCTTGCCCGCGATCTCCGCAGCGACCGGCAATCCGTCGCGATACACCAGTCGATTGCTCGCCAGCGCCGGCACTTTCGCGCCCGGTAACAAGGTGCCGGCAAGGTTCAGCGGATCGACGCCGCACACCGCGATCAGGCTGCCGTCATGGGGGCGACGGCGGACTTCGCGCAGTAACGGAATCGCCTCTGGCAGGGCGAATTGCTCGCCGGCCAGACCGCTGACAAAGCGCCCGCCGCGTATCTCGCCCCGCGCTTCCAGTCGATGGAACGTGCGCAGCAGTTCGCGCCAGCTCGGCAGCCAATCGGCCTCGCGTTCCAGCAGGCGCCAGAACACCACGCCATAGCGGCGTAACAGGGTCATGGCGATGTGTTCGAGAGTTTCAGGTGACGCTGTTTGACGGTTTTCCACAACCGGCCCGCGACGCAGTAACGCCCAGCGCCCGGCATCGTCCATGCCGCCGACAAACGCCCCGCGCCCGCGTCGACTGCTGCGCTGCTGGCGCTTGCTCGCCGGGGTGATCAGCGCCCGCAATCCGGCAAAGCTGTCGGCATTCACCAGCCCGGCGCCGACCAGTTCCTGCAAGGCGATTTCCAGCTCGGTGCGCAGCAGGTGCGCTTCATGCATCAGCTCATCGAAAAACAGCGCGCCGTGCTGGCTCAGCGCGTCGAACACCTTGCGGGTTTTGGGCGACAGCTCACTGACCGGCGTCTGCTCGGCCAGCGCGCTCCACAAGCCGACCTGACTGCGCGGCAGCAACACGATGGGGGTGCTGCGCAATGCCGTGCCGCTGATGTTTTGCCGGGCGCTGAGGCGTGTCCATACCAGCTTTCCGCTGCGGCACAGATCGTCCAGCCAGCTCGGTGAATAATCTTTGAGCCGCGCGGGAAGGAGGTCGCTGTCCCAGGCCGAAGCGGCAGCCGGATAACCTTCGAACTGGCCGACAATCGCTGGCAACACGGCGCTGCCCTGACCGCGGGTTGACGGGGACAAGTGCTGCCAGTCGAACAGGAACCGCATGAAATCCTGCAACGCCACCGGCTCGATTTCCCGGCGCAGACGCTTGACCGTGTAGCGGTGAATTCGCGCCAGCAGATGCCGCTCGCACCATTCTTCAACGGTCGATCCCGGTGTGAACCGGCCGCGCAGCACATAACCCTCGCGCTCAAGATGAGCGAGGGCTTGATGAGCAGAGGCCGGCATCAGGGCCAGCGGTTCGGCAATCGCCGCCAGCGGTAGCGGGCCGAATGCGCCGAGCCGCGCGCGGATCACTTCGATCAGTGCGTCATCGGCTGCCCATGTTTCGTCGAAACCGGGCAACGCGGGCAGTGCCGACTGCGCCTGTGGATAAAGCGCTTGCAGACAGGTCAGGCGTTCTCTTGCCAACCACAGTGAATGCTCGGGATCGATTAGCAACTGGCAGGCTCGTCCGGTTTCGGCCAAGGCATTCAGCCAATCGCGCCACTGCGGATTGGTCTCGACTTCGCGGTCGCTGATGCAGGCCAGGCTCATCAGTGCTTCGTGCATTTCATCGGCGCTGTTCGGCGTCGGCCAGGCTTCTTCGCGCACGGCAGTGATCGCGTCGGCGTCCAGCGCGCCGAGGTCATCGGTGGATTGCGGATCGCTCCAGCGGCGGTTGAGCACGGCCTGGGTGCGACGTTCTTCCAGCGGCGCATCGTCGAGAAAGGTGTAGGGCCGGGCGCTGAGGATTTCCGCCGCCAGCGGCGAGGGCGCCGGCAGGTCACGGGCGATCAGGCGTACTTCGCCGCGCTCCATGCGCCGCAGCAGTTGCAGCCAGCCTTCGCTGTCCATCGCCTCGTGCAGGCAATCGTCGAGGGTTTGCTCCACCAGCGGATGCTCGGGAATTTCCCGTTCGCCGGCGAGGTTTTCCAGGCAAGCGATCTGATCGGGAAACACGCTGGCGATCAAGTCTTCGCTTTTCATGCGCTGCAATTGCGGTGCGACTTTGCGCCCGCCCGTGTAGCGCGGCAGGGCCAGCGCCACCCCGGCATTCCAGCGCCAGCGCACACCGAACAGCGGCGCATCCAGCACGGCTTGAATCAGGATGTGCTCGGCGCTGTTGCTGTGCAGATAACGCCAGACCTCGTCGAGTTCGAAACTGTGGCTGGTGGACAGCGACAGCACGATCGCATCTTCACTGGCGGCGGCCTGCAATTCGAAGTTGAAGGTGCGGCAGAAGCGCTTGCGCAGGGCCAGGCCCCAGGCGCGGTTGATGCGACTGCCGAACGGCGAATGGATGATCAGTTGGGTGCCGCCGGATTCGTCGAAAAACCGCTCCATCAGCAGCGTGTCCCGCGACGGCAAGGCACCTAGGGCGAGGCGCGCGCGGGCCAGATAATCCACCAATTGTTCGGCGCTGGCCAGGTTCAGGCCGAGGGTGTCGGTCAGCCAGTCGAGGGCCGGTTGCAAATCACCGGGGCTGGCGCTGAGCAATTGATCGAGCTGCGCGTGCAGGCGCGCCACCGCCGCCGACAATTCATCGCTGCGCCCCGGCGCCTCGCCGAGCCAGAACGGAATGGTCGGCGGCTGGCCCTGAGCGTCCTCGACCCTAACCTTGCCGGTTTCCACCCGCAGGATGCGATAGGAGGCGTTGCCGAGCTGGAACACGTCGCCGGCAATGCTTTCCACGGCGAAGTCTTCGTTGACGCTGCCGATGTTCAGGCCCTGGGGTTCGAGCAATACGCTGTAGTCGGCGTTGTCGGGGATGGTGCCGCCGCTGGTGACGGCGGTCAGCCGAGCGCCGCGTCGTCCGCGCAGGGTTCGGCTCACGGCGTCGCGATGCAGGTAGGCGCTGCGGATGCCCTGACGGCCGTTGTAGCCCTCGGCGAGCATCGCCAGCAGGGCCTGATAATGTTTTTCGTCGAGGCGGGCGTAGGGCTCGGCCCGGCGGAACAGCGCGAGCAAATCGTCCTCGGCCCATTCCTGGCAACTGACCTCGGCGATGATCTGCTGCGCCAGCACATCCAGCGGCGCTTCGGGGATGTGCAGCGTATCGAGTTCACCCCGGCGCACGCAGTCGAGCAGGGCGGCGCATTCGATCAGGTCGTCGCGGGTGGTGGCGAACAGTCGCCCTTTGGGCGTGCCGCCAACCTGGTGTCCGGAACGGCCGACCCGTTGCAGAAACCCGGCAATCGAGCGAGGCGAGGCGATCTGGCACACGAGGTCGACTTCACCGATGTCGATCCCCAGTTCCAGCGACGCGGTGGCAATCAGCACTTGCAGTTCACCGCGCTTGAGACGCTGCTCGGCGTCGAGGCGAAACTCCTTGGCGAGGCTGCCATGGTGCGCAGCTACGGCGTGTTTGCCGAGGCGCTCGCTGAGATGACGGCTCAAGCGTTCGGCCAGGCGCCGGGTGTTGACGAAAATCAGCGTGGTGCGATGTTCCCGGGCCAGTACGGCGAGGCGGTCGTAGACCAGTTCCCAGACATCATTGGCCATCACCGCTGACAACGGCACCGGCGGCACTTCGATGCCCAAATCCCGTGGACGAGCGTGGCCAATGTCGATGATTTCGCAGGGGCGCTCATGGCCGACCAGAAACCGCGCGACCGCATCGATCGGTTTTTGCGTGGCCGACAGACCGATGCGGGTCAGCGGTTCAGGACACAGCGCCTGCAAGCGTTCGAGGCTCAAGGCCAGGTGACTGCCGCGTTTGCCGGCGGCGATGGCATGGATCTCGTCGACGATCACCGTGCGCGTGGTGCCAAGCATTTTGCGGCCGGATTCCGAGCCGAGCAGCACGTAGAGCGATTCCGGGGTGGTCACCAGAATGTGCGGCGCGCTCTTGCGCATGGCGGCGCGGTCTTTCTGCGGGGTGTCGCCGATGCGCACGGCGGTGGTGATTTCCAGCGCCGGCAGATCCATTTGGCGTAACTGCTCGGTAATCCCGGCCAGCGGATTCTGCAGGTTGATGCGGATATCGTTGGACAACGCCTTGAGCGGCGAAACATAGACCACCAGGGTTTCGTCCGGCAGACCGTCCGGGGTTTCCAGGCCACGGTGGACCAGATCGTCGAGTACGGCGAGGAACGCGGTGAGGGTCTTGCCGGAGCCGGTGGGCGCGGCGATCAGCGTCGAACGGCGCTGACGGATCAACGGCCATGCGCGGGCCTGGGCGGCGGTGACCGTCGGGAATGTGCTGCTGAACCAGGCGCTGACGGCGGGGTGGAAGCCTGCCAGGGCCGCGTCCTTGGGGAGGGGCAGATTCATGGCTTCAGTTATGCGGGTGGGCGGGCGAAGTTGCAAGTACCGCTGGGGATCTACACTTTACGGGTGACGGTTGCGCACTAAACCCGCAAAATGCAACGATTCCGGCAATTATCGACGACGCTGCCACGAGCATCGTCGCCAAAGCCATCGTTCCAATCAGACTGGGCCTGCTGACTCTATGCGAATGCGCCTTATGTTACTGGGCGGCGGAAATGCCCTTGGGCAGGCGCTGATTCGCCTCGGTGCAGAGGAAGACATCGGTTTCCTCGCCCCCCGCCCGCCCGAAGACGGCTGGGATGCCGCGAGCCTGACTCAATTGCTCGACGACACCCGTCCCGATGCGTTGATCAACCTCGCCTACTATTTCGACTGGTTTCAGGCCGAGGCCGTCAGCGAAAGCCGTCTGGCCGGGCAAGAACGCGCCATCGAGCGACTGGCCGAACTGTGCCAGCACCACAACATCGTGCTGGTGCAGCCGTCCAGTTATCGAGTGTTCGACGGCTCCCGCGCCACCGCCTACAGCGAAAAGGACGAACCGGTGCCATTGGGCCTGCGCGGTCAGGCGTTGTGGCGGATCGAACAGAGCGTACGCGCCACCTGCCCGCAACACGTGCTGCTGCGCTTTGGCTGGCTGCTCGATGACAGTCCGGAAGGCATCCTCGGACGTTTCCTGGCCCGCGCCGAACAGCCGGAAGAATTGCTGCTGGCCGATGACCGCCGTGGCAATCCGACCCCGGCCGACGATGCCGCGCGGGTGATCATCTCGGTGCTCAAGCAACTCGATTGCGCCGCGCCGCTGTGGGGCACTTACCACTACGCCGGCCACGAGGCGACCACGCCGCTGGCGCTGGGCCAGGCGATTCTCACCGAAGCGCGCGGCCTGCACCCGCTGGCCATCGAAGCCCCGACCGCCCAGGCCCACGCCGCGCGGCCGGATGCCGCCGAAGAACCGCAACACGCGGTGCTCGCCTGCAAGAAAATTCTGCACACTTTCGGGATCAAGCCGCGCGCCTGGCGTGCCGCGCTCCCGGGCTTACTGGATAGGTTTTATCGTCATGGCTGAAGGCCCTGTTCTCATCACCGGCGGCGCCGGTTTCATCGGCTCGCACCTGACTGACGCGCTGCTTGCCAAGGGCCATTCGGTGCGGATCCTCGATGATCTGTCGACCGGCAAGCGCAGCAATTTGCCGCTGGATAATCCCAGGGTCGAGTTGATCGTCGGCGATGTGGCCGACGCCGCATTGGTCGCACAGTCAATGCAGGGTTGCAGCGCTGTCGCGCATCTGGCCGCCGTGGCGTCGGTGCAGGCGTCGGTGGACGATCCGGTGAAAACCCACCAAAGCAATTTCATCGGCACGCTGAACGTTTGCGAAGCCATGCGCGAGGCCGGCGTCAAACGTGTGCTGTACGCCTCCAGCGCAGCCGTCTACGGCAACAATGGCGAAGGCGAGTCGATTGACGAAGACACGCCCAAGGCGCCGTTGACGCCTTATGCGTCGGACAAACTGGCCGGCGAGCAGTATTTCGATTTCTACCGCCGCCAGCACGGTCTGGAACCGGCGATCTTCCGTTTCTTCAACATCTTCGGCCCGCGCCAGGATCCGTCCTCGCCGTACTCCGGGGTGATCAGCATCTTCAGCGAACGCGCGCAGAAAGGCCTGCCGATCACTGTGTTCGGCGATGGCGAGCAGACACGGGATTTCATGTATGTCGAAGACCTGGTCGACGTGCTGGTGCAGGCGATCGAAAAGCCGCAAGTGGACGTCGGTGCGGTGAACGTCGGGTGGAATCAGGCGACCAATCTCAAGCAGATGCTGACCGCGCTCGAAGCGGTGGTCGGCGAGTTGCCGCCCGTCAGCTACGGCCCGGCGCGCTCCGGTGACATTCGCCATTCGCGGGCGAACAACAGTCGGTTGCTTGAGCGATTCAAGTGCCCGACGCCAACACCGATGAACGTCGGCCTGGCCCGTCTGCTCGGCCGCTGAGCTTCTTGCAGACATGAAAAAGGCGCCTTTTGACAGGCGCCTTTTTCACGGCCGGAATTCGGCGTTCACACCGGTATCCTGTAGCGAGGGAGCTTGCTCCCCGGTCGATTGCGTAATATCGCCGTCAGTTCTGAGCCTGCCCGCCACCAAGCCTCATTCACCACCACGTGAACGTTCTTTAGAACTTGTAGCCTAGACCAACCATGTAGATGAAGGGATCAACGTCCACATTCACCCGTGCACGGGTGCCCGGAGCCACGGCGTTGTTCTCGACGGTGGCGCGGGTGTCGATGTCGATGTAGCGCACCTGGGCGTTGAGCATGATGTTGTCGGTCAGCATGTAGTCGGCACCGACCTGCCAGGCCAGGCCCCAGGAGTTTTTCGCCTTGAAGTTGCTGAAGCCGTTGGACTGGGCTTCGCTGCCGACGTGCTCGTCGTAGATCCAGGTGTAGTTGATGCCGCCGCCGATGTACGGCTGGAACGCTGATTTGGCGTCCAGTGGGTAGTAGACGACGCTCAGGGTCGGCGGCAAGTGTTTCAGAGTGCCGAGCTTGCCGTTGGCGGCGGGCAGGGCAGTGCCCTTGAGCTTCACGTCATGTTCGAACGGGGACGCGGCCAACAGCTCGATACCGATGTTGTTGGTCAGCATGTAAGCGAAGTTCAGGCCCAGTTGGGTGTCGCTGCTCATGGTCGCCTTGCCGCCCAGGTTGGCGCCGCTCAGCGGACCCTGATCGACCTTGACGCTGGAGCTGTCGGCCTTCGGGTTGACGGTGATCGCACCGGCACGAACGATGATGTCGCCGGCTTCGTGGGCGTGGGCGAGCGGGGCTGCGAGCGCGAGGGCAAACAGCGAGGCGCTGAGCAAGGACTTGTTCATGGAAGCTCCCAAAGGACGTTAAAAATGTTTGATGTCCTATGGTACGAATCCGTCTGATACGGTCTTTTGACTCAGCTCAATGAAACAGTGATGGGCAGTTTTTTTGTGGAACCTTTGCCGACCCCTTCGCGAGCAAGCTCGCTCCCACATTAGAGCTCGGTCAACTGTGGGAGCGAGCTTGCTCGCGAAGACAATGGGCCAAACAGTACAGAATTACCGGACTTACTCCGGCAGCTCATAGACGTAAATCTTGTCCGCATCCATCTGATACCCGGCATCGGCCAGTTCGCTGGTGGACTGCTTGACCTGCAACGGCCCTTCGACCCAGTACGGCTGATACAGCTCGTCAAGCTTCACGCCGAGTTCGCTTTTCACGTGCACGATCTGGTTCGACGGCGGTGGCGGCACGTGGATGCAGGCGCCGAAATACGGCACCAGCAGGAAGTCCGTGGTGCGCCCTTCTTCGCTGACTTCCAGCGGCACGATGTAGCCCGGCAGGCGGATGTTCTGGCCGTCGAGGCTTTGCACTACCGGTGCGTTAGGCATGTCCTGCTTGGCTGCCGGCGCCGATTCGGCGGACAGCGCGTCGCTCATCTTCGACAGGTCGTGCAGCGGCGTCATGTTCGGCACTTCGGGCGCCGCGTCCGGCGGGATCATCTCCGACCAGGTCAGGTCTTTCGGCGCCGCCGCCCACACGGGCAGGGCGACCAGCAACAGCAGCGCAAGCACGGCGCGGGGCATGGTGAACATCCTCATAAACGGATCGACAGGCCATCGGCCAGAGATTGGCGATACGCGCGCCAGGCCGGCACGCTGCCCATCAGCAGCGCGGCAGCCAGAATGCCACCGAGCAGCGTCCATTCATACCCGCTTGGCCAGGCCAACGGCAGATACAAGCCGTAATTGGCCTGCACATAACCCTGAGCGGCGGCGATGCCGAGGTACAGCAACGCCAGCCCGGCGATCACCCCGGTCAGCGCCAGAGCAAAGGCTTCCAGCACCAAAAGACTTGCGATATGCCAGGGCCGCGCGCCCACCGAACGCAGGATCGCCATTTCGCGACGGCGTTCGTTGAGGCTGGTGAGAATCGCCGTGAGCATGCCGATCAACCCGGTCAGCACCACGAACAGCGAGACCACGAACAACGCTTTTTCGGCGGTGCTCATCAGGCTCCACAACTCCTGCAAGGCCACGCCCGGCAGGATCGCCAGCATCGGCTCGCCACGGAATTCATTGATCTCCCGTTGCAGGGCAAAGGTGGAAATCTTGCTGTTGAGGCCGAGCATGAACGCGGTGATCGCTTGCGGCGTCAGGTCCATGTTGCGTGCCTGATCGGCGCTGATCCGACCGTTACCACGGGCCGGCACGCCGTTGTGCCAGTCGATGTGAATCGCCTCCATGCCGCCGAGGCTGATGTGCAACGTGCGATCCACCGGGGTGCCGGTGCGCTTGAGAATCCCGACCACGGTGAACGGCTTGTCGTCGTGCTTGACCAGGCTGATCGCCGCCACGCCGTGGGCCAGCACCAGCTTGTCGCCGAGCTTGTAATGCAGGGCCTCGGCCACTTCGGCACCGAGCACCACTTCGAACGGATCGGTGGCGAAGGCGCGGCCGTCCGCCAGTTCCAGATGCTGCTGGCGACCGTACTGGTAATGCTCGAAATAGGCTTCGGTGGTGCCCATCACCCGGTAGCCGCGATGGGAATCGCCAAGGGACATCGGGATCGCCCACTTCACTTTCGGATTGCTGGCGAAGTGTTCAAAGCTGTCCCAACGAATGTTGTTGGTGGCATTGCCGATGCGGAACACCGAATACAGCAGCAGGTTCACCGACCCGGAACGGGCGCCGACGATCAGGTCGGTGCCGCTGATGGTGCTGGCGAAACTGGCCTTGGCTTCAGTGCGCACCCGCTCCACCGCCAGCAGCAGGCAGACGGAAAGCGCGATGGCGAAAGCGGTGAGCAGGGCGGTGAAACGACGGTTGGCGAGGCTGGCCATGGCCAGGCGGAACAGATACATCTCAGACCTCGGCAGACGTGGCGGCGCGATTGAGTTCGGCCAGGGACAGGTGACGGTCGAACAGCGGCGCCAGGCTCTGGTCGTGGCTGACGAACAACAGGCTCGACCCGGCTTCGCGGCATTCGGCGAACAGCAGGCGAATGAAGTTTTCCCGGGCGTCGTAATCCAGTGCCGAGGTCGGTTCGTCGGCGATCACCAGTTCCGGCTGACCGATCAATGCGCGTGCAGCGGCGACCCGCTGTTGCTGACCGATCGACAGCGAATCGGCGCGGCGACTCAGAATGCTTTCGTCCTTCAAGCCCAGGTGGGCAAGCAGGGTGGCGGCGGCCTGATCGACGCTGCCATGACGCTGCTTCGCACGCTCGGCACGCAGTTTTGAAAAGTGGCACGGCAGCTCGACGTTCTCGCGCACCGAGAGAAACGGCAGCAGGTTGAACTGCTGGAAAATGTAGCCGGTGTGATCGACGCGAAAGCGATCACGGGCGCCGGCACCCAGTTCGGTCAGCTCCTGGCCGAGCAGGCGAATGCTGCCGCGACCGGGTTTCTGCACCCCGCCGAGCAGGCCGAGCAGGGTGGTCTTGCCGCTGCCGCTGGGGCCCTTGAGGAATAGGGTTTCGCCGGCTTCCAGACGAAACGCCGGGATGTCCAGCAGCGGCGGGTGACCGGGCCAGTTGAAGCCCAGGTCGGACAGTTCGATGAGTGCTTGGGTCATGGCGCCGTTTTCGTTGTTTGACACAAAACCCTGTGTGGGAGCGAGCCTGCTCGCGAAAGCGCTGGATCAGTCAACATCGATATCGACGGACCGATTGCATTCGCGAGCAGGCTCGCTCCCACAGGGGGATTTCGGTGGATTTAAAATTTCAGGGCGGCGGCCTTGGCCGTCACTTCCGTGCCTTGCTGGCCGCTCGGGCTGATCAGTTGTACCTGAATTTTCTGGGTGGCCGGGAAGGTATTGAACAGGTTCGCCAGATCCAGGGTTTTCAACGCACCCGGCGCCGCACAGCTGAACTGGTAGTGAGCGTGGATTTCGCTGTGGTCGTGATGATGCTCGTGACCGTCCTTGCCGGCTTCCTCTTCGTCGTGGTCGTCGGCATCCGGTTTGTCGCCGAACAGCGGGCTTTCCAGTTCCTGGCTGGTGACCTTGCAACCGGCGGCGGCCGGCAGGCTGAACAGTGCCAGCGGTTTTTCGAGCTGTGCACGCGCGGCTGCGACCTTGGCCTTGTCGGCATCGCTGGTGGCGACGTGTTCGAAACCCACGAGGTTCATCGCCGGGCTTTCCAGCTCCAGCTCCAGGGTCTGGCCGTCGAGGGCGGCGTTCAGGCGACCGACGCCATGTTCGTGGGCACCGAGACTGCCGTGCTCATGGTCGTGATCATGCTCATCGGCGGCATGGGCGATGGCCAGCGGCAACAGGGCAAACGGCAAAGCGAGCAGCAGACGACGCATGGCTGTCTCCGGGAAGTAAAGTGAAAAGTTTGTTATGTAATCTTATAACGAAAGTGCGCAGAGTTTGCCCGCCCGCTTGGCGTTACACAAGTCCCATGGGAGCATGCAGGTCAGAAATGTGCGGGAGAAAAGCTTATGTTGCGGATACGCGGAACCGTCGGCGAGTTGCCGGTGGATTTGACCTTGGAACTGGATGAAAGCGACTGGGCGCGGCTCGGTTCGCAGTTTGGCGTGCAAGTGCAGGCAGCCCAGCCGCAAGCAGCAGCGGCGGCGCCTGTGGCGAAACCGGTGAATCAGGATGACGCGTTGTGGCAGGTCGCCAGGGATTTGCTGCGCAAGGCCGGGCAACTCAGCGGGCCGGAATTGCTGGATCAGCTTGAAGGGCTGACCGGCAGCGCGGCGGCGGGCAAGCGCCTGCTGGTGCGCCTGCGTCATTCATCCGATGTGAAAGTGCTGAGCGGCGGGGATACGCCGCTCTACAGCTGGATCGAGTAAGCGCTTAGTACAGCGCCGCAAACACCTTGCGCCGGTAAGCGGTCACCAGCGGGTGATCGTTGCCCAGCAGTTCGAACACTTGCAGCAAGGTTTTGTGCGGCAGGCCTTCGCCGTAGCTGCGGTTGCGGATGAACAGCTTGAGCAGTGCGTCCAGCGCTGCTTCGTATTGCTGACGGGCCAGTTGCTGGATCGCCAGTTGATACACCGCTTCATCGTCCTGCGGCTTCTGCGCCAGACGGCTCTTCAGGTCGGCGGCATCCGGCAGGTCACGGGCCAGGCCGAGGAACTTGATCTGCGCCTTGGCACCAGCCAGTGCAGCCTTGTGTTCGTCGCTCTTGACCGCGTCGAGCACGGTTTGCGCTTCGCCCAGCTCACCGCGTTCGGTCAGGCATCGAGCGTAGAGGATCAGCGCCTTGGCATTGGTGTTGTCTTCGCCCAGCAGCGTAACCAGTGTCGCTTCCGCGTCGGCGTAACGGCCTTCTTCAAACAGTGCCTGAGCCTGTTCGAGCGGATCGGCGGCGGACGGCGCCGGCATCTGCACATGCGGTTCGAGCAGGGCGCGCACGGCGGATTCCGGTTGCGCACCGGCAAAACCGTCCACCGGTTGACCGTCCTTGAACAGCACCACGGTCGGCAGGCTGCGGATGCCGAAGCGGGCAACAATGTCCTGCTCGATATCGCAATTGACCTTGGCCAGCAGCAACTCGCCCTGATAGCTCTCGGCGATGCCTTGCAGCATCGGCATCAGCGCCTTGCACGGCGCACACCATTCGGCCCAGAAATCCACCAGCACCGGTTTTTGAAAGGAAGCCTCGATTACCGACTGGTCGAAGTCGGCCGTCGTGGCGTCGAAGATGTACGGCGTTTGCTGGCTCATGGGGAATCTCGTAAAAGCGTGAATGGGGCAACTATACGGTCAGGCGCGGGCCGCATGGTAGAGGCTGACATGGCGAAACTCTTCGGGCTCGGCCAGATCCGGCAGGGTCATGGCTTCGAGCATTTCGATGCGCCGGTACAGCGGATGCCGGAAATCCCGAACCCGCGAATCCGCCACCAGCGCTTCGCGGCCACGGCTCAGGAAGGCGTCGAGCAGCGGCAGGTTTTCCCGGTCGTACAAGACGTCGGCCACCAGGATCAGATCGAAGCGATCCGCCTCGGCGAAGAAGTCCGTGGAGTAACTCATCTGCACATCATTGAGTTCGGCATTCGCCCGACAGGCGGCAATCGCCAGCGGGTCAAGGTCGCAGGCCACCACTTCCAGCGCCCCGGCCTTCACCGCCGCGATGCCGGCGATCCCGGAACCGGCGCCGAAATCCAGCACTCGCTTGCCTCGAACCCACTCGGGAAACTCCGCCAGATAGCGCGCCACCGCCAGGCCGCTGGCCCAGCAGAAACTCCAGTAGGGCGGTTCATGCAGGATGCGTTGGGTTTCCTCCTGGCTGAATTCGCGCGCCATGTTGTCGCCGTCGATCAGCCAGAGCTGCAAATCGGTGTCCGGCAACGCACAGGCTTTCAGTCGCGCGTCGCCGAGCAATTCGCCCAGCGACTGTTGCAGGTCTGACGGTGCATTCATGGTGCTTTGATAAATTGCAGCTGGCCCAGCGCCTGGGTGGTCGGCTGAGTGATGGTCTGCGACGGCAGGTGCAGGATCAACTGGCCGGACTGGCTGGCGCGGCCGCGCAATTCAACCCGCGCGCCAACCGGGAAGGATTCGGGGTTGAAGCGCAGGTGAAACGGCAGAATCTGGTTGTTGCCGATCAGGCTGGAACTGGCGAGCAATTGTTGCGGGCGATCCTTCTCGTCGATCACCAGCAGCGCCAGTTCGACTTCGGCGCCGGCCGGCACGCCTTGCAGGGTGCCGCTCAGTTCGCGCTGATACGCCGGCAGCGGGCCGAGGTCGGCGGCTTCCCGGGCTTTTTTCTGCGCCTGTTGCGGCGCCGGGCCCGGCGTGGGCGGCTGAGGCTTGGGCGCGTCGCTGCCACAGGCCACCAGCAGGCTGAAAACACTGAGCAAAACGAGCGGTCGTAGGGACATTGGCGGCTCCAGCAAAATGAAATCCATGGATCAATCGATCATGGCAGTCTGTATACCGCAAAGCCTATGGCTTGTCTTGCCACCGGGATGCGCTACCATGGCCCTCCCTTTTTTTGTTGCCAGCCACCATGCACTGTCCCTTCTGCGGTGCCAACGACACCAAGGTCATCGACTCGCGTCTGGTCGCCGAGGGCGAACAGGTGCGCCGCCGGCGTGAATGCCTGGCCTGCGGCGAACGTTTCACGACGTTCGAGACGGCCGAACTGGTGTTGCCGCGCCTGATCAAAACCGACGGCAGCCGCCAACCGTTCGACGAAGAAAAACTCCGCGCCGGCATGCAACGCGCCCTGGAGAAACGTCCGGTGAGCGTCGAGCGCCTCGAATCCTCGCTGGTCCATATCAAGCACAAGCTGCGCGCCACCGGCGAGCGCGAGGTCAAGTCCCTCGTGGTCGGCGAACTGGTGATGGCCGAGCTGCAAAAGCTCGATGAAGTCGCCTACATCCGTTTCGCTTCCGTGTACCGCCGCTTCCAGGACCTCAACGAATTTCGCGAAGAGATCGACCGCCTTGCCCGCGAACCGGTGAAAGAATGACCACCGCCGCCGAGCAGGCCATCCTCGACGCCCACTTCATGGCCCGGGCCCTGGAGCTGGCGCGCAAGGGACACTACACGACTCATCCCAATCCACGGGTCGGCTGTGTGATCGTGCGCGACGGGCAGATTGTCGGCGAAGGCTGGCATGAGCGCGCCGGCGAACCCCACGCCGAAGTCCACGCCCTGCGCGCCGCCGGTGAGCAAGCCCGGGGCGCCACGGCTTACGTGACCCTCGAACCTTGCAGCCATCACGGCCGTACGCCGCCGTGCGCCGATGCACTGGTGAATGCCGGTGTTGGCCGGGTGGTCGCGGCGATGCGCGATCCCAATCCACAAGTCGCCGGGCGTGGTCTGCAGCGTCTGGCCGATGCCGGCATCGCCACCGAAAGCGGCGTACTGGAAGCTGAGGCGCGCAAGCTCAATCAAGGTTTTCTGAAGCGCATGGAACACGGCTTGCCGTTTGTGCGGGTGAAGTTGGCCATGAGCCTCGACGGCCGCACGGCGATGGAAAGCGGCGAGAGCCAATGGATCACCGGCCCTGCCGCGCGTTCGGCGGTGCAGCGTCTGCGCGCCCAGGCCAGTGTGGTGCTGACCGGCGCCGACACGGTGCTGGCCGACGGTGCTCGCCTGACCGTTCGCGGCGAAGAGCTGGGGCTGGATGCTGAACAAACCGCGCTGGCCCTGAGCCGTCCGCCGTTGCGGGTGCTGATCGACGGGCGTCTGCGGGTGCCGCTGGATGCGCCGTTCTTCAAGGCCGGCCCGGCGCTGGTCGCCACCTGCGTAGCCATCGAAGAACAGTACGCCCACGGTCCGGAATGCCTGATCGTGCCGGGCGATGATGGTCAGGTCGATCTGCACCAGTTGCTGATCGAGCTGGCCAGCCGTGGCGTCAACGAAGTGCTGGTCGAGGCCGGTCCGCGACTGGCGGGCGCGTTTGCCCAGCTCGGTCTGGTCGACGAGTTCGTGATCTTCATCGCCGGTAAGTTCCTCGGCTCCATGGCGCGTCCGCTGTTGGACTGGCCGCTCGCCTATATGAAGGATGCGCCGGAGCTGAAAATCACTGAAATTCGCGCGGTTGGCGATGACTGGCGAGTCACTGCAATCCCTGTCTCATCGGCGAGCGTATAATTCCCGGCCATCGCGTTAGCGCTGGCTTCGTTCTCAAGGAGAACCCCATGTTTACCGGCATCATCGAATCCATCGGCAGTATCCGCGCACTGACCCCAAAGGGTGGTGATGTGCGGGTGCATGTCGAAACCGGCAAGCTCGACCTGAGCGACGTCAAACTCGGCGACAGCATCGCGGTCAACGGCGTGTGCCTGACCGCGGTTGAACTGCCGGGCAACGGCTTCGCCGCCGACGTCAGTCGCGAAACCCTCGACTGCACCGCCATGAATGACCTGAAAAGCGGCAGCCCGGTCAACCTGGAAAAAGCCCTGACCCCGACCACCCGTCTCGGCGGGCATCTGGTCAGCGGTCACGTCGACGGTGTCGGCGAAGTGGTTTCGCGCAGCGACAATGCCCGCGCCGTGGAATTTCGCATCCGCGCGCCGAAGGAACTGGCCAAGTACATCGCCCACAAAGGCTCGATCACCGTCGACGGCACCAGCCTGACCGTGAACGCGGTCGATGGCGCCGAATTCCTGCTGACGATCATCCCGCATACCCTGAGCGAAACCATCATGGCGTCCTACAAGCCAGGTCGCCGGGTGAACCTGGAAGTCGACCTGCTGGCGCGTTATCTGGAGCGTCTGCTTCTGGGCGACAGGGCCGCTGAGCCTGACTCTTCACAAAAGCCTGGCGGTGGCATCACTGAAAGCTTTCTGGCCGCCAACGGCTACCTCAAATCCTGACTGAAGGGGGTGCCTTGTGGCGCTCAATAGCATCGAAGAACTGGTTGAAGACATCCGCCAAGGCAAGATGGTCATCCTCATGGATGACGAAGACCGCGAGAACGAAGGCGACCTGATCATGGCCGCCGAATGCTGCAAGGCCGAGCACATCAACTTCATGGCCAAGCACGCCCGTGGCCTGATCTGCATGCCGATGAGCCGCGAGCGCTGCGAAACCCTGAAGCTGCCGCTGATGGCACCACGCAACGGTTCCGGTTTCGGCACCAAGTTCACCGTCTCGATCGAAGCGGCCGAAGGCGTGACCACCGGCATCTCCGCCGCTGACCGCGCACGCACCGTGCAAGCGGCCGCAGCGAAAGACGCGAAAGCCGAAGACATCGTCAGCCCGGGCCACATCTTCCCGCTGATGGCCCAGGCCGGTGGCACCCTGGCTCGCGCCGGTCACACCGAAGCCGCCTGCGACCTGGCGCGCATGGCCGGTTTCGAGCCGAGCGGCGTGATCTGCGAAGTGATGAACGATGACGGCACCATGTCCCGTCGCGCCGAGCTGGAAGCTTTTGCGGCTGAACACGACATCAAGATTGGCACCATCGCCGACCTGATTCACTACCGGATGATCCACGAACGTACCGTTCAGCGGATTGCCGAGCAGCCGCTGGACAGCGAACTGGGCCAATTCAACCTGGTGACCTATCGTGATTCCGTGGAAGGCGACGTGCACATGGCACTGACCCTGGGCACCGTTTGCGCCGAAGAACCGACCCTGGTTCGCGTGCACAACATGGACCCGCTGCGCGACCTGCTGATGGTCAAGCAACCGGGCCGCTGGAGCCTGCGCGCCGCCATGGCTGCGGTCGCCGAGGCCGGCAGCGGTGTGGTGCTGTTGCTCGGTCACCCGCTGGATGGCGACGTGTTGCTGGCGCACATTCGCGAAACCGGCGATCAGGCGGCGGTGAAAAAACCGACCACCTACAGCATCGTCGGTGCCGGTTCGCAGATCTTGCGTGACCTCGGCGTGCGCAAAATGCGTTTGATGAGCGCGCCGATGAAGTTCAATGCGATATCCGGTTTCGATCTGGAAGTTGTAGAATACGTGCCCTCCGAATAATGACCGGTTGTTTCCGGCTCCGAGTTCGCGGCAAATAAATCACTGAGGGACGCGAAACAGACGCGTCCCGGCTCTTTAAGAGATCTGACGAATGACCCTGAAGACCATCGAAGGTACCTTCATCGCCCCTAAAGGCCGCTACGCTTTGGTAGTGGGCCGTTTCAACAGCTTCGTGGTTGAAAGCCTGGTTGGCGGTGCAGTTGATGCCCTGGTTCGCCACGGCGTGAGCGAAAGCGACATCACCATCATCCGCGCACCTGGCGCCTTCGAAATCCCGCTGGTTGCGCAGAAAGTCGCCCAGAAAGGTGAGTTCGCAGCAATCATCGCCCTGGGCGCGGTCATTCGTGGCGGTACTCCGCACTTCGAATACGTGGCTGGCGAGTGCACCAAGGGCCTGGCCCAGGTGTCCATGGAGTTCGGCGTACCGGTCGCTTTCGGCGTCCTGACCGTTGACTCCATCGAGCAAGCCATCGAACGTTCCGGCACCAAGGCCGGCAACAAAGGTGCTGAAGCTGCCCTGTCCGCTCTGGAAATGGTCAGCCTGCTGGCGCAGTTGGAGGCCAAGTGATTAGCGACGATAGCGATCGTTTCAACCCGCGCGATCCGAAACCTGCGGATGCCGGCAAGCCATCGAAGAGCGCCAAGCGCCGCGAAGCCCGTCAGCTCGCGACTCAGGCCCTGTATCAATGGCACATGGCCAAGGCTTCGCTGAACGAGATCGAAGCGCAATTCCGGGTCGATAACGATTTCACCGATGTCGACGGTGCTTACTTCCGCGAAATCCTGCACGGGGTTCCGGCCAACCGCACCGAAATCGACAACGCACTGACGCCTTGCCTGGATCTGGCGATCGAAGAGCTGGACCCGGTTGAACTGGCGGTTCTGCGCCTGTCCACCTGGGAACTGCTCAAGCGCGTCGACGTGCCATACCGCGTTGTGATCAACGAAGGTATCGAACTGGCCAAAGTGTTCGGTTCGACCGACGGCCACAAGTTCGTCAACGGCGTGCTCGACAAGCTGGCTCCGCGCCTGCGTGAAGCTGAAGTGAAGGCGTTCAAGCGCTGATTCGCGCTTGAATACTTTTTCTCGGCCATGGGCGAGTTTGAGCTGATCCGCAATTTCTTCGCCGCCGCGCCTTGTGCGCAGGGCGGCGAGGGCGTTGCACTGGGAATCGGCGACGACTGCGCCTTGCTGGCGGTTCCTTCCGGGGAACAGCTGGCGGTTTCCACCGATACGCTGGTGGCCGACGTGCATTTCGCCGATCCCTGCGATCCGTTTCTGCTCGGTCAGCGCTCGCTGGCCGTGGCGGTCAGCGACCTCGCTGCCATGGGCGCCACGCCCGTCGGCTTTACCCTTGCCCTGACTCTGCCGACGGTGACTGCCGATTGGCTGCAAGCCTATGCTCGCGGTTTGAATCGCATGGCGCGGGGCTGCGGCGTGGCACTGGTCGGCGGCGACACGACGCGCGGGCCGTTGAGCCTGACCGTCACCGTGTTCGGCCGCGTCCCGGCCGGCAAAGCGCTGACCCGCAGCGGCGCGCAGCCGGGCGATCTGCTGTGTGTCGGCGGCGAACTGGGCAATGCCGCCGGGGCCTTGCCGCTGGTGTTACGTCAGCGTGACGCCGAGCCTCACATCGCCCAGCCGCTGCTCGATCATTACTGGTCGCCGCAACCGCAACTCGCCCTCGGTCAGGCCCTGCGTGACAAGGCCACTTCGGCGCTGGATATCTCCGATGGGCTGCTCGCCGACTGTGGTCATATCGCATTGGCTTCGAAGGTTCGCCTCGAAGTCGAGCGCGAGCGTGTTCCGCTGTCGGATGCTCTGGTGGCGTTTCTCGGTCAGCGCGGTGCCGAACGTGCGGCGTTGAGTGGTGGCGATGATTACGTGCTGGCCTTTACCTTGCCGCCCGTCGAGTTGCCTGCGCTGCTCGCCGATGGCTGGCCGATCCATGTGATCGGCCGCGTTACGCAAGGGCAGGGCGTGGTGCTGCTGGATCGCGACGGGCATGACATCACCCCGCAAATCCGGGGTTATCAACATTTTCAGGAGTCACCGTGACAGATCACCCGAAACAGGTTCCGGCCGAATTCGTTCCGCCGTCGGTCTGGCGCAATCCCTGGCATTTCCTCGCGTTCGGTTTCGGCTCGGGCACCCTGCCCAAGGCGCCGGGCACCTGGGGCTCGTTAGTTGCGCTACCCTTTATCCCGTTATGGCAGATGCTGCCCGACTGGGGTTACTGGCTGATGCTCGGGATCACCATGCTGTTCGGCTTCTGGCTGTGCGGTAAAGTGGCCGACGATCTGCGGGTGCACGACCACGAAGGCATCGTCTGGGACGAAATGGTCGGGATGTGGATTACCCTGTGGCTGGTGCCGGAAGGCTGGTACTGGTTGCTCGCCGGGTTCCTGGTGTTCCGCTTCTTCGACATTCTCAAGCCGTGGCCGATCCGCTGGATCGACCGGCATGTTCACGGCGGCGTCGGCATCATGCTCGACGACGTGCTGGCCGGCGTGTTTGCCTGGCTGGCGATGCAGGGACTGGTGTGGGTTTTCGCCTGATTTCCAGGCGTGGATGAGGGACACAGGGATGACTCGACGCTGGTTGGCGATAGTGGTTATGACCTTGCTTGGCGCCATGGCCCAGGCACAGGACGCACCGCCGTCGGTCATTCACCTGGCCAGCGAGGACTGGGAAGACTACACCGCCGCCGATGGTCATGGCCTGGGCTGGGATGTGTTGCGCAAAGTGTTCGAACCGGCCGGCGTGACCCTGGATATCCGCACCGTGCCTTACACCCGTTCGGTAGGACTGGTGCAGTTGAAGGAGGTCGATGCACTGGTCGGTTCCTATCGCGGTGAAGCCGAGCAGGTGCTGTACCCGAAATGGAATTTCGATTCCGACCACATCTACGCGCTCGGCCTGGCCAGCAATCCACCGCCGACCCAGGCGACGCTGGGCAAGTACCGACTGGCCTGGGTACGCGGCTATCGCTACGAAACCTACCTGCCGAACGTCAAACGCTTCAACCAGATCGAGCGCCGCACCGGCATTCTGTCGATGCTCAAGCAGGGGCGGGCGGATTACTACATCGATGCGCTGACGGAAATCGAAGCGGTGGTGAGAAACGCCGCCGATCCGTCGCAGTACCGTTACTCGCATCTGGCGGAATTGCCGCTATATCTCGGTTTCGCCGACACCCCACAAGCCCGCGCACTGATGTCGATCTACGACCAGCGCATGGAGCAACTGGTGAAAAGCGGCGAGCTGAAGCCGATCTTCGCGCGCTGGAAGCAACCGTATCCGTTCGAGTAGGAGCGATGACGAAGGGCCTGTTATCAAACTTTTTGATAGTTATCCCCGATAATTCAGCCTAAGCGCCTGCGGGAACCTGCTGTTACAATGCCGCCCAGCGAATCTCGGACTTTTCAGATCAGGAGCACACCGGTGCCTGTCGTTTTTGTCGCCGCTTCCAAGCTGCCCACACCTTTTGCGCAATTCACCATGCACGGTTTTCTCGATGAAGCCACCGGTCGCGAGCACGTTGTGCTGAGCCTGGGTGAGATTGCCGACGGTGCCCCGGTACTCGGCCGTCTGCACTCCGAATGCCTGACCGGCGATGCCTTGTTCAGCCAGCGTTGCGACTGCGGTTCGCAACTCGAAGGCGCCCTCAAGGCCATCGCCCGCGAAGGTCGTGGCGTGTTGTTGTACCTGCGTCAGGAAGGACGTGGCATCGGTCTGTTGAACAAGATCCGTGCCTACGAATTGCAGGACGGCGGTGCCGATACCGTTGAAGCCAATGAGCGTCTGGGCTTTGCCGCCGACCAGCGTGACTACGCCATGTGCCTGCCGATGCTTGAGCATCTGGGCGTGAAATCCCTGCGCCTGATGACCAACAACCCGCGCAAGGTCAAAGCCCTGACCGACATGGGCATCGTCGTCGCCGAGCGCGTGCCGCTGCACACCGGCCACAACCCGCACAACAAACTCTATCTGGCGACCAAGGCCAGCAAGCTCGACCACATGATGGGCAACGAGCATCAGGGCGAGGTAGACCGGGCGTGACCCGCGGGCAAGTGCGGCGCCGTCTGTCGGTCGCCTGGTGGAAGTACCTGGCGCTGGCACTGGTGCCGCTGTTCGTCCTCAATGCTGTGTTCGGCGAGAGCGAGGCGATCATGCCGGTGCTGGCGATGCCGTTGTTCATTGCCGGCGTGGCTTCGATGTTTGTCAGTCTGAAGTTTTTTGGTCGCTACAAACATGCGCTGATCGCCACGCAAAAAGCCCTCGATACCCCTGAAGAACCCGCAGCCTGGATTGCCCTCGCGGCGCGTCGCCGCACGGCTTTTCTTGCGGCAGGGCTACCGGCGTGGATTGGCGCACTGGCGGTGTTCGTCGGTCTGGAGGCGGTGCCGCTGATGTTGCTGGCGCTGTCCACGGCGGTGCTGTTCTACCTCTATCGTATCCCGCGTCAACTCGCTTGATGCGCCGCCTGTGGCTGGCGGTTCTGCTGCTGGCCGTCAGCGGTGAAACGCTGGCCGCCCTGCGGGTAGTCAGCCTCGCGCCATCCCTGTCTGAAATCGTGGTTGAGCTTGATTCGGCCGATCTGTTGGTCGGCGTGCTGGATGCCGGTGAGCGGCCATCGGTGATCAAGGACGTGCCTTCGGTGGGTCGGTACGGCCAGCTCGACATGGAACGGCTGCTGAGTCTCAAACCTGACTTGTTGCTGATATGGCCCGGCAGTGTCGGTCCGGCCCAGCGTGATCAGCTCAAGCGTTTGAACATTCCGACTTTCGTTGCCGAACCCCACAGCCTCGAACAGCTGACCGCGCAGATTGAAGCCATCGCGACACAGCTTGGTCGTCCTGAGCGTGGGGTCGAACGGGCCGCCGAGCTGCGGCGCGACCTTGATGAGCTGCGCCACCGCTACCGGCGAGAAGTGCCGCTGCGGGTGTTCTATCAAGTCTGGGACAAGCCGCTGTACACCGTCGGTGGCGGCCAGATCATCAGCGATGCGCTTGAAGTGTGCGGCGCGCGCAATGTGTTCGGCGACCTGAGCCTGCCAGCGCCGCAGGTGAGCATCGAAGCGGTTTTACAGCGTGATCCCGAAGTGATTCTCGCCGGCGATCAGCCACAACTGGACGCGTGGAACGCATGGCCGCAGGTGGCAGCGGTGAAGCACAGGCAACTGCTGTTGGTCACCGATAAAGGTCTGGAGCGCCCGAGCGGGCAGATGATCGAGGCGACCGCCAAGCTCTGCCAGCTGATCGCGCCAGACCGCTGAGACCGAGGTGCATTCTTCGCGAGCAAGCCCGCTCCCACATTTGGAATGCGTTCCCCCTGTGGGAGCGGGCTTGCTCGCGAAGAGGTCAGTCAATGCAGCGCAAGTTCTGGATCAGAGTAGCGGTGTCCAGGTTACCCCGAACATGAACGCCCGACCTTCCTCGCGATAGCCATACTGACTGCGGTCATGGCTGTACAGCGCCCGGCTGTAACCCTTGTCCAGCAGGTTATCGACCTTGAAATCCAGTTTGATTTCGCGGTTCAGCGCCCAGCTGCTGCGTAGTCCGAGCAGTGCGTAACCGCCCAATGGTTGCTGATTGTTCAGGTCGTCATAACTGCTGCTGACGGCCTGCCAACTGGCACCAAGGCCGAGGCGATCAAACTGTCGATCCAGATCCCAGCTCAATGTCCGCCGCGCACGTCGCGCCAGGGTGTGGCCGGTGTCGCGGTCGCGGGGATCGATGATCGCCACGCCCAGGTTGCTCTGCCAGCCGAACAGTTCCTGCTTCAGCGCTGCTTCAAAACCATTGATCCGCGCCGAAGCGACGTTTTCCGGGCGTGAGTTGCTGCCGAAGATGATCGCGTCTTCCAGATCGGTCCGATACAGCGAGGCTTCGAGACGACTGCTGTCGCTCAACTGGCTGCGCCATTGCAGCTCGTAGCTTTTCGAGGTTTCCGGTTTCAGGTCGGGATTGCTGAAGTCCGGGTAATACAGATCGTTGAAGGTCGGTGCGCGGAAGCCTTCGCTGTAGCTGAGCAGCAGATCGTTGTCCGGGTTGACCGGCAAGGTCAGCGTGCCGCTCCAGCTGTTCTGGCCGCCGAACTGCTGGTTGTCGTCACGACGCAGGCCCAATTCGGTGGAGAAACTGTCTGCCTGGAAGCGATGTTGGATGAAGGCTGCGCGGTTCCAGCGGCTGTCTTCGTCGAACGCGGTGCTGCTGTTGATCCGGTCTTCGTACCAGTCACCGCCAAGGATCAGACTGTTTCGCGCATCGAGGGTCAGGTCGTTCTGCCAGGTCACCGAATCACGGTAGGTGTTGAACACCGAGCGTTCGTCGCTGAGCTTGTCGAAAGACTTCTCGCGGTTTTCGCTGTGGCCGAGTTCCAGGCGCGACTTCCAGCGCTCGTTGAGCCGAGCGTCGATGTAGCTGCTGAAACTGCTGACGGTGAAATCGCTGTACGGTTGCTGTTGCACAGAGTCGAAGGTCACCGGGTCGAAGCGCCCGAACGGATTGTCGAACTCGCTTTTGCCCCGGTTATCCAGCAGGTTGGCGCCGACTTCGATGTCATCGGTCAGCGCGTGGCTGAGGCTCAGGCTGATGGATTTATTGCGATAGGCGTCGTGATCGCTGTCGCTGGGATACGACTCGTGGGTGCGGTCGAGGCCGGCGGTTTCATCGAGGCTGGCGCCGAGGTTGAAACGGGTTTTCTCGTCACCGCCGGAAAGACCGACACTGCGTTCCCAGGTCTGATTGCTGCCAAATCCCACATGCATTCGCGGCTGCAAGCCTTGTTCGCCGCCGCGCCGGGTGAATATCTGGATCACCCCGCCAATCGCGTCGCTGCCGTAAATCACCGAGCGCGAACCGCGCAGTACTTCAACGCGCTCGATCTGCTCGATGTTGAGGTGTTGCAGGTTGCTGTCGCCGGAGGTGGAGTTGCCGATGCGCTGGCCGTCGACCAGCACCAGGCTCTGCGCCGATTGTGTGCCACGAATGTAGATCCCCGGCAGGCTGCCGCGTCCGCCGGTTTGCGCCACTTGCACGCCCGGCACCCGTTGCAGCAGGTCGGTGACGCTACGAGGTTGCAGGCGTTCGATGTCTTCGCGGGTGAACACGGTGTTGGCGGCGCTGCTGTCGTTGCGCGCTTCGACCTGGCGGTTGGCGCTGATCAGCACGTCCGGCAGCTTCAGGGCCTGATCGCGTTCGAATGAGTCGGCGAGGGCATTGGCGGAGGGCAGCAGCAGGAGGGGCAGGGCGAGGCGCGAGAGGTTCATCGGAGTCCGTTGGTATTTCTGGTGTGCACAAAGTTTCTAGTGACACAAAACACCGTGGGAGCGGGCTTGCCCGCGAAGGCGTCGGCACAATCAACATTGATGTTGGATGTGCCGGCCTCTTCGCGGGCAAGCCCGCTCCCACAGGGATAGTGTGTTTAGCGAGTTAGCGGCTGAGCAACTCCAGGCGCTCACGCACCGCCGCTTCGATCCCGGCCTCGTCCAGCCCGCACTCGGCCAGCATCTGCGCCGGTTTGGCGTGCTCGACGTAAACGTCCGGCAAGCCCAGGTGCAGCACCGACTTGAGGATGTTCTCGCGGGCGAGGAATTCGCTGACCGCGCCACCGGCGCCGCCCATGATCGCGTTCTCTTCGATGGTCACCAGCAGGTTGTGGCTGTTGGCGATCTCGCGCACCAGTGCTTCGTCCATCGGTTTGACGAAACGCATGTCGACCACGGTCGCGTCCAGCGTCTCGGCTACTTTCAGGGCTTCGGCCATTTGCACGCCGAACACCAGCAGCGCGACCTTGCTGCCCTGACGGCGAACCACGCCCTTGCCGATCTCGATCGGTTCGAGGTCTTTCTCGATGGTCGCGTTCGGGCCGGTGCCGCGCGGGTAACGCACCGCCGCCGGGCCGTTGTACAGGTGACCGGTGGTGAGCATCTTGCGCAGTTCGTTTTCATCGCTCGGGGTCATGATCACCATGCCCGGGATGCAACGCAGGTAAGACAGGTCGAAACTGCCGGCGTGGGTCGGGCCGTCTTCGCCCACCAGACCGGCGCGGTCAATGGCGAACAGCACGTCGAGGTTCTGCACCGCGACGTCATGCACCAACTGGTCGTAACCGCGTTGCAGGAATGTCGAGTAGATCGCCACCACCGGTTTCGCGCCTTCGCAGGCCATGCCGGCCGCGAGGGTCACGGCGTGCTGCTCGGCAATCGCCACGTCGAAGTAGCGCAGCGGGAAACGTTCGCTGAACGCCACCAGATCCGAGCCTTCCTTCATCGCCGGGGTAATGCCCACCAGACGCGGGTCGGCAGCGGCCATGTCGCACAGCCATTCACCGAACACGCCGGAATACTTCGGCCCGCCGGCCTTTTTCGGCGCAGCGGCCGGGGCGTCCAGCGGTTCGAGCTTGGTGATGGCGTGGTAACCGATCGGGTCGACTTCCGCCGGGGCGAAGCCTTTGCCTTTCTTGGTGACGATGTGCAGGAACTGCGGGCCTTTCAGATCGCGCATGTTGCGCAAGGTGGCGATCAGGGTCGGCAGGTCGTGGCCGTCGATCGGGCCGATGTAGTTCCAGCCCAATTCTTCGAACAGGGTGCCGGGGACCAGCATGCCTTTGGCGTATTCTTCGGTACGACGGGCGATTTCCCAGGCCCCTGGCAGGCGCGACAGCACTTTCTTGCTGCCTTCACGCATGCTCGCGTAAGTGCGGCTGGAAAGGATCTTCGCCAGATAGTTCGACAGCCCGCCGACGTTGCGCGAGATCGACATGTCGTTGTCGTTGAGGATCACCAGCATGTTGGCGTCGACTTCCGGCGCGTGGTTCAGCGCCTCGAACGCCATGCCAGCGGTCAGTGCGCCGTCACCGATCACCGCAATCGCCTTGCGATCGCTGTTCTGCAGGCGGGCGGCGATGGCCATGCCCAGCGCGGCGCTGATCGAGGTGCTGGAGTGGCCGACGCCGAAGGTGTCGTACTCGCTCTCGGAACGGCGCGGAAAGGCCGCGATGCCGTCCTTCTGGCGCAGGGTTTCCATGCGCTCGCGACGACCGGTGAGGATCTTGTGCGGATAGGCCTGATGACCAACGTCCCACACCAGCCGGTCGTCCGGGGTGTCGAAGACGTAATGCAACGCGATGGTCAGCTCGATGACGCCCAGGCCGGCACCGAAATGCCCACCGGTCTGGCCGACCGTGTAGAGCAATTCCAGGCGCAACTCATCAGCCAGGGTTTCCAGCTCGGCTTCGCCTAACCGGCGCAGGCCGTCCGGCGTGTTCGCGCGGTCGAGCAGGGGCGTGGTCGGGCGCTTGCGGGGAATCTCATGAAACGTCGTGGGCATCAGGCGAATCGTTATAGGTATAAAAGATGCGGCAGTTTACCTGATGCATCGCCCCCTGCCCACGCGTTGGTCTTTTTTGGCTGATTAGCCTTCAGTTACGCCGATCGACGATATACCGGGCCAGATCACGCAACGGCTCGGCAGCCGCGTCAAACGGTCGCAGCGCGTGCAGGGCCTGATCGCGCAGTTCCAGAGCGTAAGCCTTGGCTGCGTCAAGGCCGAGCAGGGCCGGGTAGGTTGGCTTGTCGCGAGCGATGTCGGCACCCTGGCGTTTGCCGAGGGTTTCGGTATCGCTTTCGACGTCGAGAATGTCGTCCTGGACCTGGAATGCCAGACCGATGGCCTGTGCATAAGTCTGCAGGGACTTCAATTCATCCTTCTCGGCACGGCCGCTGGCCAGGGCGCCGAGTTTGACGCTGACTTCGATCAGCGCGCCGGTCTTGTGCCGGTGCATCTGTTCCAGCGCTTTCTGATTGAGCTTGAGACCAACCGAGCCTAAGTCGATGGCCTGACCGCCGACCATGCCGGCCGGGCCTGCCGCGTGCGCCAGCGCTGTGACCTGTTGCAGACGGATATCCGCGCTCAGGTCGCTCAGGCGTGGGTCGAGCAGGGCGCTGAACGCCAGGCTTTGCAAGCCGTCGCCGGCCAGAATCGCGCAGGCTTCGTCGAATTTCTTGTGGGTGGTCGGTTGGCCGCGACGCAGATCGTCGTCGTCCATCGCCGGCAAATCGTCGTGCACCAGCGAATAAGCATGGATCAGCTCAACCGCACACGCCGCGCCGTTGGCCTGTTCGGCCTTGCCGCCAAGGGCTTCGCACGCCGCGTAGGCCAGCAGCGGACGCACGCGTTTGCCACCGTTCATCACGCTGTAGCGCATGGCTTCATAAAGGCGCGCCAGTTCTGGCAGCGGGGCGTTGAACAGGGTTTCCAGTGCCGCGTTAACGCGCGCCTGGCTGGTGGCCGAATACGCTGCAATCATTCTGGCTGATCCGCGTCGAAGGGTTCCTCGGCGAGTTCGCCATCGCGCTCCAGCAACACCTGCACCTTCTGCTCGGCCTGGGCCAGCGCCGCCTGGCAGTCACGGGTCAGGCCGATGCCCTGCTCGAAAGCGGTCAGCGAGTCTTCCAACGACAATTCACCGTTCTCCAGACGCTCCACCAGCGTTTGCAGGTCGGCGAGGGACTGTTCGAAATCCAGTGCAGCTTTTTTGCGGGCCATGGCGGCTAATTCCGGTTGACGTTAAACCGGCGCGACACTAGCAGATAGGGGGGGTATGGGCAAATGAGCGGGGCGGGTCAACGCCTTGAAATGGCGAAGGCGCTAGCTGATTAACCTGAGCAAAATATGACGGAAAGGGGCTTGTTTCAGAAAGTCTCTCGCCAATTGCGGGTGTTCTTTGAGCAAGCTGACGAACGCTTTTATCCACTTTTCCCGTTCTCGAATGAGTGCTGCACTATGGAGCCCAAGCATATCTCGCGTTTGACGAACCAAATGCCTATTTCTCCTGTTGAGATCGGGCATGGGTTCCAGTGAACCATCTGACGATAAAGAGAACTGCTCATTGCAACCGGGAGCAGGCTCAATCGGGAGAAGCCGATCTCCTTTTCGCTGGCCACATCCGTCTGACCGGATACACCCGTGTGCATAGTTGGTGTAAGAGAAGGTCAAGTGAGGGTGGCCATCACTCCCGCGCTTGGGCTTGATGTGGTCAATTTGACCTGTGTCGGGTTGCAGCGGCATTTCACAGTAAACGCAAAGTCCACCTTGATCATTATGGAGGCTCGCCTTCACGATTTTTTTCACCGGGCGGAAAGCCTCTCCATCAAAATCATCTGGTCCCGCGCCGGGATAAGTTTCGTTGAAATCCAGCAGTGCTTTTGGGGGCGCGGGGTTGTGAGTCAACTCAATCATTACGCGTCTTCCTGACCTGCGCCGCGAGGAACGTCCAGAGCGTCATGTCAGCCTCGGAGATTTCGTAACCAGCGTTATCCAGTTCCTGTTTCAACTGGGTAGCTTTTGGGCTGTTACCGGCACCATCCCGGAACAATTGTTCGTACGCGTGGGCAGTTTCAACGATCGCCATCGGAGGGCGGGTGTTGACATTCATGACGCCCGCCAACGCATCTCCGGATTCCTGTGCCAAGGGACTCATAGCCGGTTGTTCTGAAACCCAGCCTTGCTCGTCCTTGTGAATGACACGGATCTGCTCACGATTCGCCGTCGTCAAGACCTGAGGACTATGTGTGCTAACGATGAACTGAATTTTCGGGAACGCTTTGCGCAGTGCTGCCAGGACCTGTTGTTGCCAGGCAGGATGTAGATGCAAATCGACCTCGTCGATCAGAACAATGCCTTCTGTGAGCAATGGGGCTTGATCCTCAAACTGACCATTCAGGCGCGCGCAGCGAAATGCCATGTCGGCAGTCAATGAAATCATCGCTCGAACGCCATCACTCAGCAGGCTGATTGGCAGAAGCCCATGATCAGGATGAGACATTGCGAGATCTTCATAGCCAAGGCTGTAGTGAAAGTTACTCCAGCCTTCATTCTCCAGAACCAGATTTACTGCATTTTGAATGCCGGTGATTCTTGGCTTCAGATCCGATTGCTCGTAACCCGGCAACTCTTGTTGTTGAAGCAAGGCCATTGTCGCCTTCCGCATCCATTGCTGCATTTGCACAAAATTTGATGCAGAAGACAGGCAGTCTTCATACCCCATGGTTCTGCTGGCACTAACCACCGCTTTTCGTGAGCTGTTGTTGTGTGTGATCCAAAGGCGTCCAGCTGGGTAATAGCTGATTAGCGGCAAAGCAGTTGCAGCCTTGGTTCGTGCTAACTCTTGAAGGTTTTTGCCCCAGTTGGCCAGTGAGGTGGCTTCTTTTGTAGTCGTACGGCTTTTGGGGCCATGCAGTGCTCGTTGCCATTGGATGGCGGGATCATCGAGGACAGCATCAATGATGACTGGAAATCTCTGTTCGTTTTCGAAGCTGTTGCCGAGACGAACGTAACGAGCATCGGTTCGCTCAATGTGCTTGGATTTGCCCATATCGAATGCGCCGACAAATGGCCCGAGCGCGGTGGCAATGGCTTCAAGTATTGTGGTTTTACCCTGCCCGTTACGTGCGGCAATGACCGTCAGCTCAGGATGGAAGTCGATTTCAATGTCTTCAAATCGACGGAAATCCTTTAGTTTCAGTTTGCGCAGCTTCACAGGAGTACCTCTATTTTTCCCGTCCTTGCCGACGGATTTTCTGGCCGTAGTTGACCATGAGATGACATTGAGCTCCAGTCGAAATCTTGAATTGAAACTGGATAATGCTTGGCAGCGCACTTAGTCTGGAGAGTTGATTTGGTAGCGACTGCTCCGCCCTCCTGCGGCTGTCCGTTTCAAACATTTTTTCTTGACCAATTCAGCCAAATGCCTGGTTGCTGTGGCCTTGGACAGTTTTGTTTCCGACTGATACTGCGCCGCACTGATGCCGTGCTCGAAACCACGTTCACCACCGTCGAGCAAACGATTGAGCACTTTTGATCTGCTCCGCCGACAGCCCGGATTCCCGGTGCGCCTGCCAGAAGCGTGATTTTCCCAACACACTTTCAATCCGCGCAATGGCCTGTTGCAGGCTGCGCAGCAAGGTTTGCAGGAACCATGCGAGCCAGTCGGTGATGTCCAGCGTGGCTTTCTGGCTGGATTCGAGAATCCGGTAATAGCCCGCACGATCATCGAGAATGCTGGCGGACATCGCATAAAAACGAATCGCCTGCGCTTCGCCCTGAGCCAGTGCCAGATCGGTGAGAGTGCGGGTAAGACGGCCGTTGCCGTCATCGAACGGGTGCAAAGTGACGAACCAGAAGTGCGCGATACCGGCTCGCAGTAGAGGATCGAGGCCTGCCTGATGCTGACTGGCGTCGAACCATTTGAGAAAACTGTCGAGTTGTCGCTCAAGCCCTTGTCGCGGTGGCGCCTCGAAGTGCACGGTCGGGCGGTCGATTCGCCCGGAAACCACCTGCATCGGCTCATCGCCGCGTAATGAGCCGATATTGATTGCTCGCGAAAGGAAACCACTCTCCTGTTCTGGAAACAGCCATGAATGCCATTCCAGCAATCGTTCCAGCGTCAGCGGTTCGGCAAAACGTTGAGTGGCATCGAGCATCAGTTGCGCCAGCCCCTCGCTGCGCTTGCTGACGTTGTCGCCATCCGGTGATTCCAGCCCCAGACGTCGTGCCAATGAAGAACGCACGGATTCAACATTCAACTGCTCCCCCTCGATGGCCGAGGAGGTCACGATGTTCTGCAGCAACGCGTCCAGCTCAGTCTGGGCGCTCAGTGAATTACCCACTGATCCCGCCATGCCCATCAATTGTCCCTGCGCCTGAACGCATTCGCGCAACAGCGTAGTGAGACGCTCTGCCTGCCAGATGAAGTCGGGCCAATCAGGTTGCTGCCAGATCCAGTGAGTTGCCATGAAATGCCGTTCCTGAGTGCGTGAGCCGAATAGAAGTGCTATTCGGCTCATTTCGTGAGCCGAATATGACGCCTATTCGGCTCACCGTCCACCGGTCGCCGTGATTCCCACCGCAAATCCACATGTATCCGATTGTTAAAAAACTGCCGAATCGCTAACCTTCGCGCCTTCTACGACCCGACAGTCACGGGTCTTTCAGACGAAACGCAGTTTTCAGCGCTGTGAAGTACCGAGGATCGGGTGCAAGGTTTCGTTCAGGCATGGCAGGAGGCATCACATGCGTTCACTTCTTTTGCTGCTGATCGGGTTGGCCTGCGCGCCCGCGCTGCTGGCGGCGCCGAGCGCGGAGCTGTCGGAGCCGGTGGGCGGCTGGCGCTATCACGGGCTGCTCGATCGCACGGAAAACCCGCAAGTCGCCTATCCCACGCCGCCCATCGATCGCGGCATCCAGCGCAATCGCACGATGATCGAGGGCCAGCTCAAGGCCATTGGGCATCTACGGCCGCCGCACAGCCTGGCGGTGAATGGCAATCCACTGAATCTGTACACCGACGACCAGGGCCGTTTCGCCCGGCCGTACGCGTTTGGCGCCGGTTCCAACAGCGTCGAGGTGATCAGCGCCGACGGCCAGTCGCTCAAGCGCGTTCAATTCTACGAAGCCAACCATTTGCGCACGCCGGCGCGGATCCGCGTGGTGCTCGGTTGGGACGACCCTAAAGCCGAACTCGACCTGCACGTCATTACGCCTGACGGCCAGCACGCCTTCTGGGCGCGCCCGGCGATGAGCAACGGCGGCGGCCTCGACCCCGACGGCGTCGATGGCCCCGGCCCGGAAATGTTCACCATGACGGCGCCGCTGCACGGCACCTATCTGGTTTACGTCAACTATTGGGGCAACTTCGGTAACGGCGGCTATAACTTCGAGGAGACCAGCAACCAGAACGAGGTCATCACCTCGCAAATCACGCTGGTGCTCAACGAAAACACCGTCGACGAAAAACGCGAAACGTTCATCGTGCCCCTGCGGGCCATCGGTGATCTGCTGCTGGTCAAGACTTTCAACTATTAAGCATCCCGCCACGGATGAACTCGGGTTCTGGAAAGATGAGCGATAACACTGCTACACCGGCCGCCGTAACACCTGCGGGCAAACCTTCCCGGCGCTGGCCGTTGCTGGCGGTCGGGCTGTGCCTGGTGGCCGGCGTGGCGGGCGGGCTCGGCTGGCTGATGCACAAACCCAAGGCGCCACCAGCGGAGTTGGCCAGCGACAAGCTCGGCCTCAGCCGCCCGGACGCGCTGCTGGAAACCCGCTCCCTGAGCCAGTTGCCCAAGGACCTGCTGACGGTGCCGTTCCTCAAGGCCACGCTCACCGAGGATTTCGTCTTCTATTACGAAACCCACGCCGATCGCCTCGGGCTGATCGGCAGTCTGCGACGGATCATCTACGAGCATGACCTGAAGTTGCAGGACAGCCTGATCGAGCAGCTCTTCGATCAACCGGCAGACGTCGCGCTGTGGCGTGGCGCCGACGGTCGCTTGAAGGATTTCCTGTTGGTGATGGATCGCGGCGGGCTGGCCAAAGTGCTCGAGCCGCTGGCGAAAGTCGCGCTGGATGATTCGCAGTTGAGCGAGTTCAGCACCCTGAAAGTCGGCGGCGATGAAGTGCCGCTCTATCAATTGACCTACAACGCCGGCAAATCCCTGTTGTTCGCCTCCCGTGGCGACAAACTGGTGGTGCTGTCGAATCCGACCAAGTTCTACGACCCTGAAAGTGGTGCTTCCGAAGAGTCCGGCCATATTTCGCCGCAAGCGCTGGCGGCGTTGCTCAACGGTGAAAAACTGTTCCCCGAAGCATTCGGGCTCTCGGCCAAGACACCTGAAACCAAACAGCGCCTGTCGGTCAATTCCAGCGTCCTGGCCATGGGTTACCAGCGTTTCATCCCGAACTTCGCCGGTTTGCGTTTCGACATGGACGACAAGGGCTGGCACAGCTATCTCGCGATGGACGAGCTGGAGAACCAGCCGGACTTCGATTTCAAACCGGTCTGGCAAGCCATGCCGCTGGGCGCCAGTGCCTGCGTGACCCTGCCGGTGGCGGCTGAACCGCAGAAACCGCTGCTGGTGAAGCTCGGCGCCGAAGAAGCGGTGGCGCAGAAACTCACCGAACAGGTGGCCGGCGCGGCGGGCCTGTGCTGGTATGCCGATTCGCGGCTGTACACGCCATTGCTGGTGGCGAGCCTGAATGACGAAGACAACGGCAAACTCGACGCGGATATCGGCACACTGTTCGATTCGATGGTCGGTGCCTACGAAGGCAAAGTCGACGAGCACGCGTTCCCGGTAGTCGAGAAACAGGAAGGCCAGAGCCACCTCTGGCAGCGTCAGATCAGTTCCAACTTCGGTCCGTACGCGGCCAAGGATGCCGAGAACCCGAACGCGATCACCGGCCGTGCGTTCATGAAAGTCAGCCTGGCGCGCCACGGTTCGACGCTGCTGTTTTCCCTCGACGACAAACTGGTCGACAAGGCCCTCGGCACCCTCGACAAACGCTTCCCGCCGATGGCTGACGTACTGCCGAAAGACGTGCTGATGCCGATCTACTTCGGCCCGGATTCAATGGCGCAACTGATCCAGCAGGAAACCCTCGACAGCCTGCCGCAGGACATGGAGCCGGTGTTCTACAACGCCGCGCAAACCTACCTGATCCCGAAACTGCGCACCCTCGGCGGCATGGGCAAATACGCCCTGACCCTGCCCGAAGGCAGCGAGCCTGACGGTCATTGGCAATGGCTGCCGCTGGAGTGGAAAGCGCTGTGACTGGATTGATTCGCAGCCTTGGCCTTCTGGCGCTGTTGCTCAGCGCCGGTGCCCGAGCCGTTGAGACTCCGGCCCTCGATCCGCAGCAGTCCCAGGTGTTTCGCGCCTGGTTCGTGCGCATCGCTCAGGAGCAGTTGAGCAAAGGCCCGAGCCCGCGCTGGTATCAGCAGGACTGCGCCGGGCTGGTGCGGTTTGCCGCCAACGAAGCGCTGAAAGTCCATGATGACAAATGGCTGCGCAGCAATGGCGTGTCCAATCGCTACCTGCCGCCGGAGCTGGACCTCAGCGCCGATCAGCGCAAGCTCGCCCAGCAATGGCAGCAGGGCGGCGGCAAGGTCGGGCCCTACGTCAACGCAATCAAACTGATTCAGTTCAACAGCCATCTGATCGGCCGCGACGTGTCCCAGGCACGGCCCGGCGATCTGATGTTTTTCGATCAAGGCGACGACCAGCACCTGATGATCTGGATGGGCCGCTACATCGCCTATCACACCGGCACGACCACCCCAACCGACAACGGCATGCGTTCGGCAAGCCTGCAGCAACTCATGACATGGAAGGACACCCGATGGATACCCGACGCAGCCAACCCCAACTTCATCGGCGTCTATCGACTGAACTTTCTCTCCCAATGACCGGTGCCCGCATGCTGCGTTTACTGCCTTTTCTGTTGCTGTCAGTCCTGCCGTTTTCGGCCGTGAATGCCGAAGACTCCGTGGAGCCAAGCGGTTATACGCCGGTCTCCGGTGAGAGCTTTTTCCTGCTGGCCGACAGCAGTTTCGCCGCCGACGAACAGGCGGTGGTTCGCCTCGAAGCGCCGGGCCGCGACTACCGCCGTTTCCGCATGGAACCGTACGGCGGCGCCGACATCCGTGTGTACAAGATCGACAAGCCGCTGGACTTCCTCAAGCGCCAGAAGAACCTGCACCGCGTGGTCAGTGACGGCCAGTTCAAGGGCGAAGGCCTGTCGAACACCCTCGCGTACCTGTGGGACAACTGGTACCGCAAATCACGTCGGGTGATGCAGCGTGCGTTCTCCTACGAGTCGCGCCAGCAAGTCACCGAGGAAGTGCCGGAGCTGAAGATGGGCAACGCCATCGCCGCGCCGACGCCGTACGACGCGCAACCGCAGTTCGCCCTGATTCCGGGCCTGCCTGTGGTCAGCCAGTTCCGCTATCCGCTGTGGCGGGCCAAACCGATCCAGCCACCGACAGGCGTCAATCTGGCCGGGTCTTCCAGCGAGTTCGTCAGCGTCGCGCCGGGCAACGTCTACATACCGCTGGGCAATCTGAAACCGGGCCTGTATCTGGTCGAAGCGCTGATCGGCAAGTACCGCGCGACCACCATGGTGTTCGTTTCCAACACTGTGGCGGTGAGCAAGATTGCCGGCGACGAATTGCTGGTATGGGCTGCGCGCAAACACGAAGGCAGCTCGGTGCCGAAGGTCAATGTGCTGTGGACCGACGGCCTCGGCGTGATGAGCAGCGGCGCCACCGACACCGATGGTCTGCTGCGTCTGAAACACGTCAGCCCCGAGCGTTCGTTCGTGATTGGCGAGGACGAAGAGGGCGGCGTATTCGTTTCGGAAAACTTCTATTACGACAGCGAAATCTACGACACCAAACTCTACGCGTTCACCGACCGGCCGCTGTATCGCCCGGGCGACTGGGTGTCGCTGAAAATCGTCGGCCGCGAATTCAAGAACGCGCGGGACTCGGTGTTGCCGGGGGCGGCGGACGTCAATGTCAGCGTGCTCGATGCCACCGGCACCGAGTTGCAGCGCCTCGACCTGAAACTCGATTCGAAGGCCGGCACCCAGGGCCGTTTCCAGTTGCCGGACAACGCGGTGGCCGGTGGTTACGAGCTGCGTTTCAATTACAAGGATCAGGCCTACAGCAGTGCGTTCCGGGTGGCGGAGTACATCAAGCCGCACTTCGAAATCTCGCTGAATCTGGCCAAGCAGGATTACCGCACCGGCGAGCCGGTGAAAGGCAGCCTGGTGCTGCTGTACCCGGACGGCAAACCGGTTGCCAACGCCAAACTGACCCTGAGCCTGCGCGCCCAGCAACTGTCGATGGTCGACAACGAGCTGCAATACCTCGGGCAATTCCCGGTCGAGCTGACCAGCACCGAACTGACCACCGACGGCAAGGGCAACGCGACCCTCGACCTACCGGCCGCCGACAAACCGAGCCGCTACATGCTCACCGTGTTTGCCAGCGATGGCGCGGCGTATCGGGTCAAGACCACCAAGGAAATTCTTATCGACCGCGGCGCCGCCAGCTTCCGTCTGACTGCGCCGCAGCGTTTCAGCGCGGTCGGTGACAAGGTCGCGTTCAGCTACGCCAACGAGGGCGGCAGTGAACAGGCCCAGGCCGTGGTGCCGAGCGGCTATAGCTGGGTTCGACTCGAAGACCAGACCACCGGCGAAGGCAAACTGGCGGCGAAAGACAAAGGCTTCAGCGTGACGTTCGACCGTCCGGGGACCTACAACCTGTCGCTGAAGGATCAGCACGGTCGAGTGCTTGGTGCGACCGGTCATTCGGTCACCGGCGACGGCGTGAAGGCTGTGCCGGGCACCGTGGAAATCGTCCTCGACAAACCCGAGTACAAAGCCGGCGACGAAGCGCTGGCGCTGATCACTTTTCCCGAGCCGGTCAGCGATGCGCTGCTTTCGCTGGAGCGTGACAAGGTCGAAGCCACCGCGCTGCTGGCCAAGGGCGGCGACTGGCTGAAACTGGAAAAGCTCAGCGATACCCAATACCGCGCACGCATTCCGGTGAAAGACAATTTCGCGCCGAACCTGACGTTCTCCGTGCTCTACACCAAGGGCGGTCAGTACAGCTTCCAGAACGCCGGGATCAAGGTGGTTGCGCCGCAGATCGACGTGGCGGTCAAGACCGACAAAGACACCTATCAACCGGGCGATACCGTGACGGTCGACCTGACCACCCAGTTCGCCGGCAAGGCTGTTCCGGCGCACCTGACGGTCAGCGTGGTCGACGAAATGGTTTACGCGCTGCAACCGGAAGTCGCGCCGACCATCGACCAGTTCTTCTACCACCCGCGCCGCAACAACGTGCGCACCAGCGCCAGCCTGTCGTTCATCAGCTACGACGTGGCATTGCCGGGCAGCCCCGGCGCACCGGGCAAGGCCAACCGCAGCGAACGCGGGGTGAAAGTGCTGGAGCGGCCGCGTCGCGAAGACGTCGACACCGCTGCGTGGCAGCCAGAGTTGCTGACCGACGCCGACGGCAAAACCCGCTTCACCTTCAAGATGCCGGACTCGCTGACCCGCTGGCGCATCACCGCGCGGGCGATTGCCGATGACGGTCAGGTCGGGCAGAAGAAGCAGTTCGTGCGCTCGGAGAAACCGCTGTACCTGAAGTGGAGCGGGCCGAGCAAATTCCGCAAGGACGATCAGCCACAACTCGGCGTGTTCGCCTTCAGCCAGGCCGAGAAACCGGTCAAGGCTGAGCTGGTGACGCACTACGCCGGCGCCGAACAGCGCTTGCCCGTGACCCTCAACAACGGCATCAACTACCTGCCGCTACCAGCGTTCGCATTGGCCACCGGCGAGTGGACCGCCGAACTGGTGCAGGACGGCAAAACCGCCGACGCCCTCGCGGTACGTCTGACCGCAACCGGCGAAGGCTGGCAAGTGACGCAGACCCAGAGCCTGGATGTGGCCAGCGGCGACACACCGTTGACTCTGCCGGCGGACGCCACCGACATTCGCCTGCGTCTGGATGACAGCCCGCAAGCGCTGTTCCGCTCCGCCCTCGACGATCTGCTGAGCTATCCGTATGGCGGCGTCGAACAGACCGCCAGCCGCTTGCTGCCGCTGAGCATCGCTTATCCGTCGCTGGCGTCGAGCCCGCAGATTCGCGACCGCTTGCGCCTGATCATGCAGAACAGCCGTCTGCGCCTGGTGCAAATGGCCGGGCCGTCGGCGAGCTTTACCTGGTGGGGGTTCGACGGTGAACCGGATGCGTTCCTCACCGCTTACGCCTACTACGCCGACTGGAACGCCAGTCAGGTGCTGGATCTGACCCTGCCGCCGGAGCATTGGCAGCGGGTGCTGGAGGTTTACGCCAAGCAGGCGCCGAACACGCCGTTGCTGCAACGGGCGCTGATCCTGTCGTTCGCCAAACAGATGCACTTGCCGGTCAACACGCTGCTTAGCGGTTTGCTGGAGGATCTGGCCAAGGCCGGGGAAGGCAATGCCGAAACCCTGATGGACGACGGCGAAGACAGTCTGGTGATGGGCGATCCGGATTCGGCGCTCGGTCTGGCGGCGGCGCGGGTCTTGACCGCATCGCTGGCCACGCAGTCGAAAGTCGCTTTGCCGGATGCGTTCAATCGTCAGCTGGGTGCTGCGCAACAGCGCTTGTCGGTCAGTTCGCAGCCGTTTGCCGAAGCGCTGAACCTGTCGCTGCAACCGTTCGATCAGGCTCGCGCGACAGCGTTGTTGCAACGCCTGTTGCCACAGCAGTCGACCCTTGAACGTGCGCTGGCGCTGACCTGGCTGCAACGCAGCATCGCCCAGGCTTCGCCGACCATCGCGCTGGCACCGGGCGACGGCTGGAAGAAAAACTACGGCGCGACCGGCGAGATGTACTGGACGTGGCAGGGTGCGACACCGGTGCCGAGCGTGTTGTCGGTGTCGGGCACTCAGGAGCGTCCGTTGCGTGCGGCGCTGAGTTTTCAGACCCAGCAGCCGGCGGTCGATCCGATGGCCGTGACCATCACTCGTCGCCTGTCGCGTCTGGTGCCGGGTGATGAAGCCTTCACTTTCAAACTGGAACCGGTCGGTAGCAAGCCGTTGTCGAGCGACAGTCTGTATCTGGACGAAGTGATCCTCACCAGCAAAGCGCCGAAACCGCTGCGCTACGGCATGCTCGAAGTGCCGCTGCCACCTGGCGCGGATGTCGAGCGCACCACGTGGGGCATCAAGTTGCAGGGCAAGGACGGCACCGAGCCGACTGCGTTGGAGAAGGCGCGTTTCGAACCGGGCCAACTGGCCTACGCGGTGCCGGTGGATGCGCTGAGCGGTGAATTGCGGCTGCGGCATCTGGTGCGCTTCTCGCAGAAGGGGCAGTTCAACCTGCCGCCGGTGCGTTTCACTCAGGTCTACGCGCCGCAGCATCAGGCCCGGGAAGCGAAAGCGGCCCTCGGTCAGGTCACGGTCAACTGACATGACCCGGCCGCTGCTGTGGCTGCTGATGTGTGTGATTCCTGCGCTGGCGACGGCGCAGAATGAACCGTTGCGCGTGGCCTACAAGGGCGAATTGCTGTCGTTGAACACCACGCAACTGACTGCTCGCGAGCCGTTGCCTGCATCGCTGGATACGCCGCTGGGCAGTCTGTGGAAGGTGTTCGTTTACGCGTGGCTGGTGGATACCGGTGCGCGGGAACCGGCTTATGAATGTCACGGGCAGTCGAAGGAAGAAGTCTATTGCTGCACCGCGGGCGGGAAGATCGAGCGTGATCAGGCGCTGGTGAAATCCTGCGGGCTGTATTTCGAGCCGGCGCGGTTGGGCATAGCCGCGGGCGACTGGAAATCCTATTGGCAGGCGCGACAGGCGCCGTCGTGGTTGCTGGATCTGCCATCTGTGCAACCGGCTACTCGGGTATCCGTGGCTGATTTGCTGAAGGTTTTATCCAGGTTGCCGGCTCAGGATCAGATGCGCCGTGTGCTGCTCGATGTGGTGCTGAACGCGGCGGACGGCAATGTCGTCGGTGAACTCGGCGGACGCTTGCGGGTGAAAACCTGGAGCTGGCTCGGCGATCAGGATCCGCAGTCACGTCAGGGCGGATTCGCCGGCTGGACGGCGGACGGCTCGCCGATCTGGGCCAGTGGCCGGGGCACCAGTCAGATGGTTCTGCGGCATTACGGTTCGGCGTTGGCGACGGTGTTGCCTGCTTCCTGGCCAGCAGAAGCCGGGCGCTGCGTTGAGGTCGGACTGTTCTCGCGTTATCCGGTTTCACGGGTTCTGGCGGGTGATCGGGTAGTAAGCTCCGGCCCGTTGCAAGGCGATTACCGCGTCGAATTCGCCAATGGCAATGCGCTGGATATCCACAGCGACGGCGAACTGTTTCTGCTCAACGACAAACTGGTTGCCCGGCTGGATCGCGAAGAGTACGTCGCCCGTGTGCTGGAGCGTGAAGCGAAACCCGAACCCGCCGAAGCCGCCAAAGCGTTGGCCGTGGCGATCCGCACGTATCTGCTGCAAAACGCCACGCGTAATGGCGAATGTTTGAGCATCGACGACAGCAGCACACGCCAGCGCGTCGCCCCGCGTCCGGCCTCCGTCGAATCCCGCAGCATCGCCGCATGGACGGCGGATCTGGTGTTGGCCGGCAGCACCGTCACCTATCACTCCGATCAACCCGGCCCCGACAAACTCGCCTGGCAGCAGGCCGTCGAGCAAGCCAATGCCGGCCAGCGTTACGACGCCATTCTGCTGCACGCCTATCCGCGCGCGAGCCTCAGTCGTTGGGACAACCCGGTCGCCTCCTGCGAAGCACTGCCCGCCGCTCAAGACTGGCTGCAAAAGCAGCGGCGCGGCTGGCGTCCGAGGCTGGAAAGCGAAACCGGCTACAACGAAGTCAGCACGTTCGCCGTCTGCAAACTCGCCTTCGGCCGACCCTTCGTCGATCGCGAACGCCAGCGCATCTACGTGCGCGGCGTGCTGTCCTTGCAGGACCGCCTCGACCTGACTCACGAATACCTGCACCTGGCCTTTGAAGCACACCCCAACGGCCAGGATGAAACCTATATCGAAGGGCTCGCCCGTCACCTTTTGCTGGAATAGACCATGACACTCCGTTATCCACAGGTCTTGCTGTTGCTCTGCGCCCTCAATGCATGGCCGATGGCGATGGCTGCCGACAGCGTCAAACTCGACACCCCGGTCGGCGGCTGGCGCAGCGGTGCGCCTGAAGGCGAGGGCGAAAGCTTCCGCCAGACCGTCAACTACCCGGCCTCCTCGGTAAACACTCCGCTCGGCCAGGCCAACACCGCCCGCATCAGCGGCGAAATCAAAGCCACACCGAAAAACAAAGAGCCCGGCCGCCTGATCGTCAACGGCGTCAGCATGCCGCTGAAAATCGACGACAGCGGCCGCTTCGATCGCCCGTTCTCGTTTCCCAACGGCAGCAACAGCGTCGAAGTCCGCAGCCCGGATGGTCAGCAACGGCACCGCACGCAGTTCCTCAACACCAGTGGCGGCGCTACTCCGGCAAAACTGCGGGTGTTGTTGGCCTGGGACAGTGATGGCACCGACCTCGACCTGCACCTGATCACACCCGACGGCGCACACATCTGGTACGGCGACAGGGTCGCCCCCAATGGTGCGGCTTTGGACGTCGACGTAACCACCGGCTACGGCCCGGAAATCTTCGCCATGCCGGCGCCGATCAAGGGGCAGTATCTGGTGTATGTGAACTACTTCGGCGGTGGCTATCGCGGGGATGACGAAGGTGGGGAAGAGGCGGTGCAGCCTTTGACCACGGCGCAGGTTACGGTGATTACGGAAGAGGGGACGCCTAGCGAGAAGATGGAGACGTTCCTGGTGCCGATGCGGGCGGTGGGGGAATTGACGTTGGTGAAGTCGTTCAGTTATCCGTGACGGTAATTGGGGCAGCAGGTTGCTGCCCCAATTTCAGAATCAATCCTGATGATTAACTGGCTCAGGGTTGGGACGACAATCGATCCTGTGCAGCGTCATAAGCCACCTCTCGCTCTCTCTTTCCGATAGCGACTACGAACACCACAATTTCGAGATCAATCACCTGATAAATCAGGCGATATCCAGCGCTTTTCAGCTTCACCTTGTAGCAATCTGGCAGCTCGCGAAGCCTGTTGGCTTCTATGCGAGGATTTTCGAGAACCTCGGAGAGTTTCTTTTTGAACTGCTCGCGAATTGTATCGCCCAGCTTGTTCCATTCCTTCAATGCACGACGATCAAACTCAAGGTTATAGGTCATCCAGACTTACCTTGACTCGCTGAGGAGCGGCAAGACGTTCAGTGACCACGGCGATAAGCGCTTCATCCTCTTCACTGAGCAATGCCGCTTTGAACGGCAATTTGCCCCGGTCCGCGACGTATTGAAGCGTTTGGCGCAGAAGCTCTGAGGGCGAAAGCCCGAGCTTTTGCAGCTCTGCGAAGGCGCGTTTTTTCAGTTCGTCGTCGATACGAATGTTGATGGATGCCATGATGGATTACCTGTAATGACGTTTGTCTTTACGGTACAAGCGCGTTTGGTATCCGGCAAGCGGCGATTCAGAATTCGGACGATAGGCATTGGCTTTTGGCAGGCATTAAAAAGCCGGCTTGTGGCCGGCTTCTCGGGGACGGGCTTGGTTTATTTTTGGTAAACCGCGCCAGCCTTCAAAACGTACATCCGGATCTTGCGTCCGGCTGTGGGACTTGGTCAGACAGTGGTCTGCCGCGTCAGGCGTCATCTGGGCCGCTTGGCGGGTCGATGCGCAAATGTGGGGCGCAGGATACTGAGTTTTGTTGGGGATTCCCAGTGCGAAGTGCGGGATAGAGCGTTCTATCCGGTAAAAAAACGTATTTGTACCGACTATCCGGGCCTCATCACTAGCAGGCTGACTCCCGCAAGATCAGAGAAACGGCACCACCGGCCGGCGCTTGCCCAGCGTCGACCACCAGAACACCCACCCCAATACATGAATCCTCTGCTCCTCGATCTGCGCCGCACGGAAGATCTCGTCCGGGTATTCGGCGCTGTTGTGGCTGCGCAGGCGCAGGGCGTTGCCGGGCATGCGGTGCAGGTACTTGATGCGCAGCATGCCGTCGTGTTCGATGGCGTAGATTTCGCCGTCCACCACCTGGGTGAGGCCGCGGTCGATGGCGAGGGTGGAGCCATCTTCGATTTTCTCGGCCATGCTGTTGCCGATCATGTGGGTGCAGATGGCGTCGGTGTGGCGGATTTCCAGGGTTTCGAGGTGGCTGCGGGGCAGGCGGATGGTTAGTTCCGGATCCTTGATGACGTGGGTCTTGCCGGAGCCGGGAGCGGTCGGGGTTTCCTTGTAGAGGGGCAGTTCGATGTCGTTGGTTTCGAGCACCGTGTAGACGCCGCGAATGGCATGGGCATCGAGGATGTCGCCCGAGTCCGTGTGCAGGTGCGGGGCGTCTTTCGGGCCTTCGCCGGTCTTCAGCCATTGGCTGTTGACGGACAGCAGGCGCGCAACTTCTTCCATGCGGTACGCGGGTACGCCCCGGGTGTACCAGTTATGAACGTTTTGGGCTTCCGTGCCCCAGAACTTTGCGAATCCCGTGGTGGTGATGTTCGCAGCTTCCAGGAGTGCCTTGAATCTTGGACCGCTAGTGTTCTTTCTCATAAACATGAGTCTACGACCGGCCTAGAGCGGTTTGAATAAACCTTGCGTTCAAAATCGGGGCAAATTTTGCGACGGGATGTAAGACGTCCTTGTGGGAAATTACACACACTAAAACTTTTCTGTAGGTCGCTATAAACAAGCTGTTTAAGCACCTGGCGGGCGGGCACAAAAAACCCCGGATCAACCGGGGTTTTCTTCAAGCGTGTCGCAGGTCGCGAGGCTTAGCCTTTGTAGGCGGCAACCGACTTGGTGATCGCTGCGCGGGCGGCGTCTGCACCGTCCCAGCCTTCAATTTTCACCCATTTGCCTTTTTCGAGATCTTTGTAGTTCGCGAAGAAGTGCTCGATCTGCTGGATCAGCAGCGCTGGCAGGTCGGTGTATTCCTTAACGTCCACGTACAGCTGGGACAGCTTGTCGTGTGGGACTGCGATGACTTTGGCATCGCCACCGCCGTCGTCGGTCATGTTCAGGATGCCGACCGGACGCGCGCGGATGACCGAACCTGGAGCAACCGGGTAAGGGGTCACGACCAGCACGTCCAGGGGATCACCGTCGTCAGCCAGGGTGTTCGGGATGTAACCGTAGTTGGCCGGGTAGAACATCGGGGTGGCCATGAAACGGTCAACGAACAGGCAATCGCTGTCTTTGTCGATTTCGTATTTGATCGGCGCGTGGTTGGCCGGGATCTCGATCGCGACGTAGATGTCGTTCGGCAGGTCTTTGCCAGCCGGAATCTTGCTGTAGCTCATTGGGCGTTGCCCCCGTTAGTTGACCAAAAACACTTGGCCGGATTGACCAAAAAGTGGCGGCGATTATAGGCATATTCTGCCGTGGACGCCACGTACCGGAAGTCGTGCAGACCTTTACTCGTGAGCCTGATAGACCGGGTCGGAGGCCTGAAGTTGCTTCAGGCGCGCCAACGGATCCTGGCGGTAGAAAAGCTGCAACTGCGCATACACCTGTGGATAAGCCTCGTGCAGCAGATCCGGGGCACTGAAAAAGTACTCGCTGGTGACGGCGAAGAACTCGGCCGGGTTCTCGGCGGCATACGGGTCGATGGCGGTTTCGTCGTCCGGATGGCGGTCGAGCTGGCGGTTGAGGTCGTCATAAGCCTTTTGCATGACCTCGGCCCAGTCGCTGACCCGCATGTCGGCGTGCAGCGGGGGCAGGCCGTTGGCGTTGCCATTGAGCATGTCGAGCTTGTGCGCGAGCTCGTGAATCACCAGGTTGTAGCCTTCCCAGCCACCACTGGCCATCACGCCCGGCCAGGCGAGGATGATCGGCCCTTGTTGCCACGCCTCGCCGCTGTGCTCGCCATCCCACTCATGCTCGACGCCACTGGCATCGCGATGGCGCTGGGGGCTGAGGAAGTCGTCGGGGTAGAGGACGATTTCGTGGAAACCCTGATACCAGTTCAGATCGCCGAGATGCAAAAGTGGCAGTTGCGCCTGGGCGGCGAGCAGCAGGCGTTGCTCTTGGTGCAGTTCGACGCCGGGCAGGGCGGTCAGGTGTTTGTCTTCGAGGAACAGCACGCTGGCTTCGCGCAGCCACTGGTCTTCAGCGGCAGTGATGCCGTCGAGAAAACTCAGGTGATGGCGCACCCGCTGCCACAGTTCGTCGGCAACCGGGTGCCTGGCCAGAATGCGCCGGCGGCGCCAGGCGCTCAGCGACCACATCGGCTTAGTGCGATTGGGCTTTGGTGCCGCCGAAACGGCTGCGAACCACGCCGATGATCATCGGAATCAGCGACAGCAGGATGATGCCGACCACCAGCAGCGACAGGTTCTTCTTGATGAACGGCACGTTGCCGAAGAAGTAGCCCAGGGTCACCAGACCACCGACCCACAGGACGGTGCCGAACACGCTGAACCCGAAGAAGCGCGGGTAAGGCATCTTCGCGACACCGGCGACGAACGGTGCAAAGGTGCGGATGATCGGCAGGAAGCGCGCAAGGGTCACGGTTTTTCCGCCGTGCTTGTCGTAGAAATCGTGGGTCTGTTGCAGGTAGTCGCGGCGGAAGATTTTCGAGTTCGGATTGCTGAACAGCTTTTCACCCGCCGTTCGCCCGATCACGTAGTTGGTACTGTCGCCGAGAATCGCCGCCAGCATCAGCAAGCCTGCCAGCAATACCGGGTCCATGCCGCCGCCCGCAGCGACCGCGCCGGCGATGAACAGCAGGGAGTCACCCGGCAGGAATGGCATCACCACCAGGCCGGTTTCGCAGAAGATCACCAGAAACAGGATGGCGTAGATCCATGGCCCGTAATTATTCACCAGCAGGTCGAGGTAAACATCGAGATGCAGGATAAGGTCGAGCGGGTTGAAATCCATGGAGGCACCTGTGGTGACGGCCTGACTCGGCAGACCTGTGCGGATGACTTCGTGTAAGCCTACAAGCGGGTGTAGTTTTTCTTACAAGCCGGAAAGCTCGGGATTATACGGTTTGAGAGGTGAAAAGCGCGTTGGTTTTGTAGCGGGGGATGTCGGTGTGAATAAATGTCGGGTTGAAATTCATTTTGGGGAGGGAGTCTGCTCCTTCCCCGAAGGACACTCCGCGATCAGAGCTCCTCGCTGATCGGCAGTACGTAGTTCTTGAACTCGGTGTCTTCCTTGAACCCGATGGATTCGTAGGTTTTCTGCGCCACTTCGTTGTCGGCACTGGTGGAGACGCGCATGCGCACGGCCTGAGTTTCCTTGGCCATTTTCTTGGCCGTACGGATCAGGTTGTCGGCCACCAGCTGGCGGCGGGCGTCCTCGGCGACGTAGATGTCGTTGAGGATCCACACGCGCTTGAGCGACAGGGAGGAAAAACTCGGGTAGAGCTGGCAGAAGCCCATGAGTTTCTTGTCGTCGTCATCGGCCAAGGCCAGGTAGATCACCGATTCCTTGCGTCGCAGGCGCTTTTCGAGAAAGGCACGGGACGAGTCCGGATAGGGCAGGGAGCCGTAGAACTCGCGGTACTTAACGAACAACGGGGTCAGCAAATCCAGGTGTTCGAGGGTCGCTTGGATAATCCGCATGGTAGGTCTCGTCCTTCAAGTGGCTGTCTTCACGTGCTCTGACGGCGATGGGAAACCCGGGCGGCCGTGCATCGATCCTGCCTGAAACCGGCGCAGAAAGGCAATGCGGAAACGGTTCAGGCTGGGGGCGGATCGAGTAGGAAATTACTCTTCATGTCTGCACCGGCTTCCGATTCCAGCGTCTGAACCTGCGCTTCGTCCTTCAGATTGACGCCCGACAGCTGTCGCCGGCAGGCTTCGCGCATCAGGTACAGCAAGCGATGCGCCGCCATGCCGTAGCTGAGCCCTTCCAGCCGCACGTTGGAGATGCAATTGCGGTAAGCATCCGTGAGGCCGACTTTTGGATTGTAGGTGAAATATAAACCCAGGCTGTCTGGCGAGCTGAGGCCCGGACGCTCTCCAATCAGCATCACGACCATTTTGGCGCCCAGTAACTGGCCAATTTCATCACCAATGGCTACCCGGCCTTGTTCCACCAGCACTACAGGCGCTATTGACCATTCGTCGGCAGTCATCTGTTCTTCCAGTCGGGTCAGGAACGGCAGAGTGTGCCGATGCACCGCCAGTGCCGAGAGACCATCCGCCACCACAATCACCAGATCCATGCCACCCGGGTGCGCCTGAGCGTATTCGCGTAGGGTCTGAGCCGATTCATCGCTAAGCTTGCGCCCAAGATCCGGGCGTTGCAGGTAGCTGTTGCGATCCACTGCGGCACTGTGCAGCAGCAGGCTGTCACGCTGGCGCTCGGTCAGTTGGGCGCTGAGGGCGGCGTGATCGAACGGCAAGTGCACCGCGTCCCGGGCCTGGGCGTGGGCGAACTGAAAATCCAGCTGTGCGCTGGTTGGCAGGCTGGTGCCGGTGCGGCCGAGGGCAATGCGCGCCGGGGTCAGACGACGCAGCTCCAGCCACGGGTTTTGTGGATCGACGGGCGGTTTTTCCATCTGACTCATCCCAGTTGCGCCAAGGCCTGGCGGAAGGCCGGCGGCAGATTGTTGCCGAAGCGGACCTTACCGTCCGCCTGGGTGAAGATGCCCATGTTCGCCAGCCACTGCTCGAACTCCGGCGCCGGTTTCAGGCCGAGGGTCTGGCGTGCGTAGAGCGCGTCGTGGAACGAAGTGGTCTGGTAGTTGAGCATGATGTCGTCGGAGCCGGGGATGCCCATGATGAAGTTGATCCCGGCCACGCCCAGCAGGGTCAGCAGGGTATCCATGTCGTCCTGGTCGGCTTCGGCGTGGTTGGTGTAGCAGATATCGCAACCCATCGGCACACCGAGCAACTTGCCGCAGAAATGGTCTTCGAGGCCGGCGCGGATGATCTGTTTGCCGTTGTAGAGGTATTCCGGGCCGATGAATCCTACGACGGTGTTCACCAGAAACGGCTTGAAATGGCGTGCCACGGCGTAGGCTCTTGTCTCGCAGGTCTGCTGATCGACGCCGTGGTGGGCGTTGGCTGACAGCGCACTGCCCTGGCCGGTTTCGAAATACATCAGGTTCTGCCCGAGCGTGCCGCGATTGAGGCTCAGGCCTGCTTCATAACCTTCCTGCAGCACGTTCAGATTGATACCGAAACTGGCGTTGGCCGCTTCGGTGCCGGCGATCGACTGAAACACCAGATCCAGCGGCACGCCCCGGTTGATCGCTTCTATAGAGGTGGTGACGTGGGTCAGCACGCAGGCCTGGGTCGGAATGTCGTAGCGCTGGATGATCGCGTCGAGCATTTCCAGCATCGCGCAGATCGAGGCGATGCTGTCGGTGGCCGGGTTGATGCCGATCATGGCGTCGCCGTTGCCGTACAGCAGACCGTCGAGAATGCTCGCGGCGATGCCGGACGGCTCGTCGGTCGGGTGATTGGGTTGCAGCCTTGTGGATAAGCGTCCACGCAGGCCGAGGGTGCCGCGAAATTTGGTGACGACACGGATTTTCTGCGCCACCAGTACCAGATCCTGCACGCGCATGATCTTCGACACGGCGGCGACCATTTCCGGCGTCAGGCCGGGGGCGAGGGCACGCAGGCTTGACTCATCGGCCGCCTCGCTCAACAGCCAGTCGCGAAAGCCGCCGACGGTGAGGTGGCTGACGACCGCAAAGGCCTGTTTGTCGTGACTGTCGATGATCAGTCGGGTGACTTCATCGGTTTCGTAGGGAATCAGCGCTTCCTGCAGGAAATGCGTGAGCGGGATGTCGGCCAGCGCCATTTGCGCGGCCACCCGCTCGCCGTCGTTGAGCGCGGCGACGCCCGCGAGGAAATCCCCGGAGCGTGCCGGGCTGGCCTTGGCCATCACGTCCTTGAGGCTGTCGAAGCGGTAGGTCTGGGCGCCGACGGTATGGGCAAATGCGGCCATGGGGCGCGTTCCTCCTGATGCTGTAAATGACTCTGTCCCTTGTGGGAGCGAGCCTGCTCGCGATGCAGACAGCTCGGTGCAATATTGATACCGCATCGATGCCACCGCGAGCAGGCTCGCTCCCACAGGAATGGGTGTGCACTTCTATATAGCGGACACCGGGCACGAGGCCCGGTGTGGGTGCATCTCAGATACCTTCGAGCATAGCGTCTGCCGGTGCTTCGGAGCGTTGCTTGGCGGTCAGCTGGAAATACAGGTAGCCAGCGGCCATGAAACCGAGGAACACACAGCCGATCAGCGTGTTGAACCAGGCCATCGCCACCAGGCACACCAGCGCCAGGAACAGCGCAATGGCCGGCACCACCGGATAGCCCGGTGCGCGGAAGGTGCGCTCCAGATTCGGCTCGGTTTTGCGCAGTTTGAACAGGCTGAGCATGCTGATGATGTACATCACGATGGCACCGAACACCGACATGGTGATCATCGCCGCCGTCAGGGTCATGCCTTGCAGATTGACCAGTCCGTCGCTGTAGATCGCAGCGATGCCGACCACGCCGCCGGCCAGGATCGCCCGGTGCGGGGTCTGGAAACGCGAGAGTTTGGCCAGGCCTTTGGGCAGGTAACCGGCCCGGGCCAGGGCGAAGAACTGCCGCGAGTAGCCGAGGATGATCCCGTGGAAACTCGCCACCAGCCCGAACAGACCGATCCACACCAGCATGTGCATCCACGTCGAATTGTTACCAACCACTGCTTTCATGGCCTGCGGCAGCGGGTCGTTGATGTTCGACAGTTGGCGCCAGTCGCCGACGCCGCCGGCCATCACCATCACGCCGATAGCGAGAAACACCAGGGTCAGGATGCCGCTGACGTAGGCCCGTGGAATGGTGCGTTTCGGATCCTTGGCTTCCTCGGCCGCCATGGCCGCGCCTTCGATGGCGAGGAAAAACCAGATCGCGAAGGGAATGGCGGCGAAAATGCCCGGTATCGAGCCCATCGTGAACTCATTGGCGCCAGACCAGCCGTTCAGCACGAAGTTGCTGAAGCTGAAGCCCGGCGCGACCACGCCCATGAACACCAGCAATTCGGCGACCGCCAGCACGGTCACCACCAGCTCGAAGGTCGCGGCGATGCTGACGCCAAGGATGTTCAGGGTCATGAACACGAAATAAGCGCCGACCGCCGCGAGTTTGGGGTCGAGCCCCGGATATTGCACATTCAGATAGGCGCCGATGGCCATGGCAATCGCCGGTGGGGCGAACACAAATTCGATCAGGGTGGCGATCCCGGCGATCAATCCGCCTTTCTCGCCAAAGGCCCGGCGGCTGTAGGCAAACGGCCCGCCCGCGTGGGGAATCGCGGTGGTCAGTTCGGTGAAACTGAAGATGAAGCAGGTGTACATGGTCGCAACCAGCAGGGCCGTGACCAGGAAACCCAGGGTTCCCGCCGTGCCCCAGCCGTAACTCCAGCCGAAGTATTCGCCGGAAATCACCAGGCCGACGGCAATGCCCCAGAGGTGCAGGGTGCCGAGTGTGGGTTTGAGCTGTGTGGTGGAAGTCATAAGTCCTCTCTGTCTTTTTTATTGTTCGATCTGTTGGACTTTCGGGTGCAGCGGTTGAGTGGGTGGATGCTGTTCACGCAGCGGCAGTGTCACGCAAATCCTGAATGACGGGTACGCAAGGCCCGTGCCAGAGCGGCCAGGCTTTGTGTTGTGTCATTAAGGACGTCTTCGCGAGCAAGCCCGCTCCCACATTGGATTTGTGCCGAATCCAATAATGTGGGCCGACGCAAGTCCCCTGTGGGAGCGGGCTTGCTCGCGAAGGCGATTGAACAGGCAACACAGAATCATCTGTGTTGCTCTGAGGTTTTAGAAGAAGCCCAGCGGATTGATGTCGTAGCTCACCAGCAGGTTTTTGGTCTGCTGGTAGTGGTCGAGCATCATCTTGTGGGTTTCACGGCCGACGCCGGACTTCTTGTACCCGCCGAACGCGGCGTGCGCCGGGTACAGGTGGTAGCAGTTGGTCCACACACGACCGGCCTTGATGGCGCGGCCCATGCGATAGGCGCGGTTGATGTCGCGGGTCCAGAGGCCGGCGCCCAGGCCGAACTCGGTGTCGTTGGCAATCGCCAGGGCTTCGGCTTCGTCCTTGAACGTGGTGATGCTCACCACCGGGCCGAAGATTTCTTCCTGGAACACACGCATCTTGTTGGTGCCCTTGAGCAGGGTAGGCTGGATGTAATAACCGGAGGCCAGATTGCCTTCGAGTTTTTCCACCTTGCCGCCAGTCAGCAGTTCGGCACCTTCGCCCTTGGCGATTTCCAGGTACGAAAGAATCTTGTCGAATTGCTGCTCGGACGCCTGGGCGCCGACCATGGTGTCGGCGTCGAGCGGGTCGCCACGTTTGATCTGGCTGACTTTCTTCATCACCGCTTCCATGAACTGCGGATAGATCGATTCCTGAACCAGTGCGCGGGACGGGCAGGTGCAGACTTCGCCCTGGTTGAAGAACGCCAGCACCAGGCCTTCGGCAGCCTTTTCAATGAAGCTTGGCTCGGCCTGCATGATGTCTTCGAAGAAGATGTTCGGCGATTTGCCGCCCAGTTCCACGGTGGATGGAATGATGTTTTCGGCGGCGCATTTCATGATGTGCGAGCCGACCGGCGTCGAGCCGGTGAAGGCGATCTTGGCGATGCGCTTGCTGGTGGCCAGGGCTTCGCCGGCTTCTTTGCCGAACCCTTGCACCACGTTGAGCACGCCCGGCGGCAGCAGGTCGCCGATGATTTCCAGCAGCACGCTGATGCCCAGCGGGGTTTGCTCGGCAGGTTTGAGCACCACGCAGTTGCCGGCGGCCAGGGCCGGGGCAAGTTTCCACGCGGCCATCAGGATCGGGAAGTTCCACGGGATAATCTGGCCGACCACGCCCAGTGGTTCATGGATGTGATAGGCCACGGTATTGCCGTCGATCTCGGCGGCGCTGCCTTCCTGGGCGCGCAGGCACCCGGCGAAATAGCGGAAGTGGTCGGCGGCCAGCGGGATGTCGGCGTTGAGGGTTTCGCGGATGGCCTTGCCGTTGTCCCAGGTTTCGGTGATCGCCAGCGTTTCGAGGTTCTGTTCGATGCGGTCGGCGATTTTCAGCAGGATCAGCGAACGTGCCTGGGCGGAAGTGGAACCCCAGGCATCGGCGGCAGCGTGGGCGGCGTCCAGGGCTTTTTCGATGTCTTCGGCCGTGGAACGCGGGAATTCGGCAATCGGTTGGCCATTCACAGGCGAGGTGTTGGTGAAGTACTGACCTTTGACAGGCGCGACGAACTCGCCGCCGATGTAGTTACCGTACTTGCTCTTGAACGAGACTTTGGCGCCGTCAGTACCGGGGTGAGCGTAACGCATGATGTTCTCCTTGGCTGTTGTATTTATCAGAGAGACGCGCATGAGCGCTTGCTATAAGCGTAGAGCAAAGGTCGGGCCATTGCCGTTCAGGTCAGGCAAATCAAGGCCTTGCGTGATTTCTGTCGGACAAGTGGCAAGCGTCTGTGACGGTATCGGTACAGGTCGAGTGACAGTTTGTACCGTTTCTGGCACACCCCGTGACCGGGCGGTCTTGCCAGCATTGCAAAGACCGGTTGGCTGGAGGATGCTGGGCACCACTTCACGCATGGGCCGATGAGCCTCGGGGAGAATAATAAGAAATGCACGACAACCATTTGAGTCGCCATGCCCAACAGGTTCTCACCGTCACCCAGGGCAAGCCGCACCTGCATGGCCCCGGTGCCGACCCGTCGATCGCCCGCTCGTGGCTGCGTTGTCTTGAGGACTATCACCTCGACCCGGCCCTGACCATGGCGCCGACCGTACTCGAACACGGTCGAGTCCTTGAAAGTCGCGAACGGCTGCAACAGGTGTTGCAGATCGCCGGCAATGAAATGAGCAGCCTGCATCAGCAACTCTCCGGCGCCGGCCACGCGGTGCTGCTGACCGACGCGCGCGGGGTGATCCTCAACTGCGTCACCGCTCCCGCCGAACGTAAGATCTTCGAACGCGCCGGCCTGTGGCTGGGTTCCGACTGGAGCGAGGCCTGCGAGGGCACCAACGGCATCGGCACCTGCCTTGTCGAGCGTCAGGCCCTGACGATTCATCAAGATGAACACTTTCGCGGCCGCCATACCGGCCTGACCTGCTCGGCGAGCCCGGTGTTCGACCCGCACGGCGAACTGCTGGCAGTGCTCGACGTTTCCTCCGCGCGGCATGATGTCTCGCGCCAGAGCCAGTTCCACACCATGGCGCTGGTCAATCTGTCGGCGAAGATGATCGAGAGCTGCTATTTCCTGCGCTGTTTCGATAATCAATGGTTGTTGCGATTCCATCTCCAGGCTGAGTCCGTCGGGTTGTTCAGCGAAGGGCTGCTGGCGTTTGACGGGGAAGGGCGGATCAGTGCGGTCAATCAGAGTGCCTTGAACCTGCTCGGCCATATTCGCGGTGGTTTGCTGGGCAAACCGGTGGAGGCGTTTTTCGATTGTTCGCTGGATGAGTTGCTGGGGCGTGCGAGTGCCAATGCCAGCGCCAGTTGGCCGTTGCGCACCCGCGATGGGCGGCATCTGTTTGCGGTGTTGCGCGGCGAAACTCGTCGGCCGCTGCCGGTAGCGCCGGTTCCCGCGCCTGTCGAAGCGCCGCGCCTTGCAGGTATTTGCCTCGGTGATGCGGCGTTGCAGGCGGATTTCCGCAAGTCGCTGCGGGTGTTCGAACGCGACGTGCCACTGCTGATCAACGGCGAAACCGGTTCCGGCAAAGAGGCGTTCGCCAAGGCTGTGCATAACGCCAGTCAGCGCGCCGGCAAAGCGTTCGTCGCCCTCAACTGCGCGGCGATTCCCGAAAGCCTGATCGAGAGCGAACTGTTCGGCTATCGCGGCGGCAGTTTCACCGGCGCACGCAAGGACGGCATGCGCGGCAAGTTACAGCAGGCCGATGGTGGCACGTTGTTCCTCGATGAAATCGGTGACATGCCCCTGGCCTTGCAGACCCGACTGCTGCGGGTGCTGGAAGACCGGCAAGTAGTGCCGATCGGAGGCGAGCCGGAAGCGGTCAACGTGCGGATCATCAGTGCCACCCACCGCAACTTGCTGGAGCGGGTGGGTGATGGCAGTTTCCGGGAAGACCTGTATTACCGGCTCAACGGGTTGGAAGTTGCGTTGCCGCCGTTGCGCGAGCGCAGCGACAAGTCGCAGTTGCTGGATTTCCTGTTGGCCGAAGAGGCGGGCGGGGAAACGATCCTGATCGAAGAGCCAGCGCGGCAGGCATTGCTCGGGTTCAACTGGCCGGGCAATGTGCGGCAGATGCGCAATGTGCTGCGCACGCTGGCGGCGTTGTGCGATGAGGGGCGGATCGGGCTGGATGATCTGCCCGCGATGTTCCGGCAGGTGCAGCCGCTGTTGGTCAAAACCGATGAAGCGTCATCCGGGCAGCCGCTTGAGGATGCCGAGCGGCTGGCGTTGCTCAATGCGCTGGAACACACGCGCTGGCACATGACCCACACGGCGCAGCAACTGGGCGTCAGTCGCAATACGCTCTATAGAAAGCTGCGCAAGCACGGGATCGCCCGAACCGCCTGAATCCCCTCCTGATCATTCCCACGCTCTGTGTGGGAATGCCTCCCCCGGACGCTCCGCGCCCGCTTTTGGACGCAGAGCGTTCTGCGCTGCATTCCCACGCGGAGCGCGGGAACGATCAAGGTCGGGTGATCAGCTAAAGAGTGCGATTTCCCCCTCCCTGCGCTAACCTGCGGCCATGTTTTACGAGGTCGACTATGCACATTCATATTCTGGGTATCTGCGGGACTTTCATGGGCTCGATGGCGGTTCTGGCCAAAGAGCTGGGCCATCACGTGACCGGCTCCGATGCCAACGTTTATCCGCCGATGAGCACCCAGCTCGAAGCCCAGGGCATTCAGTTGACCCAGGGTTACGACCCGGCGCAGCTTGATCCGGCACCGGATCTGGTGGTGATCGGCAACGCCATGTCCCGCGGCAATCCGGCAGTGGAATATGTGCTTAACAAGGGCCTGCCGTACGTGTCCGGCCCGCAATGGCTGGCCGACCATGTGCTGCAAGGTCGCTGGGTGCTGGCGGTTGCCGGTACGCACGGCAAGACCACCACCAGCAGCATGCTCGCCTGGGTGCTGGAACATGCCGGCATGAGCCCGGGCTTCCTGATCGGCGGCGTGCCGCAGAATTTCTCGGTGTCGGCGCGTCTGGGCGGCACGCCGTTCTTCGTGATCGAGGCCGACGAATACGACAGCGCGTTCTTCGACAAGCGTTCGAAGTTCGTCCACTACCGTCCGCGCACCGCGATCCTCAACAACCTTGAGTTCGATCACGCCGACATCTTCCCCGATCTGCCAGCCATCGAGCGGCAGTTCCATCACTTGGTGCGGACCATTCCGAGCGAAGGCCTGGTGATTCACCCGACCACCGAGCCGGCCTTGCAGCGCGTGATCGAGATGGGCTGCTGGACCCCGGTGCAAACCACCGGTGCCGGCGGTCAGTGGCAGGTCAAGTTGCTGAAAGACGACGGCTCGGCGTTCGAAGTGATGTTCGAAGGCGTGTCCCAAGGCGTGGTCGAGTGGGAGTTGACCGGTCAGCACAACGTCGCCAACGCCCTGGCGACGTTGGCCGCCGCGCGTCACGTCGGTGTTGTACCGTCAATGGGCATCGCCGGGTTGAGCGCGTTCAAGAGCGTCAAACGCCGGATGGAAAAAGTCGCTGAAGTGCGCGGCATCACCATCTACGACGACTTCGCCCACCACCCGACCGCGATCGCCACCACCCTCGACGGCCTGCGCAAACGCATCGGCGATGCGCCGCTGATCGCGATCATCGAACCGCGCTCCAACTCGATGAAGCTCGGCGCCCACCGTGACGGTCTGCCGGACAGCGTGGTCGATGCCGACCAAGTGATTTGGTACGCCCCGGCCAATCTCGGTTGGGATCTGGCGGGCACCGCTGCACTGTGCACCGTGCCGTCGATTGTCAGCGATTCGCTGGAAGGCATCATTGAACGCGTGAAGAGCCAGGCCCAGCCCGGCACTCACGTGGTGATCATGAGCAACGGCGGCTTCGGCGGCCTGCACGGCAAACTCGCCGAGGCGCTGAAATGAACACTCGTCTGGCGAGCAATGGCCCGGAACGCATCACGCTGGCGATGACCGGCGCGTCCGGCGCCCAGTACGGCTTGCGCCTGCTGGATTGTCTGGTGCGCGAGGATCGCGAGGTGCACTTCCTGATCTCCAAGGCCGCGCAACTGGTGATGGCCACCGAGACGGACGTGTCGCTGCCGGCCAAGCCGCAAATGATGCAGGCGTTTCTCACCGAATACACCGGCGCGTCCGCCGGGCAAATCCGCGTGTACGGCAAGGAAGACTGGATGTCGCCGGTGGCCTCGGGCTCCGGCGCTCCGGCCGCCATGGTGGTCGTGCCGTGCTCGACCGGCACCTTGTCGGCTATTGCCACCGGCGCCTGCAACAACCTGATCGAACGGGCGGCGGACGTCACCTTGAAGGAACGTCGCCAGTTGATTCTGGTGCCGCGCGAAGCGCCGTATTCGAGCATTCACCTGGAGCACATGCTCAAGCTGTCGAACATGGGCGTGACCATCCTGCCGGCCTCGCCGGGTTTCTATCACCAGCCGCAGACCATCGATGACCTGATTGATTTCGTGGTGGCGCGGATTCTCAATCTGTTGGGCATTCCCCAGGATATGCTGCCGCGCTGGGGCGAACATCACCTGAGCAGCGATGAATAAGCTGCTGGCTTCTGTGCTGCTGATGGCGCTGGCGCTGCAACTGACTGGCTGCGCCACGGCGCGAACGCTTGATGCGGCCAAGCCTGGCGCGCCGGTGGTGTATTCCGGCACGCGGTTGGATCTGTATGCGATGAATGGCGGATGTTGCGCGATGGACCGATTCGGCGCCGAGGCGCCGGGTTACCCCAGTGTGGATCTGCCGGCCAGCGCATTGCTCGATACGCTGCTGTTGCCGTTGTCGTTGCTGACGGTGATCGGCGTGGGATTCCAGGCAACTGGCGGACTCTAAAAAGATCGCAGCCAATGGCTGCGATCTTTTGTTTTTACTTGCCGAGTTTTCTCAATTCATCCGACTCGACGATCCGCACGCCATCCTGTTCTTCCAGTGCCAAGCGCCACATGGCGCGGGCCAGTTGGCAGGCTTCGATGCCGCGGTATTTTCCGGGAATCAGTTTCGAGAGCGGTGCGGCAAGTTGTTCGCCAAGACGGGGCTCGCTGCGCTCCCCGAGCAACAAGGATGGCCGGCAGATGGTCAGTTGCGGCCAGTCCTGCGCGCGCAATGCGTATTCCATCTCGCCTTTGACCCGGTTATAGAACACCGAGGATCGGCGATCGGCCCCCAATGCGCTGATCACGATCAGATGCCGTGCGCCCATTTCCCTTGCACGTTTGGCGAACGCCACCACCATGTCCAGATCCACGGCGCGAAAAGCTTCTTCGGAGCCGGCCTGTTTGATGGTGGTGCCGAGGCAGCAATAGGCGATGTCGACCCGACCGGCCAGTTGCGGCAGGAAGGTCTGTGGGTCGCCGACCGGGTTTTCCAGATGCGGATGCTCGGCCAGCGGCCGGCGTGAGGGGGCAAGGACGCGGCTGATCGTCGGCTCGTTGAGCAGGCGGTCGAGCAGATGTTCACCGGTCAACCCGGTGGCTCCGGCAAGCAAGACATGCTGAGGCGTCAAGTACATAGTGTCTCTCCCTTGATACTGTTCAGCTTAGTTGCTCTTTATCGCTCCGTCGTTCAACGCAGCACTTTGCAATGCTTTTCTCGCTTGCTGTTTACGTAGCAGTTGCCAATGGGCCAGCACGGTTTTCGGGGCCCAGATCTGCGGTTCAGAGGCTTCGAAGTTGTCCGCCAGTTCACGTTCGGCGACCGTAGCCTTGGCCAGCTTGAAGGCTTGCTCCAGGTCGTCGGTCTGGTTCAGCGCCTGTGCAAACAGGGCATCGCCGAAGTAAGTGAAGTTGGCCTCCTCGGAGCAACCGAACGACACGCGATCGGCGCGCGAGGCGGTCATGATCAGCGTGCGTTCATCCTTCAACGCCGGAATGAAGCCACCGGAATAGCACGAAGAGATGACAATGATCTTGTCGCGATTCTTCAGCGGTGCGAGCACGGCGGCGAGTTCGTCGGCGGGCAGGTCGGCCAGTTCCATGCGCGGCTGGTCGAGCACCAGTTCGTGCTCGGCAGTGCCATGGCTGGTCAGGTAGATGAAGACCAGGTCTTCCGGGCCGCTGCGTTCGGCCAGGGTCAGCGCTGCGCGGCGCAGGTTTTCGCGGGTGGCCATCGGCCGGTCGCCGAGGTGGTCGCGATGGTTGACCAGACGAATCTGGCCGAAGGCGCCGAAACGGCTGGTGAGCATATTGGCCACGTAGTCGGATTCGCGCAGGAACACGCTCTGCTTGCCATCGCCGCCGAGGGTCAGGGTGTACAGTTCCACCGCCGGGGTCGAGGCCGGCACATTGGCCAGCGCCTCGTCGAGCAGGCGACCCTGGGCCAGCAGGCCGAGTTCGAGGGTGTCCGGCAGCAACTTGCCGTCGGCATCGCGCACGCGCTGGCCGTTGATCCAGGTGCCGCTGAGCACGCTGCCATCGGTGAGCACCAGGGTGCCGCGTCCGGAATAGCTGTCGCTGTCGAATCCACCGACGTAGAAACTGCCATCGGACAGGTTCAGCCGGCCCTGACCGCTGAAGCGCCAGTCATTGAAGTAACCGATGTAGTGGCTGCCGTCGGCGCCGATCAGTTCGCCCTTGCCGGTCAGTGCACCTTCCTTGAACTGCCCGAGCCAGACATCGCCATCGGCGTTTTCGTAGCGGCCCTTGCCGTGCAGTTGATTGTTCTTGAAGCCGCCGACGTAGATGTCGCCGTCGGCACTGTTGAACGTGCCGTTGCCTTCGAGCTGGCCGTTGACGAAATGGCCAGTGAACTGATTGCCGCTGGCATCGCCGCGCTGGCCTTCGCCGTTGGGTTTGCCGTGGGCGAACTGGCCTTGATAGGAACTGCCGTCATCCAGCTCGAGGCGACCGAGCCCGGAATATTGGTCGGCCTTGAATTCGCCGCGATAGGTCATCGCGTTTTCTTTGAGGGTGCCTTCGCCGTCGCGTCGGCCCAGTTTGAAACCGCCAGTGTAGCTGCCGGCCGCGGTGGTCAGCGTGCCCTGGCCGTCGAACAGTCCTTGCTGGAAGTTGCCGCGATAGACCTCGCCATTGCTGCCGTGCCATTCGCCCTGACCATGCCATTGCCCCTTGTCGAACGCCCCGGCGTACCAGCTGCCGTTGGGATAGTCGACCCGGCCCTGGCCTTGCAGCAAGCCATCGACCAGTTCACCGCGATAGCGGCCGCCGTCGGGCAGGCGCGCATCCGGCGGCAACAGCGATTCGCCGTCGCCACACGCGGCCAGCAACAGGGTCAAGGCAATGGGAGCAAGAGGAGCGAATGAGCGCATAGCGGGATCCGGGCAATTAGGCGACCGAGTATGCCGCAGCTATGTGACCTTATACAGCCGGCAGGGAGGAGCGGATGCGAAACAGCGTGAGCCGCTTCGCATCCAGGCGCTTAAACGAAGCAGAGCGACAGCGGTTCGGCGATGTAGGCCGGTTTGTCCGAGCCTTCGATCTCCAGGGTGGCGGTGGCCTTGAGCAGCCACTGGCCAGGTTTTTTCTCGGTCACTTCACCGAGGTCGACCTTGAGCCGGACCTTGGAATTGACCTTGACCGGCTGGATGAAACGCACGCTGTCCAGGCCGTAGTTGACCACCATCTTCACGCCTTGCGGCAGGATCAGGATGTCTTCCATCAGTTTGGGGATCAGCGACAACGACAGGAAACCGTGTGCAATGGTGCTGCCAAATGGCGTTTGCGCGGCTTTGACCGGGTCGACATGGATGAACTGGTAATCCCCGGTGGCTTCGGCGAACAGGTTGATGCGCTCCTGATCGATGGTGAGCCATTCGGAACGTCCGAGTTCCTTGCCGACATAATCTTTGAGCTCTGCAACTGGAACATAGGGCATTGAGACTCTCCTTGGGTTCATCGGTTTTATAGTTTTTCAGGTGGGGGATTTGACCGCCCTGCGAACCACTGTAGATCATCATGGCGATTTGCTCAGGTCAACCGACCATGCTTTTGGCGAATGCCGATCCATAGCGCAGGCGTGCTTATAATGCCGGCGACTTGCGGGTTGGAAAGTAAGACGGAGATGACGGATGTTGCTACGTGGCCTTACCATGCTGGTGCTGTTTCAATTGCTCGGCACGGCCCTCAATCACTTGCTGTTGCCGGTGCTGCCGGGGCCGATCATCGGCCTTTTGCTGCTGCTGGTATTCCTGGTCGTGCGCGGTGAAGTCGGCGAGCCGCTGAACCTCGCCGCCGGCAGTCTGCTGCGTTATCTGCCATTGCTGCTGGTGCCGCCGGCGGTGGGCGTGATGGTGTATGCCACGGCGATTGCCGCGGATTTCTGGGCCATCGTCGGTGCGCTGGTGGTCTCGTTGATTCTGTCGACGGCCTTCGCCGGGGTGCTGATGCAACGGCTGGTCAAGCGTCACGGGCCGCATTCGGAGGAGTCCTGATGCTCTTCGATTGGCAAGGTGCCTGGGCGTCGGTGATTCACCATCCCCTGTTCGGCATCGGCATCACCCTCGGTGCTTATCAACTGGTGCTGGCGGCGTTCGAGAAGACCCGCTGGATCTTTCTGCAACCGGTGCTGGTCTCGATGCTGTTGGTGATTGGCGTACTGGTTGGTTGCGGCCTGACTTACGCCGAGTACCGCAAGAGCACGGAAATCCTCAGTATTCTGCTGGGCCCGGCAACCGTCGCGCTGGCGGTGCCGCTGTATCTGAATCTGCGGCGCATCCGCCAATTGTTCTGGCCGATTTTTACTACGCTGGTGATAGGCGGCGTGGTCGCCACGGGCATGGGCGTGGCGCTGGGCTGGTGGTTCGGTGCCGATCACATGATCCTGATGACCATGGCGCCCAAATCGGTGACCTCACCGATCGCCATGCTGGTGGCCGAGCAAATCGGCGGTGTCGCCGCGCTGGCGGCAGTATTCGTATTGATCACCGGGGTGATCGGCGCGATCTTCGGGCCGGCGCTTTTGACCCGCCTCGGCGTGCACAGCCCGGAAGCGCGCGGCATGGCGCTGGGCATGACGGCGCATGCGGTCGGCACGTCGGTGGCGTTGCAGGAAAGCGATGAGTGCGGCGCCTTCGCGGCGCTGGCGATGAGTCTGATGGGCGTGGCCACGGCGGTGTTCCTGCCGCTGGCGGTGTCGATGGTGGTGTAAGGAAATGTCTATGAGTCTGCCGCTTTTTCCGCTGAACACGGTGCTGTTTCCCGGCTGCAATCTGGATTTGCAGATCTTCGAGGCGCGCTATCTGGACATGATCGGCCGCTGCATGAAACAGGGCGGCGGGTTCGGCGTGGTGTGCATCCTGGAAGGCAGCGAAGTCGGCGTCGCGCCGGAAGGTTTCGCCATGGTCGGCTGCGAAGCGCGCATCACCGATTTCCAGCAGCAGGACAACGGACTGCTGGGCATCCGTGTGCAGGGCGGGCGCCGCTTCATCGTGCAGCGCACCGAAGTGCAACGCGATCAATTGATCATGGCCGAGGTCGAGTGGCTGGACGAAGAGCCCGAGCAACCGTTGCAGGATGAGGACGCCGATCTTGTTGCGCTGCTCAAGGCCCTGGCCGAACACCCGATGGTCGAGGCGCTGAACATGGGCGTCGAAGCGGCAGGGCAGCAATCGCTGGCCAATCAGTTGGCGTACCTGTTGCCGTTCGCCGAGGAAGACAAGATCGACCTGCTACAACTCGACGACCCGCAGCAGCGACTGGATGCGATCCAGGCGCTGCTCGACGAGTTGCAGGGAGAGTTGTTCGCCTAGAGGGGCTTATTCGGGCCAGACGATATCGTTGGCGAACCACTCCTTGCCCGTGTCCAGTGTCAGGATCGGCTTGCCTGCCCGGGCAACCTTGTCTATCAAAGCGTCATATTGATATCGGTTGTCGGCGCCATGGTGGGTCCGTTCCTCGATGTCTATTCGTGATTGATAGCCTGCTTCGTAGGCGACGTCGTCGACTTTCGCGGCGCGGGAGAGGGTTGAGTCGAGCAGCCAGAGACGCTCCGATTCGATGCCCCGTTTTGATGTTGAAATCAGCGCTTCGAGTTCATCTTCGGGAAACCACGCTCCCTTGTCTCGAGCGGCGGTATTGAGGAGGTGATTCTCCTCTCCCAGGACGATTTCCATTTTTCGCGTGTCGATGATGTAGGTGAATATGACCTGCTGATCGTGCCGGATGGTGTCGTAATTGCGCTCGGAATCCAGTTCCACGTCGGATACATCAGACCATTCGTTGTCGGACGTTCCCGACTCATTGTCCGATTCGCCGGGCTTGCGTCCGGGGTACTTGTTTTTCTGGTTGTTGTAGCGCAGGTATTCGGGATCGGGTGAATCGGTGCCTCTGCCGGCATATTGATGAACCAATTTGAGGCTGACTGTGGCACTGATCGGTTTTTCGGTCGTTGCCCCGCGTGGATGTTTCAGGCGCGGCAACATCCGGCCATCGTTGTAGAACTCGAACGGCGTGCGCTCATCGGCCCTGAACAGGGCCGGGATGTCTGTCCGGTACAAATAGTCGCTGGCGTTGCGCAGATAACCCAGGTTTGCCAGGAATCCGTCCAGAAATACGCGACTGACGCTCTCGCTGAAATCGCCATAGTCGCCGAGGCGACTGATCAACAACTTGCCGTTCCTCAGGGGGAGGAGTAAAGGTTCTATTTCCTCATGCAGAGCGTCGAAGCGTGAAGGGTTACTGGCATCGGGGGAGCTTGTCCTGTGCTGCGTTGCCCATTCGGGAAGTGCCGAAGGATTGTCGATCAGGTCGTCGCGCAACCGAATGTGTTGAAGGGGCGACAGGTTGCATGAGCGCAATTCCATGACTCGCTCACCGTGAGTCATCTGTGGATACAGCTGGGCGAAATACGTACTCAGCAATTCCGACGTGGCCACCTTCAAGTGCGCGGGCATCGATGTGATTCGCGGCTGTCTTGCGGGCACCGCCGATGCTCCGGCAGAGTTATCTGCATTCGGCCGTTTAAGCGGACTGTGTGTACCGCTCTGTCGAGCAGGGCTCCAGGTCGATTCATCGGCATTTCTGAAAAGCGCAGGCCCCGGCGCAAGCTTTTTGTACAGATCCATTGCCCGATAGGTGCCCAGGCTCGTATCGAACTCGACGTACACCGTGCCGACCTCTTTCACATCGACGAACTTGCGTCCGACCACATAACGCAAGCCCTCCTCATTGGCCGGTTGCATATTGCGCAGCAAACCGGGGTTCAACAGATAGCTGATCAGCGCGGTTGCCGAATCACGCGGCAGGCCGAGCAAGTCCGTGACTTCGATTCTTGAGGGGCCGGGTATTGTTGTGGGTGTCTGGCTGTGGCCCGGGTTTCGGGGCGCCGGGGAGGGAAGCGATTGATGTGTCTGCGGATCCTGGATCTGCGGTCGCAATCGGGGAGGCAGGGCCGATGGTCCGGCAGGCGTGTCGACCCGGGGCAGGGTTGGCATTGAGGGCGTTTTGGGACGCATGGTGTCATTCCTTGACGATGGTCAGGTGTTCGATCGATATCGAACGGGACGGGGCGTTTTCGAGTCTCCAGCTGTTGTTGAGGACGTTGTAGAGAATCCTCCCGGGAGCGGCGTCGAGCAGACGAGTGTTCAGAACCGGCACATCACTGGTTTCCAGCGCTCCACGTTGCTGGTGATCACGGATGTCCAGAATCAATGCCTGGATCGTTGGATAGCCCCGTGCATCGACGACATGGAGCCCGATCATTTCAAACAGGGAATTGACCCGGTAACGGTTTCCTGAATAGAGCACGACATCGATGGTTTCCAGCGGCAGCTGTAGATCGTTGCTGTCTGGCAGATGAACATGGATGCTGCCGATTTTGAGCAGATCGTCCTTGATGGAGAGATCGTCAAGGCTGATCTGCTCTTGCAGGTGTCGGGTGTGAATGAGCCAGGTAGAGGAACCCGAAACGATGGCGTCCGTTTGAGCGGTAGATAGCCGCATGGAAATTGCTCTGGCGGGATACAGCTCATAGGTCGCGGATCGCCCCTCCAGCCAGTAGCTGGTGTTGTGCTGGTCAGCCTGAAAGTCGACTCGCTGGGGAGTTGCCTTAAGGGTGCGCTTCGTGATGCCGGGCTTGAGGAATGTGTATCGTCCTGCACGCTCGCGCAGCGAGGCTCGGCTTTGAATAACGGTATAGCCGGCCTTTTTTGCATCATCGATATACGAGTTGCGTGGAAAATCGAGGTGGTAGGAAACACCGTCGCGCATTACCAGAACGATCGGATGAGTTACCGTCCAGCCGGAGGCCATGATGCCGCCCCCCCTGTCGGTTTTCTTGCCGGGCCGTTCTTTAATGACCCCGTGAAATGAAAGCAGGCCTGGCGGGTGAGTGAACGTGAGGGTGAAGTGGACGTCCGTGTAGCCAAGAAACGTGAATGCATCTGTCTCGGTTTTTGAAACTGTGTAAATGGCCCTGACTTCGCTGATTTCGGTGCTGTCATGTTCAACGTAGATCGTACTGGAGGCGGGCACTCCGTTTTGCGTGGCTATCAGCGTCGAATGACGGATCCGGCGGGAAATGAAGTAGGACGAATGTGCGCTTTTCGAAATCCTGCAGGGATAGTCATTGACCGGGATCGGGGGAGTCCTGCTCATGCCGGCTGTCAGGACAGAGACGCTGAGCGTCAGCTCGCCGGTTCCCACGATGTTGGCAGGCCATATCGGTTTCAGGTGGAAACCGTCCTGGGTAATGAACACCCATTTGTCATTGTGCAGCGAGCGTTTGCGACCGACGGTCCGGTAGACCCCTTCAAGCACCAGTTCCCGTCGCGGCGTTCCGGGCGAATCATCGCGCAGCGATTCGATCACCAGCGCATCATCGCGCAAGTACCAGCGCTGGATGGCTTCAAGCGTGACACCCAGATAGACCGTGCTCGGCTCTGCACCGTCTTCGGTGATGGACACGCTACGGCACATCGGGTCGAGAATATAGGTGTCGCTGCCGGGGCCCCCGACGACTGATCCGTGGATGCCGCGAACGGAAATCCGGTCATCTCCCGCACCTGCGTCAATGTGATCATCACCGTTGGCTGAAATGATGTCCGCCCGGTCGGAACCCGTCACGCGATTCGCCGCGCCGGCGAGCGTCTCGACCTTTTCGATGGACTTGAGCGTCGAGTGCAGCACAGGTTCAAGCGTCGGATTCGCGGGGCGCAAGATCAGCGTGCCTTTCTTCAGGTCAATGTCATAACCGAGATGGCGCGGTGGGTCGGGAATGTGATCGAGATGCCTGTGCGTGCCCTGCAGCCATAGCAGATCGATACCGTCCCCTCCCGACAGTTCGCTTGGCTTGATTGGATCGTATGAAAGTGCCTCTGAGGCTGACTGAAAGATAAAGGAGTCATCCTTGTCGCCGCCATGCAACACTTTTCGGCCCGTGCCATAGCTGAAGAAATTGGCTTTATCCCGCACGCCCTGTACGTTGTCATGGCCGCCGCCGAGACTCCAGAGCGTGCCCTTGGTCGAATCGCTCTTGGCGTTGGAAAGAACGGAGTCCGATGCAGGCAGACCACCCCTTGCGTCGTAAACGTCATCGGTGTCAACGATAACCGGCAGGTTTTCGGCCTTGTACGGCGACTCGCCCTTGGTCCACTCGTAGTAAGAGAAACGAGTGGGCTGCAGCCGGACCTCGAACCGGCCATTGACGATCACGTCGACGCTCTCTTTGAATTCATTGTCCAGCCAGCTGAGGCTGCGGGTTTTCAGAGCTTTGGCGTAGTCAGCAGTGGTCTTGGCAACCAGGTAGCGATCCATCAGCGCCTTGTCCTGGTCCTGACCGGTGAACGCAAACCAGCCGGCACGCCAGCGTTCGTTCACCGTCAGCTCTATGTAATCGTCGATGTCGTCGACGGCACGCACGGCACCATAGATTTTTGCCCCGACGATCATGATTGCGGCGGCGGCAATCCCTACCGGACCTGCGGCCTGGAAGCCCGCCAACGCTGCACAGCCGAGAGCCAGTGACAGCGCACCGCTGAATACACTCAATCCACCAGTGACATACAGATCCTGTGCTGCCTTGCCTTGAACCTTTGCAGCGTCATTGAAGGACTTGATGGCGGTATGGATATCGAAGGGGAGCGTCAGCACGCTGGCGATCAATCCGGCCCCGCGACACAGCCATTTGCCCATGGAGGTCTTGCCGAATTGTTCGAAGGCCATGGAACCCTGGCGGATCATTTGCTCGCCGGTTTTGCTCAGGGCGTAGTCGATCCCCAGTGAAGTTATTTCTGCGACGCCCCCGCCAACGTTGACGAATGCCTCACCGGTGTTGCCTTTCTTCAATGCGTCGATCGCACCGATGTACGCGCTGTAGAGCCCATATGCCTGCATCCCGACGCCCATGCTGCTCATTCCGCGGCTTTTGGCCTTGTCGATCCAGTCCGGCAAGTGGTCGGGCAACGGGTCTCGACGAATGTCCAGGCGTTGGGTGGCGTTCAGCAAGTGGTTGATCTTGTTCATGGCCTCAGCGAATTCACCGGCGGGCATTTCGCGCATGAGCGGCGCCGCTTCGGGAGAGCGTTGGGTGACGATTTCGTACAGAAGGGGCGGGATCTGCAGGTTTTCCGGCGAAGGGGCGGCTCTCATGCGCTGTTCCACCTGCGCGGTGTCGAACTCAAGCGCATCGATGAACGATTGATCAGGTTCGGAAAAGTAGGTGTTGGACGTCGAAATGGCTTGCTCATCGATGTGGCCGCCCAAGGCTTGTAGCGTCTGGCGACTGACACTGAATTCACCGATGCGCAAAGGGCCGAACAGAGTGTCCAGGTCTGCAAGCCCGGTTTTTTGGCCCGTGGGTTGGAGGGGCGTCTGCGGGGAGATGTTCAGGTCGGATATTTTGATCGGCGCTGACGGTCGGTCAGTCCGGGAAAGATTGTTCGGTTGATTCATCAAAGTCATTGCTCTTTTCACAAGTCCGTTTGTGGTGCAGCTGCCGGAATGTGGCATGGGGCACGGACTTGTTCATGAGCTTTTGCTTTGCCAGATATTTACCGGCGCTCACCGCACGACGTGCGCACCGGTGAGCGTTGGCCGCAGGCTTAATAGGCGTATCGCAACAAGGTGTGTGGCAAATGTCGCAATACAAAAAAACCGAACAGAGCGACCAGTGCCGGCAATATCAGCCACCAGACTTTCTGCGGCATCGCACCAAGGGGGGCATGGCGTTGACTCAGCCACAGGCCCGCTGCGCAGACGCAGGCGGCGAGCATGGCTCCGGCCAGAACATCGGTTGGCCAGTGCGCTCCCAGATAGACCCGTGACAGGGCAATTGCCAGCGCCGGTATGCAGCCGAGCAACAGCCAGGTCAGTCGCAGCCTCGGCGGCTGACCGCGTCCGGCTAGTACGGCAAGCGCCAGGAACAGAGCAAACGATCCGGATGCATGGCCGCTGGGCATGCTGTAGCTGGTGAGCGGATCGGTCAGCACTTCCGGGCGTACCCGGGCGAAGAACATTTTGGTCCCGGTGTTGGCCAATGCCGTGACGAGCAGGGTGCCGCCTACGAAGATAGCGTGTCGCCACTGACGGCACAGCAACAGCAGCGCTGTGAGGAGAGCGCTGAACAGCAGCATGTTGCGGAATTCGCCGATCAGGGTGAAAACGACCGCTACCTCATCCAGCGCGGGGCTGCGGTGTTCCTGCACCAGGGTCATGACGCCCTGATCGAGGGCGGTCAGGTACGGGTAACCGATGAACAGGCCGATCAGGATCAACAGGCTCATGCTGCTGATCCAGATGGTCGCCCGGCGATGACGGCGCAGGCTGCTGTTGGCGCTCAGGCCGACCATCACCGCGATGCTGCCGGCAACAATCCCGGCCTGCAGCCAGAAGCCTTCCGGCAACGGCAGACGAATCGCTGCCCCGGTGGCCCAGCCCGGAAGCAGGTACGCGAGGCTCCAGCCGGCCGCTGCCAGCAGACTCACAGCGGCGAAGCGCGGGAAGGGCATGTCGCACATGCCGGCGACCATCGGCAGCATCGGCCGCAGCGGGCCGATGAAGCGCCCGACCAGCAGGCTGGCGATGCCGTAACGCTGGAAATAGGTTTCCGCACCGGCCATCCATTCCGGGTGATGGCGCAGACCCGGCAGGCGCCGGATGTTCTGGTGGAAGTGGCGACCGAGGAAATACGAAATCACATCGCCGAGAATCCCGCCGAGGAAGCCCAGCAACAGGGTTTCACTCAACGACAGCGCTCCGCTGCCGGCCAGCACCGCCACGGCAAACAGCAACACCGTTCCGGGAACAATCAGGCCGGCAATTGCCAGACACTCCACAAACGCCACAATGAGCACGGCGGCCGCCAGCCACTGCGGATTGGCGGCCAGCCACCCGGTCACGCTATCGAGCCATGGGCCCATACAAACCACTCCATTTCATTGATGTCCCTGATCGGCGAGCCGAAGGGTGTGCATTCACAGCAGAAAATAATCGCGACCTTCGACCTGACCCCGGCGCAGCGGGTTCCGCGTGCACCACTGGGCATAAGCGGCATCGACGAAGCGATACATCAAGTGTTCGTCACGGCCATGGGGAATGCCCAGGCGGGTGGTCTGAATCACATGAGTTGGCGCAGGGCCGGTGTCTTCCACCAGCAGGATTTCGTGGTCGAAGCGCTTGGCATCCCACACCGGCACTTTCAGCCCCAGCGCCTTGCACAGCAGCGTCTGCCCGGCACAGAGTTTCTGCGACGGGCGCGGTCGGCCCTGGGCGTCGGGGTTGTTCAACAGCATCTGCGCCAGACTGGCCGGGCCGCTGATCTCGTCGACCCATGGATAGGCCGATTTGATCAGCACCGCATTGCCCGGACCCTGCGCGCTGAAGTTCAGCGAATCGCCACCACGGGCGTAGTACATATAGATGTGGCCGCCATCCAGAAACAAAGCCTTACGCTTTTCTGTGTAGCCGAGGGACGCATGGCTGCCTTTTTCCTCGCAGTAATACGCTTCGGTTTCGATGATTCGGGCGCTCAGCCACAAATCGCCAACGCGGTGGCGGATGACTTTGCCGAGCAGATCACGGGCTAGCGTCTGGGCGTCACGGTCGAAAAAGGCATCCGCAAGGCCGACAGGCTGGCGCGCGGAGGTGGCGCGAACGGTCAGGTTGGACATGGCAAACAGGGTTTATCCAGGCGGAGGAGGCCGTGATGATAACAATTCGCGGCTTAATCTCTGCTGAACGTCGGCAAATCGCAGTCCATTTCGACCATCCGCCCGTCACCGCTGTTAGTCCCGGGACGCGACAGCTATAATCTGCCGCTTTCCTCTTTGCCAAGACCCCAGCAGACCATGACTGAGTCCGTTCTTGACTACATGACCCGATTGGGTCGCGCCGCCCGCGAAGCTTCCCGCGTCATCGGCCGTGCCAATACCGCGCAGAAAAACCGCGCCCTGCTGGCTGCCGCCAATGCCCTGGACGCCGCCCGCGTCGAGCTTGCGGCAGCCAATGAACAGGATCTGGCCGCCGGTCGCGCCAACGGTCTGGAGCCGGCGCTGCTGGAACGTCTGGAACTGACCCCGGCGCGCATCGACGGCATGATCGTCGGCCTGCGTCAGGTCGCAGCGCTGCCGGATCCGGTTGGTGCTATCCGTGATATGAGCTTCCGTCCGTCGGGCATTCAGGTCGGCAAGATGCGCGTGCCGCTGGGCGTGATCGGGATCATCTACGAATCCCGTCCCAACGTGACCATTGACGCTGCGAGCCTGTGCTTGAAGTCTGGCAACGCGACCATCCTGCGCGGCGGTTCCGAAGCGATTCATTCCAACCGCGCGATTGCCGCCTGCATCCAGCGCGGTCTGGCCGAAGCCGAACTGCCGGCTGCCGTGGTGCAAGTGGTGGAAACCACCGACCGTGCCGCTGTTGGCGCGCTGATCACCATGCCGGAGTACGTCGATGTGATCGTACCGCGCGGTGGCCGTGGCCTGATCGAACGCATCAGCCGTGACGCCCGGGTGCCGGTGATCAAGCACCTGGACGGCATCTGCCACGTCTATGTCAGCGAACACGCCGACCTGCCGAAAGCCCAGCGCATCGCCTTCAATGCCAAGACCTATCGCTATGGCATCTGCGGTGCGATGGAGACCTTGCTGGTCGATCAAAGTGTTGCGAAGGATTTCCTGCCGCCGATGGCGAAGCAGTTCCGCGAAAAGGGCGTCGAACTGCGCGGTTGCGAACGCACCCGGGCGATCATCGAGGCCGTAGCTGCGACCGAAGAAGACTGGAGCACCGAGTACCTGGCGCCAATTCTGTCGATCCGCGTGGTGGATGGCCTGGATCAGGCCATCGAACACATCAACCATTACGGCTCCCACCATACCGACTCGATCGTCAGCGAAAACCTCGCCGACACCCGGCAGTTCGTGGCTCAGGTCGACTCGGCGTCGGTGATGATCAACACCCCGACCTGCTTCGCGGACGGATTCGAATACGGATTGGGTGCCGAGATCGGCATTTCTACTGATAAGCTGCACGCCCGTGGCCCGGTGGGCCTCGAAGGACTGACCTGCGAGAAGTACATCGTGGTCGGTGATGGCCAGTTGCGCGGCCAGGCGACGGTCTGACTTGTCCGACCTTGATCTGAAAGCGCCAAGAACCGGCAAGAAATCCCGTCCCCGGCGCATTGGCGTACTGGGCGGGACGTTCGATCCGGTGCACGTCGGCCATTTGCGTGGCGCGCTGGAAGTCGCCGAAGCGCTGGTGCTCGATGAGCTGCGCATGATGCCCAGCGCCCGGCCGCCGCACCGCGATACGCCGCAAGTGTCGGCGCAGGACCGGCTGGCAATGGTTGAATGTGCGGTAGCCGGTGTGCCGCCGCTGGTGGTGGACGCCCGCGAATTGCAGCGGGACAAACCGTCCTGGACCATCGATACCCTGGAGTCGCTGCGCGCCGAAATGGCCGCCGAGACCCAGGTTTTTCTGCTTCTGGGCTGGGACGCATTTTGCGGCCTGCCCACTTGGCACCGCTGGGAAGAGTTGCTCCAGCATTGCCACATCCTGGTGCTACAGCGCCCGGACGCCGACAGCGAACCGCCGGATGCCTTGCGCAACCTGCTGGCAGCGCGTTCGGTGAGCGACCCGCTGGCCCTGAAGGGGCCGAGCGGACAGATTGCATTCGTCTGGCAGACACCGCTCGCGGTTTCCGCCACCCAGATCCGTCAACTGCTGGCCAGCGGTAAGTCGGTACGTTTCCTGGTGCCCGACGCGGTCCTGGCCTACATCGATGCGCACGGTCTGTACCGTGCGTCGAACTGAACAAGGCGTGCTTCACTGATACGAATCCACGTGTCGCCAAGCCGCCGAATATATGAGCAAAACGAGTTTTATATGACTGACAAAGACCAAACCAAAGTAAAGCGCAAAGGCACATTCAAGAGCGCCCCGCTGCCAGAGCCGGTCAACACCAATGAACCGCTGAAGGGCGACGAGCTGGTCAAGGTGGCCGTTGCAGCCCTGGAAGACGTCAAGGCCCAGGACATCCAGATCATTGATGTGCGCGACAAGCAGAGCATCACCGACTACATGATCATCGCCACCGGTACTTCCAACCGCCAGATCAACGCGATGCTGGACAAGGTTCGCGAAGAGGTCAAAAAGAACGGCGCCAAGCCGCTGGGCGAAGAAGGCAAGGGCGACAGCGACTGGGTGCTGCTGGACCTGGACCTGGTGATCGTTCACATGATGACCGCCTCGGCTCGTCAGTTCTACGACCTGGAGCGCCTGTGGGCCGGTGCCGAGCAAAGCCGTGCGGCGGACGCCAAGCACCACAGCCCGGAAAACACCCACGAGCACTTCACCAAGCTCAACAAAGACCAGCTGTAAGGGATTGCTGTGCGACTGCGACTGATCGCCGTCGGTTCACGCATGCCCAAGTGGGTGGAAGAAGGCTGGCATGAATATGCCAAGCGTCTTCCGTCCGAGCTGGCGCTGGAACTGGTGGAAATTCCGCTCAATACCCGTGGCAAGAACGCCGACGTGGCCCGCTTCATCCGTCAGGAAGGCGAAGCCATGCTGGCCAAGGTCGGGCCGAACGAGCGGATCGTCACCCTCGAAGTTCATGGCAAGCCGTGGAGCACCGAGCAACTGGCGGTCGAGCTCGATCGCTGGCGCCTGGACTCGCGCACGGTCAACTTCATGGTCGGTGGCCCGGAAGGGCTGGCGCCGGAAGTCTGTGCCCGCGCGGATCAGCGCTGGTCGTTGTCGCCGCTGACGCTGCCGCACCCGCTGGTGCGGATCCTCATCGGCGAGCAGTTGTATCGTGCCTGGACCGTGCTGTCCGGCCACCCTTACCACAAGTAATCTGCCCTCATGTCTCAGCCGATCCGCATCAAGGACCACGAAAAAGACGCCCGTCTGGTGCGTGGTCGCGTCGTGTTCGGCGCAATTGCGGTGGTGGCGCTGATCTGCGTGCTGATTGCGCGGCTGTATTACCTGCAGGTGATTCAGTACGACTATCACTCGACCCTGTCGGAAAACAACCGGGTTCACGTTCAGCCGATCCCGCCGACCCGTGGCCTGATTTTCGACCGCAACGGCGTGGTGGTGGCGGACAACCGTCCGAGCTTCAGCCTGAGCATGACCCGCGAGCGCTCCGGCGACTGGCAGCAGGTGCTCGACGTTATCGTCGAGGTGCTGGAACTGACGCCGGAAGACCGGGTGATCTTCGAGAAGCGCATGCGCCAGGGCCGTCGGCCGTTCGAACCGGTGCCGATCCTGTTCGAACTGACCGAAGAACAGATCGCCCGGATCGCGGTGAACCAGTTCCGCCTGCCGGGCGTTGAAGTGGTCGCGCAACTGGTCCGTCACTACCCGCAGGGCGCGCATTTCGCGCACTCTGTGGGTTACATGGGGCGGATCAACGAGAAAGAGCTGAAGACCCTCGATCCGGTCAACTACAGCGGCACCCACCACATCGGCAAGACCGGCATCGAGCGCTTTTATGAGGCCGAGCTGCACGGTCAGGTGGGTTACGAAGAAGTCGAGACCAACGCCCGTGGCCGTGTCCTGCGCGTGCTCAAGCGTACCGATCCGGTGCCGGGCAAGGACATCGTCCTGAGCCTCGACATCAAATTGCAGGAAGCCGCCGAGGCCGCGCTGGGCGGTCGGCGTGGCGCGGTGGTGGCGCTCGATCCGAAAACCGGCGAAGTGCTGGCGATGGTCAGCCAGCCGAGCTTCGACCCGAACCTGTTCGTCACCGGCATCAGCTTCAAGGCATACGCCGAGCTGCGCGATTCGATCGACCGGCCGCTGTTCAACCGCGTGCTGCGCGGTCTGTACCCGCCGGGCTCGACGATCAAGCCGGCTGTGGCGATTGCCGGTCTCGATGCGGGCGTGGTGACGGCGTCGAGCCGGGTGTTCGACCCCGGCTATTACATGCTGCCCAACTACGATCACAAGTACCGCAACTGGAACCGTACCGGGGACGGCTTCGTCGACCTCGACACGGCGATCATGCGGTCCAACGACACCTACTTCTATGACCTGGCGCACAAGCTGGGCATCGACCGGTTGTCGGCCTACATGAACAAGTTCGGCATCGGCCAGAAGGTCTCGCTGGACATGTTCGAAGAATCCCCCGGCCTGATGCCGTCCCGCGAGTGGAAACGCGCGACCCGGCGTCAGGCGTGGTTCCCCGGCGAAACCCTGATTCTCGGGATCGGCCAGGGCTACATGCAATCGACCCCGCTGCAACTGGCCCAGGCCACGGCGCTGGTGGCCAACAAGGGCGTATGGAATCGCCCGCATCTGGCCAAGACCATCGAAGGCGAGAAGCCGAAGGATGAAAATCCGATGCCGGACATCATCCTGCGCGACCCGTCGGACTGGAACAAGGTCAACCACGGCATGCAGCAGGTGATGCACGGTGCCCGAGGCACCGCGCGCAAGGCCTCGATCGGCGCGCAATACCGGATCGCCGGCAAGTCGGGTACGGCCCAGGTCGTGGCGATCAAGCAGGGTGAGAAATACGACCGCTCCAAGGTCCAGGAGCGCCACCGCGACCACGCCCTGTTCGTCGGTTTCGCGCCGGCGGATGACCCGAAAATCGTGGTGTCGGTGATGGTCGAGAACGGTGAGTCCGGTTCCGGCGTCGCGGCACCGGTGGTGCGGCAGGTCATGGATGCCTGGCTGCTGGATCAGGACGGACGGTTGAAAGCCGAATACGCCAGCCCTATCAGTGCGGAGGCTACGGCCCGTGATGAATAATTTCGATCGCATGCTCTCCAGCGAGGATGTGATGCGTCGCCGGGCGACGCTGTTGCAACGTTTGCATATCGACGGCCCGTTGCTGGTGCTGTTGTTGATCCTGGCGGCCGGCAGCCTGTTCGTGCTGTATTCGGCCAGCGGCAAGAGCTGGGATCTGCTGGCCAAACAGGCTACGTCGTTCGGCATCGGTCTGGTGTCGATGATCATCATTGCCCAGTTCGAGCCGCGGTTCATGGCGCGCTGGGTGCCGCTCGGCTATGTGATCGGGGTGGTGCTGCTGCTGGTGGTGGACATCATGGGTCACAACGCCATGGGCGCGACCCGCTGGATCAACATCCCCGGGGTGATCCGCTTCCAGCCCTCGGAATTCATGAAGATCCTGATGCCGGCAACTATCGCCTGGTACCTGTCCAAGCGCACGCTGCCGCCGCAGCTCAAGCATGTCGGCATCAGCCTGTTGTTGATCGGTGTGCCGTTCGCCCTGATCGTGCGTCAGCCGGACCTCGGCACTTCGCTGCTGATTCTGGCTGGCGGCGCCTTCGTACTCTTCATGGGCGGGTTGCGCTGGCGCTGGATTCTCAGCGTATTGGCGGCGGCGATTCCGGTGTCGGTCGCGATGTGGTTCTTCATCATGCACGACTACCAGAAGCAACGGATCCTGACGTTCCTCGACCCGGAAAGCGATCCGCTGGGCACCGGCTGGAACATCATCCAGTCGAAAGCCGCCATTGGTTCCGGCGGTGTATTCGGCAAGGGCTGGCTGTTGGGCACCCAGTCGCACCTGGACTTCCTGCCGGAAAGCCACACCGACTTCATCATCGCCGTGCTCGGTGAAGAGTTCGGGCTGGTGGGTATCTGCGCACTGTTGTTGATCTATCTGTTGCTGATCGGTCGTGGCCTGGTGATTACCGCCCAGGCGCAGACGCTGTTCGGCAAATTGCTGGCCGGCGCTTTGACCATGACGTTTTTTGTTTACGTTTTCGTCAACATCGGTATGGTCAGTGGCCTATTGCCGGTGGTGGGGGTGCCGTTGCCGTTCATTAGCTATGGCGGAACTTCGCTGGTGACGCTGCTGTCAGCGTTTGGGGTTTTGATGTCGATCCATACCCATCGCAAGTGGATCGCACAGGTTTGAATAAGGTGAAGAGTTCAATGCAAGTAATGCGTGACTGGGCGACACGATACGCACCGTGGCTCGGCCTGGTAGGCATCCTTGGCAGCGCGCAGGAAGCGTTGGCCGGCGATTACGAAGGCTCGCCCCAGGTGGCCGAATTCGTCGGTGAAATGACCCGCGACTACGGTTTCGCCGGCGAACAGCTGATGGCCGTGTTCCGCGAAGCCCAACGCAAGCAGGCGATTCTCGACGCCATTTCCAAACCCGCCGAACGGGTCAAACAGTGGAAAGAATACCGGCCGATGTTCATCACCGACGCGCGCATTGCCCGCGGTGTGGACTTCTGGCGTCAGCACGAGGCCGCCCTGGCCCGCGCCGAGCAGGAATACGGCGTTCCGGCCCAGGTAATTGTGTCGATCATCGGTGTTGAGACCTTTTTCGGACGTAATACCGGCAATTACCGGGTGATTGATGCCTTGTCCACGCTGGGATTCGACTATCCTCCCCGTGCCGAATTTTTCCGCAAGGAGCTGCGTGAGTTCCTGCTGCTGGCACGCGAAGAGCAGGTCGACCCGCTGACCCTCAAGGGGTCCTACGCCGGGGCGATGGGTCTGCCGCAGTTCATGCCGAGCAGTTTCCGCGCCTACGCGGTAGATTTCGACGGCGACGGCCACATCAATATCTGGAACAACCCGGATGATGCGATCGGTAGCGTCGCCAGCTATTTCAAACGTCACGGCTGGGTCGCCGGCGAGCCGGTGGTCAGTCGCGCAGATGTACGGGGAGAGCAGGTGGATGAAGGCCTGACCACCGGTATCGAGCCGACGAAAACCGTCGGGGAGTTGCGAGCGCTGGGCTGGTCGAGTCATGATGCGCTGCGCGATGACATGCCGGTCACCGCATTCCGCCTCGAAGGCGACAATGGCCCGGAATACTGGATGGGCCTGAAGAATTTCTACGCGATCACGCGTTATAACCGCAGCGTGATGTACGCCATGGCCGTACATCAACTGTCTGAACAGCTGGTACAAGCACGGGGCGTCAAGTAATGCGGGCATTGCCTATCAATAAACCCCTGAAGCTGGTGGCTTTCGCTGCGTTGGCGGTGCTGGTCGCCAGTTGTTCGACCAGCCGTTCACCGAGCCAGAAGCCGACCACTGCCGTTCGTTCGCAGCCGGGCCTGGACATAAACCGGGCCCACAAGGATGGCGCGCCGTGGTGGGATGTCGACGTATCGCGGATTCCGGACGCGACGCCGACCCTGCACACCGGCCCGTACAAGGCCAACCCGTACACCGTGCTGGGCAAGACCTACTTCCCGTTGCAGGAATCCAAGACTTACGTGGCCTCCGGCACCGCGTCCTGGTACGGCACCAAGTTCCACGGTCAGAACACCGCCAACGGCGAGGTCTACGACCTGTACGGCATGAGTGCCGCCCACAAGACATTACCGCTGCCGAGTTATGTTCGGGTGACCAACCTGGACAACAACAAGAGCGTGATCCTGCGGGTCAATGACCGCGGGCCGTTCTATTCGGACCGGATCATCGACCTGTCCTACGCCGCTGCGAAAAAACTCGGTTATGCCGAAATCGGCACCGCACGGGTCAAGGTCGAGGGTATCGACCCGCAGCAATGGTGGGCCGCCAAGGGCCGTCCGGCGCCTTTGATGCTCAACGAGCCGCAAGTCGCGCAGAATAGCGCCCCGGTGATCACGGCCTCGGCCGGCACCGTGGAGCAATGGACTCCGCCGCCGCAGCAGCACGCCGCGGCCGTCGTGCCGGTTCAGCTCGATGCAAAAAAAAACGCTTCTGCACCAGCGTCTGGCCAGTATCTGCAGGTGGGCGCGTTCGCCAACCCGGACGCTGCAGAACTCCTGAGGTCGAAGCTCAGCGGGATGGTGAGCGCTCCGGTGTTCATCAGCTCGATCGTGCGCAATCAGCAGACCCTGCACCGGGTTCGCCTGGGACCGATCGGTTCGCCGGGTGAAATTGCCCAGGTACAGAACAGCGTGCGCCTGGCCAACCTGGGTTCGCCAAGTGTGGTCACCGAGTAAACGTAGGACTTGATTGACGGTTCACCAGCGATTGGGGGGTGAACCAGGTTGTTGGCTCGTCGAAGAACAAAAGCCCGGCAAGGGTGCCTGGAGTGAGCAACTGAACACGCGATGCTCGTAGGGTTCGCTCGAAAGCTCGCCGAGCGGCGATCAGGCAAGGCAAAAACAGGTGAGGAAGCGGAGTGTAGGGGACCTACATGAGCATTCCGAATCTGTTTTTAACGCAGCATGATCGTCGCGCAGGCAGGTTTCGGGCAAAGCCTGAAAGACATCTGATTAAATTTTGTCCGCCAGGACAGTTTCCATTAGCGATTTCGAGAGACGGATGAACATCACCACCTTTGCCAAACGCCTGTGTCTGCTAGTCCCGCTGCTCCTCTCGCCTGCCGCGTTCGCGGCCGAGATGATGCCGTCGCCACCACAACTGGCCGCCAAATCCTACGTGCTCATGGATGCCAACAGCGGCAACGTGCTGGTGGAGAACAACGGTGATCAGCGCCTGCCACCGGCCAGCCTGACCAAACTGATGACCGCGTACATCGCCACGCTGGAAATCCGTCGTGGCCAGATCGGTGAAAATGACCCGGTGACCGTCAGCGAAAACGCCTGGCGCACCGGCGGTTCGCGGATGTTCATCAAGGTCGGCTCGCAAGTCACTGTCAGCGACCTGCTGCACGGCATCATCATCCAGTCCGGCAACGACGCCAGCGTCGCGGTGGCTGAACACATCGCCGGCAGCGAAGACGCCTTCGCCGACCTGATGAACAAGACCGTCGCCGATCTGGGCATGACCAATACCCACTTCATGAACCCGACCGGTCTGCCGAACCCTGAGCACTACTCGTCGGCTCACGACATGGCGATCCTGGCGCGCGCGATCATCCACGAAGACCCGGCTCACTACGCGATCTACTCGCAGAAAGAGTTCTTCTGGAACGGCATCAAACAGCCTAACCGCAACCTGCTGCTGTGGCGCGACAAGACCGTTGACGGTCTGAAAACCGGTCACACCGACGAAGCCGGCTACTGCATGGTGTCCTCGGCCGTACGTGACGGCATGCGCCTGATCGCCGTGGTGTTCGGCACCAACAGCGAAGTGGCCCGCGCCGCCGAGACCCAGAAGCTGCTGACCTACGGTTTCCGCTTCTTCGAAACCCAGACCTTCTACCAGAAGGGCACCGAACTGGCTCAGGCCCCAGTGTGGAAAGGCACTACCAGTCAAGTCAAGGCCGGCCTGGCACAAGACCTGACCATGACCCTGCCTAAAGGCCAGCTGAAGAAGCTCGCTGCCAGCATGACCATGAACCCGCAACTGACCGCGCCAATCGCCAAGGGCGACGTGATCGGTAAAGTCGAAGTGAAACTGGACGACAAGGTGGTGCACAGCGCCGACCTGATCGCCCTGGACGCTGTCGAGGAGGGTGGTATCTTCCGCCGCATGTGGGATAGCATCCGTCTATTCTTCTACGGCTTGTTCAACTGATTTGAGTTGACCCGCATGGCCCCGCACCCATCCGGTGCGGGGCCTTGTTCGTTACCGGGCTTACGCTTACGAGGCCGTTACGCCATGACCGATACCGAAGTAAAGGCGCCAAAGATCGAATTTCCCCAGGTTGATTATCCGGTTAAGGTGATCAGCGATACGGGCGTCGGCAACAAAGACAAGATCATCGACATCGTCAAGAAACACGCCAGGATCAACGATGAGCGTGTGGACGAGCGTCAAAGCAGCAACGGCAAGTACACCACCATCCAGTTGCACATCGTCGCGACCGACCAGGATCAGCTGTACAACATCAACAGCGAACTGCGGGCTACCGGTTTCGTGCACATGGTGCTGTGATGCCGGGCACGCTGGGCTTTCGCGAGCTTGGCCAGATGGCTTACGAGCCGGTCTGGCAGGCCATGCAGCGTTTTACCAACGAGCGTGGCACCACGGCCCCGGACGAAATCTGGCTGGTCGAACACCCGCCGGTGTTCACCCAGGGTCAGGCCGGCAAGGCCGAGCACCTGTTGCTGCCGGGGGATATTCCGGTGGTACAGGTCGACCGCGGCGGTCAGGTGACCTACCATGGCCCCGGCCAACTGGTGGCGTACCTGCTGCTGGATGTGCGCCGACTCGGTTTCGGCGTGCGCGATCTGGTCAGCCGCATGGAGCGCTGCCTGATCGAACTGCTGGCCAGCTACGGCGTGACCGCCGTGGCCAAGCCGGATGCTCCCGGCGTCTACGTCGACGGAGCGAAGATCGCTTCTCTGGGTTTGCGGATTCGCCACGGCTGTTCATTTCATGGCCTGGCCCTGAACGTGGACATGGACCTGGAGCCGTTTCGACGGATTAATCCCTGCGGCTATGCCGGGCTGGCGATGACCCAGCTGAGCGAGCACGCAGGATCGATTGAATTTGCCGAGGTAAGTGCCCGGCTGCGCGCGCAGCTCGTCAAACACCTCGACTATGCTGAGCAGACGACCCTGACGGGCGGAATCGACTGATATGACAACTGATGCAGTGCAAACCATGATCCCGACGCTCGACGTGACCGAGCGCCCGGCCCCGCGTCCCAAGGTTGAAGCCGGCGTCAAGCTGCGTGGCGCCGAGAAGGTTGCACGCATCCCGGTGAAGATCATTCCGACCACCGAACTGCCGAAGAAACCCGACTGGATCCGCGTGCGCATCCCGGTTTCGCCGGAAGTCGACCGCATCAAGAGCCTGCTGCGCAAACACAAACTGCACAGCGTCTGCGAAGAGGCATCCTGCCCGAACCTGGGCGAGTGCTTCTCCGGCGGCACCGCGACCTTCATGATCATGGGTGACATCTGCACCCGTCGTTGCCCGTTCTGCGACGTTGGCCACGGTCGTCCGAAGCCACTGGACGTCAACGAGCCGGAAAGCCTGGCCATCGCCATCGCCGACCTGAAACTCAAGTACGTAGTGATCACCTCGGTTGACCGCGATGACCTGCGCGACGGCGGTGCCCAGCACTTTGCCGACTGCATCCGCGAAATCCGCAAACTGTCGCCGAACGTGCAGCTCGAGACCTTGGTCCCGGACTACCGTGGCCGCATGGACATCGCCCTGGAAATCACTGCGGCCGAGCCGCCGGATGTGTTCAACCACAACCTGGAAACCGTACCGCGCCTGTACAAGGCTGCGCGTCCGGGTTCGGATTACCAGTGGTCGCTGACCCTGCTGCAACGCTTCAAGCAGATGATGCCGCACATCCCGACCAAATCCGGCCTGATGCTGGGCCTGGGCGAGACCGACGACGAAGTCATCGAAGTCATGAAGCGCATGCGCGAACACGACATCGACATGCTGACCCTGGGCCAGTACCTGCAACCGTCCCGCAGCCACTTGCCGGTGCAGCGTTTCGTGCACCCGGACACCTTCGCCTGGTTCGCCGAGGAAGGTTACAAGATGGGCTTCAAGAACGTCGCGTCCGGCCCGTTGGTACGTTCTTCGTACCACGCCGACGAACAGGCGAAACTGGTCAAGGCCGAGCTGCTCGGTTCCTGATTCAGCGCTGAATGAGAAAATGCCCGCCGGGGTTTGCCGCCCGGCGGGCATTTTTTTGCCCGGCCTACACTCGTTACTGACTTTTCCTGCAACCTGCGGCGAGGCTGAGCCCCTTCTGTTTGTCGCCGTTCCTGACTACTGTGTGTGCATGACTTCACACAGGGAGATCCATGGATGACCGTTCGACCGACCCACACCCTTTTTCCGCACAAGCCTGTGCCGGCGCTGCCGTCGGAAGGGCTGATAGGTGTCATTGCACCTGCCGGCCCCGGCACGCTGGATACTGAAAAGGCTGTTCAGTGGATGCGCGCCCGGGGTTACGGTTTGCGAGTGTTCCCTGGCGTCTACGAGAAGGATGGCTATCTGGCCGGTAGCGACGAGGTGCGGCTTAATGACCTGCACGCTGCGTTCGCTGACGAAGAGGTCGATGCGATCATTTGCCTGCGGGGTGGATACGGCACGCCAAGGTTGCTCGACCGGATCGACTACGACTTGCTGAGCCGCCATGCCAAGCCCTTCGTCGGTTACAGCGACATCACCGCACTGCATCTGGCCATCAGCCGCTACGCCGGGTTCGTGACCTTTCACGGGCCACTGTTGAATGCCGATCTGCTGGGGGACAAGGAGCCACCAACGGTGACGTCGTTCTTCGCAATGCTGCGTGGTCATTTGAAGGCCGGAAGTGTGCTGAGTCATCCGGCGGCTTATCCATTGACCACTGTGGAGCCCGGGATTGCCCACGGGCGTTTGCAGGGCGGCAATCTTGCGATGATCGCCTCGACCTTGGGCACGCCTTACGAAATCGACGTCGAAGGGGTGATTCTGCTCATCGAGGACATCAACGAGCCGCTTTATCGGATTGACCGCTTGCTGACCCAGATGCGTCTGGCGGGCAAACTGGCCAGATTGCGTGGTGTGCTGGTCGGTGATGTGGCGGGTGTGGATGTCGAGGCCTTGAACCGCTTGCTCAAGCAGACCTTCGAACCACTGCGGATTCCGGTGCTGTCCGGCTGGCGCAGCGGGCACTGCGATCCGAACCTGACGTTGCCGCTGGGGGCGCTGGTTCGACTGGACGCAGGGAAGAAGGAGTTGATGCTGGAGCAGGATGTGGTGATCAAAGCGTAAAGCCTGATCGCCTGATAGTCAGTCATCGCGGGCAAGCCCGCTCCCGCAGTTTTCAGGTTGTACGCAGAACTGCGAACACCTCGAAACCTGTGGGAGCGGGCTTGCCCGCGATGCTTTTACTGGTTACGCAGGCTTTCCAGCAGCTTGTGTGTCGGATAACCGTCCGCCGGCCAGCCAAATGACTGCTGCGCAGCGCGAATCGCCTTGCGCGTATTGGCGCCGATGATCCCGTCTGCCGCACCGGCGTCGTAGTTGCGCGCGGTGAGCAGGTTTTGCAGTTCGATCCGCTCGGTGCGGCTCAGCGGCAGGTCATCCTTTGGCCAGGAGCCATTGATCAGGCCGCCACCGTTGAAGCGCTCGGACAACAGGCTGACGGCCAGTGCGTAGGACGACGAGTTGTTGTACTTGAGGATCGCCCGGAAGTTATCGAGGATCAGGAACGCCGGGCCACGGTAGCCAGCCGGCAGCAACAGGGCGGCGGACAGTTGCTCGGAGCCGGCCGGCACCTGGCCGCCGTTCGGCAGGATCACGCCCAATTGCCGCCATTCGGCGACGCTTTTACGAATCGCGCCGTCGGCCAGGGTGTAGTTGAAACCGCTCGGCAGTTGCACTTCGAAGCCCCACGGTTGGCCACGCTGCCAGCCAGAGCTTTGCAGGTAATGCGCGGTGGAGGCCAATGCGTCAGCCGGACTGCCCCAGATGTCGCGGCGACCGTCACCGTCGAAATCCACGGCATGGGTGTTGTAGGTGGTCGGGATGAACTGGGTCTGGCCCATCGCGCCGGCCCAGGAACCGAGCATTTTCTCTGGCGTGATGTCGCCCTGTTGCAGGATCTGCAGCGCCGCGATCAGCTGAGCATGGGCAAAGCCCGGCCGGCGACCTTCATAGGCCAGGGTGGCCAGCGAGTTGATGACTGACTTGGTGCCCTGGAACTGGCCGAAGTTGCTTTCCATCCCCCACACCGACACCAGTGCCTGGCGATCAACGCCGTAACGCTGTTCGATGCTTTGCAGGATGTCGGCGTACTGGCTGATCAGGGCCTGGCCTTTGCGCACGCGCAAGGGTGAAAGGGCACCGTCCAGGTATTCCCAGACCGGCCGGGCGAATTCCGGCTGGCTGCGGTCGGCGCGAATCACGCTGGCATCGAAGCTGACATTGGCGAACGCGCGGTCGAACAGGTCGGCACGGATGCCGGCAGCCAGAGCGTCCTTGCGAAAACCCGCCTGCCATTCGGCAAAGGTCTGGGTCGGTTGCAGGTCGAGGTTGTCACCGGACGGCACTACCGGCGGGATGACCGCTGGGGCTGTGGCAACGGGAACGGTCTGAAGCGGTTGAGCGTCGGCGGCGGTGGGTTTTTCCGCGCAGGCGACGAGCAGTACGAAGCTGGAGGCAGCGATCAGTTGGCGGAAGGGCCAACGGCGGGAAAGACTGAGGGGCATGCACAGGTCCAGGGAATACGAATCAGGTGCAGACCTTAACATGAGGAAGGGGTGCTGCGCTTCAAGCGGCCAGAAAGTAAGAAGCCTCCCAGCTGTCAGACTGGAAGGCTTCGCGGCGGTAGCTGCCTTTCCCCTTGGTTGGTCGTTCCTGGCGGCTGCGGAACAGGGGTTGGGCGACGATGGACTTGGCCTTGTTGTGGCCATGTTTCGATGGCTTTTTGCTCATGAGGATTCTCTCGATTGAGTGAGGTTTTGCGCGGCAGATAATCTGCCGATCTCGAGCGTCTGTCTATAGGACCGAGGGCGGGATGTTGTGTAGGAAATGGACTTGATAAAAAACGGGATCGCAGTGCGCGATCCCGGATTTCATTCGGCAGGCAATGTCAGACGCTGACCGGCCATCAGCAGCGCCAACCGGCTGAGGCTCATCCACGGCGAACCGGCCGCCTGGCCCTTGATCTGCGCATCGATGCGCTGGGCCTCTAGCAGCAACTGCGCCCAGCGTTGCGCCGAGTAGCGTTGCAGGGCCTTGCTCATCAGCGGTTTGCGCTTGTCCCAGACCGGCGGTTTGGCCTGACTGAAACACTTGTCCAGCGGCGTGCCCTGACTGTATTGCAGCGAGATATTGGCCAGCAGCCGCAGCTCCCGGGCCAGGGCCCAGAGGATCACCGGCGGCTCGACCCCTTCACCACGCAGCCCTTCGAGCATGCGCAGGGCGTGGGCCGGTTCACCGTTGAGCACCGCGTCGGTCAGGCCGAACACGTCGAAGCGCGCACTGTCGGCCACGGCCGCCTGTACGGTTTCGACGGTGATCTGCCCGCCCTCGGCCATCAGCTTGAGTTTTTCGATCTCTTGCGCAGCAGCCAGCAGGTTGCCTTCGACCCGCGCGGAAATCAGCTCGACCGCGTCCTGGCTGGCTGACAGGCCGGCCTGGGACAGACGCTGACGAATCCAGCTCGGCAACTGGTTGGCGTCCACCGGCCAGATCTGCACGAACTGGGTCTGCTGACCTTCGACCAGCGCCTTGCCCCACTTGGTCTTCTGCGCGCTGCCGTCCAGCTTCGGCAGGCTGATCAACAGCACCGTGTCTTCTGCCGGACGCGAGCAGTACTCGATGAGTGCGGCAGCGCCCTTGTCACCGGGCTTGCCCGACGGCAGGCGCAGTTCCAGCAGGCGCTTTTCGGCGAACAGCGACATGCTGGCACTGGCCTGCAGCAACGTCCCCCAATCGAAATTGGCGTCGGCGGCGAAGACCTGGCGTTCGTCGAATCCTTGCTGTCGGGCAGCGGAGCGAATGGCGTCGGCAGCTTCCTGGCACAGCAGCGGGTCATCGCCGCTGATGATGTAGACCGGCGCAAGAGCGCCTTGCAGGTGTTTGCCGAGTTGGGCGGGAGCGAGCTTCATAAGAGAGGGCGAACGGGGCGCCTGAGCGCCCCGAACGTCTTACTGCTGCGGCAGTTCGAGCGGCGACTGACGCGGGGTTTCCGCTTCAGCTTTCTGCGCCGCTTCGAGGGCGTCGGCTTCTGCCTTGGCACGAGCGTTGGCCGTCTGCTGAAGGGCATCCAGCTGAGCCGGCGTCAGCTGTTGCAGACGCAGCATCATGCGTTGTACCAGCTCGCGGCGGGTTTCCCGACGTGCATCGTTGGCTTCCTGGTCGGAACCCACCAGGTTGTTGCCGTCGTGGATGAACACTTTCTGCACTTCAAGCTTGTCGCTTTTGAGCAGCAGGTCTTTTTCGCCACGGATATCGTAGGTCAGCACGGTGCTTACCTGATACTCGCCAGTACGACCGGCGCCGGCGTAGCTGAGGATGCGCTGGGTTTCCTGTTCATCGGACAGGTAAAGTTTGTACGGCGCACCGGAGACGACCTTGACGCCGCTGGCTTCCAGCACCTGACGCAGTTGCGTCACGGTTTCGCCGTAGGCGTTGCGGGCGCTCAGATCGAGCTCCTTGATCGACAGTTCGTTGGTGCCGGTGCCGCGCAGCTGGAAACCGCAGGCGCTCAACAGGACGGCGAGGCCCATCACCAGCAGATTGCGTTTGATCATTGTGTTGCTCCCCTTGAAGCCAGGTGGGCCGACTCTGCGGCCCGAAAGGTTTTTCTGGGCGCCAGGCTAACCCGGCGCCCGATCCAATTAGCTGGCGACGATATTGACCAGTTTCCCGGGCACTACGATCACTTTGCGAATAGTCAGGCCGTCGACGAAACGCAGGACGTTTTCGTTGGAACGGGCAGCGGCTTCGATTTCCTCGCGGGTCGCGGCAGCCGGCATGTCGATCTGGCCACGCAGCTTGCCGTTGACCTGGATCACCAGCGTCAGGCTGTCCTGTACCAGTGCGCTCTCGTCGACCACCGGCCAGCCGGCGTCGATCACGGCATCGGCATGGCCCAGCTGTTTCCAAAGCTCGTGGCTGATATGCGGCGTGATCGGAGCCAGCAGCAGGGTAACGGCTTCCAGACCTTCGTGAACCAGTGCTCGATCCTGTTCGGTGCCTTGCGCGGCTTTTTCCAGCACGTTCATCAGCGTCATCACCTGGGCGATGGCGGTGTTGAATTTGTGGTTCTGACCGACGTCGTGGCTGGCCTGCTTGATGGCCTGGTGAGTCGCGCGGCGAACGGCTTTCTGCTCGTCGTTCAGGCTGGCGATATCCAGTTTGCCCGGCAGGCCCTGGGTCACGTGCGCCTGAGCAAGACGCCAGACGCGCTTGAGGAAACGATGCGAACCTTCGACACCGGAATCGGACCACGCTGCGCTCATGTCAGGCGGCGAGGCGAACATCATGAACAGGCGGCAGGTGTCTGCGCCGAACTGATCGATCATCGACTGAGGGTCGACGCCGTTGTTCTTCGACTTGGCCATCTTCTCGGTGCCGCCGATTTCCACCGGCAGGCCGTCGGTTTTCAGCTTGGCACTGGTCACGTTGCCTTTGCCGTCGCGTTCAAGATCCACGTCCGCCGGGTTGAACCAGGTGTAGGCGCCATTGGCTTCGCGACGATAATACGTCTCGGCGATCACCATGCCCTGGGTCAGCAGGTTCTTGAACGGCTCGTTGGAGCTCACCAGGCCTTCGTCGCGCATCAGCTTGTGGAAGAAGCGCGCGTAGAGCAGGTGAAGAATGGCGTGTTCGATACCGCCGATGTACTGATCCACCGGCAACCAGTGGTCGGCCGCGGATTTTTCCACAAGGCCGCCTTCGAAGTGCGGCGAGGCGTAACGGGCGTAGTACCAGGACGACTCGACGAAGGTGTCCATGGTGTCGGTTTCACGCTTGGCAGGCTGGCCGCATTTCGGGCAGTTGCACTCGTAGAACTCGGGCATGCGCGCCAGCGGTGAACCGGCGCCGTCCGGCACCACGTCTTCCGGCAGGACGACAGGCAGCTGGTCTTCAGGAACCGGCACGTCGCCGCAGCTGGCGCAATGGATGATCGGGATCGGGCAGCCCCAGTAGCGTTGACGGCTGATGCCCCAGTCGCGCAGGCGGAACTGGGTGCGCGAGGCGCCCAGCTCTTTCTTGATCAGGGCCACTTCCATGGCGTCGAACGCGCCGGCGAAGTCCAGGCCATCGAACTCACCGGAGTTGATCAGCGTACCGTGCTCGCCGTAGGCGTCTTGCCATGGCGCCGGGTTGGTTTCACCGGAGCTGGTGCGAACTACGGATTTGACCGGCAGGTTGTACTTGTGGGCGAACTCGAAATCGCGCTCGTCGTGCGCCGGCACAGCCATGACCGCGCCATCGCCGTAGTGCATCAGCACGTAGTTGGCGACCCACACCGGCAGTTTCTCGCCGGTCAGCGGGTGCTCGACGAACAGGCCGGTCGGCAGGCCTTTCTTCTCTTGAGTGGCGACGTCGGCTTCGGCGACGCTGCCGCCCTTGCATTCGGCGATGAACGCTTGCAGCTCAGGGTTGTTTTTCGCGGCGAGGGCGGCCAGGTGGTGCTCGGCGGCCACGGCAACATAGGTTGCGCCCATCAGGGTGTCCGGACGGGTGGTGAAGACTTTCAGGGTGCCGCTTTCGCCGATCGAATCGACGTTGTACGGGAACTGCACTTCCATCCCGCGGGACTTGCCGATCCAGTTGCGCTGCATGGTCTTGACCTGTTCAGGCCAGCCAGTCAGTTCGTCGAGGCTCTCCAGCAGCTCATCCGCGTAGGCGGTGATCTTGAAGTAGTACATCGGGATCTCGCGCTTCTCGATCAGCGCGCCGGAACGCCAGCCGCGACCATCGATCACCTGCTCGTTGGCCAGAACGGTCTGGTCGATCGGGTCCCAGTTCACGGTGCCGTTCTTGCGGTAGATCACGCCTTTTTCGAACAGGCGAGTGAACAGCCATTGTTCCCAGCGGTAGTAATCCGGTTTGCAGGTGGTGACTTCGCGCGACCAGTCCACCGCCAGGCCCAGGCTGCGCAGCTGGGACTTCATGTAGGCGATGTTTTCGTAGGTCCACTTGGCCGGGGCCACGTTGTTCTTCATCGCGGCGTTTTCCGCCGGCATGCCGAAGGCGTCCCAACCCATCGGTTGCAGAACGTTCTTGCCGAGCATGCGCTGGTAGCGGGAGATCACGTCGCCGATGGTGTAGTTGCGCACGTGCCCCATGTGTAGCTTGCCGCTGGGGTAAGGGAACATCGACAGGCAGTAGTAAGTCTCCTTGCCTGGCTGTTCACTGACTTCAAAGGACTTTTGCTCGTCCCAGAACGACTGGGCGGCGGCTTCGATTTCACGGGGTTGATATTGTTCGTGCATGGCTACTTTTGTACTGGATAGGGGTGGCCTAATCCTCTTCAATGCGACGTTCGGGGCGTGCCGGACGAGCTGGAAGTGGAGTTACAGGAAGCGCCGTAGCATACATGACCGCGCTCGGCCTAGGGAAACCCTGATTGCAGCCGTTTGACCGGCTGAAATCGCGGCGAGGGCCGTTGGTCGCGGCGTGCAGCCGGTTTGTGCAGCGAAGCTAAGCTCTAACTGGGGAGTGAGTCTTATCTTCAATGAGGTGAGGGATGGTGGAGTCACAGCAAAAAAACGTTACCAAACCCGAGTTGTACGAGCGGTTGATCGATCGTCTGGGTATGGCCCTGGACGCTGTAAAAACCGCTGGCCGGCTGCGCGACGAGCGCCCCCTGGAGCTGGAATTGCGTGGCTTGAGTCCCGCCGAGTTCAAACTGGTCAAGGCCTATCTGGATCGCAGTGAGCGTGAAACCCACGGATACCTGTCACAAGCAGTGAAACAACTCGATGCAGCCCATACGGCCAAAGTCATCTGGCTCAAGGACAAGGCGCCCGGCAGAGACTCCGTCAAGGTTCGGACTCTGCAGGCCAAGTAAACGCATGGCAGGTCAAAAAGCGGATCTTTTTCAACGGGATCCGACCCTACTGGTTGTCGCGCTGTATCAACCCACTTAGGCTTCGGGCATCTCTGGAGATGCCCGATGCCTTTTCGTTATTTCATTAAACAACTTCTATTGCCGCCCGGCCTTCTTTTGCTGCTGTTGCTGGCGGCCTGGTGGCTGCGTCGCTCGCGGCCACGGCTGGCCGGGTTGTGTTTTGCCCTGGGTTTTGGCGGCTTTTTGCTGATGAGTCTACCGGTGGTCGTGCAGTGGGGCGCCAAGGCCCTTGAGCGCGAGCCGCCGCTGTCCCGGGAAGCATGGACAAGTCTGGCGCAGCGTGCCGATGCGATTGTGGTGCTGGGCTCCGGTCGCGAGCGCGGCGATCTGGCCTGGGGTGAAGATCAGCCGACCGGTGTTGGACTGGAGCGCCAACGTTACGCGGCGCGACTGGCCAAGGCGTCGGGGTTACCGATTCTGACCAGCGGTGGCCTGCATTACGGTACGCCGCCGACTGAAGCCAAATTGATGGCCGACTCGTTGCGCGATGATTTCGGCGTGACGGTGCGCTGGCAGGAAGGGGAGAGCCGCACCACGTGGGAGAACGCCGAATTCAGCGCCAAAATGCTGTTGCCGGAAGGCGTCAAACGCATCGTGCTGGTGACCCAGGCCTGGCACATGCCGCGGGCGGTGTGGAGTTATCAACAGGCTGGATTTGAAGTGGTCCCGGCGCCGGTAGGTTTCCTCGGCACGGACAATGCCCGGCCGTTTGGCGGCTGGTTGCCGGAGTTCAAATCGATCTGGCAGAGCGGGCAGTTGATGAACGAGGCGGTGGGACAGATCGGTTATTCGCTGTTCTACCGAGGGGATGACAGAGCCGATTGACGCGGTGTCGTTGGTGGCGCCTTCGCGAGCAAGCTCGCTCCCACAGTGGTCACCTGTGGGAGCGCGCGATTTCTCAGAGAGTCTTGGACATCCGGTTGGTCATTAACGCCCAGCCGAACAGCACCACGCACAGGATGATCAGCGGCCACGAGCGCCATTGCAGATACGGCGTCAGGTTGTGCATCGGCACCACTTCGCCGTACAGCACGCCCTGTTCAAACTGCGGAATGCGTTCGGTGATCTGCCCGAACGGGTTGATCAGTCCGGTCACGCCGTTGTTGGTCGCGCGAATCATCCAGCGTCCGGCTTCAAGCGCGCGCATCTGCGCCATTTGCAGGTGTTGCAGCGGGCCGATGGACGTACCGAACCAGGTGTCGTTGCTGATCGTCAGCAGCAGATCGCTGCGTGCTGCCAGGCCCGCGGCGAATTCCGGGTAGACCACTTCGTAGCAGATGAACGGCGCGATCTGATATCCCTTCGCCTGCAACAGGGCCTGGTCGGCAGGGCCACGGGCGAAGTCGGACATCGGCAGGTCGAAGAACGCGATCAGCCCGCGCAGGATGTCCTGCAAGGGTACGTACTCGCCGAACGGCACCAGTTTCTGTTTCAGATAAGTGCCATCGCCTTCGCCGACCACGGTAATACCGTTGAAGAAGCGTTTTTCGTGACGGACCATTTCGCGGATCGGCACGCCGGTGATCAGCGCCGATTTACGCTCGGCGGCGAAGTTGCCCATCATGTTCAAGTAGCCCTCGGCGGACTCCTTGAGCACCGGGACGGCGGTTTCCGGCCAGATCAGCAGGTCGACCGGTTTGGAGCGGAAACTCAGGTCGCGGTACAGCGCCAGTTGCGCATTGAGCTCGGCCGGGTCCCATTTCATGCTTTGCGCGACGTTGCCCTGAATCGCGGCAACGGTCAGCGGTGCGCCGGCCGGGCTGGTCCAGGCATGGCCCTTGAGCGCAATGCCTGCCACCCATGGCCCGATCAGCAATACCAGACCGGCAGCGATGAAGGCTTTGCGGCGGGTTTGCAACAGACGCGATGCGTTGTAGATGAGTGCAGCGGTCAACGCCAGGACGAACGAAACCAGCCACATGCCGCCTACTGGAGCGAGCCCGGCCAGCGGGCCATCGAGCTGGCTGTAACCGGAATACAGCCACGGGAAACCGGTGAGGAACCAGCCACGGAACGCTTCCTGACCGACCCACAACGCCGCAAACGCCAGGGCGTCGGCCACCGGCGCTTCGTTACGCCGCAACCAGCGTGCCCAGAGCCAGGCGGGCAGGGCGAAGAACCAGGCAATCGCCGCCGTGAAAATCAGCATCAGGAACCCGGCCAGCAGCACCGAAGCGCCGCCGAAGTGGTGGATGCTGTAATAGATCCAGCTGGTGCCGGCGCCGAACAGGCCGAAGCCGAAGCACCAGCCACGCCCCAGGGCCTGACGCGGGCTCAGCTCGCGCAGTCCGGCATAGAACAGGCCGACCGCCAGCAGGGCCAGCGGCCAGAAATCGAACGGTGCCAGCGCGAAGGTGGTGATTGCACCGGCCGCCACGGCCAGCAGGTTACCGGGCCAGCCGGGGCGGGTTGTCCAGCGCATTTCAGTCCTTAAATTTACCGGGCGATTGGCGTGAGTCGCAGCAAATGAATCCGACGGCTGTCGGCGTTCAGGATGCGGAAACGATAGGCGCCGATTTCAGTGATTTCGTTGCGTTTTGGCAAGTGCCCGAACGCGCTCATCACCAGCCCGCCGACGGTGTCGAACTCGTCGTCGGAGAATTCGCTGTCGAAGAACTCGTTGAAGTTCTCGATCGGCGTCAGGGCCTTGATCAGGAAATCACCGCTGGGCAGCGGCTTGATGTAGCTGTCTTCTTCGACGTCGTGCTCGTCTTCGATGTCGCCGACGATTTGCTCAAGCACGTCTTCGATGGTCACCAGACCGGCCACGCCGCCGTATTCGTCGATGACGATGGCCATGTGGTTGTGGTTGGCGCGGAATTCACGCAGCAACACGTTCAGGCGCTTGGACTCCGGCACGAAGGTGGCCGGGCGCAGCAGGTCTTTGATGTTGAAGCTGTCGCCGTTCTCCTTGAGGATCAGCGGCAGCAGATCCTTGGCCAGCAGCACGCCCATCACGTCGTCATGGCTTTCGCCGATGACCGGGTAGCGCGAGTGGGCCGAGTCGACTACGGCAGGGAGGAATTCGCGGGGTGTCTGGGTCGCCTTGATGCTGATCATCTGCGAGCGCGGCACCATGATGTCGCGAACCTGCAGGTCAGCCACCTGGATGGCGCCTTCGACGATGGCCAGCGCTTCGCTGTCCAGCAGTTTGTTCTGATGTGCATCGCGCAGCAGCTCAAGCAGCTCCTGGCGGTTCTTCGGCTCGTGGGCAAAAGCCTGGGTCAGTTTACCCAGCCATGACTTTTGCCCGTTGCTCGATCGATCTTCGCTCATAGCGATTACTCTGAATCCTTTGTTGTAACAGTAGGGGATGTTTCGGTTTCGTCGTCCGCGTACGGATCGGGATAACCCAATTCGGCAAGCAACTCGCGTTCCAGTGCTTCCATTTCTTCGGCTTCATCGTCATCTATATGGTCGTAACCCAGCAGATGCAAGCAGCCGTGAATGACCAGATGTGCCCAGTGGGCCTTCAGTTCCTTGCCTTGCTCGGCGGCTTCGCGCTCAACCACCGCCACGCAGATCACCAGGTCGCCCAGCAATGGTATGTCGAGAAACTCGTCAGGCACTTCGGCAGGAAAGGACAGGACGTTGGTCGCGTAATCCTTGTGCCGCCAGGTGTGATTCAGTTCGCGGCCTTCTTCCTCGTCGACCAGACGAATGGTCATTTCCGAGTCGGCGGTGCGCTGGCGCAGGGCCAGTTCGCACCATTGGCGGAACTCGGCTTCGGTCGGCGCAGACGCTTCGGTCGCGATTTGAAGGTCAAGCTCAAGCATCGTGGCGGGTGTCCTTTGGCGCTTCATCAGCAACACGCGTCTCGAAGCGCTCGTAGGCTTCGACGATGCGTTGCACCAACGGATGGCGCACCACGTCTTTGGGCTGGAAGTGGGTGAAGCTGATGCCCGGCACATCTTTCAGGACTTCGATGACGTGATGAAGTCCGGATTTGGTGCCGCGCGGCAGGTCGACCTGGGTGATGTCGCCGGTGATCACGGCCGTGGATCCGAAACCGATCCGGGTCAGGAACATCTTCATCTGCTCGACGGTGGTGTTCTGACTTTCATCGAGAATGATGAAGCTGTTGTTTAGCGTACGGCCGCGCATGTAGGCCAGCGGCGCAACTTCGATCACCTGACGCTCGATCAGCTTGGCCACGTATTCGAAGCCGAGCATCTCGTAGAGTGCGTCGTAGAGCGGGCGCAGGTACGGGTCGATCTTCTGCGACAGGTCTCCGGGCAGGAAGCCGAGTTTTTCACCCGCTTCGACCGCCGGACGCACCAGCAGGATGCGACGGATCTGTTCACGCTCCAGCGCATCGACGGCGCAGGCGACAGCCAGATAAGTCTTGCCGGTACCGGCCGGGCCGATGCCGAAGTTGATGTCGTTGCCGAGGATTTCCTTCACGTAGCGCAGCTGATTCAAGCCGCGCGGGCGAATCATGCCTTTCTTGGTGCGCAGGGCGACGGAGGCTTCGGCGGGGGCGTGGTTGTCCAGTTGCTCGACGGCCGATTCCTGGAGGAACAGGTGCACCGTATCCGGCGACAGCTCTGAACCCTTGGTTTCCCGGTACAGGCGGCGAATCAGGTTTTCCGCAGAAGTGGTGTGCTTGGGTTCGCCGATCAGCTCGAACTGATTGCCGCGGTTGCGGATCTCGATGGCCAGGCGCTGTTCGATCAGGCGCAGGTGCTCGTCGAACTGCCCGCACAGATTGGCGAAGCGGCGAGCCTCAAAGGGCTCGAGGATGAAACGATGTGGTTCGATGGGTGCGTTCAAGGTCGTATTTAGCCGCCCTGGGGCAATTAGGATGAAATCAAGGATAACGCCAGTGGCGTGGGTGCGAAAGCTCTTAAATCGATGCGGTTCCTGTGGGAGCGAGCCTGCTCGCGATGGGTATGAATGCGGTTCATCTGAAAAACCGCGTCATCGTTCATCGCGAGCAGGCTCGCTCCCACAGTCGAACAAAGGGTGTTACTGGATCAGTGAGCCGCGCAGCGAGTGCGGTTGCGCCGCGTCGATGTGGACGTCGGCGAACTGGCCGATCAGGGTCGGATTATCGCAGCGGAAGTTGACGATACGGTTATTCTCGGTCCGCCCTTGCAACTCGCCCGGGTCTTTCTTCGAATAATCGGTCACCAGGATCCGCTGGATCGAGCCGACCATTTGTCGGCTGATCTCGAACCCTTGCTGATTCAAACGGTGCTGCAAGGCGTTCAGGCGTTCCTTTTTCAGTTCTTCCGGGGTGTCGTCGGCCAGATCGGCGGCCGGAGTGCCCGGGCGCTGGCTGTAGACGAACGAGTAGGAAAAGTCGAAACCGACGTCGGCAATCAGCTTCATGGTCTGTTCGAAATCTTTCTCGGTTTCCCCAGGGAAGCCGACGATGAAGTCCGAGCTGATGCAGATCCCCGGCACGGCGGCGCGCAGTTTGCGCAGCTTGGATTTGTACTCCAGCGCCGTGTGGTTGCGCTTCATCGCGGCCAGGATCCGGTCCGAACCCGACTGCACCGGCAAGTGCAGGTGCTTGACCAGTTCCGGCACTTCGGCGTGGGCCTGGATCAAGCTGTCGGAGAATTCGAGCGGGTGGGAGGTGGTGTAGCGGATGCGGTCGATACCGTCGACTGCCGCGACCACGCGGATCAGTTCGGCCAGGTCGGCTAGGCGACCGTCGTGGGTCAGCCCGCGATAACCGTTGACGTTTTGGCCCAGCAGGGTCACTTCACGCACGCCGTTTTCGGCCAGGTGAATGATCTCGGCGATCACGTCGTCGAACGGTCGGCTGACTTCTTCGCCACGGGTGTAAGGCACCACGCAGAACGTGCAGTACTTGCTGCAGCCTTCCATCACCGAGACATAGGCGCTCGGGCCGTCGATGCGCGGCTCGGGCAGGTGGTCGAATTTTTCGATTTCCGGGAACGAAACGTCGACTTGAGGCAGCTTGCTGATGCGCGCGGCGTCGATCATTTCCGGCAGACGGTGCAGGGTTTGCGGACCAAACACTACGTCGACGTAAGGGGCGCGATCACGGATCGCCGCGCCTTCCTGGCTGGCCACGCAACCGCCGACGGCGATCACCATGTCCGGGTTGGCCAGTTTCAGTTCGCGCCAGCGGCCGAGCTGCGAATACACCCGGTCCTGGGCGCGTTCGCGGATCGAGCAGGTGTTGAGCAGGATCACGTCGGCATCTTCGGCGCGTGCCGTGACTTCCAGGGCCTGGTGTTCGCCCAGCAGATCGACCATGCGCGAGCTGTCGTACTCGTTCATCTGGCAACCGTGGGTTTCGATGTAAAGCTTCTTGGCCATGGAATAGGGTCGTCACGTGGTTCAAAGAACCGCGCATTATAGGGAACATGTCCTCAGGTTCCTACCGCTGTGCGTCCGGTGGCTATGCTATAGTTCGCGCCCTCATTTTTACCCCGATGTCGTCCGCCCGCCATGACCAAACGCGAAGCTCCAATCTACAAGGTGATTTTCCTCAACCAGGGCCAGGTGTTCGAAATGTACGCCAAGCAGATCTATCAAAGTGATCTGTGGGGTTTCCTGGAAGTGGAAGAGTTCGTCTTTGGCGAGCGCACGCAAGTGGTCGTCGACCCGAGCGAAGAAAAGCTCAAGGCGCAGTTCGAAGGCGTGGTACGCAGCTTTGTGCCGATGCACTCGATCGTGCGCATCGATGAAGTGGAGCGGCTGGGGACGCCGAAGATCAGCGAAGCCCGTGGCGGCGTTGGCAACGTGATGCCGTTTCCGGTGCCGATGCCTGAGAAGTAAACCGTAAGATCGAGTCGCCTCATTCGCGAGCAAGCTCGCTCCCACAGGGATATTCATTCCGATGTGGGAGCGAGCTTGCTCGCGAAGAGGCCAGAGAAGTCGACGAAGAAATCAGGGCAAAGGCGAGAACGGCGTACGCCCGTCGGCGCTCTGCAGTTCCATCAGGTATTTACGGAAAATTTGCCCGAGCACCTGGGTCGCGGTTTCCAGATCTTCGCGGGACATCTTTTCGGAAACTTCGTCAGCGGTGTCGAGCGCGTCTTCGGCGCCGTTGACCGCCGCCATCTTCAGCACGATGTACGCCTGAATGTTGTTGGCCTGCACGCCTTCACCGTGGAAGAACATGGTGCCGAGCTTGAATTGCGCCTGGGCGTGGCCTTGCAGCGAGGCCTTTTCGAAATAGCTCAGGGCTTGATTGAGGTCGCGCGGCGCGTTCTTGCCGTCGTAGTAGAACTCACCCAACTCGTATTGCGCTTGCGCATCCCCCTCATCCGCTGCCTTTTGGCAGGCGGCGAGGGCCTGCGTGACATCTTGCGGCTGAGTATTGAGGGTGCAGCGACCCATCGCCGGGATCAACAACGAGTTGCCGCCTGCTTGTGCATGTGCGAGCAGCGGCTGAAGGAGCAACAGGCAGCCCAAGGCAAGGGTGCGGCCGGTGCGGTTCATGGGAATCGACTTACCTCTGAAGGGCGCGCGGACCCGTCTAGGGATCCAATAAGCGCGCATTATGAAATAAGCAGGGCCATCCTTACAAAGTCTTTACTCGATTTTCTGCTGCGCGGGAAATATATCGCCCACTTTATGGGAGATTTTTGGCAGGAGTGTCGGAAAAGGCGCGCGGATGTAGGAGAACACTGACGCTGGCAATGGCCAACGTCAGCGGCGGGGCGTTTTACTTCAACTGGGCGAAGGCGCGCTCAGCGGCGTCGAGGGTCAGTTTCAACTCGGCTTCGCCGTGGGCGATCGAGGTGAAACCGGCTTCGAAGGCGCTCGGTGCCAGGTACACGCCACCTTCCAGCATCAAGTGGAAGAAGCGGCCGAACAGCGCTGCATCGCTGGCCATCACGTCTTCAAAAGTAACAATGTCGTCGGCACCGCTGAAGTACAGACCGAACATGCCGCCCGCCTGGGTGGTCACGAACGGAATGCCGGCGGCATCGGCGCGCTGTTGCAGGCCGTCGAGCAGGCGCGTGGTGTAGTCGGTCAGCTCGGCGTGGAAACCCGGACGGCTGATCAGGCGCAGGGTGGTCAGGCCGGCAGCCATCGCCAGCGGGTTACCGGACAAGGTGCCCGCCTGATAGACCGGGCCGAGCGGTGCGATGCGCTCCATGATCGAGCGCTTGCCGCCGAAGCAGCCGACCGGCATGCCGCCACCGATGATCTTGCCGAAGGTGGTCAGATCCGGGGTCACGCCGTAGTAAGCCTGGGCACCGCCGAGGGCGACGCGGAAACCGGTCATCACTTCGTCGAAAATCAGCACCACGCCATGCTTGTCACACAGGCTGCGCAGGCCTTCGAGAAAACCCGGCGCCGGCGGTACACAGTTCATGTTGCCGGCCACTGGCTCGACGATGATGCACGCGACGTCCTGGCCGACTTCGGCGAGCATTTTTTCAACCGCGTCGATGTCGTTGAACGGCAGGGTCAAAGTGTGTTTGGCGAATGCTGCCGGCACGCCTGCCGAGCTCGGTACGCCTTGGGTCAGTGCGCCGGAGCCGGCCTTGACCAGCAGGCTGTCGGAGTGACCGTGGTAGCAGCCTTCGAACTTGATGATGCTGTCACGGCCGGTGAAACCACGGGCCAGACGGATCGCACTCATGGTCGCTTCGGTGCCGGAGCTGACCATGCGCACCATCTCCATCGATGGCACCAGCGAGCAGACCAGATCGGCCATCTCGGTTTCCATCGCGGTCGGCGCGCCGTAGGACAGGCCGTGCTGCAACTGGTTGCGCACCGCGTCCAGCACGTCCGGGTGGCTGTGGCCAAGGATCATCGGGCCCCAGGAACCGACGTAATCCACATAACGCTTGTTGTCTTCGTCAGTGACGTAGGCGCCTTCGGCGTGCTTGAAGAACAGCGGCGTGCCACCAACGCTCTTGAACGCGCGCACCGGCGAGTTCACGCCACCGGGAATGTGTTTCTGGGCGTTGGCAAACAGGGTTTCGGAACGAGACATGATCGGGCTCTCAGACTTTTAATAATTCATTGAAGGCGCGGGCGCGGCGGGTCACTTCGGCGGTGCTGTCGGCGCCGAACAGGCCATGGACCACGGCCAGCAGATCGACGCCGTGGGCCACCAGCGGCGCAGCGTTGTCGAGGGTGATGCCGCCGATCGCGCAGATCGGCAGGTGCAGGGTGCGTTTGGCTTCGTCGAGCAGATCGAGGCTGCAACTCGGTGCACCGGGTTTGGTACTGGAATTGAAGAAGCGACCGAAGGCGACGTAGCTCGCACCTTCTTTGGCGGCCTGTTCGGCCAGTTCAAGCTGTGCGTGGCAGGTCGAACCGATGATCGCTTTTGAACCGAGCAGGGCGCGGGTCGGCGATAGCGGGCCGTCGGTCTGGCCCAGGTGCACGCCGACGTTCAGGCGTGCGGCCAGTTCGGCGTCATCGTTGATGATCAGTTGCGTCTTGTAGCGTTCGCACAGATTGCGCAGGGCCTCGGCCTCACGCAAGCGGCGGGCTTCGTCGCTGCTCTTGTCGCGGTATTGCAGCAGGGTGACGCCGCCTTCCAGCGCCGCCTCCACGTAGGACAGAAACTTGCCGGCCAGCAACTGGCTGTCGGTGATGGCATACAGGCCACGTAGTTTCATCGCGCAGACCTCAGGCTCGAAACATCAGGAACAGAAATCCAGCGGCAGGCGACGCGGCACGAACTGGCCTTTGCCCAGCTGTTCGGCATCGCGCAGGGTGCGCCAGGTGTAATCCAGCGCAGTACGCACCGCGCTCGCGAGGTTTTCGCCCAGTGCCAGGCGGCCGGCGAGGGTGCTGGCCAGGGTGCAACCGGAACCGTGATAGCTGCCCGGCAGGCGCTGGCACTTGAAGGTTTCGCGCAGGCCGTCGCGACTGTACAGGCGATTGTGGATTTCGGTTTCGTCGCCGTGACCGCCGGTGATCAGCAGGTTCTTGATGTACGGCAACAGTTTTTCAGCGCACTCGTCCGCGGTGCCTTCTGGCAGTTCGGCGAGGATCCGGGCTTCGGGAAGGTTGGGGGTGGCGATGATCGACAGCGGCAGCAGGCGTTCGCGCATGGCGTAGCCGACTTCGTCCTTGCCAAGGCGTCCGCCGCCGCCGGCGCGCAGCACCGGGTCGCAGACCACTGGCAGGTGCGGGTGCGCCAGGAGCAGTTCGACGACGGTGTCGACCATTTCCAGGGAACCGAGCATGCCCAGTTTCACTGCCGCGACTTCGGAATCGTTGAGCACGGCATTGGCCTGGGCCAGTACCCACTCACGGTCGAGGACGCGGAAGTCAGTGACGTTGACCGTGTCTTGCACGGTCAGGGCGGTGACGGCCGGAGCCGCATGGCAACCCTGAGCGAGCAGGGCTTCGATATCTGCCTGCAAGCCGGCGCCACCACTGGGGTCGTGGCCGGAGAGACAGAGGACAACGGGGCGTGAGCTGTAGATATTCATGGTGCGCGAGCTTACCACCAAACCTGTTTTTCGGGTGTTGTGGCGCAGCGCCCGGCCGATAACACGGGTAGGTGGATCCGTACCGTCTGTCACAATCTGACCAAGCAAACAGCTCTAGCTCAACGTTTTGCTCTGGAACGCCCGTTCTAGAGCCTTTGTGGGAAAAATTTCCATGGTGCTCAATGGCCATCAACGGCTATGCTAGAGTGGATCCAAACCAATAACAGGTAATACCGGTTTTACGTCATCTCAAAGGGAATGGGGGGCTTCCTGACACAACCGGACAAGCCACGCTGGGGCTTCAATGCGCTATTTGTTGATGTTGCTGTTCTGCTTGCCCCTCCTGGCAAGCGCCGTCGAGTTCGACGAGTTCACCCAGAGCCTCCCGCTGGGTCGATCCCTGCAAGTGTTCGAAGACCCGAGCGGTCAGGCGAGCATTGCCGACGTCCGCGCGCAAGCCGCCGCCGGAAACTTCAAGCCCCATGACAAAGCCACGCTCAATGCCGGTTATTCGCGCTCGGCGTTCTGGCTGAAAATCGACCTGCATTACCGCCCGACCAATCCGTCGGCGCAGCGCAGCTGGTTGCTGGAGCTGGCGTATCCGCCGCTAGATCATCTGGACCTGTATCTGCCCGATGCCGCTGGCGACTACCGTCTGGTGCGGCAAACCGGGGACGCCTTGCCGTTCGCCAGTCGCGAGATCCGCCAGAACAATTACCTGTTCGACCTGGCGTTCAAGCCGGATCAGCAACGAACCGTTTATCTGCGGTTGTCCAGCGAAGGCTCGATCCAGGCGCCGGTGACGCTGTGGTCGAGCACCGCGTACCTCGAAGACCAGCCGGTGCGCCTGTACGTGCTGGGGATCATTTATGGCGTGCTGCTGGGGATGCTGGTCTACAACCTGTTCATCTACCTCAGCGTGCGCGACACCAGTTACCTCTATTACATCTTCTATATCGCCTCGTTCGGCCTTTATCAACTGTCGGTCAATGGCGCTGCGGTCGAGTACTTCTGGCCGGACAACCCGTGGTGGGCCAACGCCGCCACGCCGTTCTTCATCGGTTGCGCAGGGCTGTTCGGCAGCCAGTTCGCCCGCAGTTTCCTGCAGACCAGCAACCACAGCCGCTGGCTCGATCGCCTGCTGATCGCCCTGATCGCGTTCGGCGCCGTGGTGATCGGCCTGTCGTTGATGACCAGTTATGGCCTGGCCCTGCGTCTGGCAACGGCCCTGGCGCTGACCTTCACCGTGGTGATCTTCGCCGCCGGGATCCTGGCCTGGTGGCGCGGCCTGCGGGTGGCGCGTTATTTCATCATTGCCTGGTCGGCGTTCCTGATCGGCGGCATCGTCAACACCATGATGGTGCTGGGACTGCTGCCGAACGTGTTCCTGACCATGTACGCCAGCCAGATCGGTTCGGCCATCGAAGTGGCGCTGCTGTCGCTGGCGCTGGCCGACCGCATCAACGCGATGCGCGAGCAACAGGCGCAGACCCTGTTCGATGCGGGCCAGAAACTCGAAGTGCTGAACCAGCAACTGGCCCACAGCAACAAGCTCAAGGATGAATTCCTCGCGACCCTGACCCACGAACTGCGCACGCCGATGAACGGTGTGATCGGTTCGCTGGAGCTGATGCAGACCGTCGAGCTGGACCCGGAATTGGAGCAATACCAGCAGACCGCCGCCGGTTCGGCGCGGGACATGATGCGCATGGTCAACGGCATCCTGACCCTGACCGAATTGCAGGCCGGCAAGCTCAAGGCCACGCCGGGCAGTTTCAGCCTGCGCGGGGTGGTCGAGGCGTTGCGGATTCAGTTCGATGGCAATGCTTCGAGCAAGTCGCTGGACTTCAAGGTCGACGTGCTGCCGACCCTGCCGGATCGCCTGCATGGCGACAGCGCCAAACTTGCGCAATGTCTGGAATGCCTGCTGGACAACGCGATCAAGTTCACCCGCGTCGGCGGTCTGGCCTTGCGGGTCACCGGCAAACCGTCGACGGGCAATCGTCTGGCGCTGTCGTTTGCGGTGATCGACACCGGCATCGGTTTTACCGATCTGGGTGAGGCCACGCTGTACCAGCGGTTCTTCCAGCTCGACGGTTCCATGACCCGCGAATACGGCGGGCTGGGTGTCGGTCTGGCGATCTGCCGACAACTGGTCGAGCTGCTTGGCGGCAAGCTCACACATCGATCCGAGCCCGGGAGCGGCAGCCGCTTTCAGCTGGATGTCGAGTTTGAGTTGCCGGAAGTGGAAGCCGTGCCCGTGTTCAGCCGCGACACCGTGCGTGCGCCGCAGGACTGCACCGTGCTGTTGGTGGACGACAACAGCGTCAATCAATTGGTGATGCGCGGCATGTTGCTCAAGCTCGGATTTCGGGTGCGTACTGCTGAAAGCAGCGCAGCGGCCATCGATTACCTGCAGCGTGAAATGTTCGATGCAGTGCTGATCGATTGCCAGTTGCCACCGCTCGACGGGGCCTCGCTGTGTTGCCAGATCCGCGACTTGCCCGGATGTGCCCATATGCCGGTGTTCATGACCGCGCTGGCTACGGAGCGAGAGCATTGCGGTACAGGGGCGTTGATCGACTACCTGAGCAAACCGGTGAAATTCGAGGACTTGCAGGCCGCGCTGGAGCGGCGGGTATTGAGTTGATGACAGGGTGAAAGCGCCGGCATTTAGGCCGATATGACACTTTGATCGGTTCGGGGGCAGTGCTTAACTGAAGCTCTGGCCGATCAAGGAGCCCCCGTCATGAACCTGCATCAGTTCGCCGAAACCCACGAAGTGACCAACCAGCCACCGTCGCTCGACGGCACCAACCTGTACCGCATCGACCTGCCTTTGCAGGAGTGGTCGCGACGGTTCGGCGCTGGCTGGGCCGAGTCGCGGATCGACGCCTACGGCGCGCTGGCCGGCGGGCCGCTGATGGAGGCCGGGTTCCTCGCCAATCAGAACAAACCGGTGTTCGCCAGCCATGACCGCTACGGTCATCGCATCGATCTGGTGGAATTTCATCCGGCGTATCACGAGCTGATGCGCACCGCCATCGAACATGGCCTGACGTCGTTGCCCTGGGCTCATCCACAGGACGGCGCCCATGTTGCCCGCGCTTCCATGACCTACCTGCACAGCCAGGCCGAGGCCGGCAGCGGTTGCCCGCTGACCATGACCTTTGCCAGCGTGCCCGCGATGCGTTTGCAGCCGAATCTGGCCGAACTATGGCTGCCGAAAATCCTCGCCACCGAATACGATCCGCGCAATGTCGGCATGGCCCACAAGGCCGGCGTGACCATCGGCATGGCGATGACCGAGAAACAGGGCGGCACCGACGTGCGGGCCAACACCACCAAGGCTTATCCAGTCGGCACCAGCGGCCCGGGCCAGGCCTATGAACTGGTGGGCCACAAGTGGTTCTGTTCGGCGCCGATGTGCGATGCGTTTCTGACGTTGGCGCAGACCGACAAGGGCTTGAGTTGCTTCCTCCTGCCGCGCCATCGCCCGGACGACACGCGCAATCAGTTCTATATCCAGCGTCTGAAAAACAAACTCGGCAACCAGTCCAACGCCTCCAGTGAGGTGGAGTTCCGTGGCGCGCTGGCGTGGATGGTCGGCGAAGAAGGGCGCGGCGTGCCGACCATCATCGAGATGGTGGCCATGACCCGTTTCGATTGCATGGTCGGTTCCAGCTCGCTGATGCGTCAGGCGCTGACCCAGGCCAGCCATCACTGCGCCCATCGCAAGGTCGGCGGCAAACTGCTCAGCGAACAACCGCTGATGCAGAACGTGCTGGCCGATCTGGCGCTGGAAAGCGAAGCCGCGCTGGCCCTGAGCCTGCGCATGGGCAAGGCGCTGGATCATCTGGACGATCGCCATGAAGCGCAATTCGCCCGATTGGTGACGGCGGTGGGCAAGTACTGGATCTGCAAACGTGCGCCGGGAATGATCAACGAAGCCGCCGAATGCATGGGTGGCGCCGGGTATGTCGAGGAGAGCATCCTCCCGCGGCTGTACCGCGAGGCACCGGTGAACTCGACGTGGGAAGGCTCTGGCAACGTGCAATGCCTCGATGTGCTGCGGGCGTTGTCGAAAGAGCCGGGCGTGCTTGATGTGTTGTTCAGCGAGTTGGGCGACGGCCATGGCGACAAGCGACTGGCTGCGCACATTCAGCAATTGCAGGCGCAGTTCAAGGACACCAGCGACATTCAGTACCGCGCGCGGCAACTAACTGAAGACATCGCCCTCGGGCTGCAAGCGAAGCTGCTGCTGGAGGCCGGGAATTCGGCGGTCAGCGATGCGTTCATTGCCAGTCGTTTGAACGGGGGCGGACGGGTCTACGGCGCGTTGCCGCGTGGGCTTGATGTCGAAGCCATCGTCGCCCGTTCGACACCGCAAGGTTTCTGAAGCATCCCTGTGGGAGCGGGCTTGCTCGCGAAGGGGCCGGTACATTCAACATCAATGTTGGCTGTGCTGACGCCTTCGCGGGCAAGCCCGCTCCCACAGGCCCGCCTATACCTGTCAGATTGATGAATTGCCACAACGCCACTGTTTCCGTGACGCCACGATGCAGGCAAGATGAAGCTCTGCAAGTCAGAACACAGGAAGCTGATCGTGACCGAAGCGTTTATTGTCGTTCAAACCGCCGAACAGGCCGTGGATCGTCTCGCCGAGCTGCATGAGCGGGCCACCACGGCGCTGAACTCGGCGCTCAAGCGTTATCTCAAGGATCGCGTCGAGCCCGACGCCGAGCAACGTGCCCTGTTCCGTTATCCCGAACTGCGTCTGACCTACCACTGCCAGGGCGAAGTCCCGCAAACCACCCGCGCCTACGCCAAGGTGCAGTTGCCCGGCACCTACAGCGTGACCGTCACCCACCCGGCGGCGTTTCGCAAATACCTGCTGGAACAGCTCACGCCGTTGATGCATGACTTCACCGTGACCGTCGAAGTCGGGGTCAGCGAGCAGAACATTCCGTACCCGTACGTGGTCGAGCAGGGCGATGAACTGGCCGGCTCGGGCGTCACTGCCGCCGTGCTGGCGCGAGTCTTTCCGAGTACCGACCTGTCCGCCGCCACCGACGGCATCGCCGACGGGCTCTACGACTGGGAAAACACCGATCCGCTGCCGCTGGCGCTGTTTGACGCCGCGCGCGTCGACTTCTCGCTGCGTCGGCTGGTGCACTACACCGGCAGCGACTGGCGCCATGTGCAGCCGTGGATCCTGCTGACCAACTATCACCGTTATGTCGACCAGTTCATCGTCCATGGTCTGGAGCAATTGCGCCGCGACCCGCGTTTTGTGCGCATGGTGTTGCCGGGCAACGTGATCATCGAAAAGGGCATGGATCACGGTGAAGCATCGGCGATTGCGGCCGGCGTGGTCTGGCACCGCTACCAGATGCCGGCCTATCACCTGATCGCCAGCGACGGCCACGGCGTGACCCTGGTAAACATCGGCGTCGGCCCGTCCAACGCCAAGAACATCACCGATCACCTGGCCGTGCTGCGTCCGCATTGCTGGCTGATGATCGGTCACTGCGGTGGCCTGCGTCAGTCGCAGACCATCGGCGACTATGTGCTGGCTCACGCTTACATGCGTCGCGACGGGATTCTCGACCGGGTGGTGCCGCCGAACATTCCGATCCCGGCCCTGGCTGAAGTACAGCTGGCGTTGCAGCAAGCAGCGGCCAACATCACCGGCGAGAAGGGTGAAGAGCTGAAGAAACGCCTGCGCACTGGCACCGTGCTGACCTACGACGACCGCAACTGGGAATTGCGCTGGGCCCAGGAGCGACCGCTGATCAACCTGTCCCGCGCCGTGGCGGTGGACATGGAAAGCGGCACCATCGCCGCCCAGGGTTATCGCCTGCGGGTTCCGTACGGCACGTTGCTGTGTGTTTCGGACAAGCCGCTGCACAGTGAAATCAAGCTGCCGGGTTCGGCCAACGCGTTCTACGAACGTGCGGTCAGCCAACACTTGAAGATTGGCATTGAAGCGGTGGATCTGCTGCGCACCGAACTCAACTCGCTGCACTCGCGCAAACTGCGCAGCTTCGACGAGCCGCCGTTCCGCTAACGGTTTGTCGTGGTCATTTGGCGGTCGGGGCACTAGCATTAGCAGCCCCGACCGTTAGATGTTCTTTTCGCCATGTCCCGTCCCCAACGTCCACCTTCCCGCCGCCCCGGCGCGAAGCCGTCCTCTTCAGCCCCGCGTCGTGTCGCCAAGGCACCACCGGCCGAGCCGAAGCTGATCCTGTTCAACAAACCGTTCGATGTGCTGACGCAATTCAGCGATGGTGAAGGTCGGGCGACGCTCAAGGATTACATCGACATTCCGGGCATCTACCCGGCAGGACGGCTGGACCGCGACAGCGAAGGTTTGCTGCTGCTGACCAACGACGGCCAGTTACAGGCGCGGATCGCCGACCCCAAACACAAGCTGGCGAAAACCTATTGGGTGCAGGTCGAAGGCGTGCCGACAGCCGAGCAGTTGCAGCGCCTGCGTGACGGCGTCGAATTGAATGACGGCATGACCTTGCCCGCCGAAGCGCGGCAACTGGATGAGCCCGAGCTGTGGCCGCGCAATCCACCGGTACGCTTTCGCGCAACGATTCCGACAACTTGGCTGGAACTGGTGATTCGCGAAGGACGCAACCGTCAGGTGCGGCGGATGACGGCGGCGGTCGGGCTGCCGACGTTGCGGCTGGTGCGGGTCAGGATTGGTGACTGGACGATCGAAGGGCTCGATCAGGGCCAGTGGAAAGAAGTGCCGGCGCGCTTATAAGGCGCCGGATTCGATCAGGCCGATCACTACGCTCTTGATGATGAACGCGGCCACGCCCAGGCCCAGTACGAAGAACAGAATGAACGAGCCGAAGCGCCCGGCCTTGGACTTCTTCGCCAGATCCCAGACGATGAAGCCCATGAAAATGATCAGGATGCTGACCAGACCAGTCATCATCCACTCTTCAAATACTGCTGGATCCATCGGGCATCTCCGGCGCTGCGCGGCTGAAAGGGCGGCCGGGAGTATACGCCAGCGACGAACGACGCAGCATTGACCTGCGTCGGTGTGCCGCAGTCATTCGTCGCCTGCACCGGCTTCTTCGCGAGCAAGCTCGCTCCCACAGGGAAATGCATTTCAAATGTGGGAGCGAGCTTGCTCGCGAAGGCGGTTTCAGCTGCGCAGATGAGTCAGCGGCAATTCCGTGCTGTTGAGCACCTGATTCAGCACAAAACTCGAGCGCACGCTGGTCACGCCTTCAATCCGCGTCAGATGCCCCAGTAGCAGCTTCTGATAGTGATCCATGTCCGGCACCACCACTTTCAGCTGATAGTCGGCATCCACGCCAGTCACCAGGCTGCATTCCAGCACTTGCGGCAAGGTGCGGATCGCCGCTTCGAAGTTCTCGAAACGCTCCGGCGTGTGCCGGTCCATGCCGATCAGCACGTAGGCGGTCAGGCTCAGACCGAGCATCTTGCGATCGAGCAGGGCGACCTGACGGGAAATGTAGCCGTCGTCCTCCAGTTGCTTGACCCGGCGCGAGCACGGGGAGGGCGACAGACCGATGCGCTCGGCCAGTTCCTGGTTGGAGATGCGGGCGTCGCGCTGCAATTCCGCCAAAATACTGAGGTCGTAACGGTCGAGTTTGCTCATCAAACGGTCCTTTGTCTTAACTATTGCGGCGGATTATCTATCCAGGGTTAAAAATTGCGCAAGTGATGTTTATTTGAGCAATCTTCGCAATCATCTGTCGCGGCTCCAGGCCTATTCTTAACACCAGAATCACTGCTCGGTAACACAGTCCACTGCGGCCCGCCCAATCCGGCCCGCCGCGGCCGCCACCCCCACCGGGGTTGTGCCGGCCCCCGAGCTGCACACTGTCCAGAAGACGGCGTGAGGTGAGCCGACGTCAAAAGCGTCGAGCCAGGACGAAGTTCTCTAGAAGGGAGGCCGACGGGTCTCCCTTTTTTCTTGCCCGCGATTTGGCCCATCTCGCTCAATAAATAAATGACGTGACTGATAACCTGTAGCAGAACCCGGTGTGCCCATCCCCGGTCTTAGCTACACGCCCTCTTAATTTCAGGCTCTAGTCCGCAGTGAGGAATTTCATGAAGTCGCGCATCTGGCGTCTGGCCAGTGTTGGTTTGCTGTGTGTGAGTGTCGGTGCGCAAGCGCTGGCGGATGAGCCGCAGAATCGCGGCCCCGACGGCGGCGGACGCGGGCCGGAGCATCAGGGCAACAATCAGGGGCATGGCGGCGGTGATCAGCAGCACGGCCAGAACAATCCGCAGCGGCAGAACAACGACATCATTCGTGGCGACAACAGCCGCCAGTTCGAGCACAACGGCCAGCAGAACCACGGCCAACCGAACAATGGCCAGTGGCAGAATCAGAATCAGCCACGTCCGGCCTACAATCCCAACCCGGTACGCCAGCCGCCACCGCCGCCGCAACTGCCGGCCAATGACCTGCCGATCCAGCCGCGCCCCGACACCGTGCGCCAGACCCAGGAACCGCGTCAGGGTTATTACCGCGACGAGCGTCCGCAGAATGGCTATCACCAGAACTGGCAGACCGGCAACCGTCCCAACGACAACCGCTGGCCGGGTCGTCCCGATGGGCATGGCAATGGTTGGGGCCCTGGCCCGCAGTACCGACCGGGCCATGTGATCGACCGTTTCCCGGATCGCGACTACCGCGTGCCGTATCGCGGACAGGATTATTTCTACTCCGGCGGCTATTGGTATCGCCCGCAAGGTCCGCGCTACATCGTGGTTCAGCCGCCGCGCGGGATTCGTATCCAGTACTTGCCGGATTACGCCCGTGAGGTATGGATCGGCGGTTCGCTGCTGTTCCTCGCTGCCGGCTCCTACTATGCCTATCAGGAAGCAACGCAGGATTACGTGGTGGTCGAACCGCCGGTACAGCAGCCACCGCAGCCGACCGGCAATGGTTATGACGTGGAGGCATATCCGGCCAACGGCCAGTCACCGGAGCAGGTTCAGCGCGATGGCTACGAGTGTTATCAATACGCGGTGCAGCAGAGCGGCTTCAACCCGCGCACCGCGACTTATCAACCGGCGCCCGAAGTGGTGCAGGCCTACCGCCAGGCCCAGGGTAATTGCCTGAGCAGTCGCGGTTATCAGGTCAACTACTGAGCCCGAGCGGCCTTGACCACTTCCTGCGGGTCGGCGTGCACCAGCACTTCGGCCTTTGGGTAGGCTTTGTGAATGGCATCTGCGGCCTGATCGCTGATGCCATGGGCGACTGACAGCGTCAGCTCCCCCGGCAATTCCAGGTGCAACTGCACGAACCAGTGATTGCCGGAAATCCGCGTGCGCAAATCATGCGCGCCCAACACGCCTGGCACGCCGCACGCCAGTTCGAGCATGTGCTGACTGACATCCGTCGGCAGCTCTTCATCCATCAGCACCGAAAAACTTTCCCGGGCGATCTGGATCGCGCTCCACAAAATGTACCCCGCGATTCCCAGACCGAACCACGCATCCAGTTGATCGAACCCCAAGCCGGCCATCACCAGCGCAATCAGAATGCTGCCGTTGAGTAACAGGTCCGAACGATAATGCAGCGAGTCCGCCCGCACGGCGTTGGAGCCGGTCTGCCTGATGACCCGATGCTGCAGCATCAACAGCGCGACAGTCAGCAGCAGGGAAAACACGATCACACCAATGCTCAGCCACGGCGCGCCGAGTGGCTCGGGATTTTTCAGGCGCTCATAAGCCTGAAACGCGATCAGCACCGCACTGCCGCCAATGAACAGTGCCTGGGCCATGCCCGCCAGGGATTCGGCCTTGCCGTGACCATAACGGTGATCGTCATCCGCCGGGCGCAGCGCGTAATGCACCGCCAACAGATTGAGCAACGAAGTGACGCCATCGAGGGCCGAGTCGGTGAGGCCGGCGAGCATGCTCACCGAACCGCTCAGCCACCAGGCGATGGCTTTGGCGATGATCAGCGTACAGGCCACCGCCACCGAGGCGCGGGTCGCCAGCCGCAGCAGGCGGGCGTGTTCGGTGCTTGTGGTCATGGGTGCGTCAATTCCTTATGCGGCAGGTTGCAGGCCGAACATCGCCAGTTGTTGGGTGCTGCCCTTGTGCTGGATCAGGCGCGGATCGTCCAGCGGCAGATTGCGGCCCAGCTCGGTTTCGAGAATAGCCTGCAACTTCAAGTTATCGACCTGACCGTCCGGGCCGATGGCTTGCTTGAGCTTGGCCGGATCGACCTGCGCCATGTGGCCCGGTTCGAAGTAGATCGCGCCGGTGGCGAAGTCCACGGCAAACGCGATTACGCCTGGAAGGATATAGAACAGCAGGCCCACGGCATCGAGCACGGCAATCGCCGGGTCGATCTTGCCGTCGATCTGGCCGCGCCGGTCGGGATAGAAAATCGAACCGCACGCGGTGATCTGAGTGAGCAGGGTGGCAACCAGTACACCGCCGATCAGGCGAAAAGGTAAGCGCATGGGAATCTCCTGAGTCATCTATTAACGAAGCGTCATCGTGTGAAGTTAAGACCCTGACGAACGCTCAGCAGTTCGCCGTTATACTCGCGGCGGCAGGGCGTGCCCACAGTAAATTGCGGCCCCGTCTCACCCCTATCGAAATACGTTGAGGATTGAAGTTGTTTTCTCCAGATCCATACCGCGTGATGGCTACCGAATTCTCTCGGGGTTCGGCCCTCCGGGCTAAAGCTGTGAGCGCGCCATGCTGCGTTGCGGGACTTGGTAAGGAAACGACCCTTACCTTCGTCCCGCGCCTTGCCTGGCACGCTCACAGCTTTAACGCGACTCGCAAATTACTGTGGGCACGCCCTGGGGAGCCAGCATGATTTCTTTGCCGATCGATGACGTTTTACCCGCCCTGCGTGAAGCCCTCGCGACACGCCATGAAGCCGTGCTCGAAGCACCGCCCGGCGCCGGTAAAACCACCCGCGTGCCCTTGGCCCTGCTCAATGAAGCGTGGCTGAACGGGCAGACCATTCTCATGCTCGAACCCCGCCGGCTAGCCGCGCGCGCAGCAGCGGAACGGCTGGCCAGCGAGCTGGGTGAGAAGGTCGGTGAAACCGTCGGTTATCGCATCCGCCTCGACAGCAAGGTCGGCCCCAACACACGCATCGAAGTGGTCACCGAAGGCATCCTCACCCGGCGCTTGCAGGACGACCCGGCGCTGGAAGGCGTGGGCCTGCTGATCTTCGACGAATTTCACGAACGCAGCCTCGACGCCGATCTGGCACTGGCCCTCAGTCTGAACGGTCGCGAGCTGTTTCGAGCTGAACAACCGCTGAAGATTCTGCTGATGTCCGCCACCCTCGAAGGCGAACGTCTGGCCGGGTTGCTCGACGACGCGCCGATCCTGCGCAGCGAAGGCCGGATGTTCCCGGTAACGATGCGCTGGGGCCGGCCGTTTCAGCCCGGCGAATACATTGATCAACGCGTCACGCAAACGGTGCTCGAAGCCCTGCACGATGAAACCGGCAGCCTGTTGGTGTTCCTGCCGGGGCAGGCGGAAATCCGCCGTGTTCATCAACAACTGGCGGACGCCATCGGTGAGCGTAGCGACGTGTTGCTCTGCCCGCTGCACGGCGAACTCGACCTGAATGCCCAGCGCGCCGCCATCGACCCCGCGCCGGCAGGCCAGCGCAAAGTGGTGCTGGCCACCAACATCGCCGAGACAAGCCTGACCATCAACGGCGTGCGTGTGGTGATCGACGCCGGGCTGGCGCGAGTGCCGCGTTTCGATCCGGGCAGCGGCATGACCCGCCTCGACACTCAGCGCATCTCCAAAGCCAGTGCCACCCAGCGTGCCGGCCGGGCCGGGCGTCTGGAACCGGGCGTGTGTTATCGGCTGTGGTCGCAGGATCAGCACGAACAACTGGCGGCGTATGGCAGTGCGGAAATTCTCTCGGCGGATCTCGCCGGGTTGGCCTTGCAGCTCGGACGCTGGGGCGTGGCGCCGAGTGATCTGATCTGGCTTGATGTGCCGCCGGCCGCTGCTTATGCACATGCTCAGGACCTGTTGCAGCGCCTCGGTGCACTGGACGGTGAAAGCCTCAACCGTCACGGGCAGGCCATGGCTGAATTGCCGGCGCACCCGCGCATCGCTCATTTGCTGTTGCGCGGTCAGGCACTGGGTCTGGCGAACATGGCGTGTGATGTCGCAGCGTTGCTCGGTGAGCGCGACATTTTGCGCGGTGCGGGGGCAGATCTGCACAGTCGTCTGGTGCTGCTGTCCGGCGAAGAACGCGCGGCACGCGGTGCTCAGGGTGGCGTGCAGCGCGCCCGGCAACTGGCGCGGCAATATCGCGGTTACCTTCGCGGTAAGGCGAGCGAGCCGGTCGCCGACCCGGATCACCCACGTTGGCTCGGCGCCTTGCTGGCGCTGGCTTACCCGGACCGCGTCGCCCAGCAGCGGCGGGCCGGCGGCGCCGAATATCGTCTGGCCAACGGCCGCGCGGCGCTGTTCGCCGAAGCCGACAGCCTGATGAAGGAGCCGTGGATCGTCATCGCCGACCTCGGCAGCCGGCAAGGTCAGCGTGAAGAACGGATTTATCTGGCGGCGGATTTCGATCCGACGCTGTTCGATTCGGTGCTGGCCGAACAGGTGCACATCGTCGATCAACTGGACTGGGACGAACGCGAAGGCGTGTTGCGCGCCGAGCGTCAGCGCAAGGTTGGCGAACTGATCCTCAGCCGCGAACCACTGACCGGTCTCGACGAAAACGCCCGCAATCAGGCACTGGTCAATCTGGTGCGCCGCAAAGGTCTGGAACTGCTGCCGTGGACCCCGGAACTGCGCCAATGGCAGGCGCGAGTCGCGCTGTTGCGCCAGCTCGATCTGGACGCCAGGGGCGACAGCCAATGGCCGGATGTCAGCGACGCGACGCTGCTGAAAACCCTCGAAGACTGGCTGATGCCGTACCTGGGCAAGGTCTCGCGCCTCAGCCATTTCGCCAACCTCGACTTGTCGAGCATCGTGCGCAATCTGCTGCCGTGGCCACTGCCGCAACAGCTCGACGAACAGGCGCCGCACCACCTGAGCGTGCCGTCGGGCTCGTCGATTCGCCTCGACTACAGCGAGCAGCCACCGATTCTCGCCGTGCGCTTGCAGGAGTTGTTCGGCCTCGCCGACACACCGCGCATCGCCGGCGGCCGGCAAGTGGTCAAGCTGCACCTGCTGTCGCCCGCACGGCGGCCGGTGCAGGTGACCCAGGATCTGGCCAACTTCTGGCGCAGCACCTATGCCGAAGTGAAGAAAGATCTGAAGGGGCGGTATCCGAAGCATTACTGGCCGGATGATCCGCTGGTGGCTGAAGCCACTGCTCGGGCCAAACCGCGTGGTACCTGATCTTTAGCGATTTATTGGCAACCCGCCTGGTTATGCAAGGCGGGTTGCCTGGCCTCTCACCGTGGGTAGAAGCCGCTCCACCTAATAGCAAGCACGTCCACAAAAGGTGAGTGCCTCGACCTCCCCTTTTTTACTGCCGGACAGACGCCAACTGGTGAATTTTCCCGCTGGCAAATCTGTACGCTTGACGACTTCCATGTGGAGAGTACGAGCGTGAGGGTCATTGGTTTCCAGCATGATTTCATCTCCCTTCACTGAGAAATGATCATGTAGCAGGAGAACTCCAAAACGATTGATGTTCCCATGCCGTTCCAGCAATGCATGAAGCTCGCTAATGAAGGTTGTATCCTCCGGGCCAAGTGGTTTCGCCTCTGCGAAGGAAGGGGTGCTGGATTGAGTATCGTCATTCATGACATTTGACTCCCTAAAGTAATCAATGTGAGGACCGGTCAAATACATGGTCATAGGCTTACGCCGGCCATTGCAGTCCGGTTACATCGAGCTCCTTTCAGATTGTCGCGTCTACTGTCAGAAATAACAGGTAGGTCGATTTAGCGATCAGCGGTCGCTGATAGCGATCTTTTGATTTTGAGCTTTCAAGCATTCGCCTTCGCGGTCAGCTGCTCCCGGCAATAATCGGCAAACAACTGCGCCGGTTTGGTCAGTTGTCCGCGTTTGAGCCACGCCGCCACCAGACCAGACCCGGTGACATCTTCGACGATGTCCACGCATACGACTTTCTTGCCATCGTAGGTGCATTCCGAATGCGGGCGGGTGACCAGGATCGAGAAGCCGAAACCCTGGCCGACCATGCCGCGCACCATTTCGATCGAGGGCGAGCTGAACTCGATGCGTGGCGACAGGCCGAGTTCTTCGAACAGGCTGACGAAGTAGGTGCGGCTCGGTTGTACGTCGAGCAGGATCATCGGTTCCAGGCACAAGTCCCGTAACGACACCTGCTTGAGCTGGGCGAAGCGGTGATCGGCCGGGAGCAGGGCATAAGGCCGCTGGGCCGGCATCAGCGGTTCGGTTTCGATGGTGGCGTCGAGGTCGTGCTTGTACAGGATCGCCAGGTCGAAGGTGCCCGAGGTCAGGCCTTGCACCAGTTCCTGTTGTTCGCCGTCGCGGATGCGGATCTTCACCCCCGGATACAGCGCCGAGAAGCCGGCAATCAGTTGCGGCAGGTACAGCGGCGCGACGGTTTCGAAGCAGCCGATATCGATCTGCCCGGCCACCACGTCGTTGTCGGCGAGGGCATTCTGTTCGAACTCCTTGGCCATGCGCAGCAGTTCCTGAGCCTTGCGGAAGAACCGTGCGCCGCTCGGCGTCAGGGACACGCCCTGGGCGTGATGGCGGATCAGCAGTTGCACGCCGAAGCTGTCTTCCAGCCCTTTGATCGCCGTGGAAATCGCCGGTTGCGCGATGTACAGCTTGCGCGACGCCTCGGCGACGCTGCCACATTCGACGGTGGTGATGAAGTATTTCAACTGACGCAGGTTGTAAGCAGCCACGGTGAACCTCAAAGCGAACGGATTGCACATCCAAGCAATTTGTAAGCCGCCGGCCTCCGTTCTGTCGGCGGTTTTTTTTGTCCCTGAACAATAGCCCCATACGCGCGCGAAGGGGCCATCGGCTGGTTACCTTTTTTATTGTCTGCGAAGACATTTTTACTGGTTTTAGCGCGCACGGGCCTGAGCGACTATCGACCCCGCACTGTTCTCAAAAGAATAAAAGTCCAAGGAGCAACCACCGTGTTCGAGCTTGCAGACTGGCAGCGCAAGGCCGCTGAATTGAGCTATCCGTACCAGGCCGTGATCGACGGCAAATTGCGTGCGGCGCAGTCGGGGCAGACCTTTGCCGCGATCAACCCGGCCACCGGCCAATTGCTGGCAAACGTCGCTGCGTGCGGTGAAGACGACGTCGATGCGGCGGTGCAGAATGCGCGGCAGGTGTTCGAGGCCGGCACCTGGGCCGGGCGTTCACCGAGCGAGCGCAAGCAAGTGCTGCTGCGGCTGGCGGATCTGATCCTGGCCCATCGCGAAGAGCTGGCGCTGCTCGATTCGCTGAACATGGGCAAACCGGTGATGGACGCTTACAACATCGACGTGCCGGGCGCCGCCGGGGTGTTCCGCTGGTACGCCGAAAGCCTCGACAAGCTTTACGATCAGGTCGCACCAAGTGCTTCGAACGTGCTGGCGACCATCACCCGCGAAGCGTTGGGTGTGGTCGCCGCCGTGGTGCCGTGGAATTTCCCGCTGGACATGGCCGCGTGGAAACTCGCCCCGGCGCTGGCGGCCGGCAACTCGGTCATTCTCAAACCCGCCGAGCAATCACCGTTTTCCGCATTGCGTCTGGCTGAGCTGGCGCTGGAAGCCGGGTTGCCGGCCGGTGTGCTGAACGTGCTGCCGGGGCACGGCGAACAGGCCGGCAAAGCCTTGGGCCTGCACCCGGATGTCGATTGTCTGGTGTTCACCGGCTCGACTCAGGTCGGCAAATATTTCATGCAGTATTCCGCGCAGTCGAACCTCAAGCAGGTGTGGCTGGAGTGCGGCGGCAAGAGCGCCAATCTGGTGTTCGTCGACTGCAAGGATCTGGATCTGGCGGCGCAGAAAGCCGCGTTCGGGATTTTCTTCAATCAGGGCGAAGTCTGCTCGGCCAACTCGCGATTGTTGGTGGAGCGCTCGATTCATGACGCGTTCGTCGAGCGACTGAAGGCTCAAGCCGAACGCTGGCAGCCGGGCGATCCCTTGGACCCGGCGAGTGCGGCCGGGGCGATCGTAGACACGCGTCAGACCGAAAGCATTCTGCGTTTCATCCATCAGGCCGAACGCGAAGGCGCGACCCGCGCCTGCGGCGGGCGGCAGCTGAGTTTCAACGGTTCGGACAACTTCGTTCAGCCGACGATTTTCACCGACGTGCAGCCGCACATGAGCCTGTTTCGTGAGGAAGTGTTCGGCCCGGTGCTGGCGGTGATTCCGTTCGATGACGAGGCGCACGCCTTGCGACTGGCCAACGACAGCGTCTACGGTCTGGCGGCGTCGCTGTGGAGCGATGATCTGCACCGCGCGCATCGGGTGGCGCGGCAATTGCGAGCCGGTACGGTGTCGGTCAACAGCGTCGATGCGCTGGACGTGACCGTGCCGTTCGGCGGCGGCAAGCAATCCGGTTTTGGCCGCGATCTGTCGCTGCACTCGTTCGACAAATACACCCAGTTGAAAACCACCTGGTTTCAACTGCGCTCATGACAGCCGCTCACAACAAAAAAGGAGATCCGGCGATGACCACCTCACGTGAAACCCGCGACTACCAGGCCGCCGATGCAGCGCACCACATTCACGCGTTCGTCGACCAGAAGGCCCTCAACGACGAAGGCCCACGGGTGATGGTGCGCGGCGAACGCCTGCATCTGTGGGACAACGACGGTCGGCGCTACCTCGACGGCATGTCCGGGCTGTGGTGCACCAACCTCGGCTACGGGCGCAAGGATCTGAACGCGGCGGCGAGTCGGCAACTGGAGCAGTTGCCGTACTACAACATGTTTTTCCACACCACCCACCCGCAGGTGATCGAGCTCTCCGAGCTGTTGTTCAGCCTGCTGCCGGGGCACTACAGCCACGCGATCTACACCAACTCCGGCTCCGAGGCCAACGAGGTGCTGATCCGTACCGTGCGCCGTTACTGGCAGGTGCTGGGCAAGCCTGAGAAGAAAATCATGATCGGCCGCTGGAACGGTTACCACGGTTCGACCCTGGCGGCGACGGCCCTCGGCGGCATGAAATTCATGCACGAAATGGGCGGGATGATTCCCGACATCGCGCACATCGACGAGCCGTACTTCTTCGCCCACGAAGGCAACCTGACCCCGGCGGAATTCGGTCTGCGAGCGGCGCAGCAACTGGAAGCGAAGATCCTCGAACTGGGCGCCGACAAGGTCGCCGGGTTCATCGCCGAACCGTTCCAGGGCGCGGGCGGGATGATCTTCCCGCCGGAAAGCTACTGGCCGGAAATCCAGCGCATCTGCCGCAAGTACGACGTGCTGTTGTGCGCCGATGAAGTGATCGGCGGCTTCGGTCGTACCGGCGAATGGTTCGCTCACGAATACTTCGGTTTCGAGCCGGACACCCTGTCCATCGCCAAGGGTTTGACCTCCGGTTACATCCCGATGGGTGGCCTGATCCTGTCGAAGAAAATGGCCGACGTGCTGGTGGAGCAGGGCGGTGTGTTCGCACACGGCCTGACCTATTCCGGGCACCCGGTGGCGGCAGCGGTGGCGATTGCCAACCTCAAGGCCCTGCGCGATGAAGGCGTGGTGGCGCGGGTCAAGGACGACATCGGCCCGTACCTGCAACAGTGCCTGCGCGAAGTGTTCGGCAATCACCCGTTGGTGGGCGATATTCAGGGCACGGGCATGGTCGCGGCGTTGCAACTGGCCGAAGACAAGGCCACGCGCAAGCGCTTTGCCAATGAGAACGACATTGCCTGGCGCTGCCGCACGATCGGTTTTGAGGAGGGGGTGATCATTCGCTCGACGTTGGGGCGGATGATCATGGCGCCGGCGTTGATTGCCAGCCGTGAAGAGATTGACGAGTTGGTGGGCAAGACCCTGAAAGCGATTGATCGTACGGCGCAGGAATACGGTCGGCTCTGAGATATTCGTAAGGCTCAAGAGCCCCTTCGCGAGCAAGCTCGCTCCCACAGGTTTATCAGTCGTTCACAAAATTTATGAACGATACCGGTTCCTGTGGGAGCGAGCTTGCTCGCGATTTGCGTCACCCGATTCAACATCGTTTTATCTGCCTTGCACCCCCTCCGTGCACCCCCGCCCGACGCGCCCTTTCGCGGTGCGCACTACCCAGTTTTTTCATCGTTCGCGTCTAACTATTTCCTCGTTTTCCTGACGCCAAGCCTGGGTCAACATCGATTTCGCCAGCCAAGGCATTGCCCGCCAGAGTCCAGCAGAGACCGCAGCGTGCATCCGCGCCGACGAGGCTGGCCGTACTGCCCATGACAACTAAATCAACAGCGTTGGGAGTGCTCCATGAACAAGTCCTTGTTTACCCGTCTTGCAGGTTCTCTGGCGATTTCCGCCCTCACCGTCACCGCCGCCCAGGCCGGCACCTTGTCGATCGGCCACACCACGTGGGTCGGTTACGGCACCCTGTATCTGGCCCAGGATCTGGGCTACTTCAAGGAAAACGGCCTGACCGTCGAATTGCCGGTGGTCGAAGAAGCGTCGATGTACATGGCCGCTCAGGCATCCGGGCAATTGTCCGGCTCGGCGTCGACGATCGACGAAGTGCTCAAGTACCGCCCGCAGTTTTGCTTCAAGGCCGTGGCCGCGTTGGATGACAGCCATGGTGGCGACGGTGTGCTGGTCGGTAAAAATGTGAAGAGCCTGCAAGAACTCAAGGGCCAGGCCGTGGCCGTCAACGAAGGGTCGACCTCGCAGTTCTGGCTCTCGTACCTGCTGAAAAAGAACGGCATGAGCATGAGCGACATCACCGTGCAGAACATGACTGCCGACGATGCCGCCACCGCGTTCATCGCCGGTCGTGTGCCGGCCGCCGTGACCTGGGAACCGCATCTGTCGATGGTGCGCGACAAGCAGCAGGGCAAGGTGCTGATCGACAGCAGCAGTACGCCGGGGGTGATCGTCGATGTGGTGGCGCTCAATTGCACGGTGATCGAGAAGCAGCCGGAGGACGTCAAGGCGCTGGTCGCCGGTCTCTACAAAGCCGTGCAGTACACCAAGGACCATCCACAGAAAGCCTACGAAATCATGGCCAAGGGCGTCGGCGGTTACCTGTCCGATCCGAAGGAACTGGCCGCCGCCGCGCAAGGCGTTCGCTTCTACGATCAGGCCATGAGCGAAAAACTCCTTGGCTCACCGGGCAAGCCGGGTGACAGCGCACCGCTGATCAAACTGGCCAACGAAACCGCCAGCGAATTGCAGGGCAAGCCCTACAACGTCAGCAACGACGATCTGGTCGACAACCGTTTCGTCAGCCCGCTCTAGGAGACTGGTCATGTTCAAGCGCAATTCATGGCTGAGCCGCTGCATCACGCCGAAAACCGGACTGCCGGTGCCGGTGGTGTGGAGCGCCAGCGGTCTGGCCTGGGTGTTGCTGGTCGGCCTGTGGGCCGGGTTGTCCTACGGCGGCATCGTGCCGGGGATGTTCCTGCCCACGCCCGGCGCGGTGGTTGAAGCCGCCGTGCGCCTCAGCCGCGACGGCACCCTAGGCCAGCATGTCTGGGCCAGTGTCGAAGTGGTGATGGTCGGTTTCATCGTGTCGTCGCTGGTGGCGGTGCCGCTGGGCTTGCTGATGGGCAGCTTCCGCATCGTCCAGGCGTTCCTCGAACCGCTGGTCAACTTCATCCGCTACTTGCCGGTGACCTCGTTCGTGCCGTTGTTCATCCTCTGGATCGGCATCGGTCTGGAGCAGCGGGTTTCGGTGATCATTTTCGGTGTGTTCTTCCAGCAACTGGTGATGATCGCCGACGTGTCCAAAGGCATTTCCAAAGACTTGATCAACGCCTCTTACACCCTCGGTTCCAACCGGCGTGACGCGGTGCTGCACGTGATCGCCCCGGCGTCGTTGCCCGGCGTGCTCGACACCTTGCGGGTGACCATGGGTTGGGCCTGGACGTATCTGGTGGTCGCCGAACTGGTCGCCGCCTCGAGCGGCCTCGGCTACTTGAGCCTCAAGGCCATGCGCGGCTTTCAGGTCGACGTGATTTTTCTCGCCATCGCGATCATCGGCCTGCTCGGCCTGGTCACCGATCAACTGTTTCGCTTCTTGCGTTTGAGGATTGCCGCATGGGCTCAGTAACCGCTGCCAACCGTCGTTTCATCGAGCCGGTCGCCGCACCGGCGCACGCCGCGCCAAGGTTGCAGGTGGACAAGGTCAGCCTGCGTTACAGCAAGCCCGGCGGCGGAACCTTCACCGCGCTGGAAGAAGTGTCGTTCGAAGTGCCGGATCAGCAGTTCGCGGTGCTGGTCGGGCCGTCGGGCTGCGGCAAGTCGAGCCTGCTGTACCTCACCGCCGGCCTGGCCGAGCCGACGTCCGGCGAGATCTACGTCGGCGGTCAGCAAGTGCAGGGCCCCGGCGCGGATCGCGGGATGGTGTTCCAGAGCTACACGCTGTTTCCGTGGCTGACCGTGCGGCAGAACGTCGAGTTCGGCCTCAAGCGTCGTGGGATGCCGGCGGCCAAGCGCAAGGAGATTGTCGATCACTATGTGCATGAAGTCGGCTTGTCAGGATTTGCCGACAACTATGCCAAGCAACTGTCCGGCGGCATGATGCAACGGGTGGCGATTGCCCGGGCACTGGCCAACGACCCGCAGATCCTGCTGATGGACGAACCCTTCGGCGCCCTCGACAGCCAGACCCGTCTGCAAATGCAGCAACTGTTGCTGCGGGTGTGGGGCAACAGCAAGAAAACCGTGCTGTTCGTCACCCACGACATCGACGAAGCGATCCTGCTCGGCGATCGGGTGTATGTGATGGGCGCGAGGCCTGGACGGATCAAGCAGATTCTGGACGTGCCGATCGAGCGCCCACGTACGCTGGACATGGTGATGGAGCGCTCGTTCATCGACATGAAGCGGCAGATCTTCGGGCTGTTGCACGATGATCTCGAAGAAGCTCATTGAGACCATCATCCATCGTGTGGGAGCGAGCCTGCTCGCGATGGCGGAATATCAGTCAGAAAACCTTCGCCTGACACTCCGCTATCGCGAGCAGGCTCGCTCCCACAGAGACGGCAGTCAGTTGGGTGGCAGGAGGAACTTCGCAATCACCGGCAGATGATCGGAAATGCGCAATGTATCGTCCTGCCGCACCGTGGCTTCGACCCGTTTGATCTTCGGGCTGTAGAACAGGTAATCGACCGTGCGGTCCGGGCCGTTGAGGCCGGGATCGTTGGGGTAATGGGTCAGCCACTTGGCGCGGTCGATGCCGCTGGCTTCGTTGTTGGTCGGGATCATCGGGTATTTGTCCCACAACACATGCAGCGCACTGTCGGCGGAGTACGGCGTGCGCTGCTCGGTGGGCAGGCGCCGGTACTGGCCGAGCGGCAACAGGTTGAAGTCGCCGCCGATCAGCCACGGCGTGCCGTGGCTTTCGTGTTTGTCGAGGACCTTGGCCACCGCTGTCACCTGCGCCTGCAAGGTGTCGTCCGGTTGGGTCGCACGATCCAGGTGCGTGTTGAACACCACCAGTTGCCCGCCATCGCTGAGCGGCAGGGTGGTGGCGAGCAGAGCGTTTTTCGGCTGGAACTGACGGCTGATGATGTTCGACGGCTGCACCGGCAATTGCAGGCGCTCGGCGTGTTCGATGCGGTAGCGGCTGAGGGTGGCGAGTTGCCGGCCGACGCTGCCGAAGATGTGTGGATCCGGGACGAAATCGGCCTTCCAGTCGAAGGCGTGGGCGCTGCACGGGTAGAGGTCGGTGAGGCGTTCCCGCAATAGCTTGAGCTGGTTCTGATAGTCACTGGCCTTGGCGCCGTCATCCAGTTCCTGCAACAGCACCACGTCGGGCTGTTCGTCGCGGATCACCCGCGCCACTTCATCGAGGCTGAATGCCATGTCTTCCGGGGTCGGGGCTTCGTCGTCGCCTTGCGCCAGGTCATTCCAGAACACGTAGCGCTTGCCGGCCAGGTATTGCACGTTCCAGGTCATGACTTTCAGCGCCTGGCCGGGTACCAGCGTCGGCGGTTGCCCGGTGCAACTGACCGGCAGGGTTTCCCGGGCGTCGGGGCGCCAGGTCAGGCTGAAAATCATCACGCCGATCAGGGCAACGGCCAGCAGCACGGAGAGCAGGATGTAGCGCAGTAGACGGGTCATGGCTCGGCTTATAGCGATACGGAAGTGGTCCCGAGCATACCCGAGACCCATCGATCAGCCCAAGCGCGGCGCAGTCAGACTATTCCGTCACGTTTGTCGGGCAATTCGCTGATCAGCATGAACAGGCGGAACAGCACCACGCTGGTGAACAGTTGCAGGAAGCTGTGACCACTGTCGATCAGCACCGCAATCAATGGATTCTGCGGATCGGGATAGACCTGCAGGGTCAGGCCCTTGAGCAGCCACAACGGCCCCATCACACACAGGATGCACACCAGAATCCGCAGAAAATGCCCACGGCTCAGGCGCAGGCTTTCCTTCATCGCCTGCAACGGGCCGTAACCGCGCAGCACCAGCAGATACTCACCGAAGGCCAGAGTGACCATCAGCCACAGCCCCGGCAGGAAATACAGCGACAGACCGAGCAGGATCAACAGCGTGTTCAGCGCCGTCAGCAGGGCAAAGCGCGGCCATAGGCGAGCGGCCATCGCCAGCAGATCGCGGGTTTGCGGGGATTCGCCGCGGGTGCGGGCATCGAGAAACAGAATCAGCGCTGCGGTGTACAGCGGATAGACCAGCAGGCCGACGATGACGCTGATGGCCGAGTAACCGTCCGGGTCGCTGGCATGATCGACCACCTGTTGCAGCGCAGCTTCGAAAATCACCAGCGGCAGACACAACTGGACGATCCGGGCCAGATTGCGTTTGAAGAAATACAGGGAGTCGCGCAGCACATCGAAGGCATTCATCAGTCGGTATCGCAGGTCAAAAACAGTGGCCCACTTTAACCGATGATCCGTTTCGCTGCGCAAACGTAAACGTTCGGTAAAGGTCATTGAAACATCCGGTCACTGTCTCCATTACAGAGAGGCACCTCCTCCGACGTGGACGAGGGCAACGTTATCCCCGGCAATCTACGAGGTCGCCATGAACAGCGAAGAACAAACCCTGATCGATGGACTGTTTTCCCGGCTGCAACAGGCCGAAACGGAGGCAGCCCCGCGCGACGCCCAGGCTGAGGCGCGGATCAAGGAACACCTGACGCGCCAGCCGGCCGCAGGTTATTTCATGACCCAGGCGATTCTGGTGCAGGAGGCTGCCCTCAAGAGCCTCGACGAACAAAACAAGCAACTGACTCAACAGGTCAAGCAATTGCAGGCCGAACTGCAATCGGCCAAGGCGCAGAGCGCGCCGCCGGCCTCCAGCGGTGGTGGCTTCCTGTCGAGCATCTTCGGTGGCAGCAGCTCGCGCCCGGCGCCGACCCAGAGCGCCCCGGCCTCCACTGGCGGCTGGCGTGAACCTGCACCGCAGCAGAACTTCGGTGCGCCTGCGCCACAACAGAACTTCGGCGCGCCACCACCGGGTTATGGCCAGCAACAAGCGGCCCCGGCGGCGGGCAGCAGCTTCCTCGGCGGCGCCCTGAAAACAGCGGCCGGTGTGGCCGGTGGCGTAATGTTGGCACAAGGCATCAGCAGCCTGTTCCATCACAACCAGCAGCCGGAAGAAATCGTCGAAGTCATCAAGGAAGAGCCAGCTCAGGTCAACGACCAGAGCAACAACGGATGGGGCGATGACCAGCGCATGGCCAACAACGATTCCTACGGTAATGACCAGGGCGGCTATACCGACACCGACTACAGCGACGACAACTCATCGTTCTTCGATGACGACGATTCCTTCGTCTGATCCGTCTTCCAGGGCATGACATTGACCTGTGGGAGCGAGCCTGCTCGCGATGGCGTCCGTTCAGCCAATGTTTTCGGCGACTGAAGCGCCGCTATCGCGAGCAAGCTCGCTCTCACGGGACAAGTCTTCTCACCATTCGTCCGGGGCGCCTGATCGCCCCGGGCCGATTATTCGCGGAACCTTCCTTCGGGCTGGCATACTGAGCGCCTTTTTCGGGCCGTGGTGCCTGATCCGGCTCATGCGCGTCAGCGCTCACAGGAACTCCGGTGAAAAAAATCGCAGTGTTCGCCGATGTGCAGAACCTCTACTACACCGTGCGTCAGGCCTATGGTTGTCACTTCAACTACGCGGCGTTGTGGGCGGATGTCAGCCAGCACGGGCAGATCGTCGAGGCCTACGCCTATGCGATCGACCGGGGCGACAGCAAACAGCAGCAGTTCCAGCAGATCCTGCGCAACCTCGGTTTCACCGTGAAACTCAAACCCTACATCCAGCGCAGCGACGGCTCGGCCAAGGGCGACTGGGACGTGGGCATCACCCTCGACATCATGGACGCCGCCGACCACGTCGACGAAATCGTCCTGGCCTCCGGTGATGGCGATTTCGACATGCTGCTCGAACGCATCATCAACAAACACGGCGTGCAAGCGGTGGCCTACGGCGTTCCCGGCCTGACCGCCAACTCGCTGATCCGCGCCGCCAGCCGCTACGTGCCGATCGAAGGCGCGCTGCTGTTGAAAAATTGAGCGCAAGCTCAAGTATTGATTTGGACGGAGTACCACCCGGTTTGGAACGCATTGCAGTCATCGACTTTGAAACCACCGGCATCTCGCCGAGCAGCAACTGCCGGGCCACGGAAATCGCCGTGGTCATGCTGGAAAACGGCCGCATCGTCGAGCGTTACCAGAGCTTGATGAACGCCGGCGTGCGCGTCCCGGCCTTCATCGAACAACTCACCGGCATCAGCAACGCCATGCTGCGCACCGCGCCTTCGGCCGAAAAGGTGATGAACGAAGTCAACGAATTCGTCGGTTGCACACCCCTGCTGGCGCACAACGCCGCCTTCGACCAGAAGTTCTGGGACTTCGAACTGGGCCGGATCAAACGCACCCGTTTGCAGAACTTCGCCTGCTCGCTGCTGCTGGCGCGCCGATTGATGCCGGCGGCGCCGAACCACAAGCTCGGCACGCTCACCACGTTTGCCCAGTTGCCGCATACCGGCCAGGCGCACAGGGCGATGGCGGATGCGGAGATGGCGGCGAATTTGCTGGCGCATCTGGCGGATGAGTTGCGGCGCAAGCATGGGGTGCGCGAGCTATCGCACGACTTGCTGTGCAAATTGCAGAAAGTCCCGGCTGCTAAAGTCGGCGAACACTTGCAGCGTTATCGTTGACTTCAGGTCTCAGGGACCGCAGCCTGAGACAGCTCCCGGTTTGACGACTATCACGTAAGAGCTGTCGAAAGGTTGCGAACTTTCTGCGTCAGGCCAGACTGGCAAATTGTTGACTATCGACTTTGCTCACCGGCGTGAAGCCCGTTGTTTTCTTGAAGTTCATGGTGTGTACAAAGTTCTTCATCGAGTCTGAAGGGTCGATGCTTTGCATGTTGAGTTTGAACAGCGTGTCTCGAGAAATAGCGACACTGAGGATAGGTTGATCCTCCAGATGGCCAGTTGCGGAGTTAAGAAGTGAGTCAACGGCAGTCACGATGACCATGCGTTCTGGAAGGATACTGAGCAACTCCTGGCCTACTCGCAGAACGCAGCTACACACATAGTCCTGCAGCAGTTCGTTGAACTTGCTGATCGGCATCTTTTTAACGGAGATTTTCCCGCTCTGCAGCAGTGACTTGATCTCCTGTGGAATCACTTTCTCACCGTGAACCGAAAGCGTGCATTCAAAGATGCCGGTTTCTCCAACCGAGAAAGTGATGGAGGTGCCGAGGTGTGAGATATCCGTGAAAGGGTTCACTTGCATGACGGCATCAATCTTGGATTGGCCGTTACCGGCGAGCACTCCCGTCGCAAGATCGTAATCTTCCTGCCATTCGCGATGCTGCGCTTCCCACTCTTTCAATTTTTCAGCCAGTTTCTGCCTGTCTTTGGCCACTGCTGCGGGAATGGCTTCCTCAAGCTTTCTGCGCTTTCTGGCTTCCAGTTTCAAAGTGCGAATAATGAAGCCCGGTTTGTAATTGGAGTGTTTCTCTTTGGCCTGGATTTCGTGAGTATTGAGCTCTACGGGTTTGATCGGTGCCGGTTGGCTTACGAACTCACCCCAGTTGATCTGTTCGCCACAATCCTTGTGCACTGAAAGCAGCAGTTCAATGTGGTTTTCGTAGACTTCAACTTCATGCGCAGCCTGCTCGCGAGCCTCCATTTTCGCGAACTCTTTCTGTCGTACTTCCAGTTCACGTTGGCGTCGTTTCGAATTTCGTTCGGCTCTTCGCGCTGACGCTTGCATCGAGCGTAGGGTTCCCTTCCAAGTCATCGCTGAGTTCCTCTCTTTATTATTGAAATCTTGTTTTTACGAGCGCCGAAGATCGACCTTTTGCAGGACATTATCGGTCGGATCTGGCGGTGTCCATAGGCCACAGAAATCTCGTGTACATAGGCTGTTTAGCCGTGTGTAGCGTTTGCCGAAGTGTCCTACCGAATGTTAGGGATAATCTGTCTTGAGCTCCAACAAGCCCACCGATAACCTCTGTTCGTCGCTGCCAATTCAGCGACCGGGACTGCAAGCCCGCCGATAGTTTGTTAGGCACTGACCGGTGCACCTATAATCGCGTCGCTCTTTTGGCGACCAACGATTTTATGGTGGCTGTGTGCGGGAGACCTTCGGGTCTGCCGAGGTTGCCTAACGACTCGGTCTTGCAGACCCGTGCACAGCCGCCACCCATCATCTGCAAGTGATGCTGGCGGCTCCAACTTTCGTTAGGTGATTTGCCATGATCAAAGTAATTCCCAACGCTCCAAAAAAAACCGGCTCGTCATTCAGCCGTGAGTCACTCGTAAAACCCCAAACCTTCATCCGCCACCACATCCAACTGCAAGCCGCTCTGGTACATGGCGAAGCCTGGTTCTGTGCCCGAGGTATTGGTCGTCTCATGGGGCTGGAAATCAATGACCGGCAAGTGCTCAAGCTTGATTCGGATCAGCGACGTACGATTTGCCTCTCGGGACCTGATGACACTCAGGAAACCCTGATGCTCAGCGAGTCAGGTGTCTATGCAATGCTGGTTTATCACTACTCTCCGGAAAACCGCCATCTACGCCGTTGGCTGACTCATGAGGTAGTGCCGTTACTGCACGAGGATGTGTTGTCTTCTTTCAGTCCGCGCCCGCATCTGCAGTTGATGCTGTGTGCGGGGCAGACCTTGAAGCTGCTGCATTGGCGCAATGAGCCGTGGATACGCTTGCGGGATATGCCCAGTCTCTTGACTCAAGAAGGTTGCAGCTACAGCTGAAAAACTCTCGCCGTGATCCTTCTCATGCAGAGCGTGGGAAGGAGCGGCAGTAGGTGTAATTGCCTCAGGGTTTGCCATTCCCTTCGATATGCCCCAACGGCACCCGCTTCTCTATCGCACTCGACAACACGATCGACGTCTTGCTGAACCCGAATTTCGCCACCTGGTTGATCAAGTCCTCCAGCTCCGGCATCGAGCCGACGGCGGCCTTCATGATCACGCACGGATCGCCCGTCACTCGAAAGCACTCGGTCAGTTGCGGAATTTTCACCAGTTCGTCGTAGACCTTTTGGCTGCCGTTCTGGTGGAGGCGCAATTCGATCACGCACTGGATCGGCAAGCCGATTTTCGACAGGTCGATGTTCGCCTGATACCCGGTGATGACTCCGGCCGCCTCGAGTTTGGCCACGCGCTCGGCGACGGCGGGGGCGGAGAGGTTCACTTTGCGGGCGAGGTCGGCGTAGGACGCGCGACCGTTTTCGAGCAGGGCGCTGAGCAGCATGCGGTCGTATTTGTCCAAGGTCGTACTCCTGAAAATGCCAGACTTTCGAAATGACGGTTTCGGCCGTCAATCTCCGTGTTTTCAAAAGTGTACCGGCGCTATAAACAGGTTTTGTAACTTATTTTTAGCGGATGGCCTTTCTAGAATAACCCATCCCCTGAGTCTGACTTTCGAGCTGCCCATGTCTGCCTTGCGCCGTTTTTCCTTGCCGTTGATCGCTGCGTTTTTTGCGTTGTACGTGATTTGGGGATCGACCTATCTGGTGATCCGCATCGGCGTCGAATACTGGCCGCCGCTGATGCTCGGCGGCGTGCGCTTCGTGATTGCGGGCACTCTGATGTACGCCTTCTTGCGCTCGCGCGGGACACCGGCTCCGACCTGGGCGCAGTGGAAAGCGGCGGGGATCATCGGGATTCTGCTGCTCAGTTTCGGCAACGGCGCGGTGACGCTGGCCGAGCACAGCGGCGTGGCATCGGGTGTTGCTGCGCTGGCGGTGGCGACGGTGCCGCTGTTCACTTTGCTCTGCGGGTATTTCTGGGGCGCGCGCAACACCCGTCTGGAATGGGCCGGGGTGGCGATGGGGATTATCGGCATCGCGATGCTCAACATGGGTTCCAACCTGCAATCGAGCCCGCTGGGCGCGGCGCTGCTGATTTTCGCGGCGGCGAGTTGGGCGTTCGGTTCGGTGTGGAGCAAACACTTGCCGCTGCCTCAAGGCGCAATGGCCAGTGCCGTGGAAATGCTGGTGGGCGGCGTGGTGCTGTTGATCGGCAGCGCGGCCAGCGGTGAACACCTGCAAGCCATGCCGCCGCTGGAAGGCTGGCTGGCGCTGGCGTACCTGATCTTCTTCGGCTCGATCATCGCTTTCAACGCCTACATGTATCTGTTGAAAAACGTTCGCCCGGCAGCTGCCACCAGTTATGCCTATGTGAACCCGGCGGTGGCGGTGTTGCTGGGGATCGTGTTTGTCGGCGAGACCATCGGCATCGAAGAGGCGCTGGCGATGCTGGTGATCATCGGCGCGGTGGTGCTGATCGGTCTGCCACAGTGGCGCCGCCCACGGCAGCTGCCGGTGGTCACCGAACCTGCTGCCCCAACGACGGCCATTCCGACGGAGCAGCGTGCGAATTAGGGTAAACTGCGCGCCATCGCACACTTGCTCTGATTTATTCCTACGGTACTCCCATGACTTTCGCCACCCTTGGCCTGATCGAACCCTTGCTGCGCTCCCTCGAGAAGCTCGGCTACCAGACCCCGACGCCGGTGCAGGCGCAAGCCATTCCGGCGGTGCTGGCCGGTCGCGACCTGATGGCCGCGGCCCAGACCGGGACCGGCAAGACCGCCGGTTTTGCCTTGCCGCTGCTGCAATTGCTGGCGATGGAAGGGCCGAAAGTCGCTGCCAACTCGGTTCGCGCGCTGATTTTGGTGCCGACCCGCGAACTGGCTGAACAAGTCCACGAAGCCGTGCGCCAGTACGCTGAAAACCTGCCATTGCGCACTTACGCGGTATACGGCGGCGTCAGCATCAACCCGCAGATGATGAAGCTGCGCGGCGGCGTCGATCTGCTGGTCGCCACTCCGGGCCGTCTGCTCGACCTGTTCCGCCAGAACGCGCTGAAGTTCAATCAGTTGCAAACCCTGGTGCTGGACGAAGCCGACCGCATGCTTGACCTGGGTTTTTCCGAAGAGCTGGCGAACATTTACCGCGCGTTGCCGAAAAAACGTCAGACGCTGCTGTTCTCCGCGACCTTCTCCGATGACATCCGCCTGCTGGCCGGGCAGATGCTCAACGATCCGCAGAGCATCGAAGTCAGCCCGCGCAACGTTGCCGCCAACACCGTCAAGCAATGGGTGGTGACGGTGGACAAGAAGCGCAAGCCGGAACTGTTCGTGCACCTGATGCGCAAGAACAAGTGGAAGCAGGTGCTGGTGTTTGCCAAGACCCGTAATGGTGTGGACGCGCTGGTCGAGAAACTTCAAGGTCTGGGCGTGAACGCCGATGGCATCCACGGCGACAAGCCGCAGGCGACCCGGCAGCGGGCACTGGACCGTTTCAAACTGAGCGAAGTGCAGATTCTGGTGGCGACCGATGTTGCTGCTCGTGGTCTGGATATCGAAGACCTGCCGCTGGTGGTCAACTTCGATCTGCCGATCGTCGCTGAGGATTACATTCACCGTATCGGCCGGACTGGCCGCGCGGGTTCGACCGGTGAGGCAATCTCGCTGGTGTGCGCTGATGAAGTGAACATGTTGTCGGCGATTGAAATGCTGACTCGCAGCACGTTGAAGCGTGAGGTTGAGCCGGACTTCGTGCCGGAGCACCGCGTGCCGGACACCGATGCCAGTGGTCAGGTGATCAAGAAGCCGAAGAAACCGAAAAAGCCGAAAGCTTCCGGTGGTGGCGGTGGCAAGCGCAATCTGGGCAAGTGGGTGGACAGCGGCGAGACTCAGGCGCCGGAGCCTTCGATCAAGCCTGTGCGCAAGGTGCCGGTGTTCAATACCGGGCCGCGCAAGCGTAAGCCTTGATTTGAGTCGGCGGTTGTAAGGCCGCCTTCGCGAGCAAGCTCGCTCCCACATTGAGCTTCAGTGGTATGGAGATCACTTGTGGGGGCGAGCCTGCTCGCGAAAGCAGCGCCTCGGTTTTAACCTTTTCGCTGCAACCACTGCGCCATCCCAAACCCCGCCGCCCGGCCACTGGCAAAACACGCCGTCAGCAGATACCCCCCAGTCGGCGCTTCCCAATCCAGCATTTCCCCCGCACAAAACACCCCCGGCAACGCCTTGAGCATCATCCGCTCATCCATCGCCTCGAACGTCACGCCACCGGCACTGCTGATCGCTTCATCCAGCGGACGGGTTTTCACCAGCGTCAGCGGCAAGGCCTTGATCGCACGGGCCAGCAGCGCGGGATCGGCAAACGTCGCAGCATCAGTAAGTTCCCGCAACAACGCCGCCTTCACCCCATCAATCCCGACCTGACTGTGCAGATGCTTGGCCATCGAGCGCGAACCCCGTGGTTTGCTCAATGCCGCCTGCAATTTATCCACAGGCCGGCCGGGCAGCAGGTCGATGTGAATGGTCGCGGCACCGTGCACATTGATCGCCTCGCGAATCGGTGCGGACAGCGCGTAGATCAGACTGCCCTCGATCCCGGTCACGGTAATCACGCATTCACCCAGACGCGGAACATCGTCGTTCAAACCAATGGCGATATTTTTCAGCGGCGCGCCGGCGAATTTGCTGACCATCACTTCGCTCCAGGCCTGCACCTCGAAGCCGCAATTGCTCGGCTGCAACGGCGCCAGTCCTACGCCGCGTTGCTCAAGCGGCAGCATCCACGCGCCGTCGGAGCCCAGTCGCGACCAACTGCCGCCGCCGAGAGCGAGCAGGGTGGCGTCGGGGGTGAGGGTTTTCTCGCCTTCCGGGCTGTCGATGCGCAGCGCACCGTTTTCATCCCAGCCGAGCCAGCGGTGGCGGTTGTGGATAACCACGCCGCTGTCGCGCAGGCGCTTGAGCCAGGCGCGCAGCAGCGGTGCGGCTTTCATGTCGGTGGGGAACACCCGGCCGGAGCTGCCGATGAAGGTTTCGATGCCCAGTTCGTGAATCCACCGGCACAGCGCATCGGCGTCGAACGCGCGCAGCAGCGGGGCGATGTTCGGGGCGCGTTCGGCGTAGCGCGAGAGGAAGGCCGGCCAGGCTTCGGAATGGGTGATGTTCATGCCGCCAACTCCGGCCAGCAGGAACTTGCGGCCCACCGAGGGCATGCCGTCGTACAGGTCGACACGGACTCCGGCCTGGCTCAGCACTTCGGCGGCCATCAGGCCGGCGGGTCCACCGCCGATGATGGCGACGTGAGCGGGAGAGGTGGCGTGAATCTGGGTCATGGCGTGCGCTGCGGTCTGACGAAATATGGCGCGCATTCTAACAGCGCAAATCCCTTGTGGGAGTGAGCCTGCTCGCGATGCGGCGGATCAGTCGCCATCGATTCCGGATGAGAGGGTCTCATCGCGAGCAGGCTCGCTCCCACAGAGGCTTGCGGTGGCTCAAATCGCTGATCAAAAAACAACCAGCTCGCTGCAGGCCATGTTCAGTGTGGGCTGTAGTCCCTTTCGCTCAGGTTATCCACAGGCCGTTCCACAGCCATTGTGGGTAACGCAGCACAACTCAATGACAACCCGATGACTGCCAGACGCGCTGCGCACTGTGATGCAGGATGCCGTGGCGGCGGGCGAGAGCGTGGCGATCCTTGCTGTAACCGCCGCCGATCACCCCGACCACCGGGATGTCGCGGCCCAGGCAGTGGCGCATCACGCTTTCATCGCGGGCGGCGACGCCTTCGTCGGTCAGTTGCAGATAACCGAGGGCATCGTCCTTGTGCACGTCGACGCCGGCGTCGTACAGCACCAGATCCGGCTGATACAGCGGCAGCAGGTAGTTGAGCGCATCGTCGACCACTTTCAGGTAATCGGCGTCGCCCATGCCGTTGGGCAGCGGAATGTCCCAGTCGCTTTCGGCCTTGCGTGCAGGAAAGTTCTTTTCGCAGTGCAGGGAAACGGTGATCGCTTCCGGGGTGTTGTGCAGAATCCGTGCAGTGCCGTCGCCCTGATGCACGTCGCAGTCGAAGATCAGCACCCGGTTCACCCGGCCGCTTTGCAGCAGGTAGTGGCTGATGATCGCCAGGTCATTGAAGATGCAGAAGCCGGCGGGGTAGTCGTAATGGGCGTGATGGGTGCCGCCGGCCAGGTGACAGGCCAGACCATGTTCCAGCGCTTTCTCAGCCGCCAGAATCGAACCGCCGACGGCCCGCACCGTGCGTCGGGCCAGGGCTTCGTTCCACGGCAGGCCGAGGCGCCGCTGGTCTTCGCGGGACAACTCGCCGCTCATGTAGCGTTCGATATAACCGCGGTCATGGGCCAGGGCGAGAATGTCGGCAGGGCACAGTTCAGGGCGCAGCAGGTCTTCATCGCGGGTCAGGCCGCTGTCCACCAGGTGATCGCGCAGCAGGCGGAACTTGTCCATGGGGAAGCGGTGATCCGCCGGAAATTCCGGGCTGTAGTCTTCGTGGTAGATCAGCGGCAACGGCATGGTGGACTATTCATAAAGGCTGCAGGAAAGAGTGCAAAGCCTAACAGCGATGTAGACTGACGGCATCAAGCGGAGGGGCGGGATGGAACCGATACTGGAGCTGGAAAGCGCAAGGCTGCTGATGCGCCAATGGCAGGACGAGGATTTGCCGGCGTTTGCGGCGATGTGCGCCGACCCGCAGGTGATGCGCTACTTCCCCGCGCCCTTGAGCCGGCTGGAAAGCGCCGCGTTGATCGGTCGGGTGCGCGGGCATTTTGCCGAGCACGGGTATGGCCTGTGGGCGCTGGAGCGCAAGGACAGTGGCGAGTTCATCGGTTTTACCGGGCTCGGCGTGGTCGGCTTCGATGCGCCGTTCACCCCGGCGGTGGAAATCGGCTGGCGGCTGGCCAAGGAACACTGGGGCCTGGGTTATGCCAGCGAAGCGGCGTGGACCGCGCTGCGTTGCGGCTTTGACCGGTTGGCCCTGAAGGAGATCGTGTCCTTCACCGCGCAGAGCAATCTGCCGTCGGAAAAAGTCATGCAGGCGATCGGCATGCATCACGATCCAGCCGACGATTTTGATCACCCGAAACTGGCGGTCGACCATCCGTTGCGTCGACATGTGTTGTACCGCATTACCCGGGAGCAATGGCTGCAGACCTTGCATGGCTAAGCCGACACGGACGTTTACAATGGCGCGATCAGTGGCTCGCGCCAGAATCTGAATTGGCCGCCGCAGCCAAGACTGCGCGGCATAGCTTTGTGTGAGGAGAGTCTGAATGAGCCAAGTGTTGGAAGATCTGGTGGATCTGCTGACCCTCGAACCGATCGAGGAAAACCTGTTCCGTGGTCGCAGCCAGGATCTGGGCTTTCGCCAGTTGTTCGGCGGCCAGGTGCTCGGCCAGTCGCTGTCGGCGGCCAGTCAGACCGTTGAAGAAGCGCGCCATGTGCATTCGATGCACGGTTATTTCCTGCGTCCGGGCGATGCCAAGTTGCCGGTGGTCTACTCGGTTGACCGCGTACGCGACGGCGGTAGTTTCAGCACCCGTCGCGTGACCGCGATCCAGAAGGGCCACCCTATTTTCACCTGCAGCGCTTCGTTTCAGTACGACGAGGAAGGCTTCGAACACCAGAGCCAGATGCCGCAAGTGGTCGGCCCGGAAAACCTGCCGTCGGAGCTGGAACTGACCCAGCAACGCGCGCACCTGATCCCGGAACACATGCGCGAAAAGCTGCTGTGCCCGAAGCCGATCGAAGTGCGCCCGGTCACTGAAAAAGACCCGTACAACCCGCAACCGGCAGATCCGGTCAAGTACGTGTGGTTCCGCGCCGACGGCGCGTTGGCCGATATCCCGGCACTGCACAAATACCTGCTGGCCTACGCCTCGGACTTCGGTCTGCTGACCACCTCGATGCTGCCGCACGGCAAATCGGTCTGGCAGAAAGACATGCAGGTCGCCAGCCTCGACCACGCGTTGTGGTTCCACAATGACCTGCGTGCCGATGACTGGTTGCTCTACGCCATGGACAGTCCGTGGGCCGGCAATTCCCGCGGGTTCTCCCGTGGCAGCGTGTTCAACCGCGCCGGGCAACTGGTGGCGTCGGTGACTCAGGAAGGCCTGATCCGTCATCGCAAGGACTGGGCATGAGTCTGGCGGATGTGCGGCACTGGGTGTTCGACATGGACGGCACCCTGACCGTCGCCGTGCACGACTTCGCTGCGATCCGCGTGGCGCTGTCGATCCCGCCGGAGGACGACATCCTCACCCACCTCGCAGCATTGCCTGCCGAAGAAGCGGCGGCGAAACACGCGTGGCTGCTGGAGCATGAGCGTGATCTGGCGCTCGGCTCGACCCCGGCGGTCGGCGCGGTGGAGCTGGTGCGCGACCTGCACGCCCGGGGTTATCGCTTGGGCATCCTGACCCGTAATGCGCGGGAGCTGGCCCATGTGACGCTGGAGGCCATCGGCCTCGCGGACTGCTTCGCGGTGGAGGATGTGCTGGGCCGCGATGAAGCACCGCCAAAACCGCATCCGGGTGGCCTGCTGAAACTCGCCGAGGCCTGGCAAGTGCCGGCGAGCGAGATGGTGATGGTCGGTGATTACCGGTTTGATCTCGATTGCGGCCGGGCGGCAGGCACGCACACGGTGCTGGTGAACCTGCCGGATAATCCGTGGCCGGAGTTGACCGACTGGCATGCGAAGGATTGTGTGGAGTTGCGGCAGATGCTTTTGGCCTGAGACCTGCGTTGTCTGCACGGACGCTTTCGCGAGCAAGTCGAGTCGTCGCACCGCCGCTCCCACAGGGGAATGCATTCCAAATGTGGGAGCGGCGGTGCGACGACTCGACTTGCTCGCGAAGAGGCCCGACCCTCCACCCAACAACTTACTGCTCGAATAGAGCTTTCTGGCCTTCCGGCGAGGTCAGCATGCCGTCGCCGTCATGCCCGACGCCGGGTACTTCGATCAGTCGCTGATTCACCCCTTCAGGGTGACGACGCAGCAAGTAACCGAAAAACAGCTTCCCGCGCTCCAGTCGATAAGCCCCTTGGGCTTTGGCGGCGCAGCTCTTGTCCAGCGCCGGGTGTTGCGGGTCGGTGTCCTGCTGGCCCAGCAGATAAATCACCTCGCGTTTGACGTAACGGCCTTCAAGCTGCGCGGGCGTTTGCCCACCCGAGTAGATCGGCGGATCCACCAGACCGTACTTCCAACGGTTGAAACCCGGGCACTTCGCATGATCGAAGGCCACCGGGCGCTGCTCATTGAAGTAGGCGTACGACGACGGGTTGGCGACTACATAACGCAAGCGAATGCCCTCGGCCTTGAGCGCCGGTTGTTCCTGAGCCAGCAGCGCATAACGCTGCACCACCTGAGCGCCGCCGGAGTGGCCGAAAATCACGATCTGCTTCACGTCCGGAAACTGCTTGCGATCGCTCAGCCGCCCGACGATTTCGTCCAGTGCGGCGTAGGAACTCAGCGGGTTCGGCCCTGTGGATAACCCGCCGCCCATCCAGTCGTTGCCTTGCCAGCGCAGCACGCTGGCGGGCAGCGAGTAGAGCGACACATCGCTTTCGTTGAGAAACTGCGGGGCGATCACCAGGGTGTTGGCGGTTTGCCCGGCCAGTTCCGCCGCGACTTCGCCGCTTTTGCGATAGGTCTCGGCGTTGCGCAGACGGCCATGAATGACGATCAGCACGCGCTCGATTTTCGCCGGCGCCGGGCCGATGCCCACCGCCATTTCGCCGGCCTGCAATTGCAGGCGCCCGGGACTGATTGCGTCGACGCCGGCCGCTTGGGCGGTGCCGCCGATGAACAGTAAAGCCAACAGCCATTTATGCATTTACAGGTTTTTCGCCGCAAAGGTATCGCACTGGCCGACCTGGCCCTGGGCGAATCCGGTTTTGAACCAGCGCACCCTTTGCGCCGACGTACCGTGGGTAAACGAGTCCGGCACCACACGGCCCTGACCCTGTTGTTGCAGGCGATCATCACCGATCGCGTTCGCCGCGTTCAAGGCTTCTTCGATGTCGCCCGGTTCCAGCCAGTTCAGACGCTTCTGCGCGTTGTAGGCCCAGACTCCGGCCAGGCAATCGGCCTGCAGTTCCTGACGCACCAGCAGACCGCCGTCACCTTCCATCTGCCGGCCTTGCTGGCGGGCTGTCTGAATTTTCGCCGAGACGCCGAGAAGCGTCTGCACATGGTGTCCGACTTCGTGAGCGATCACGTAGGCCTGGGCGAAATCGCCGGCGGCTTTGAAGCGTTGAGCCATTTCCTGGAAGAACGCCATGTCCAGATAGACTTTCTGGTCCGCCGGGCAATAGAACGGGCCGGTGGCCGAGGTCGCCAGACCGCAGGCGGAATTGACCCGGTTGCTGAACAGCACCAGGGTCGGATCCTTATATTGCCGGCCGGCCTGCTGGAAGATCGCGCCCCAGGTGTCTTCGGTGTCGCCGAGGATCGAGCGCACGAATTCGGCCTGTTCATCGTTGGCCGGTGGTGCCTGACGGGTTTGCGAAGTAGGGGCCGATTGTTCGGTCATCTGCCCTGTGAGCTGGCCGAGGATCTGCAGCGGGTCCTGGCCGGTGATCCAGCCGATGCCGACAATCAGCAGGATCGCCCCGAGGCTCAGGCCCTTGCCGCCACCGAAGCGCATACCGCCACCACCGCCCATATCATCGCCACGGGCATCGACGACGTTGTCACTGCGTCGGCCTTTTTTCCATAGCATGTGGGAATCCTCTTTCTGATCGTGGTGATGAGTGTTGCTGGTGTGTGAGTGTGGCGCCAGTCCGGTCGTCCGTCTATTCGTACACACGCACAAAGGCCCGGCCTCGGGGTGACGAGGTCGGGCCTGTTATTGACGAGCACGAGCGCCGGGAATTCAATTCGTCGGCGGTTTTCTTTCGCCGGGTCAGGTGTCAGCGGTCGAAGGCATCCCACACTGGCGCAAAGTCCGGGCTGACCTGACGTTCGCGCTTGGACAACCCGGCGATCAACGCCCGGTCGTCATCGTCCAGTTCGACCTTCAATGACTCCAGGTTGGCCAGTTGATTGGTCTTGCTGCTGGCCTTGGGAATCGCCGCGACGTTGTCCTGATCCAGCAGCCACTTCAGCGCGACCTGAGTCGGCAGCACGCCGTGTTTTTCGGCTATCTGCTGAATCTGAGGAATCTCCGAGACCTTGTTACGCGCCAATGGCGTGTAGGCCGTCAGTGCCAGATCGTGTTGACGGGCGTAGTCGAGCAGGGCGTTTTGTCCGAGCAGTACGTGGTACTCGACCTGGATGGCTGACAGAGGGATGCCGTATTCCTCGACGACTTTGCGCAGCAGCGGCAGCGGAAAATTCGCTACGCCAATGTTGCGAGCCAGACCTTGCTCCTTGAACGAAGCGAGGGTTTCGAGGGTGCGCGGCAAATCCCAGTCGGTGGTCGGCCAATGAATCATGAACAGGTCGACGTACTCGCTGCGCAACGCCTTGAGGCTGCGATCCAGCGAGTGACGCATGGCGTCCGGTTGCAACTGGTCCCACCAGACCTTGGTGGTGACGTGAATCTGCTCGCGGGGTGTCGGCGTATTCGCCAAGGCCTGCCCGACTGCGTCTTCGTTGTTGTAGGCCGCTGCCGTGTCGATGTGTCGGTAACCGAGTTCCAGGGCTTGTTCCACGGCGCGGGTGCATTCGTCGCCGTGCATCGGCCAGGTGCCGAGGCCGAGTTTTGGCAGGTTCAGTCCTTGTCTGTTAACGATGTGCTGCATGGTCGATCTCCTGTTCGAAAGCCGTGGCGCCCGCCATGTGCCGGGCTGCGATGTAACCGAAAGTCAGGGCCGGGCCTAGGTTGATCCCGCCCGCCGGATAATGCCCGCCCATGATGCTGGCCATGTCGCCACCGGCAGCGTAGAGCCCGGCGATAGGCTGGTCTGCGGCGTCGAGCACTTGCGCATGCGGGTTGACCTTGAGCCCGGCGAAGGTGCCGAAGCAGCCCGGCTGCACCTTCACCGCGTAGAACGGGCCTTGTTCGATGGGCGCCACGCACGGATTGGGCTGTTGCGCCGGATCGCCCTGTTTGCGGTTGTACGGGGTCGAACCGCGACCGAACAGCGGATCTTCGCCGTGCCGGGCATGGTGGTTGTAGTCATGGAGAGTGGCGCGTAAACCGTTCGGATCGATGCCGCATGCGGTGGCCAATTCCTCAAGGGTATTGCCGGTTTTCAGATAGCCGCTGCGGATAAAACCTGACACCGGCACCGGAAACGGCCGAGACATGCCGAGCCCGTAACGCCGCTGGAACGCACGGGTGCAGATCAGCCAGGACGCAACCTCTTCGCCTTCTGGGGCGGCGGCGACCATGGCGCTGACATAGTCGTAATAGCCGTTGGCTTCATTGACGAAGCGCTGGCCGTTGCGCAGCACGCCAATGATCCCCGGTTTGCCGCGTTCGATGATGTGCGGGAAATGGCCGATGCTTCCGTCGGAATGCGGCACTTGCGAGACCGGTGCCCATGCCACGGGCGAGGCCACATCGGTATTGACCCGGGCTCCGACGGTTTCGCCCAGTCGCAGGCCGTCGCCATTGATTGCCAGCGGAGGCAGCGCCCAATGCTCATGACCGGTGGGCGTGCGAGGGAACAAGGCCTTGCGCCGCTCGATGTCGTTGGCAAATCCGCCCGCGGCGAGCACCACGGCTTTGCGGGCATGGACATTGACCGGGCCTTTTGCGGTGTTCACGCGAGCACCAGTGATGCGTGTTTCGTCGCGCAGTAGTTCGGTTACCGGCGCCGACTCCCACAGCAATACGCCAAGGTCCTCGGCGGATTTCGCCAGCCGCGCCACCAGCGCCACGCCGTTGACCAGTTGCATCGCCCGACCGTGCAGCGTCAGGTCCAGCAGGTGGCGAGCGAAACGCCGGGTCACGTGCCAGGCCGCCGACAACGAGCGGGTCAGATTGAGAAACGCCGACAGGTCCGCGCCGGCCATGATCGGCATGCCCATGAACGATGTTTCGCGCATGGTTGTGCGAAGACGCTTGAGCAGGCGCCCGACCTTTCGTCCGTCATAGGGGGCGGCAATCACCGAGCGTCCGCCGGTACCGGCGCCCGGTGTTTCGCCGTGGATGTCGGCGATGGCGTTGCCGTCGGCGAATTGCAGGGCGGTGTGTTGTTCGAAGAACGCCACCATGCGCGGGCCGGCTTCAAGGAAGGCGTTGATCATGGCCGGGTCGTAGTGCTCGCCGAGTTCGTGGCGCAGATAGGTGCGCGGCAGTTCCACGTCTTCCACGATCCCGGCGCGCCGGGCCAGCGGATTGCACGGCACCCACGCCCAGCCGCCGGACCATGCGGTGGCGCCGCCGAACACCGGATCCTTTTCCACCACGATGACCTTCAAGCCATGCCAGGCGGCGGTGACGGCGGCCGACAAACCGGCGGCGCCGGAGCCGACCACCAGAACGTCGCAGTCGATATCGGGAATGGCAGACATTAGCAAGGGCTCCAGCAATCAATTGTTTTTAGAATCATGTTCCAGAAAATAACCAGTGCGGGCGAAGCAGATCAACCGACTGACGTGCAAAGTGGGCGGTTATCGGACGTCGGGTTCCAGATTTCGCATTCCTCGGGATGTCTTCTAGAATCGGCGAAATTTCACCGAGAGCTCACTATGGCCGGCAGTCAAATCGAACGGGTTTTCAGCGTGCTGGAAAGCCTCACCAGTGATCCGCGCGGGCTGCCGATGCAGACCCTGGCCGAGCAACTGGACATTCCGAAGAGCGCGACGCATCGCCTGCTCGCCGAGCTGATCCGGCTGGGTTACGTGCGGCAGAACCCGGAGACGTTGCGTTATCACCTGTCGACCAAACTGGTTGCGATGGGCTTTCAGTACCTGTCGAGCAGCGGCGCCGACATCGTGCAGCCGGTGCTCGATAGGCTGGCCCAGGAAACCGGTGAGCTGGTGCGTCTGGGGGTGATCGACGGCGAACGCCAGACCTGGATCGCCAAGGCACAGGGCGCTCGCACCGGTCTGCGTTACGACCCGGACATGGGTCGCGATGCGCCGCTGTTCTACACCGCATCGGGTCATGCGTGGCTGGCGTGCATGAGCGACGCCGAGGCGTTGTCGCTGGTCGAACGCCAGGGCGCGGAGGTGCCGGCGGATATCGGGCCCAACGCGCCGCGTTCCAATATTGAACTGCTCGAACGCCTGCGCGTGGCCCGGGAACAGGGTTATGCCTGTGTGGAAGAAAGCTCGGCGGTGGGCACTTCGGCGATTGCTGCCGTGGTGAAACATCCTGCCGATGGCCGGGTGATCGGCGTGCTCAGCATCGCCGGGCCAAGCGCACGGATGCCGGGGGCACGATTGCATGAACTGGCGCCGTTGCTGCTGACATTCACTGAGGAGTTGTCGGCGGCCAGCCTGGCCTCGGAGTTGTTCGTTTAAACAAAGCTGTGCGCTGTTCGCCCACTTTTCAGTCGGGCGGGTGTGAGAATCTGGAACCTGGTTCTAAATTGTTGATGGAGTGAGTTTTCCCACAACAATCACAAGAGGATCGCACCTTGAACCCGCCCCTTCGAATCGCCCTGATCGGCGCCGGCAACATGGGCCAGCAACATTATCGGCACCTGAAAAATCTCACTGAGGCCGCGTTATGCGCCGTGGCCGATCCCGGCCCTCAGGCACCGGCCCTGGCGGCAGAGTGGGGTGTGGCGCATTTTCCCGATCACCGTCAGATGCTGGAGCAGAACCGGCCAGACGCCGTGATCGTCGCCAATCCGAATAATCAGCACGTCAGCACCGCGCTGGATTGCCTCGCCGCTGGTGTTCCGGTGTTGCTGGAAAAACCGGTGGGCGTAAACCTGGATGAGGCGCGGGAACTGGTGGCAGCGGTGAAGCGCAGCGGCGTGCCGGTGCTGGTCGGCCATCATCGGCGGCACAATCCGTTGATCGTGCGTGCCCATGAGTTGGTCAAGGAGGGAGCGTTGGGGCGGCTGACGCTGGTGACTGCGTTGTTCCAGCTGCGCAAGCCTGACCAGTATTTCGAAACCGCGTGGCGGCGCGAAGCAGGCGCGGGCATGCTGTTGACCAATCTGATTCACGACCTCGATCTGCTGCGTCACCTGTGCGGCGAAGTACGTTCGGTGCAGGCGATCACCGACCGTTCGGTGCGCGGTTTTGCCAATGAAGACAGCGCGGCGATCCTGCTGCAATTCGACGGCGGAGCGTTGGGCAGCCTGACCGGTTCCGATGCGGTGGCGGCGCCGTGGAGCTGGGAGTTGAACTCCGGGGAGAACCCGGTCTATCCGCGTCAGGCCGATCAGCCTTGTTACTTGCTGGCGGGAACAGCTGGAGCCTTGAGCATTCCGCAACTCAAGCGCTGGCATTACCGCGCCGATCAGGTGGATGCCGGTTGGCACGAGCCGTTGCTTTCGGTCGATGAACCGTTCACACCGGATGAAGCCCTGCGGTTGCAGTTGCAGCATTTCGTCCGCGTCGCCCGGCGGGAAGTCGAACCGCTGGTGAGTGCCGCCGATGCCGCCCGAACGCTGGCGCTGGTCGAGGCCATCCGTGAAGCAGCTGCCAGCGGCCGCGCCACCGAACCTGCGCAGATCGAGGCCTGAACATGAGCGAACGAATTCTGTCCCTGGCCAGCCTGACCGTGCTGGAGTTGTCGCCACCTGACATGGTCGAGGTCGCGGCCCGTGCCGGTTACAGCCATGTCGGCCTGCGTCTGGAGCCGGCGACGCCCGAGGAATATCACTTTCCGTTGGTAGCCGATGGCGGTTTACGGCGTCAGACACTGGCGCGTTTGCGTGACACCGGAATCGGCGTGCTCGACGTGGAAATCCTGCGCTTGAAACCGCAGACGGTGGTCGCGGATTTCGAGAAGCTGCTTAGCGTCGGCGCAGAGTTCGGCGCCAGAGAATTGTTGGTCGCCGGTAATGATCCCGACGAACAGCGGCTCACCGATAATTTTGCGGCACTCTGCGATCTGGCGGCGGCCTACGGTTTGCATCCGCATCTGGAGTTCATGCCCTGGACCGATGCGCGCAATCTCGAACAGGCGTTGCGCGTCGTCGACAACGCCGGGCGCGAAAACGGGGCGGTGCTGGTCGATGCGTTTCACTTCGACCGTTCCGGATCGCGGTTGGAAGATCTGGACGGTGTGCCGGCCTCGCGGCTGCGCTACGCACAGTTGTGCGATGTTGCCGGGCCGAGGCCGACGGAAATGGCCGAGATCTTGCGTCAGGCCCGCAATGAACGACGGTTTCCCGGCGAGGGCGATTGTGACTTGATCGGCTTGTTGCGCAGTCTTCCGGCTAACCTTCCCCTGAGTCTGGAAATTCCCACGGTCAAATTGCTGGAGCAAGGCGTGAGTGGATTGCAGCGAGCGCAAATGGCGATCGACCGGACACGGGAATTGTTGGCCCGGCTTTAAGTCTGCTTCAAGGGGCGGGGGCGCACGCGTCCTCGTCACCGTTTATTTTTCATTCAGAGAGAGCCAATGACCGTCAGCACTCCGCTTTCCGGCGTCAACCAACCCTTCAAGGGGATCTTGCTGATTGTCGTGGCAACCTTCCTGTTCTCCAGCCACGACGCGCTGTCGAAATACCTTTCGGGTTTTTATCCGATCGTCATGGTGGTGTGGGCGCGGTATCTGGTGCACACGCTGCTGATGGCGGGAATTTTCCTGCCGCAGTCCGGGCTGCGTGTGCTGCGCACCAAACGCCCGTTATGGCAGTTGGCGCGGGCGTTGTGCCTGTTGGGCACCAGCCTGTTTTTCACCACGGCGTTGCTGTACATCCCGCTGGCCGAGGCCACGGCAGTCAACTTTCTTGCGCCGGTGCTGGTGACGGCGCTGTCGGTGCCGCTGCTCAAGGAGCGGGTGACGGGCGGTCAGTGGATCGCGGTGGTGTGCGGATTCATCGGGGTGCTGATCATCGTCCATCCGGGCGGTGATTTGTTCACCCCGGCGATTCTGTTGCCGTTCTGCTCGGCGCTGTTTTTCTGCTTCTATCAGTTGCTCACCCGCAAACTCTCGGAAGTCGACAGCCCGACCACGAGCAACTTTTTCGCCGGGTTGTGCAACACGCTGGTGATGAGTGCGCTGGTGCCGTTCTTCTGGCAGGTGCCGAGCCTGGGGCATGCGTTGTTGATGCTGGCGCTGGGCAGTTGCGGAATGACCGCGCACCTATTTCTGACCCAGGCGTTCCGCCATGCTGCGCCGGCGTTACTGGCGCCGTTCGGTTATTGCCAGATCGTGTTCGCAGGGTTGTTGGGCTGGTTGCTGTTTGCGCACACGCCGACCCTGATGACGGTGATCGGGATTGCGGTGATCTGTTGCAGCGGACTGGCGGCAGCGTGGCAGCAGAGCCGGCGCTGAAAGGCTTTGTGGGAGTGAGCTTGCTCACGAAGGCGGTGTGTCATTCAACGTCAGTGCTGAATGTCAGTCCGCCTTCGCGAGCAAGCTCGCTCCCACAAGGAAGGGCAGGTTACTCGGTAACGGTAGGAATCTTGCGCGGTGCCACGAAGTACATCCAGGTCAGGGCAATGAAGTACATCGCCGGGATCAGGGTGAACAACACGGTGTAGTTGTTGTTGGTGACGGTCAGGATGTGGCCGACGATCTGGGTCATGAACATCCCGCCGATCGCCGCGCACATGCCGCCGAAACCGAAGACCGTGCTCATCATGTGCTTGGGCGTGTAGTCCATCACCAGGCTCCAGATGTTGGCAGTCCAGGCCTGATGCGCGCCGATGGCCAGGGAGATGGCGGCGACGGCGATCCACAGGTTGGCGGATCCGGCAGCCATCACCACGCCGATGATGCAGCAGGCGAACAGGAACATCGACAGCAGCCGCGCCTTGATCGAGTTCATGCCGCGACCGATCAGGAACGAAGACAGAATCCCGCCGCCCACGCTGCCGAAGTCAGCAGTGACGTAAATGATGATCAGCGGAATGCCCATCTGGGTGACGTTGATGCCCAGGTTGTATTGCTGATTGAGAAACGGCGGCAGCCAGTACAGGTAGAACCAGAACACCGGCGCGGTCAGCGCGTAGGCGAGGGCGAAGGCCCAGGTGCCGCGCATGCGCAGGATTCGCGAGAACGGTACGCGGGCCTGTTCCGGTTCGACTTCTTTCTGAATGTAGTCCAGCTCCGACTGCTTCACGCTCGGGTGATCTTCCGGGTTGAAATACTTCAGGCCCCAGAACAGCAGCCAGATCCCGCCCAGTGCCGACATGCACAGGAACGCGGCCTGCCAGCCCCACACGTGAAGGATCAGCGGCAGCAGCATCGGGGTGAACATCGCGCCGACGTTGGTGCCAGCGTTGAAGATGCCGGTGGCCACGGCGCGCTCGCCGGCCGGGAACCACAGGCGCGTGGTCTTCACGCAGGCCGGGTAGTTGGCCGCTTCGGTCAGGCCGAGGATGAACCGGCAGACCATGAAGCCCACCGCCGAGGTCGCCAGACCATGGGCGCCGGTGGCCAGGCTCCAGAGCAGCACCGCGCAGAAGAACACGCGTTTGACGCCGACCCGGTCGATCAGCCGTCCTTGCAGCACGAAGCCGATCGCGTAGCCGACCTGAAACCAGAAGTTGATGTTGGCGTAGTCCATCGCCGTCCAGCTCATTTCCTTGGCGAGGATCGGCTGCATGACGCCGAGGGCGGCGCGGTCGATGTAGTTCAGGGTGGTGGCGAAAAACACCAGCGCCAGCATGCCCCAACGGGTCTTGCCGACGGCCATGGCGCCGCGGATCTTGTCGCCGATGCCACCCGTGGCAGTGCTCATGGCCGGAGCCATGCGGGAAGTCTGTGAAGGAATCATGTGTTCCACCCGTTTTTGGATTTGTTATTTGGTGTGCTTTTGTTGTGCACGCTGCGACCGGTGGTTCAGTTCCGGACTCAAGGTGAGACGGATGTTGGGCAGTGGGCGAAAAATCGTCAATTCGCCAAACCGGCATTGTGTTCGATAATCGCACGCAAAACTAACCGGGTAGTACAGTTTAAATTGCTCAATGAAAAACCGGGACCAATAATTCGCTCACTCTATAAAAGCGGCGCAATTTCCGTAGCCGACGTCTCCACCGGGAGTTGAAACATGCAGCGATCCATTGCCACCGTCTCCTTGAGCGGAACCCTGCCGGAAAAACTCGAAGCCATTGCCGCCGCCGGGTTCGACGGGGTGGAGATTTTCGAGAACGATCTTCTGTATTACGACGGCAGCCCCCGGGAAATCCGGCAGATGTGCGCCGACCTCGGGATCGCCATCACGCTGTTCCAGCCGTTCCGCGATTTCGAAGGCTGCCGCCGTGATCGTCTGGACCGTAACCTGGAGCGGGCAGAGCGTAAGTTCGACCTGATGCAGGAACTGGGCACCGACCTGGTGCTGGTCTGCAGCAATGCCTCCCCCGACAGTATCGGCGATCAACAGATCCTCATCGACGACCTGCGTCTGCTGGCCGAGCGCGCCGGCGCTCGTGGTTTGCGCATCGGTTATGAAGCGCTGGCCTGGGGCCGTCACGTCAATACTTATCAACAGGTCTGGGACATCGTGCGTCAGGCCGATCACCCAAGCCTCGGCGTGTTGCTCGACAGCTTCCACACACTGTCGCTCAAGGGCGATCCACGGGCGATTGCCGAGATTCCCGGCGACAAGATTTTCTTCGTGCAAATGGCCGACGCGCCGATCCTGGCGATGGACGTACTGGAGTGGAGCCGGCATTTCCGCTGCTTCCCGGGGCAGGGCGAATTCGATCTGCCGGGCTTTCTCGCGCCGATCATCCAGAGCGGCTACACCGGGCCGCTGTCGCTGGAAATCTTCAACGACGGCTTCCGCGCCGCGCCGCCTCGGGCCAATGCGGCCGACGGTCTGCGTTCGCTGCTGTACCTGGAGGAGAAAACCCGCCAGCGTCTGGAGCAGGAAATCCGGCCTATGGATAACCGCGAAATCCTCTTCGAAACGCCGAAGGCCAGCGAATACAACGGCATCGAGTTTCTTGAGTTCGCCGTGGATGAAAGCCTGGGCGCCAAGCTGTCGAATTGGCTGGAACGGCTGGGTTTCGTCAAGGCCGGCCAGCATCGCTCCAAGAGCGTCAGCCTGTTGCGTCAGGGCGATATCAACCTGATTCTCAACTCCGAACCCTATTCGTTCGGCCACAGCTTTTTCGAGGCTCACGGCCCGTCGCTGTGCGCCACCGCCGTGCGGGTCAAGGACAGCGCCAGTGCGCTGGCCCGCGCTGTCGCCTATAAAGGTCAGCCATATCGCGGACTGGTCGGCCCCAACGAGCTGGAACTGGCGGCGGTGCGTGCGCCGGACGGCAGCCTGATTTATCTGGTGGATCAGGAGGCGGATGTCTACGGCACCGACTTCAACCTGCTGCCGGATGCAGTGGCGCGCGGCGGCCTCAAGCGCATCGACCACATGGCCATGGCGCTGCCGGCGGACAGCCTCGACAGCTGGGTGCTGTTCTACAAGAGCCTGCTGGATTTCGAGGCCGACGATGAAGTGGTACTGCCGGATCCGTACGGGCTGGTGAAGAGCCGAGCGCTACGTAGCCGCGACAGTTCGATCCGCTTGCCGCTGAACATTTCCGAGAACCGCAACACCGCGATCTCCCACGCGCTGTCGAGTTATCGCGGCTCCGGGGTGCATCACATTGCCTTCGATTGCGACGATATCTTCGCCGAAGTCAGCCGGGCGAAAGAGGCGGGCGTGCCGTTGCTGGACATCCCGCTGAACTATTACGACGACCTGGCGGCGCGTTTCGATTTTGATGACGAATTCCTCAGCGAGCTGGCGTACTACAACGTGCTGTATGACCGCGACGCTCAGGGTGGCGAGTTGTTTCACGTCTATACCGAGCCGTTCGAAGGGCGTTTCTTCTTCGAGATCATCCAGCGCAAGAACGGTTATGCCGGTTACGGCGCGGCCAACGTTGCGGTGCGGTTGGCGGCGATGGCCAAATCACGCAGTGGCGCAGTTCGCCAGGCGAAGTTGTAGGAAATTCGTAAACGCGGGATTAAACCCGGGTCGCGCGGCTTCCTTCACTGTGCCGCGCGGCCCATAATCGCCAGCCTGTGCAGTGATGGCCGTGAGCCCGCAATGACGATGACTTCAGAACTTTCCGCAGCCCCCGTTCTACCCGCGGTAGAGCCGCGCAAAAGTCGCAAGAACAACCCGGAAAAGACCCGCGAGAATATCCTGCAGGAGGCGATCGTCGAGTTCGTCCAGCAGGGTCTGTCCGGTGCTCGCGTGGACGCGATCGCCGAGCGCATTCACACCTCCAAGCGCATGATCTATTACTACTTCGGCAGCAAGGAGCAGTTGTATGTCGAGGTGCTGGAGAAGCTCTACGGTGATATCCGCAGTACCGAAAACCGCCTGCACCTGGCCGAACTGCCGCCGGTGGAAGCGATCCGGCGTCTGGTGGAATTCACCTTCGACCACCACGATCGCAACGTCGATTTCGTGCGGATCGTCAGCATCGAAAACATCCACAACGCCGAGTACGTGAAGCGTTCCGACGCGATCAAGGCGATGAACAACACCATCCTCGATTCCCTGGGTGAGATTCTGCGTCGCGGTGCTGAAGAAGGGGTGTTCCGCGCCGGGCTCGACGCGCTGGACGTGCATCTGTTGATCAGTTCGTTCTGCTTCTATCGCGTGTCGAACCGCCACACGTTCGGTGAGATCTTTCAGATCGATCTGCCGGACGAAAGCATCAAACAGCGTCATCGCGAGATGATTTGCGAATCGGTGCTGCGTTACTTGCAGGCGTGACGGCGCCCTTTGTGGGAGCGAGCTTGCTCGCGAAAGCGGTGTGTCAGACAGCACATTTATTGGCTGACGGTAAGCGTTCGCGAGCAAGCTCGCTCCCACAGGGAGCAGAGGTGCGATTCAGCCTTTCATGCTTTGAAAATGCGCGAGCATTCGCTGCGCATCCGGCACTTTGCCGCTGAACAGCTCAAACGCCTTCACCGCCTGAAACACCGCCATGTTGCCGCCATCCAGGGTTCGGCAACCCAAGGCGCGGGCGTTGCGCAGCAGTTCGGTTTCCAGCGGGAAATACACGATCTCCGCTACCCACAACTCGGGTCGCAGCAGCGCCGCTGGCACGGGCATGCCGGGTAATTTGGCCATGCCCATCGGCGTGGTGTTTACCAGGCCATTCGCCTGACTCAACGTGCTCGCCAGATCATGCCCGGCAACCGCCCGGCCAGCGCCGAAATGCTGGTTGAGGTTGTTGGCCAGACTTTCGGCACGCTCGACGTCCACATCAAAAATGCTCAGTTGTTGTACGCCTTCGCTCAACAAGGCGTGGGCCACTGCGGCGCCTGCGCCACCGGCGCCCATCTGGACTACACGTTCGCGGGCGACGTCTGGCAGGCCGCGACGAAAACCTTCGGCGAAACCCAGGCAATCGGTGTTGTGGCCGACACGTTTGCCGTCCTTCAGCACCACCGTGTTCACGGCGCCGATGCCTCGGGCTTCCGGAGACAATTCATCGAGTAGCGGGATGATTGCCTGCTTGCAAGGGAAGGTGATGTTCAGCCCGGTGTAGTTCATCCGCTCGGCGGCCAGCAGCAGATCGGGCAGGGCGTTGCTGTCCAGTTGCAGTTGATCGAGATCGATCAAGCGGTACAGGTAACGCAGGCCTTGTTCGTCGCCTTCGTGTTCATGCAGTGCCGGGGTGCGGGAGGCCTGGATGCCGGCGCCGATCAGCCCGGCGAGTATCACGTTGTTGCGATTCATGCGGATCACCCCTTCAGCCGTTGGCTGAAATGTTCCAGAGCCAGGCGATAACCGTGGCTGCCGAAGCCGCACATCACGGCCGTGGCGATCGCCGAGACGAACGAGTGATGACGGAACGGCTCGCGGGCGTGAACGTTGGACAGGTGCACTTCAATCACCGGCAATTCGCTGGCGACCAGCGCGTCGCGGATCGCGACCGAAGTGTGAGTCCAGGCGGCCGGGTTGATTACGATACCGGCGCAGCGCTGGCGGGCGCCGTGAATCCAGTCGAGCAATTCGCCTTCGTGATTGGTCTGGCGAAACTCCACGGCCAGGCCGAACTCTTCGGCGGCTCGCCCGCACAGGGCTGAGATGTCGGCCAGGGTTTCGTGACCGTAGGTCGCCGGTTCACGGGTGCCGAGCAGGTTCAGGTTCGGGCCGTTGAGCACCAGAACGATAGGGGGCATGGGGGCAAACTCCACTTATTGTTTTTGGCTTGGGCCGAGGTTTCGACCTGTGGAGTTAAATTGTACTAGATGGTTACTTTAATCAATTGCTCTGCATCGACAGCCCGGTTTTGTGTGCGGTGATCGCACACTGGTGCAATTCAGTGCGGCAACTGCTCGACCAGAAAATCGATGAAAGCCCTGACGCGCAGCGGCATGTGGCGATTCTGCGGGTACAGCAGCGTGAACGGCCGCGAGCGTCCGCTGTAGGGTTTGAGCACTTCTATCAACGAGCCGGCGGCCAGTTCTTTTTCGACAATGAAGCGATAGGTCTGGAACAACCCGGCGCCGTGCCTGGCCAGGGTCACGCCGCCAAGCACGTCATCGGAGCAGCAGAAGTTGCCCTCGGCGAGGATCTCCCGTGGCACATCCTCGTCATAAAACAGCCAGGTGATCCGCCGCCCACTGCTGGGCAATTCGTACTGGATGCACTCGTGCTGTTCGAGGTCTTCGAGGGTCTGCGGCGTGCCGGCGCGTTTCAGGTAATCGGGGCTGGCGACCATCACCAGCGCCGCGTCTTCCAGGTGGCGGGCGATCAGGCCGGAATCGGGAATCGCCCGCACGCGGATCGCCATGTCGTAACCCTCGCCGACGAAGTCGATGTTGCGATTGCTGATGTGCATGTCGACCTTCACCTGCGGGAATCGCGCACGAAAGGCTGGCAACAGCGGCAGGATCCGATGATGGGCGTAGGTCGTAGGAATACTGATACGCAGGGTGCCGGACGGTTCCTGCTGCTGCCCCATGACTTCCCGTTGTGCCTCGACCAGTTGCGCCAGCGCCTGGCTGCATTCTTCGTAGTAGCGCCGGCCGCTGTCGGTCAGTTTCACGCTGCGGGTGGTGCGTGCAAACAGCCGCACGCCCAAGCGTTCTTCCATGCGTGATACCGAGCGGCTCACCGCTGCCGGCGTCACCGAAGCCGCCTGCGCAGCACCGGTGAAACTGCCGCACTCGGCGGCCAGGCAAAACAACTCGATGCTGCCCAGCTGAAGATCGTCGAAGTGTCGATGCATGATTGATTACACCGGGGAATGAGTCTTCGTATGTAGCAAATGCGCGGCCTCTGCGAAAGAACTGCTTACCATTTTGCGCGGGGCTTTCCTGAATCCCGCACTAGGCTCGAAAACGTAATGACCATTTGAGGCAGCAATGCCGATGGTCGGAATTGTCAGGGAATGGCAGTTTTCGAAACTTTTAACCTAACGGATGGGTTAGCATGAAAGTGTGCAGTTACAAGGGATTGTCGGTGGTGATCATGCTGCGAGACGAACATTGTCCGCCCCATGCGCACGTTGATTCAGGTGCATGGAGTGCCCGCTTCAAATTCAGCTTCTGGCACAACGGCGTGGAGTTATGGGATGTGGTGCCCCTGTCGCGTCGACCACCGATTGCGGTGCTTGAGGGGCTACGCCAGTCGCTCCGTGAAACAAATCATCTGCGGAGGGCTCGCCGAATCTGGTGGACTCGTTTGCAGACGGCGTGTCTCGATAACCAATGGTGGGACGGTGACTCGAACGAAGTGGCCGTCATGCGTGAAGTGACCGGTGAGACCTTCAGGATCGGGTCGGCGTATTACGAACCAGAAGAAAACAAAACCCTGTTGGCCCTGGTCGGTGCTCAGGAAGGTGTGGAGATCGAACTATGAAAACAGTAAAGGCCGGCTTGCATGCTGATCGACCGGTTACGGAAAAGCGTCTCGATGAAGCTGTCGATCGCGGGGGGCTGCGCCGACACAGCAGCCTGCAAGCCGTGTCGGTGGCCTTTCAGAAACCGTGCCTGGTGATTCACTTCGAGGACGACAGCGGCGTATTACTCCCAGTGAATCTCTACCGCGAATTCGATGATTTTGAACCGGAGGACTTCACCGGATTGCACGTCGGCTTTGCCGGCACTGCCCTTTGCCATGAAGGCAGGGATCTGCAGGTTTCCATCGCCGGCATGATCTCCGCCAGTCAGCCACTGATGGCCATGGCTGCCTCGGTGATCGCTTCGCGCAATGGCCGCCAGAGCAGCACTGCGAAAGCTGAAGCTGCACGGGTCAACGGCAAGAAGGGCGGGCGCCCGCGCAAGATCGATCCCGTGCCATGAACAGGCACAAAAAAGCCGTCGATGAGGACGGCTTTCTTGTTTCTGGCACCTGCGATCAACGTCGGGTCAGCAGCACGCCGGATTCCATGTGGTGAGTCCACGGGAACTGGTCGAACAGCGCGCAGCGGGTGATGCGGTGCGTGTCGTGCAGTTGAGCGATGTTGGCCGCCAGTGTTTCCGGGTTGCAGGAGATGTACAGGATGTTGTCGAAGCGCCGGGTCAGTTCGCAGGTGTCCGGGTCCATGCCGGCCCGTGGCGGGTCGACGAACACGCTGCCGAACTCGTAGCTCTTCAGGTCGATGCCGTGCAGGCGACGGAACGGGCGAACTTCGTTCAGGGCTTCGGTCAGCTCTTCGGCGGATAGACGAACCAGGGTGACGTTATCCACAGCGTTTTCGGCCAGGTTGCTCAACGCCGCATTAACCGACGTCTTGCTGATTTCCGTGGCCAGCACTTTGCGCACGCGGGTTGCCAGTGGCAGGGTGAAGTTGCCGTTGCCGCAGTACAGCTCCAGCAGATCGTCGCCGCGATCACCCAGTGCTTCGTATGCCCAATTGAGCATCTTCTGGTTCACGGTGCCGTTCGGTTGGGTGAACGCGCCTTCCGGCTGGCGATAGCTGAACGTGCGACCGCCGACGTCGAGCTTTTCGACCACGTAGTCGAGGCCGAGTACTTCGCGCTTGCCCTTGGAACGGCCGATGATGCTGACGCCCAGATCAGCCGCCAGTTTGGTGGCCGCTGTATGCCAGTGCTCGTCCAGCGGGCGGTGATAGCACAGGGTGATCATCGCGTCGCCGGCCAGGGTGGTCAGAAACTCCACCTGGAACAGCTTGTGGCTCAGCGCCGCGCTGGCCTGCCAGGCAGCCTTCAATTGCGGCATCAACTGGTTGATGCGCAGGCTGGCGATCGGGAATTCTTCGATCAGGATCGGCGTGCGCTTGTCGTCCTGGGAAAACATCGCGTAATGCCGCTCACCGCCCTCGCGCCACAGGCGGAATTCGGCGCGCAGGCGGAAGTTCTGCAACGGCGAGTCGAACACCGCTGGTTCCGGTGCATCGAACGGGGCCAGCAGGTCACGCAGGCGCGTGACCTTGTCTTCGAGTTGTGCGGCGTAAGCCTGGGAATCAAAAGTCATGCGTTGAACCAACCCAGCTTGATCACGAACAGAATCGACAGGATCACCAGCGCCGGGTTCAGCTCGCGGGCGCGGCCGGATAGCAGTTTGATCGCAGTCCAGGCGATGAAGCCGAAGGCGATGCCGTTGGCGATGGAATAGGTGAAAGGCATCGCCAGGGCGGTGACCACGACCGGCGCGGCGACGGTGATGTCTTCCCAGTCTATTTCCGCCAGGCCCGAAGTCATCAGCACGGCGACGAACAGCAGCGCCGGCGCGGTGGCGAACGCCGGTACGCTGGCAGCCAGTGGCGAGAAGAACAGCGCCAGCAGGAACAGGATCGCGACAACGATGGCGGTCAGGCCGGTGCGGCCGCCGGCACTCACGCCAGCGGCGGATTCGATGTAGCTGGTGGTGGTCGAGGTGCCCAGCAGCGAGCCGGCCATTGCCGCGGTGCTGTCAGCGATCAGCGCACGGCCCATTTTCGGCATGTGGCCATCCTTGCCCATCAGGCCGGCGCGCTTGGCGACGCCGATCAGGGTGCCGGAGTTATCGAACAGGTCGACGAACAGGAAAGCGAAGATCACGCTGACCAGACCGATGTCCAGCGCGCCCTTGATGTCCAGTTGCAGGAAGGTCGGGGCCAGCGAAGGCGGCATCGACGTCACGCCGCCGAACGGGGTGAAGCCCATCACGATCGAGACGATGGTCACCGCCAGAATGCCGATCAGCACCGCGCCGCGCACTTTCAGGGCTTCAAGGGCAACGATCAGGGCGAAACCGAGGGTGGCGAGGATCGGCGCCGGTTGCTTCAGGTCACCGAGGCCGACCATGGTCGCCGGGTTGCTGACCACGATACCGGCGTTGTGCAGGGCGATCAGCGCCAGGAACAGGCCGATACCGGCGGCAATCGCCGAGCGCAGTGGCAGCGGGATGCTGTTGATGATCCATTCACGGATGCGGAAGATCGACAGCAGGAAGAAGCACACGGCCGAAATGAACACCGCGCCCAGCGCCACTTGCCAGGTGTGGCCCATGTGCAGCACGACGGTGTAGGTAAAGAAGGCGTTCAGGCCCATGCCCGGTGCGAGGGCGATCGGGTAGTTGGCGATCAGGCCCATGACCGTGGAGCCGATGGCGGCTGCCAGACACGTGGCGACGAACACCGCGCCTTTGTCCATGCCGGTCTCGCCGAGGATGCTCGGGTTGACGAACAGAATGTAGGCCATGGCCAGGAAGGTCGTGACGCCCGCCAGAATCTCGGTCCGCACGTTGGTGTTGTGTGCCTTGAGTTGAAACAGCCTTTCCAGCATGTCTGCTCCCCGTGGCGCGCGTGGCGCCGTGAATGTATCGACCTCAACAGCAAAGCACAGACCGTCGCAAGCGCCTGGAAAATTGTGGTGGGCCGGAAAAAGCCGCGCATCATACCAGCAGCGTGAGGAAGATGGCGGATGTTGGTGTCGATCGTCGGCGAAGTTTTGCACCACGGCCAAGTACGCCATACTGCGCGCTGTTTTTTCGGGGATGGATCGCATGAACAAGGGTTGGATGAAGAGCGCTGGATTGATGGCCTTGCTGCTGGCCGGTGTACCGGCGGCACTCGCGGCGTCGGCACCGCCATTGAGCGAGGTGAAAGTCATCAAGGTTCAGTCGTCGTCCTGCGGGCTCGAAGACATTACCGATGGCCAGGTGCAGACCCGTTGCGATCACAGCGCGCCGGGCATCAAGGTCTATGTGCTGGAAATCGGTTACGGCCAGAGCCAGCCTCAGGCTGCACTGGACGGCTTTGAAGTGAACGGCACCCGGAGTCCGGTCTGTGCCTTCGATAACGGCAACCTGACCGAATGCACGCCAGGCGCGAAAACCGTCGGTTCGCTGTACACCTTCGATCTGGCGACTCGTCAGGAAGGCACCTTTACCTTCAGCAACACATCGATCAACGCCCCGCGCAACACGATGTCGACCCAGCTTTACATCAAGTAACGGCTGTCGCCGAACGGGGCAGGGCAAAGCTGACTACGCTTTAAAGATCTCCCAGCGGATGGTGCCCATGACCTTTAGAGCCCTGATTACCCTCGCCGAGGGCATCGATGATCTGCAATGCGTGACCCTGATCGACGTGCTGCGTCGCGCCGGCGTCGAAGTGGTGGCGGCTAGCATCGAAGGCCGGCGCATGCTGACTTGTGCCCGAGGCACGCGACTGACCGCCGACGGCATGCTCATTGATGTGCTGGCCCAGACTTTTGATCTGATCGTCCTGCCCGGTGGCGCTGTCGGCGCGCAACACCTGGCCGCGCACCAGCCTCTTCAACAACTGCTAAAGGATCAGGCCAGCGCTGGACGCCTGTTCGCCGCGGTCGCCGAATCCCCGGCGGTCGCGCTGCAAAGCTTCGGTGTATTACGTCAACGCCGGATGACCTGCCTGCCCACAACCAGCCATCAATTGTCCGGTTGCACGTTTGTCGATCAACCAGTGGTGGTCGACGGCAATTGCATCACTGCCCAGGGTTCCGGCGCAGCACTGGCATTTGCGTTGACGCTAGTTGAGCAACTGGCGGGCAAGGCCGTCAGAGCGAAGATGGCGGGGGAGTTATTGGCCTGAGAAGGTCAGGCGTGGGCAGCGATTGGTTGAATGGCTGGCTGCTCACGATGTTCTGCTTGCCAAAGGTCGTAATCGGTTTGAACACCTAGCCACATTCGAGCCTTGCCAATCCCCGCGCGCTCCAGTCTTACGGCCAGATCCGGGCTGATCGGCGCATGTCCGTGCAAGACGCGAGATAGATGAGGACGAGCGAATCCCAGATGCCGAGCCAATTCGGTAACACTGATGCCAAGTTCCGGCAATACGTCCATCAGCAGTGTTTCACCGGGGTGTGGCGGGTTGTGCATGGGCATGAGCCTGCCTCCTGTCAGTGGTAATCCAGATAGTCGATCAGGTCGATATCCGAACCTGCAAATCGAAAGATAACCCGCCAGTTCCCGGACACACTGAGTGACCAGTACTCGCAAAGCTCCCCTTTCAGTGGATGCAGACGCCAACCGGGAAGATCCAGATCACCCGGAACAGCCGCCCGATCCATGAACTGCAGCATGCGCGACAGCCGTTTAGCGTGATCGGCACGAATCCCGCGAGTCGAACCGGTTTCATAGAAGCCGCGAAGGCCTTTGTGCTGAAAGGATTTGATCATGCGGCGAGTGTAAGGCGATACATTACACTCAATGCGGTATCTATGTACCGCATCTTTTCGAGTTGATTGTGCTTGGCGAGGTGGCTGCGCAGGTGGCAGCGGCGTAGCTAGGCCTTAACTTCTTCCACCGGCACATGCATCCGGTCGCGGTTGGCCAGGGTCGGGAACAGTTTGATCCAGGTCCCGGTCACCACCAGCGTACCAATCCCGCCCATCACCACTGCTGGCACGGTGCCGAACCAGTGGGCGGTAAGGCCGGATTCGAATTCGCCCAGTTGGTTCGAGGCGCCGATGAACAGGCCGTTCACCGCGCTGACCCGGCCGCGCATTTCATCCGGGGTTTCCAGTTGCACGAACGAGGCGCGGATCACCATGCTGATCATGTCCGCCGCGCCGAGCACCACCAGCACCGCCAACGAGAACCAGAACGAAGTCGACAGACCGAACGCGATGGTGGCGACACCGAATACGCCGACGGCCGTGAACATCACCCGACCGACGTTTCGCTCAACGGCAAACCGCGCCAGAAACAGCGACATCCCCAACGCCCCGACCGCCGGCGCGGAGCGCAGCAACCCCAATCCCCACGGCCCGGTCAGCAGAATGTCCTTGGCGAACACCGGCAACAGTGCCGTGGCGCCGCCGAGCAGCACCGCGAACAGGTCCAGCGAAATCGCCCCGAGAATGTCCGGGCGGCTGCGAATGAAGCGAATCCCCGCCAGCAACGAATCCAGTGTCGCCTTGCCTTTGTTCAGAGGTGTTTGCCGCGCGGGCAGGTTGAGCATCAGCGTGCAAGCGATGACGTACAGAACGACGGTCGGGCCATAGACCCACACGCTGCCGAAGGCATAGAGCAGGCCGCCGAGCGCCGGGGCGACGATGGTGGCCGATTGCTGCGCCGATTGCGCAGCGGCAACCGCCCGTGGGAACAGCGCGCTGGGCACGATACTCGGCAGCAGCGCCTGGGTGGTCGGCATTTCGAACGAGCGCGCGGCACCCAGCAGGAACGCCAGGATAAAGATCATTTCCCGGGTGACATGGTCAGTGGCGCTGCCGATGGCCAGTGCCAGGGCGATCAAGGCCTGCAACGACTGGCAGATCGCCGCGACCCTGCGCCGGTCGTAGCGATCGGCAACGTGGCCGGTGTGCAGCATGAACAGCACCCGCGGCGCGAACTCCACCAGCCCGACCAGACCCAGATCGAGCACGTTGCCGGTCAGTTGATAGAGATTCCAGCCGATCGCCACGGTGAGCATTTGAAAACCGCTGGCGGTGAAGATTCGGGCAAACCAGAAAGCAAGAAAGGGACGGTGGTGACGTAACAGCAAGGGCTCTTGGCTGGGCATTTGCGGGCCGGTCTTGATCGAGGGGAATCGCGAGATTATCACCAGTCTGTAACAGGAAGTTGCTATGACAGAAAATTTAGTTAGCCAGACATCGATTTTTCCCCGTCGTGGCGCGAGCACCGGCCACGGATGTATTTCAGAGCGTTGCCAGGCCTGTGAGGCAACTTGTCACGCGGCAAAAGACCACGCGGTTCTCCGTCGGAAATGGGACTACTCTTTCAACGTTGATTGATCCAGATCAAGACCCATCGCGGAACTGATCCCGGACCCGTCGGCAGACTCCCTGCGTCGCGATGCCTGTAAAAAGAAGAACGAATTCGAGTTCGCCGCACTCCATACCCGTGGGGGCAGTGGTTCAAGGCCGCCAGTCCTGGAACCGTTATCTGATAGAGGAAAGCTTATGTTCGGTTTAGAGGCCCTGGATCTCGCCCGAATTCAGTTCGCGTTCACCATCTCGTTCCACATCCTGTTCCCGGCGATCACCATCGGTCTTGCGAGCTACCTCGCGGTGCTGGAAGGCCTGTGGCTGAAAACCGGCAATGACACCTACCGTGACCTCTACCATTTCTGGTCGAAGATCTTTGCCGTCAACTTCGGCATGGGCGTGGTCTCGGGCCTGGTCATGGCCTACCAGTTCGGCACCAACTGGAGCCGCTTCTCGGACTTCGCCGGTTCCGTTACCGGGCCGTTGCTGACGTATGAAGTGCTCACGGCGTTCTTCCTCGAGGCCGGTTTCCTCGGCGTGATGCTGTTCGGCTGGAACAAGGTCGGGCGCGGCCTGCACTTTTTCTCCACGGTGATGGTGGCCATCGGCACGCTGATTTCAACCTTCTGGATTCTCGCCTCCAACAGCTGGATGCAGACCCCGCAGGGCTTCGAGATCGTCAACGGGCAGGTCATTCCAACCGACTGGCTGGCAATCGTTTTCAACCCTTCGTTCCCGTATCGCCTGATGCACATGGCGACTGCCGCGTTCGTCGCAACGGCCTTCTTCGTCGGCTCGTCGGCGGCCTGGCACCTGTTGCGCGGCAAGGATAACCCGGCGATCCGCACCATGCTGTCGATGGCGATGTGGATGGCATTGATCGTTGCGCCGATCCAGGCAGTCATCGGCGACTTCCATGGCCTCAATACCCTTGAACACCAACCGGCGAAGATCGCCGCGATCGAGGGTCACTGGGAAAACGTCGGCGACGAAGCGACACCGCTGATCCTGTTCGGCTGGCCGGACATGAAGGAAGAAAAGACCAAGTTTGCTGTCGAGATTCCATACCTCGGCAGCCTGATCCTGACCCACTCGCTGGACAAGCAAGTCCCTGCGCTCAAGGAGTTCCCGCCAGAAGACCGGCCGAACTCGACCATCGTGTTCTGGTCGTTCCGGATCATGGTCGGTCTCGGCTTCCTGATGATCTTCACCGGTCTGTGGAGTTTGTGGCTGCGCAAGCGTGACTCGCTCTACACCTCGCGGCCGTTCCTGTACTTGGCGCTGTGGATGGGGCCGTCCGGCCTGATCGCGATCCTGGCGGGCTGGTTCACCACTGAAATCGGTCGTCAGCCGTGGGTGGTCTACGGGCTGATGCGCACGGCGGATGCGTCGTCCAACCACAGTTTCATGCAGATGAGCATCACGCTGATCATGTTCGTGGTGGTGTATTTCGCGCTGTTCGGTGCGGGGCTGGGCTACATGATGCGCCTGGTGCGCAAAGGGCCGAAGACCGACGAAGGCAAGGAAACCAACGACGGTGGTCCTGGCCAGAAACGTACGCCGGCCCGTCCGTTGTCCGCTGCCGACGACGATGGCGCCGAACACGACCGCAGCCTGACCAAGGAGATTTGAGTCATGGGTATTGATCTTCCGCTGATCTGGGCCGTGATCATCATCTTCGGCATCATGATGTACGTGGTCATGGACGGTTTCGACCTGGGGATCGGGATTCTCTTCCCGTTCATCCCCGGCAAGACCGACCGCGACGTCATGATGAACACCGTCGCCCCTGTGTGGGACGGCAATGAAACCTGGCTGGTACTGGGGGGCGCTGCGTTGTTCGGCGCATTCCCGCTGGCCTATTCGGTGGTGCTGTCGGCGCTGTACTTGCCATTGATCTTCATGCTGATCGGGCTGATCTTCCGTGGCGTGGCGTTCGAGTTCCGCTTCAAGGCCAAGGATGACAAGCGTCACCTGTGGGACAAGGCGTTCATCGGTGGTTCGGTGGCGGCGACGTTCTTCCAGGGCGTGGCGCTTGGCGCGTTCATCGACGGCTTGCCCGTGGTCAACCGGCAATATGCCGGCGGTTCACTGGACTGGCTGACGCCGTTCACGCTGTTCTGCGGCGCCGCGCTTGTTGTGGCGTATGCGCTGCTCGGTTGCACCTGGCTGATCATGAAGACCGAAGGCAAGCTTCAGGAGCAGATGCATGACCTGGCGCGCCCGTTGGCCTTCGTGCTGCTGGCGGTGATCGGCATCGTCAGCCTGTGGACGCCGCTCTCTCACCCGGAAATCGCCGAGCGCTGGTTCAGCCTGCCCAATCTGTTCTGGTTCCTGCCGGTGCCGATTCTGGTGTTGGTGACGCTGTACGCATTGATCCGTGCGGTGGCGCGAAACGCCAACTACATGCCGTTCCTGCTGACCCTGGTGCTGATCTTCCTCGGCTACAGCGGTCTGGGCATCAGCCTGTGGCCGAACATCGTGCCGCCGTCGATCTCGATCTGGGACGCCGCCGCGCCGCCGCAAAGCCAGGGCTTCATGTTGGTGGGTACGCTATTCATCATCCCGTTCATCCTGGGGTACACCTTCTGGAGCTACTACGTGTTCCGCGGCAAGGTCACCCACGAAGACGGTTATCACTAATGGTGATCACGATGGCGCCGACCGCGGCGCCATCTCCCTCAATCGGAGGATGCAAGCATGACCGGCAAACATTCCCTGCACGACATTGAACAAGCCGAAAAAAAGCCGCTGTGGCAGCGGCTCGGCTGGTTGGCCATGATCTGGGTCGGCAGCGTCGGTACATTGTTCATCGTCGCCAGCCTGATGCGCATGTTCATGAACGCCGCAGGTCTGACCACGCACTGAGACTTCCCATCCCGCTGCCTTGCGGCACGGATTTTTGACCCTCCGACCGGAGGGTTTTTTTTGCCCGGATTATTTACGGGCCTTGAGGATCACGAACTTCGGCGTAGCCGCGACTTGCTCGACACCCCGGAACAATCGCGCCAGCTTGCTGTGATAACCCAGGTGACGGTTACCAACGATGTACAGCGCGCCACCGACCACCAGCGCTTCGCGAGCCTGCTGGAACATGCGCCAGGCGAGGAAGTCGCCAACCACCTGTTGCTGGTGAAACGGCGGGTTGCACAGCACCACGTCCAGCGATTGCGCTTCCTGGCCGGCCAGACCGTCGCCGGCGCGCACGATCACCTCACGTTCACCCAACGCTGCGCGCCAGTTCTCGGCCGCCGATTGCACAGCCATGAACGATTCGTCCACCAGTGTGTAATGCGCGTCGGGGTTTTGCAGGGCGCTGGCGATGGCCAATACGCCGTTGCCGCAGCCGAGGTCTGCGACTCGTGCCGAGCCGAGGTTTTTCGGCAGGTGCGGAAGGAAGGCGCGGGTGCCGATATCGAGCCCTTCGCGGCAGAACACGTTGGCGTGGTTGAGCAGTTCGATGGCCGGCTCGTCGAGGCGATAACGGGTCGGGTAGGGCGAGACGGCGGGTCCCTTGGCTTCGGGCGTGGCGATCAGCAAGCGTGCCTTCTTCACCGCCAGCGATGCCTGAACCGGACCGATATAGCGTTCCAGCAGATCACCGGCTGCGCGGGGCAAATGCTTGACCATCGCTGCGGCCACCACCTGTGCGCCAGGTGCCAATTGCCCTTGGAGGCGAATCAGTTGTTCTTCCAGCAGTGCCAGGGTTTTCGGGACGCGGATCAGCACCTGGTCGAACGGCCCGACCAACGGCTCGCTGGCAGGAATACCGCGAAGAGCATCAAACGCCTGGCCATTACGCAGCAGGTTTTTTTCCAGCCCCTGAAACGCCAGGAACGAATCACCGCTGGTGCTGACTTGCACCTTGCCCGTGAGGCTGATGGCCAGCGCGCCGAAACTGTCGTTGAGCACCAATACTCGGGTAACCGCCGGCAGATTCTGTTCGGCCAGATGATTGAGCAGGTATTCGTCGGCCGCGTCGAAGGCTTGCAGCGGTTCGTTCTGCTGTTCGGGCTGGCGAATCAGATCAAGCTGGGCGAAGGGCGTATCGAGCAAAGGCATGGTGCGGGACTCTGGGTAAACGACGGATATCCCGCGGCCCAGGTATCGTGCGGCGGAACCGACCGAGTGGACAACGTCGCGAGATATCGCGTCATCACTCAGGAAGGTCGCAAATGGTACTTTTTTTTCGACTGCAATACTTGTCTGTTTTCGGAGCTACCGGCTAGATCAGTCCTGCCTGGGTGGCGACTCTGACTGCAGAAATCTTGTTGCAAACATTCAACTTCGCCATGATTTTACTGATGTGGTAGCTGACAGTGCGTTCGGCGATATTGAGGACCCTGCCGGCCTCCCAGGCAGTTTTGCCGGAAGCACATAACTTCAAGACTTCTAATTCCCTTTGGGATAACCGTGGCTGTTGTAGCCCGGGCGGTCGGGCGGGGAGTGTGCGAGCAAAGAGGTCGCTCAGATGGCTGGCGATGTAGAACATGTAGCCAAAGTGTTCGTAAAGTTCCAGGGGACTGATTGGGCAATTCGGTCTGACCAGGCTGATAACGCTGCACAAACCGCTTTCTTCATGATGGAACGACTGAGACCAGCCATGTTGGAGTCCGTGATCCTCAAGTGCTTGCCATAGCTGTGGTGCTTTGAGGAACATCTCTTGGCACCAGATAATAGGTAGCATTGAATGATTGCAATGTGATTCTATCGGGTTCGTTTCATTGAAATTGTTTTCTAAATCCAGCTGTTTGAAATGTGCTGGGTAGTTATTGATATTAAAGGGTTTAATTGGCGGACTTCGCTGGGTTGAGGTTATCGAAACGGCACAAAAACGAAACCCTATGTTTCTCGAAAAATTTGCGAGAATCGGGTAGGCAGATTCAATGCAAGTCGCGCGGGTTAGTTGCTTTATCTGGGAGGCTATCCACTGTTCCATGATGAGTGCTCCGCGAAATTCCAAGGGGGGTGCTTTTTGGATCCAAGTCCAGCACCTCGACGAGTGTAGGAGAATTCCTACCTTCCGCTCTGATTATTTTGCTCTTGAAGTGCCGAGGATTTGTATATAAGGCAATTAGCCAGTGAATAGGTTGTATGTGGCCTGCAATACTAAAGAGTGTACGGGGCAGTTAATAATCAACCAGCACGGATGAAAATGACTAACCAATACAGAAGTTGCTAAATGCCATCATTTACTGTGGGTTTTTAAGCGTACAACTTTGCGCGACACTGGTAGCCTGTTGAAAGGAGTGCCTCATGACCGCCAGCGCAGAAAAGTTCACGTCTCAGACCTTGCTCGACGTGCGACCCTTGACCCCCAGCTTGTTCACGTTGCGTACGACGCGCGACGCCGGTTTTCGCTTTCGTGCCGGGCAGTTTGCCAGGCTTGGGGTGAACAGACCCGACGGCAGAACGGTGTGGCGTGCCTACTCAATGGTTTCCTCACCGTTCGACGAGTTTCTGGAGTTTTTCTCGATCGTGGTTCCCGGAGGCGAATTCACCAGTGAATTGAGTCGACTGAGGGTGGGCGATACCTTGCTGGTGGAACGTCAGGCATTTGGCTATTTGACCCTGGACCGTTTTGTGGACGGGCGGGATCTCTGGCTGTTATCCACAGGTACCGGTGTGGCGCCTTTTTTGTCGATCCTGCAGGACTTTGAGGTCTGGGAAAAATTCGAGCGGATCATTTTGGTCTACAGCGCGCGGGAGGGTCGGGAACTGGCTTATCAACAGCTGATTGCCGAGCTGACGCAACGTGATTATCTGGCTGAATTTGCCCACAAGTTCCAGTTCATTCCGGTGGTAACGCGGGAGGCGTATCCCGGAGCCCTCAGCGGGCGAATCACTACCCTGATCGAAACTGGCGAGCTGGAAAGGGCAGCAGGGGTCGAACTGGACCCACTGTGGTCGCGGGTCATGCTCTGCGGCAATCCACAAATGATCGATGACACCCGGGCGTTGCTCAAACAGCGCGGTATGGCGTTGAGCCTGACCCGGCGGCCGGGACAGGTGGCGGTGGAAAACTACTGGTAAGAAAACGGCGCCCTCACAGACTGTGTGAAAACCTAGCAATCTGTCCGGCCCTTTAAGAAAATGCTCCGTATCGAAAGATACGGAGCATTTTTCGTTATGGCCTACATACAAGGAG